>JAICYD010000180.1 GCA_025934375.1 Streptosporangiaceae bacterium | reverse complement strand
CGGCATGGTCACGCTGATGACGCTGCACACGGCCAAGGGGCTGGAGTTCCCGGCGGTGTTCCTGACCGGCATGGAGGAGGAGGTCTTCCCGCACCAGCGGGCGCTGACCAATCCCCGCGAGCTGGAAGAGGAGCGACGGCTTGCCTACGTGGGCATCACCCGCGCCGAGGAGTACCTGTACCTGACCCGCGCCGTGGGCCGCAACTGGTGGAGCCGGCCCGCCTTCCACACCCCCTCCCGGTTCCTGTCGGAGATTCCGGCGCACCTGATCACGTGGAAGCGCGACTCCAAGGCGGCGTCGGCGTCGCTGGCCCCGTCGTCGGAGCGCATGGCCTCCCGGCCGGGGGTGAAGTCCGTCGGCAACCGCGCCGTCCCGGCGCTGCGGTCCGGCGACCGGGTGACGCACGATAAGTTCGGCCTGGGCACCGTCGTCTCCACGGACGGCTACGGCCAAGACGCGGAGGCCAAGATCGACTTCGGCGGCGAATACGGCGTCAAGCACCTGGTCCTGCGCTATGCCCCCCTAGAGAAGCTGTTATCTTGCCGTTACCAGAGATCGCGGGGGCCGCTGGGGGAACGGCGGTCATCGCGGGGATCCTGGTCGTCGTACCGCCCGCGACCGTCGCCCTGTGGTTGGGGGCGCTGTTGCGGGGGACGCTGCTCTCGCGGGCGCCGGTCTCGCGGATCGCCGCCTGGCCCACGGTCCCAGGTGGACCGGCCGTCTCGCATGCCCTGGCTGGGCCAGGTTCCCTCGTCGTGGCGACCCCGGGCGTCGCGATTGCCCCGCGATTCACGGCTGGCCGGCCGGGCGGGGGTGCGCGCGGGCGCGCTGGCCGGCAACTGCCCCGACACTAGTCGCCCGGACAGCAGCCACCGGGTCAAGGCGATCAGCACGACGAGGATCGTCGAGGCGGTGACCGCGACGAATGAACCGCCGATCCAGGTCAGGAAGTCGAGCACGAACTGCCTGCTGGAATTGAGGCTTCCGGAGTCATGGGCCATCCCGGTCAAGGTGGCCGCGACAAGGTAGGCCAGCGCGGGCAGCGGGATGAACTTGTGCGCGCCGCCGCGTCGCACCGTGGCGGTTGCCGCCACCGACCCGAGGATGAGGAAGAGGCCGAGCAGGAAGCCCGGCTCCTGCCCCATGACAATGGTCAGGATCGTCCCCGCGAGCACGGTACCGGTCAACACGAGGACCGCCCGCTTCACGGGCAGCCTGCCTATCCACCGCAGCGCCGCCGTCGCGAACAGGCCTGACTGGGCCGCGTCGGCCGCAGGGCGATTCTTCGCGGTACCGCCGCCCGGACTACGGGTGCCAGTGGCGCTCCCGGGCTGGCTAGCCGGGGAGAATGACGGGGCGGACCTGCGGGGCGCTTCGGAGCGCGCGCCGGCCGGGCCGTCGCGCGGATCCCGTCTGCCTCCGCCGTCCGGCCGGTCCCGGCCACCGCGAAAGGCGGGGTCGCGGTCGCTGAACGCGCTCCCGCCCGGGGGCCATGCTCCGTTGGCCGGACGCTGTCCGGCCGGCCGTCCGTCAGCCCGGCGGTCCCCAGTGTCCCGGCCCGGGTCGCGCGCCCGGTCGTTGCCCGAATCATTGTTGCCGGCCGCATTGGCGCCAGAGGCATTGCGGCCGGGAGCATCGGGGCGGCGGATCCGCGGCTCGTCACGCCACCTGGGATCATTACCCGGGAAGCGCGCATCGCCCGCCCGGGAGCCTGGCCTGGCCTGGCCGCCGCGCGGGGTGAAACCGGGTCGAGGCTCCTGCCCTGGTGGAGTGGTCATTGACCCCGAACTTTAATGCATGTCTGCGCCAACTCGCCTCCAGCGCCGGTAAGCAACCCATCCGAGTGTCGCAAAGATGTTGCTCAGAAGATGGCGGTTCCGTTACCGCCAACCGTGGTTCGCCGCGCCCGCGAGGTACTAGCGGGTAGTCTTCGGCAGGTTGGTGATCAGCCACTGTGGAGGAGAGGCGCGATGCTGAGGCTGAACGGCGGGGCGCTCCTGGGCAAGGCGGGATACACGCTGAGCTGCATTGTCGCCTCGATCGTCTTGGTCGCGAGCGGCGTCGGCTACTACGCGCAGTCCAAGGCGGAAAGCACCGGCAACTCCGCCGTGGCGGCCGGGGGGCCGTCCACCGGGCCGATGAACATCTTGGTCATGGGCCTGGAATCTCGCACCTACTGGAGCGGGAAGCCGCTACCGCGCTACCTCACCAACATCATGCATATCGGAAATAACGGCGGGAACGCGACAAACACGCTGATCCTCATCCACATCTTCGACGGCGGGCACAAGGCCGTCGGCTACTCGATCCCGCGTGACGACTACGTGAAGATGTACGGCACGTACGGCTTCGGTCCCTCGATGAGCAAGATCGACAACGCCTACGGCTACGCCAAGGCGGCCCGGCAGAGCTGGCTCGTCCAGCACAACCCCAAGATGCCGCAGTGGCAGCAGGAGTTCCAGGGACACGAGGCCGGGCGGGCCGCCGAGGTCGCCACCGTCGAGCACCTGACCGGGCAGCACATTGATCACTTCGCCGAGCTCAACCTCGACGGCTTTTACATGCTGGCCAAGGCCTTCGGCGGCATCGAGGCGTGCGTCAAGTCGTGGCCCGGGGGCGGCGGCAAGCCGGTCGGCGCGAACCTGACCGACGCCAACTCCGGGGCCAACCTCAAGGTGGGCTACCAGCACCTGGACGCGGCGCAAGCCCTGTCGTTCGTCCGGGAGCGAGACAGCCTTCCCGGCGGTGACCTCGACCGCACCGCGCGCCAGCAGGCAGTGCTCGACTATGTGCTGTGGAAGCTGAAGACCGATGGCCTGCTGACCGACATCGGCCGGCTCAACTCGCTGATGAGCTTCGCCAGCAACTACCTGATCACCAGCAAGGGCTGGAACCTGCTGCAGTTCGCCGGCGAGATGGACGCGCTCACCGGGCAGAACATGACCTTCCACACGCTGCCCATCACCGGGCAGCAGAGCATCGGCCAGATCGGCGCGGTCAACATCGTCGACCCCGCGCAGATCAAGGCCATCGTCAAGAAGGGGTTCGCCGCGCCGCCGCCGCCCAAGGCCGCGGGCGGCGCGAAGGCGACCGCCAAGCCGAAGGCGAGCGTCAGGCCGACTGTCTCGGTGCCGCCCGCCTCCACCGTCACGGTGGACGTCTATACCGGCGGCTTCACCCATGGCCTGGCCGGCCTGGTGTCGCAGGTGCTGGTCACCAAGGGCTACAAGGCCGGGGCAGTGCAGACGGGCGCGCACCAGTCGCAGACCACCGTGAGATACGGCGCGGGCGCGGCGGCCAATGCGGCCGTCATCGCCAAGTACTTCGGGGTCACGGCGACCGCAGGCACTTCGGTAGCGGCCGGGCACGTGCAGGTCTTCCTCGGCCAGGCCACCACCGCGGTGCCGACCGCGCTCAGCGCGGCGGCCGGCTCGGGTGGCTCCGCGCCCCCGACCGTCACCGCCTCGCCAACCCCAACGTCAAGCGTTCCGGCCTACACCACCCAAAACGGCGCCTCGGTAACGGTCAAGGCGCAGGCCAGGTACGGCATCCCCTGCGTGTACTAGCGGGGGAGTATGGCGATCCTCACATGGGGCGCCGACGGCTCCCGCACTATCGTGGTTGCTAGGCGATAGGGAGGCGGCAGTGGCAGCGAGCGCGGGCAAGATCCGGGTGATCGTGGCGAAGGCCGGCCTCGACGGGCATGACCGGGGCGCGAAGGTGGTCGCCCGGGCGCTGCGCGACGCCGGGGTCGAGGTTATTTACACCGGCTTGCACCAGACGCCCGAGCAAATCGTCACCGCCGCCATCCAAGAGGACGTCAACGCCATCGGCCTGTCCGTGCTATCCGGCGCACACATGACGCTGTTCGCCCGGGTTATCGACCTGCTGGCCGAGCAGAACGCGACCGATATCACCGTCTTCGGCGGCGGGATCATCCCCGACGCCGACGCGGCCGCGCTGCGGGCACTGGGCGTGGCGCAGATCTTCGGCCCCGGCGCCCCGATCACCGACATCGTCGCCTGGGTCACTGGCCGCTTCGGCCCCAGCCGCGCCGCCTGAGCGCGGGCGATCTGCGGGCACGCCGCGAAGGACCCGGCCGCGGGCTCGCGGGCCGGGTCCTTCGGCTTTATGACGCTACAACGACAGGATGATCTCGCGGGCGAGGCGGGCGGTCTCGCTGGGGGTCTTGCCGACGCGGACGCCGACCTTCTCAAGCGCTTCCTTCTTCGCCTGCGCGGTGCCGGCCGAGCCGGAGATGATCGCCCCGGCGTGACCCATCGTCTTTCCCTCCGGAGCGGTGAACCCGGCGACGTAGCCGACCACCGGCTTGGTCACGTTCTCGCTGATGTAGGCGGCGGCGCGCTCCTCGGCGTCACCGCCGATCTCGCCGATCATCACGATCGCCTGGGTTTCCGGGTCGCCCTGGAACGCCTGGAGGCAGTCGATGTGCGTGGTGCCGATGATCGGGTCGCCGCCGATGCCGACCGCGGTGGAGAAGCCGATGTCGCGCAGCTCATACATCATCTGGTAGGTCAGCGTGCCCGACTTGGAGACCAGGCCGATCTTCCCGCCCGGCGTGATGTCGGCCGGGATGATGCCCGCGTTGGACTTGCCGGGGGAGGCCAGGCCCGGGCAGTTCGGCCCGATGATCCGGGTCCGGTTGCCCTTCTCGGTGGCGTATGCCCAGAACTCGGCGGTGTCATGCACCGGGATGCCCTCGGTGATGACGATCGCGAGGGGGATCCGCGCGTCGATCGCCTCGATGACCGCTGCCTTCGCGCCCGCGGGCGGGACGAAGATCACTGACACGTCGGCGCCCGTCGCCGCCATCGTGTCCGCCACGGTGCCAAAGACCGGTACGTCGGTGCCGTTGAGCTCGACCGTCTGGCCGGCCTTCCTGGGGTTGGTCCCGCCGACCACCGTGGTGCCGGCGGCGAGCATGCGAGCGCCGTGCTTACGGCCCTCGCCGCCGGTGATGCCCTGGATCAGGACCCGGCTCTGCTCGGTGAGGAAGATAGCCACCTCATGCTCCCTTCGGGGTGCGAGCCGAACCCGTCCCGGCCAGTTCGGCCGCCCGCCTCGCAGCGCCATCCATCGTGTCCTGCTGCTCGACGATCGTCAGGGCGGCGTCGTGCAGGATCTGCCGGCCCTCGGCCGCCTTGTTGCCATCCAGCCGGACCACGATCGGGCGGTCGACCGTCTCCCCGCGCTCGCCCAGCAGGGCCAGGGCGGAGACGATGCCGTTGGCCACCGCGTCACAGGCGGTGATCCCGCCGAAGACGTTCACGAACACCGACTTGACGGCCGGGTCGGACAGCACGATCTCCAGGCCGTTGGCCATCACCTCAGCCGACGCGCCGCCGCCGATGTCCAGGAAGTTCGCCGGGCGGATCCCGCCGAACTCCTCACCCGCGTAGGCGACCACGTCCAGCGTGGACATGACCAGGCCGGCGCCGTTGCCGATGATGCCGACGTCGCCCTCCAGCTTGACGTAGTTGAGGTGCTTCTCCTTGGCCTTCGCCTCCAGCGGGTCCGTCGAGGCGAGGTCGGCGAACTTCGCCAGGTCCTGGCGGAACCCGGCGTTGTCGTCCAGCGTGACCTTGCCGTCCAGCGCCAGCACCTTGCCGTCCGGTGTCAGCACCACCGGGTTCACCTCGGCGAGGGTCGCGTCCTCATCGACGAACATCGCCCACAGGCGCTCGGCCAGGATCGCGGCGCCCTCCTGGGCCTCGGCCGGGATGCGCCCGGCGCGGACGATCTCCAGTGCCTTGGCGTGGTCCACCCCGGTGAGCGGGGAAATCGGGATTCGCGCGATCGAGTCCGGGTTCGTGTGCGCGACCTCCTCGATCTCCACGCCGCCCTCAACGGAGCAGATAGAAAGAAAGGTGCGATTGGCGCGGTCGAGCAAGAACGACAGGTAGTACTCGGACTCAATGTCCGTCGCCTCAGCGATCAGGACGCGGTGGACCGTGTGGCCCTTGATGTCCATGCCGAGGATCTTGCCGGCCTTCTCCTGGGTGTCATCGGGGCTGTCGGCGAGCTTCACCCCGCCTGCCTTGCCCCGGCCGCCGGCCTTCACTTGCGCCTTCACGACCACCTTGCTGATGCCCTCGGCGGCGTACGCGGCCGCGATCTGGCGAGCCTCGTCGGCGGTGTTGGCGACCTTGTCCTTCGGAACCGGGACGCCGTACTCGGCGAACAGCTCCTTAGCCTGATACTCAAACAGGTCCACTGGGGGTCCGTCTCGTTGGGATTGTCCTAGGTCACAAGCAGCCTAGCCCGTGATTTGGGCCGGTCACCGGTCAGGTTACCGACGTGTGTCACACGAGGTGTGTGAGCTTGCTAACGGCGATGTATCCCCCGTGGGCTTTGACGGGCGCCTAAAGGGCGCCCCGTCCCGGGGCCTGGGGGATTGGTTTATATCCCCCAGGAAGAACGGCGTGGCAGCGGGGCGTTTGCGCGGGGCGATGCCAGGATTGGGCGTTGTGAGTGCTTCCGCCGGTACGGGGCCTGCTGGGTCGGCCAGCGGGATAGTGCTGCCTACCCGGCCGATGCTCATCGCGGGCGGGCTCGCGGCCCTGACCGCGGCGGCCAGCGGGCTTGCCGTGCTCGTGCTCATCACCCTCGTCGGGTGGATCACCGCCCCGCATGTGGGGGTGGGCAGCGGGCTGCCGGGCGTGCTGCGCTCGGCCGGGCTGTTGTGGCTGGTGGCCCACCACGTCGAGATAACCGTCCGCGGGGTCGGCCGGATCGGGCTGCTTCCGCTCGGCCTGGTGCTCCTGCCGGGCGCGCTGCTGGAGCGCGCCGGCCGGTGGCTGACCCATGAAGGGCACGTGCGCCGGCTGCGGCACGTGTGGCACGCGGCGCTCGCGATCGCCTGCCCGTACGCGCTGTTCACCGCCGCGGTCGCGGTCGGCAGCCGTACCCCCGTGGCCGCCCCCTCGCTCTGGCAGGCGGTGGTCGTCGGGTTCTTGATCGCACTGGTCGCCGGCGGTTTCGGCGCGGCCCGCGGCCTCGCCCCCTGGCGGCGGCTGGCCGGCCTGCTGTCACCCCGGCCGCGCTCGGTGGTCCTTGGCGTGGTCGCCTCGCTCGCGCTGGTGACGGCGGCGGGCGCGGTGCTGTCGGCCGCCTCGCTGGCCCTGCACCTGCACGCCTATCAGGAGGCGGTCAACTCGCTGAACCCGGGCATCGCCGGGTCAGTGCTCCTGCTGCTGGCCGGGCTGGCCTACCTGCCCAATTCCATCGTGTGGGCGATCGCGTACATGCTCGGACCCGGGTTCACGTTCGGCGTCGGCACGGCGGTCTCGCCCAACGGCTCGGCCCTCGGCGCGATCCCCGCCTTCCCGATGCTAGCCGGGCTCCCGGCCGGGTCCCGGGCCGCGTTCCCGATGTGGCTCGGCTTCCTGGTCCTAGTCACCCCGTACGTCGCCGGCGTGCTCGCCGGGCTGATGACCGTCCGCATCGCGCCCACGCCGTTCCTTGAGGCCGCCCCGCTGTGGGGGATGGTCACCGGGTCGCTGTCCGGCCTGGTCATCGGAGTGCTCGCGAAGTTCTCGGGCGGGCCGCTGGGCGCGGGCCGCCTCGGCTCGGTCGGCCCCCCGAGCGCCGAGGTCGGTGTGGTCGCCGTGCTGGAGATCGGGGTGACCGCCGCACTGGTCGCCGGCGCGGCCAACTGGCTGCTGCTCCGGCACCACATCAAGCGGCTGCCTCAGGCTCGCGAGGGCGACGCCGAGGTCCGCGCCGGCGGCCAGCCCGTGTCAGCCGGCGTCGGCGCCGTCGTCAACGAGCACGACAACGCCGACGGCCACCGCATCTTCGTCGACCCCTGGGCCGGCGAGCGCGACGACCCGGCTCCGGAGGACTAGCCGGCGAGCGGAGCTAGTTGCCGAATACGTGGACGTTCGTTGGCAGCGAGTTGGATAGCTGCTTGTTGCACGTGGTCTGGGCGATTACCGTGTTCGCGCCCGCCATGCATCTGGAGTACTGGCTGATTTGCGGCCAGAACAGCGCGAATCCCAGCAGCGCGATCGCGCTGAGCCCGGTTCCGGCGACGGCGAGCACGGTGGCCAGGACGGATAGCCGCGGCCGCGCGGTGCCGGCCTTCTTCGCCCGGGACATCGCCGTCGTCGACAGCCACAGGCCGCCCCCGCCGATGACGAGGGTGACCGCCAAGACGACGATCCCGCGCCGGATGTTGTCGTTCGCCATCAGCAGCCCGACCAGGCTGATCAAGGCCAAGATGAGCGCGGCGAACGAACGCTGCTGCAGCAGCGGCTCGGCCGGCTTGCGCGATGGCAGCGGCGGGCGAGGTGGCACGGGTGCACGGGGCGGCGTGCGACGCTGCCCGGGACCCGGAGCCTGGGGAGGCCGGGACGGCGCGCGTCGCTGATCCGGAGGTGTTGCCATAACACCTTCCATTGTGCCGCCTCATGCCCCCTGGATAGCCGCCGGATGGCCGCCCGTTAATGTGACGCTTATGGAGGCGACCGTGCTCCCCGTAGCGCCGCCGGCATCGCGGCCAACACCGCCGGGCCGGCTGGTCGTCCTGGTGTCCGGCGAGGGAACCAACCTGCAGGCTCTCATCGACGCCGGCCAGGACCCCGGCTACGGCGCGACGGTCGTCGCCGTCGGGGCCGACCGCGACAACATCAAGGCCCTGGACCGCGCCGCCCGGGTGGGCATCCCTACCTTCACCACCAAGGTGAAGGACTTCGCGGCCCGCGAGGACTGGGACCGCGCCCTGACCGTCGCGACAGAAGAGCACCAGCCGGACCTGATCGTCTGCGCCGGGTTCATGAAGCTGCTCGGCAAGGCGTTCCTGGGCGCCTTCGGCGGCCGCTGCCTCAACACCCACCCCGCGCTGCTACCGTCGTTCCCCGGCATGCACGGCGTCCGGGAAGCGCTGGAGTACGGGGTGAAGGTCACCGGCTGCACGGTGTTCATCGTTGACGCGGGCGTGGATGCCGGGCCGGTCGTCGCCCAGGCCGCCGTGCCCGTCCACGACACTGACGACGAGCAGGCCCTGCACGAGCGGATCAAGGTCGCCGAGCGGGTCCTGCTCGTCGATACGGTAGGCCGGATGGCCCGCGAGGGCTGGTCGGTGATGAGCTCACGGAAGGTGAGGATCGGCAGTTGACTCGCATCCAGATCAAGCGCGCCCTGATCAGCGTCTACGACAAGGCCGGGCTGCCTGACCTGGCCCGCGCCCTGCGCGCGGCGGGGGTGGAGATCGTGTCCACCGGCTCCACCGCCGCCGCCATCGAGAAGATCGGCATCCCGGTCACCAGGGTAGAGTCGCTCACCGGGTTCCCGGAGTGCCTGGACGGCCGGGTCAAGACGCTGCACCCGAAGGTTCACGCGGGCCTGCTGGCCGACATGGCCAACGAGGATCACGTGACCCAGCTGGACGTCCTCGACATCGCGCCGTTCCAGCTGCTGGTCAGCAACCTGTACCCGTTCGAGGAGACGGTCGCCAAGGGGTCCTCGGCCGACGACACCGTCGAGCAGATCGACATCGGCGGTCCTGCCATGACCCGCGCGGCGGCCAAGAACCACGGCAGCGTGGCCGTCATCACCAGCCCGGGGCAGTACGCCGGGGTGCATCAGGCGCTGGCCGACGGCGGATTCACCCTCGAGGAGCGCAAGCGCCTCGCGGCCGCCGCGTTCGCCCGCACCGCCGCCTACGACGCGGCCGTGGCGTCCTGGTTCGCGTCGGCCTACGCCCCCGACGACGTCGCCGCCGAGACCGGCTGGCCGGCCTTCGCCGGCGCCACCTGGTCCCGGGCGCAGGTGCTGCGCTATGGCGAGAACCCGCACCAGCGGGCCGCCCTCTACCAGCGATCATCCGCAACGGAACGGGGCGACTCCGGCATCGCCGCCGCCGAGCTGCTGCATGGCAAGGCGATGTCCTACAACAACTACGTCGACGCGGACGCCGCCCGCCGGGCCGCCTACGATTTCCCCGAGCCGTGCGTCGCGATCATCAAGCACTCCAACCCGTGCGGGATCGCGGTGGGCGCCGACCTGGCTGACGCGCACGCGAAGGCGCACGCCACGGACCCGGTCAGCGCGTTCGGCGGGGTGATCGCGGCCAACGGCGTCGTCACCGCGGCGATGGCCCGGCAAGTCGCCGAGGTGTTCACGGAGGTGCTGATCGCCCCCGGCTTCGATCCGGACGCCCTGGAGATCTTGTCCCGCGCCAAGAACATCAGGCTGCTGCGGTGTGAGCCCGTGGCCGGGGACGGGCGAGTCACTCCAGTCGAATGGCGGCCGGTCAGCGGCGGAATGCTTCTGCAGGCCGTGGACACGGTCCAGCACTCCGGGGATGACCCGGCGAACTGGGAGCTGCGGGCGGGCACGGCGGCCGATGCCGCGACCCTGGCCGACCTGGCCTTCGCCTGGCGGGCGTGCCGGAGCGTCAAGTCCAACGCGATCCTGCTCGCCTCCGGCGGCGCGGCCGTCGGGATTGGCATGGGACAGGTCAACCGGGTCGACTCCTCCCGGCTGGCTGTGGCCAGAGCTGGAAACCGGGCCGCCGGTTCTGTGGCCGCCTCCGACGCCTATTTCCCGTTCCCCGATGGGTTGGAGATACTCGCGGAGGCGGGTGTGCGCGCTGTGGCCGAGCCAGGCGGCTCGATACGCGACGACATGGTAGTCGAAGCGGCCAAGGCGGCGGGCATCACGCTGTACTTCACCGGAGTACGGCACTTCTACCATTAGGGGAGATCCTCCGTGACGGCTACGATTCTGGACGGGAAGGCCACCGCGGCCACGGTGAAGGCGGATCTGGCCCAGCGGGTCGCCGTCTTGAAGGAGCGAGGCATCGCGCCCGGGCTCGGCACGGTCCTGGTCGGAGACGACCCCGGATCGCACGCTTACGTGGCCGGCAAGCACCGGGACTGCGCGCAGGTGGGAATCGCCTCGATCCGGCGGGATCTGCCCGCGACCGCGACCCAGGCCGACGTTGAGGCGGCCGTCGCCGAGCTGAACGCCGACCCCGCCTGCACCGGCTACATCGTGCAACTGCCGCTGCCGCGCGGCCTCGACGACAAGCGGGTGCTGCACCTCATGGACCCGGCCAAGGACGCCGACGGCCTGCACCCGGTCAACCTGGGACGGCTGGTGCTGACCGAGGACGGCCCGCTGCCCTGCACGCCGCGCGGGATGGTCGTCTTGCTGCGCGAGTACGGTGTCCCGATCGCCGGCGCGGAGGTCACCGTGATCGGCCGCGGGCTCACGGTGGGCCGGGCGATGGGCCTGCTGCTGACCCGGAAATCCGAGAACGCGACCGTGACCTTGTGCCACACCGGGACGAAGGACCTCGCCGCTCACACCCGGAACGCTGACATCGTCATCGTCGCCGCCGGGGTCCCCGCGCTGCTGACCCCGGACATGGTCAAGCCCGGGGCCGCCGTGCTGGACGTTGGCATCACCCGCACGGAGGCGGGCCTTGTCGGCGACGTGGCGCCGTCGGTGGCCGACGTGGCCGGGTGGATCGCGCCGATGCCAGGCGGGGTGGGGCCGATGACCCGGGCGATGCTGCTCGCTAATGTGGTGGAGGCGGCTGAGCGAGCCGTTGCTACTAGCGAGTAACATAGGCGTGAGGGCCACCCGGTAACGGCCCATTACGCGGGAGGGCAGCGCTGCCTATGAACATCGTCGTGCTCGTCAAGCAGGTGCCGGATACGGAGTCCGTGCGGAAGCTGGTGCCTGGTGCCGGCACGCTGGACCGGGCGGCCGCTGACGGAGTGATCAACGAGCTGGATGAGTACGCGATCGAGGAGGGCCTTCGGATCGCCGAGGCGCATGGCGGCGAGGTGACGATCTTGTCGGTGGGGCCGGCGCGGGCGGCGGAGTCCATTCGCAAGGCGCTGTCGATGGGCGCCGACAAGGCAGTGCACGTGCTGGATGACGAGATCGCGGGGTCGGACGCGCTGGCGACCTCCGCGGTGCTGGCGGCCGCGCTCCAGCAGGCGGAGTTCGACCTGGTCATCGCGGGGGCGGAGTCGACTGACGCGCGGACCGGGGTGATCGCGGCGATGCTGGCCGAGCGGATGGGGGTGCCACAGCTGTCCCTGGCGTCCAAGGTCGACATCGACGGGTCGTCGGTGACGGTGCGGCGAGTGTCGGACGAGGGCATCGAGGTGGTATCGGGGTCGCTGCCCGCGGTGATCAGCGTGATGGAGAAGATCAACGAGCCGCGGTACCCGTCGTTCAAGGGGATCATGGCGGCGAAGAAGAAGCCGGTGCAGACCCTGACGCTGGCCGACCTTTCGGTGGACCCGGGGGTGGTGGGGCTGGCCGGGTCGGTCACCTCGGTGGCCGATTTCGAGGCGGCGGCGCCGCGCGGGGCGGGCGTGATCGTGAAGGACGAGGGCGAGGGCGGCGCCAAGGTCGCCGCCTTCCTGGCCGAGCGCAAGTTCATCTGAGGGGCGTGCTTTAGTCATGGGAGAAGTACTCGTCCTGGTCGAGCACGTCAACGGCGAGGTCAAGAAGGTAACCGCGGAGCTGCTGACGGTGGCCGCCCGGCTGGGCGCGCCCGCCGCTGTCTGGGCAGGTCCTGGCGTTGAGGCCGGCCGTGACCGGCTGGCAGAATTCGGCGCGGCGAAGGTGTACGTAGCCGACTCGCCCGACCTCGCCGACTACGTGGTGGCGCCCAAGGCCGAGCTGCTGGCGCAGCTGGTGGCCTCGGTGGCGCCGGCGGCGGTGCTGATCGCGGGGTCGGCGGAGGGCAAGGAGGTCGCCGGGCGGCTGGCGGTCAAGACCGGGCTCGGCGTGCT
>JAICYD010000184.1 GCA_025934375.1 Streptosporangiaceae bacterium | reverse complement strand
CCGGCCACGTCACCCGCATCCCACAGGTCATGATCGGTGCGCGAGGTGCCCTGCATGACCACATTATCTCAGCGACTCGAACACGCTGCCGGCAAGACTGCCGAAGAAGCCGGTCGCGAGTTATTCAGAGCGCTCCTAGCCCCGGACGGGCGCTTCCCGGTGTTACACAGGTGGCCCATCAGCGTCTCCGCCCGGCTGGTCAGGGTAGGGCGGCGAGCACTCTGTCCAGGGTGACGGGCAGGTCGCGGACCCGGACGCCGGTGGCGTGGTGAACGGCGTTGGCCACAGCCGCGGCGGTGCCGACGATGCCAATCTCGCCGATGCCCTTGCTGCCCATGGCGTTGACGTACGGGTCGTACTCGTCGAGCCAGTGCGCCTCGACCGAGGTCACGTCCGCATTGGCCGCGATGTGGTACCCGGCCAGGTCGTGGTTGACGACCTGGCCCGCGTGCGGATCCATGACGCTCGTCTCGTGCAGTGCGGTGACCTCGTCGCCGGGGGCGGGGAGGGCGCCGAACTTCTCCCGGAAGGCGTGCGCCGCTACGACAATGGCCGATCCCCAGGTGTTGGTGCCGGACGAGCCGCCGGCCACCGAGGCCGTGGGGCAGCGGGTGTCGCCCATCCGCACGTCGACGTCCGCGGCCGGCACGCCCAGCGCGTCCGCGGCGATCTGCGGCAGCACGGTCCAGGCCCCGGTGCCGAGGTCGGCGGCGCCGATCTCGGCGATGTAGCGGCCGTCTTCGAACCGGATGGTGGCGGCCGACTGCGGCATCCGCATGGTCGGGTACACCGAGGAGGCGACGCCGGTGCCGATCAGCCAGCCACCTTCCCGTCGCGCACCGGGCCGGGCATCGCGGTCGTGCCAGCGAACCGGCGGGCGCCGTCGCGCAGGCACTCCACCAGGTGCCGGCTCGACCACGGCTTGCCGGTCTCCGGGTCGGTGGCCGGCTCGTTGCGGATCCGCAGCTCGACCGGGTCGATGCCGAGCTGTCCGGCCAGCTCGTCGAGGGCGACTTCAGCCCGAACATGCCCGGGGCCTCACCGGGTGCCCGCATCCAGGAGGGAACCGGCACGTCCAGCGCGGCCAGCCGGTGCGTGGCTCGCCGGCTCGGGGCGTACATCATCCGGGTGGCGACGCCGGTCTGCTCGGCGAACTCCTTGATCTTCGAGGTCTGCTCGACCACGTCGATGGCGATCGCGGTGAGCCGACCGCTGTCATCGGCCGCGAGCTGCACCTGCTGGGTGGTGGGCGTGCGGTACCCGGCCAGGAAGAACATCTGCTGGCGGGTCAGGGCCAGCTTCACCGGGCGGCCGGGCAGCGCCCGGGCCGCCATCGCCGCGAGGATGACGTTCGCGTGCGGGTTGCCCTTCGACCCGAAACCGCCGCCCACGAAGGGGCAGATCACCCGTACCCGCTTCTCGTCCAGCCCGAAGACCTTGGCCACGGCCGACCGGGCCGGGTGCACCCCCTGGGTGGAGTCCCACAAGGTCAGCGGGACGTCGGCGCCCGGCTCCCACAGCGCAGTGGTGGCGTGCGGCTCGAGCGGGTTGTTGTGGTACATCGCCGTGGTGTAGGTGCGGTCGAGGGTGACCGCACCCGACGCCATCGCTGCGGCGAAGTCGCCCGTGGCGGTGTCGGTCTCGAACGAGGGATTGACCTTGTCCGGCTTGTACAGGTCGCCGGAGTCCGGGCGCAGCTCGGTGTCGTGCGGCTGCCCGGCGTAGGTAATCCGGACCAGTTCGGCGCCATGCCGGGCTGCTTCCGGGGTCTCGGCGACGACGAGCCCGACCGGCTGGCCGCGGAAGGCGACCTCGGCCGACTGCAGCACGGCCAGCTCGCGGTCGTCGGTTCCGGCCAGCCGCTCGGCGTTCTTAGCCGTGAGCACGGCCAGGACCCCGGCGAGCCCTTCGGCGGCGGCGGTGCCGAAGCCGGTCACCCGTCCCCGGGCGACGGCGGCCCGCACGATAAAGGCGTACGCGGGGCGCTCGACCGGGGTCTCGTAGGCGTACGTGGCGGTGCCGCGCACCTTGCGCTCCCCGTCGCGGCGGGCGAGATCTTCACCCATGGCATGGGGTTCAAGCAAACCGGTCACGTCAGGCCTCCGGGACGAGCTGGCGCAAGGTGGCCACGATAGTGCCGGCGGCCAGCGGGATCTTGAAAGCATTGCCGCCGTCCAGGCCGGCCTGCGGCTGCGCGGCGGCCAGCTCGGTCTCGGCGGCAGCACGGAAGGTGGCCTCGGTCGCGGGCTGGCCGCGCAGCGCCTCCTCGGCCCGGGCCGCCCGCCACGGCTTGTGGGCCACCCCGCCGAGGGCGACCCGCACGTCGGCGATCCCGCCGTCGGCCACCCGGAGGACGGCACCCACCGCCACCAGCGCGAAGCGTAGGACGCCCGGTCACGCACCTTCCGGTACGCCGACCGGGTGCCGGGGGGCAGCGGGGGCAGGTCGATCGCGGTGATCAGCTCTCCGTGCCGCAGGACGGTGTCGCGGGAGGGGTCGCTGCCAGGCAGCCGGTGCAGTCCGGTGAACTCGATCTCCCAGTCGCCGCCTGGTCCCCGCAGCTGGATCCGCGCGTCGAGCGCGGCCAGGGCCACGGCCATGTCGGAGGGGTGCGTGGCGATGCACGTCTGCCGGGCAGAGGCGTCCGGCGCCGCGTCGGTCCCGAGGACCGCGTGGTAACGGGTGTAGCCGCCGACCGCCGAGCAGCCGCTGCCCGGCGTCCGCTTGTTGCACGGCGCTGTCACGTCCTGGAAGTAATCACAGCGGGTCCGTTGCAGAGGATTGCCGCCGGCGGTGGCCATGTTGCGCCGAAGCGGAGATCCGCGAGTTCCGCGACCAGGTCGTCCCGCGGATGTTAGCGGTGCTGAAAGACAAGGACACCGCCCCGGTCGTGCAGTCCAACGCGGCCGAGGTGCTGGGCAGCTTCTTCTCCCCGGAAACCCCTGACTCCAGCTATGCCCAGGGCGTGCGCGCACTCGTGCACCGTCGCGCCCCACAGGGCGGGGTAGCGCTCCCCGGGACGCGGCGCACAGCGGCGATGGCAAGATCACCCAGGAACTCATCGCCCTCAGCCACGGCTGCCGGCGCTTCCTCGCCAACGCACAGGCGCTCCGAGGAAGTCTCGAAACCACCTGGGCGCTGGCTAGCGGCAGGTCGACTGTGCCCGCAGGGTGCGATAGTGAGGATAAGGAGGCAGACATGATTGCAAAAGACGTGTGGGTCGCGAACGATGAGGGTTCTGAGATCGTCCGCGCACGGGATATCGCGAGCGCCACACTCGACTACGATGGCAATGTCACGGTGCGACTGTCCGGCGGAGACGGCACGGCCGTGACCATCGCCGGGCACCGGGCTCATCGTGACGATCGCCGCCCCAGTGACTTTCACCGCCAGCTAGTCCGCCTTGTCGCCGAGCTGTCCGACGCGGCGGGAGCCTTCCTGGTCCGGGCAGTCCATGACGAGGCTCAGGGCTGGCACTGGATCACCGAGCAACTGTAGTGGAGTGCGGATGCAACCAGCCCGGACCCTGCCTCCGCCAGGCTCCGCTGACCAGCCGCATCCTCAGCCATTTTTCATCCTGATCGTGATGGGTCACCTTGTGAACGCCGTTCAATTTTAAGCTACAATGATCACTGCATGGTGAACTAAGTTCACTACCAAAGCCGGCGGGGAAGGGACAGCCATGGCAGGACGCCAGGCGGAAGACGCGGGTGCCCGCTCCCTGTGGTTCGACCTCACCGACGATGGGAAGCGCGGCCGCCAGGCGCTCACCCGCGAGCGCGTGGTCACCGAGGCCCTCGCGGTCATCAGCGCCGACGGCGCGCAGGCCCTCAGCATGCGCGCCATCGCCGGCCGCCTCGGCGTGGTACCAGGCGCCCTGTACCGCCACGTCCGCAGCAAGGAACAACTTTACGACCTCGCCCTCGACGGGGTGCTCGCCGAGATCGACTGCCACCCAGACCCCAGCGCGCCCTGGGCCGCGCGGGTCGCCGACCTCGCACACCGGCTGCGGGCGGTCCTGGAGAGCCATCCTGGCATCGCCGCCCTGCTCAAGGCCCGCGACCCCGTCGGCCCCGCCACGCTGACGGTCGCCGAGGCATTCCTCGCGCCGCTACGCGCGGCCGGACTGCCCGGCCGCCAGGCCGCACTGGCGTTCCGCCTCATCTACGACTACACCGCCGGCTTCGCCCTCAGCGATCCCACCTCTCCCGCTGAGCAGCGCGTCCGCGACACCGCGACCAGGCAGGAACTGCACGCGTTCCTCCACTCCCTGCCCGCCAGTCGCTTCCCCGTCCTAGCCGCCGACGGCACCCACGCCTGGGCCGACGACCGCGACCAGCGCTTCCGCTCAGGCCTGGACACCCTGCTCCGAGGCCTGCAGGCCGGCCTCGGACCCGACGCCGAGGGCCTGCCGCCGATGCAGAATGCGATCGCCGCCGATCCGCCCACCGGGACCAGGAGAAGCCGGGGCCATGAGGCCGACCGCGACCACGACACGTAGCTTCACCGGGGGTGGCAGGTAAGGCCGTCGGGGTCTCGCGCGGAGTTCCGCCTGCCAGTTAATTCCGGCCTGGATGGTCTTGGCCGCGGTCTGGATAAGATAGGCGACCTCATCCGGGCGCTGGCCGGGGTTCGCGGCGCGGGCGCGCCTGCTGGATGCCGGCGCGGTCATCGCGTCCTGCTGACTGGGCGAGCTCGGCGTCCCGGATGGCTGAGGCGTTCGCCCGCCTCCGCGCTTACGCTTATGCACACGACCGGCGGCTGGCCGACGTCCCCCGTGACATCGCCGCCCGCCGCCTACGACTGCCAGCCCACCCTGGCCGGGACGGCGCGCCGTGACGCGCCCGGCCCCGCCCGGGACGGCGGGCGCGCGGTCGTCATTCCTACTAGCGAGAAGAGGTGGCCGAGATGGACACTGATCTGCTGTCGGACACCTTCGTCGACCTTGCGGACACGATGGTCGCCGACTTTGACGTGATCGACTTCCTGCACATGCTCACCGACCGCAGCACCCGGCTGCCCGCGCGGCCAGCTACGCGTGGCCGCAGCCTCCAGCGAGGCGGCCGGCCTGGCCGGGCCGGCCGGAGCAGCCGTGGCCCCCGGTTCGCGGTCGCCGCGAGCCAGGCCGGGTTCGGTGCCGTCCATGCCCTGCCGATGCGGCTGCGAGACCAGGTCATCGGCGCGCTGAACCTGTTCAGCACCGACACTGGCCCGCTCGGGGTGGCCGAGCTGCGGATCGGGCAGGCCCTAGCCGACGTGGCCACGATCAGCCTGCTGCAGGAACGGAACGTGCGCCGCGCTGAGACCCTCGCCGAGCAGCTCCAGGCCGCCTTGAACAGCCGGGTCGTCATCGAGCAGGCCAAGGGCAGGCTCGCCGAGCGGCTTGGCCTGGACATGGACCAGGCCTTCACACTGCTGCGCGAGCACGCCAGGAACACCAACCAGCGGCTCACCGACGTCGCCCGCTACATCACCAAGAGCGCCACCGCGGACTTCCCGCCCTCCGCCGCCAGGCAGCCGCGCCCCACCGGCGCTCGCCGGAATAACGCGACCGCCGAAGGGCGTGCGCCACTTGACGTGCGCGCTGACAAGGCGGCCAGTGACCTGTGGTGGAAGAACGCCGTCATCTACTGCGCCGATGTCGCGACGTGGGCGGATTCCGATGGTGACGGGACGGATGACCTCGCCGGGCTGACCAGGCGCGGGCCAGGGGGTGTCCTTGCGGGCTCGCACGGCTGTGCGGCGAGCGCGCCGGGGAGGTCCGGGTAGATGGTGAAGGAGCGGGCCAGGCCGGTCGAGCGCAGGAGCTTCGCGACGGGGGGGCTGGGGGCGGCCAGGCGCATCACGATGCCGAGCAGCCTGGCACGGCGTTGCGTGCCGATCAGCACGGCCAGCCCTGACGCGTCACAAGACAAGACGGGTGACAGGTCGAGGATCAGCAGGCTCGTGCCCCGGTGCAGCACGCCGATCAGGCGTTCCCGCAGGGCTGGGGCGGCGGCGAAGTCGAGGGCGCCCAGCCTGATCACGGTGGGAGCAGCGGGCGGGGCTGCTCCCGGGAGGCTGATGGTGGCGCCGGCGCTGGTCATGACGTTCCCGGTCCGGGCGCGGGCAGGCTCAGGGCGTGCCCTGCTGGCATGGGCCGCGAGCCGTCAGGCGCAGTCTCGTGGCCGGGCAGGTGGCCGCCCTCCCATTCCCAGGTGCCGAGCTGGGTGCTCTCGCCCTCCTTCCGGGTCAGGCCGCCGGGCGCCGGGAGGCCCGCCGCGGTGATGGCGGCCAGGATGACGGGGGCGCGCTCCCGGTTGCCAGCCTGGGCGGCCTGTCGCATCGCCGCGGCGGCGTTCTGTTCGCTGGTGTCCGGGGGGATGGTGACCAGGTCGGTTCGCTCGCCGCTGGCGGAGATCGCGGTGAGCAGCCCGGCGGGCATGCTGGCGAACCAGCCAAGCCGTACGACGTGGCGGCCGCCCTCGCCCGCCCGCAGCCGGCTGGGCCTGCTGGCATTCCAGCCGGCCGTGCCCAGCATGACCCGACTGATGCGGCCGTGCAACTTATCCAGGGCGAGGATCAGCCCGGGCAGCTCCGCGGCCGCATCAGCCGACCAGGGCCACCAGCCGCCGTCCAGCGGCGCGGGGCCGGCGTGATCGGATTGCAGGAGCAGCCGCAGCCCGGCGGGCGGCACCGGGCTGACCCCTGCCTCACGTTCGACGGCAGTCCGCATGGCTATCGCTCCTCGTCATGGCGCTCTGGCGCCAGGTCGGCGTCCGCCGGGGCGACGCGCACCCGGATGGGCTTCGCCTGTGCCTCGGGTGCCTTGGGTACTAGGATCTCCAGCACTCCGCCTCGCGCCGAGGCTTCAGTCCTGCCCGCGTTCACGTGGCTGCTCGGGAGCGTGACCAGCCGGCTGAAGACGCCGTGGCCGCGTTCGGACCGGTGGATTTTGTGCCCGGCCGCCTCGCGGGTGGCGTGCCGCTCACCCTGGATCGTCAGCCGGCCATCTTCCATGGTGATCTCCACCTCGCCGGCCGTGACGCCGGGAACCTCGACCATCACCACGTAAGCGTCCGCGCGCTCGGATATGTCGATCGCGGGCCTCCAAGCCGTGGTGGCACCGCGCTTCTGGCCGACCCGGTGGCCGCCGCCTCCGGCCACCCGCGGGATTTCGCCGTGCCCGGCATGCAAGCCCTCGGGAACGTCCCTGTCCTCAATGACTGCCATCTCGTTCTCCCTTGCATCTGGCCAGGCCAGCGGCCTGGCGACCCGGAAGAACACCGCCCCTGTGAACATTATTCATTTCCGGCTACATTGTTCACACTACTGTGAACATCATTCACTGTCAACGGCGGCCCGGCCTGTAGGCAGGCCGGGCCATCGCGTGCCATGGCAAGCCCGCCCGGCAGGCGGCGGGCGCGTCACGGGCCGCCGTTCCCGCTGGTGCCGGGGTGCAGCCGCAACCGCCGGGCGACGATGTCGCCGGCCACGTCCGCCAGCCGCCGGTCGTGCGCGTAAGCGTAGGCCCGCAGCCGGGCGAACGCCTCCCCCATCCCGACCCCCAGCTGAATGGTCAGCATGCCGGTGGCCTGGTCGATCTCAGCGCGGTGCACCGCCAGGCCCGGCGACTGCCCGTCCACGGCCCCGCCGTCAGCGCCGCCCCCGTCGTGCCGGGACCCGTCCAGCAGCAGCACCGTCGCCGCGTCCGCCAAGATCAGCGCGTCACCAAGGCCCGCGTGCGGCAGCGGGCCGGGCGTGCCACGGTACAGGCCTATCACCCCGGCCCGGATCGCCCCGATCGACAGCGGGAACGCGAAGACCGCCCCCGCGCCGAGCCGGCCCGCGGACGCCGCGAACCCCGGCCACCGCCGGCCGGGCTCCTGATCTGCCAGGTCCGCCGCCAGCACCGGCGCCGCCGACGCCAGCACGTCACGACACGGCCCTCGCCCAGCGTCAGCTGCAACTCGGCCAGTTCCTCGGCCACCGGATCCGTCACGCACATCAAGAAATCCGGCCCCTGGTCACCCGATATAGTCACCCACGCCCCGCTCACCCGCGCGCACTCCACGGCCACCGTGCACACATCGGCGACCGACACCCGCCGGCCCGCCGCGGCGGCGTGCCCGGCCAGCAGGCCCCACACCACCGCGGGCCGGCCCGCGGTCATCCCCGCGGCCCGCTACGCGCACGCAGCCGCCGCGGCGACCAGGGCAGGCCGCCGGCACGTGCCCCCGGGACAGGCCCACTTCGCAACGCCCACCAGTACCAGGCACCCGCCGACGCCGCCCTGAACCGCGCGATGCGCCGCCAGGCGGGGCGTCCGCCGCCGCCGTCCGCGGCGGCGGCCACGCTGGCATAGACACCAGCCGCGCCCAGCACGGCCAGCAGCCGCAAGACCAGTCCGTGCGGCGCCGCCAGCAGCACATCGCCGCCCCCGCGGAGCACCGCGACAGCGTAGCCATGAAACACCCGGGTGCGCAGCTCGACAGAAGTCATCAGGGCCGCCTCCTGCCTGGATAGCCAGGCGGGGTCCCGACCCAGCGAGCCACTTGCCCGCAGCACCCACACTACGCCCCGGCCGGCGCTGCGGCCAGGGTCCCCGGACAGGAACGACGGCCGGCCGGTTCAGCCTGACACCGCGTTACGCTGCCGCGAACTCGGGAAGGTGGTGCCGCGTGACTGACAAGGCGACCAGCGACCTGTGATGGAAGAACGCCATCATCTACGGCGCCGGCGTCGCGGCGTTCCTCGGCGAGCAGAAGGGCACCTTGGACCTTTGACGAAGTCGCCAGGCAACCAGATAAAGCACCGTCGGCGCAGCGCGCACTTTGAAGGATTGTTCGCCAAGGCCGCCGCTGACCTGGCCGTTCACTCTCCGCCGCTCGCTCAATTTTGCCGGCGCGCCTTGACCAGGACGCCAGCGTCCATGACGGCCCAGCAGGTCTCGCCTTGGAGGTCGTCTGGCAGAGGTACTGTAAGGCAGGTGCGGTGGTGCCGGGATAGGCGCTGGCCGCGGCCTCGTTGCTCCAGACCCTGGTGGCGTAAGCCCCGAGCGATTCGCTCGGAAGACCCGGGAGGACAGAGCGATGAATAGAACGGCACTCGGCTTTCCTGCACAGCCAGCCGACCGCGCCTCGGCTGCACGCGGGCTGCCTGATGCCGTCGATCCGGCGGCTAGGTTTCGCGCACTGGCGCGGCAGGTGCGGGGGATGGGGCTACTCGACCGCACGCCGACCTACTACCGGGTGAAGATCAGCCTGACGATCCTCGCCTTCTTCGCCGGATGGGCACTGCTCGTCATTGCCGGCAACTCGTGGGCGGCCCTCGCCGTCGCCCCCCTAGTGGGGGTCATGTCCACCCAGCTGGGCTTCATCGGCCATGACGCTGGGCACAACCAGGTTTTCGGCACGCGCCGGCGCAATCGCCTGCTCGGCCTCACCGTGGGAAATGCGCTGATCGGGCTGAGCTTTGGCTGGTGGGTTCCCAAGCACAGCGCTCACCATGCGCACCCTAACGAGATGGGCCGTGACCCCGATATCGGCGAGGGATCCCTCCTGCCTTCATCTGACGCGCCGGGACACGGACCCGGTGCTGTCCCATCGTGGCTGGCGCGCTGGCAGGCGCCGCTCTTCTTCCCCCTCATGCTGCTGCGAAGCGGCGGTATGCACGTACTCGGGATCAAGCGGCTTGCGGGACGGCGAGACCGCGCCTCGGCGGTGGAAGCCTTGCTCATCGTGCTGCATGCCGCGCTTTACCTGACGGTGGTGCTATGGGTGCTCTCCCCGCTCAAGGCACTCGCCTTCGTCGCCATGCAGCAGGCGGTCTTCTCGGTGTACCTGGGCATCAGCTTCGCGCCCAACCACAAGGGGATGCCGATCATCGAGCCCGCGACGGCGGCCGGCTTCGCCCACCGCCAGGTGGTCACTGCCCGAAATATCAGGGGCGGACGGCTCACCACCTTCATGCTCGGCGGCCTTAACTACCAGATCGAGCATCACCTGTTCCCGTCGATGCCCCGGCCCAATCTGCGGCGAGCCCAGGGCCTGGTCAGGGACTTCTGCGCAGCGGCCGATCTCGGCTACAGCGAAGAAAGCTTCGTCGGATCATTCCGCCTGATCATCCATCACCTTAGCGACACTGGGGCAGCCACCGGCCGCCGTACTGACTGACTATTGCGACCTGACCGGCATGACCGGGGCCTTAATGCCATCCAGGAAGATGTCACTCCGCGCGCCGATTCCGGTTGCGGTTCCCGGCCGGGACCTCACATCCGCCGGCCGCCTCCCGCCGGCATCCCCGGATCGCTGCTCGGCTTCCGCGACCGGGCTGCCACCCTGCTGATCACCCGCGACTGGAGGATCACCGCGGCTACGGTGGCGGGCAATCTCGCCTTTTGGCTCGTCCTGCTGGCATGCCTGCGGGGCACCGGCCTGTCCCAGGCCCAAGTGCCCTGGCAGGCCTCCCTGGCCGCCTTGGCGGTTGTCCGCCTGCTGACCCGCCCTGCCAGTCACTCCCGGCGGCGTCGGGATCACCGAGCTCGGCCTGGTGACCATCCTGGCCGGCGCTGGCCACCAGACCAGCGTGCAGGTGACCGCCGCCGTGCTGCTGTACCGGGCCCCCTCACCTACCTTCCCGCTATCCCCTCGGCGCCCTCGCCTGCCTCGCGTGGCGGCACGCACCCGCGCTGATCCGCATCAGCCCGCGCGACGCCGGCCCGGCCAGTCGCCGCTCCGGCGGCGACAACTGCTCACCGGCCCCGAATGGGACAGCCGCATGACGCAAACGCCCGTCATCAGCGCCGGCCGCCATGTTCGCGTGGTCCTGCCTTCGAAGGCCTGGGCTAACGACAGTCGTAATGCCGGACAGGCCCGCATGGCCTGCCCGGCATTAGGGATCTCGTGACCGGAGCCAAACCCGCTGCCGCGGTCGGTTTGCTGGTCAGGCGATGATGTTGTGAACGGGCATGACGTCCGGCGCTCCCGGGTCGATCCCGATCTTGTTCAGCACCGGCATGAGCACCTTCCCGTATTCCTCGAAGGCCTCCTGGGATTCCCACACCTCATAGACCATAAGGTCATCGTCGGGCCCGAAGCAGGAGTGGTGGCTCCGCCCTGCCGGGCGGTCAGCGCGCTGGGCCGCGAGTTCCGTGTTCGCACGGTCGTACTGCTCGGCGGTCAGTGACTTGGGATGGAAGCTAGGTGGCGAGTGTCATGGCTTCTCCTGATCGTTGATGCCGCGGTCCTGCCGCGCTAACTGCCCGGTCAGCGACCGTCGGCGGTGGCGGTTGATTACGCAAGTTCCGGCTCCGGGGCGAGCCGCCCGGATGCCCCCGGCGCGGCACTTGCGCGGCTTCCGGAAGAACAGGCCCCTCGCGCTGCCGTAGATGGTGGCGGGGGTCATGGTCCCGGGGCGGCCGGGTGACTGGGAGTTGTCAGCTCCCGTTGGCCTTCCCTCCGGACGTGACCGCGGCGCCTAGCTGGCCGACCCGCACCGGGATGCGCTTGGCCTGTGCGTCCGGCGCCTTGGGCACCAGGACCCGCAGCACGCAGTCCTGTGCCGTGGCCTCGATCTTCTCCGCCTGGATGTGGCCGGGTAGGGTGATCGAGCGGCGGAACGCGCCGTAGCCGTGCTCCGACCGGTGTACCCTCTCGCCTGCGGCGGCGCGCGCGGCGCGGCGCTCGCCCTGGATCGTCAGCAAGCCGTCCCCGAAGGTGATCTCCACCTCGTCGGCGCTGACGCCGGGCAACTCCGCCGACACCATGTCGACGTCCTTGCGCTCAGATATCTCGATCGCCGGAGCCCATGCCATCGCGCCGGCATCGGCGAGGTTCTGCGGGCCGTGCCGCCTGGCACGGCCCCAGCCCGCGCGCATCACCTCATCCTGCACGGCACGCAGGTCCTCGAACAGGTCCCACATCCGGGGCGTGCCGACCTGCCGTCGAGGCATGTTCTGATCAACGCGGCTACCGAGGAAGACCTGGTGCACCGCCAGTTCACGGTCGCGGACCTGGACCGCTGTGGCTGACGCCGCTGCTCATGGGCTGGGATCGTCTTGGTCCGGTTCGGGTGGCGGCGGGTCGAAGCTAACGTCGACGTGCTCGAAGCCCTTGCTCCGCTGGGCCTTGGCCTGGCGGGAGTACGCGCTCCGGTCCCCGCTGGTCAGGGTGACGTT
>JAICYD010000228.1 GCA_025934375.1 Streptosporangiaceae bacterium | reverse complement strand
TCTGCAGGTACATGACGACGGACCTGCCTCACCAGATATGGAGCCCGCCAGCGCTTGCCTTGCCTGGCCGCCTGGACACCGTAGCCGAGTTGGCATCCTGACATCCATAACCGGCTCATCCGGATTGACGGTGTAGTGGTGGCTTGAAGCCGCCGGTTTCCAGTAGCGACCGTGCGATGTAGTTGGTGAGGTTACGAAAGCCCAGAGCGGAGCCGCGTAGGTGCTCGAGGCGGCCGTTGATCGCCTCGGGGGGACCGTTGCTGGTGCCGGCTCGATCGAAGTAGGCCAGCACGTCGGCAGCGCGACGTTTTAGCGTTCGGCCGAGCGTGATCAGCTCGGTGAGCGCCGTGGGCACGGCCGCGGTGATCGTCGCGATGATCCTTTTTAGTTCGGTCTTCGCTGCGGCTCGGTCGTGGTTGCGGTAGGCGGCGACGATGCGCTGGTAGACGCCCCAGGTGGCCCCGACTTCGACGTGAAACGGGTCCATCACCGCGACCGCGTCGGGGACGGTCTCGGCCGCGGCGGTCTTGAAGCCGGTGAATCCGTCCATCGCCACCACCTCGATCCCGGCCCGGAAGGTCGTGACGTACTTCTCGCCGCGGCGGGACAGGCGAAGGTAGCGTCAGGCACGCCGAGGTCTTCCGGCTGGGAGGCGTAGGAACCCCAGCCGGAAGACCTCGACCCCACCCCGGCACCGACCGCATCTGGTTAGGGAGCGAACGTGGATGTTTCGCAGATGACCAGCAGTGACGTCGACGACGTCGCACGCCTGATCAACCAGTTCCACCCAGACCAGCCCGGCGTCATTCGTCCGGAGCGGGTCCGCCAGGGCTGGAGGGCGTTCGTGGCTCGAAACGATGAAGGCCGGACAGTCGGATTCCTGCTCGGTCGTTCATCGACTGGCCGGTGCTCGGCCAGCGATCGGTCCGCAGGGGCGGCGGCCCGCGCGGTGATCCGCCCTTCGAGCCGATGAATCAGGGCACCCATCCCGAAGAGCTGCCGGCCGAGGTCCTGGACGACGTGGCCAGCGTGGTCGGGGCAGAGGTCACTGTTCTCAGTCGCCTGCCCGGGGGCGTCAATGGGGGTGCCATGCGCGTGCAGCTGGCCGGAAGGGCAGATGCAGTGCTCAAAGCAGTGCCCCGGGCACACCCCGTCCACCTGGACGAGACGTTGCGAGCCCAGAGAGTGGCCGGGCACATGCGCAGGCGCGGCTATCCCACCCCGGCCTGGCTCGGAGCGGGGGCCACCGCCACTCATGTATGGCATCTGATGGACTTCGTTGACGCGGCTCCCGCGCCCGAGCTGACCCCGTCCCTCGTCGGGCAGTTGATGGAGATCATCGAACTCCAGGCTGGCCAGGCCTCCGAGCCCTACGACCACTGGTCGTACGCCTGGCGGGTCGCCACCGGCCAGGAATCGGCTGTCGCCGGGCTGGATGTCAACGAGACGCCGGAGCAGTCGCGTCTCCGCCAGTCCGTGGCCAGCCTCTCGGGGTATTCCTCTGTGGTGTCGGCCTTGGCCGGGCGCCTGCGGCTCGCGTGTGCCGGCGTCCCGCCACCGCCAGAGGCGCCGGACATGGTCCATGCCGATCTCAACCCCGGCAATGTCCTGGTCCGTGACGGAGCGGTGGCGGCGGTCGTGGATATCGGGAACGCAGGCAGCGGCACGCGGGCGACTGATCTCACCACCCTCGTGTGGAACACCTTCCAGGATCCGCTGGACGGTGCCCGAAGGCGGCTGTGGACGAGAATCCTCGTCCTAGTCGGCTGGGAGGGGGCGGCGGTGCTCGCAGCGACACAGATCCTCCTGCAGCTCGAGTGGCCCATCCGTGACGGGCGCCACGATGCCGTTCCAGGGGTGGTCAAGCGCGGCCATCGCGCCCTCGACGAGCTGAACGCGCTTCGCTAATTGTCGCCGGTGGAGATGGTGTGCGAAATGGGGACCTCCGACTTCTATCAGCCGGCATAACGCGCAATATCCACCTTGAGGCCGAGAATGGCGCACTCCGTGAGTTCGTCGAGCAGCTGCAGTCCCGGGTCGTCGAGCTGCAGGAGCGCATCGTCGAAGTCGAACGCAGGATCGGGCGTTCTTGCCGTTCCACGCCTTGGGCTCCGGCCCGGCGGTGGTGCCGTCAGGCAGCTTCACCTCAGCGGCGAGCCGGTCCTGCACCCAGGTTCGAAGCCGCTCGCTTTCGGCGAGCTTCGCGACCTTCGGCCGACGCGCCCGCGGCTCGGCATGCCACTGCGCGATCGCCGCCTTGCAGTCGAGCCGCCATGTTCGCGTCGACGCGTTCCGACGCAGCTCACGCGAGATCGTCGACGGCGACCCGGCGAACGCGGCGAACGATCTCGCGGACGCCGTGACTCTGCGCCCGGAGCAGCGCGATGTCCTCGCGTTCGGAGAACGACAGGTATCGGCCCGGCACCGCCGGCGGAAGACAGGGGTTCACGCCGCCAGCGTGACGGAACCACCGATACCCGACGGGGGATGACACCCAGCCCCGGCCGATGCGGCATCGGTCTTCACGCCGCGCGCGATCGCAGCCCGGAACCGGACTACGGTGATGAGTCTAGCCCGGATTGCTCATGTCCGTCTGGCCGGGGATGGCCTTTACTGGCATGTGGATATGCCAGGGCTCCGGCGTAGTAATAGGACAACGCGCTAGAGGCGGTTGTTCAGCAGGGATGTGGTTGATACAGGAACGTCCTCCTGGTGCGGTAGTACGGGCTTGGTGTCCCAAACGCAGCGAGGAGGACGTTCTGTGGGCAAGGGTAGCGCCAGCGGCATGACACGGGGAGACCGTAAGCGGAACGCCCGGCGGGAGCGGCTGCGCGGGCTGCTGCCGCGTGATGGTGCGGTGATCGGGATCGACCTGGCCGAAGACAAGCAGGCGATCGCGGTGATCGATCATGATGTGCGGGTGCTGGCGCGTAAGACGGTGCGGGTGAAGGCGTTCCGGCTGGGTGAGGCGCTGGACTGGGCGGCGGGGCAGGCGCGGGCGAAGGGGTTCGCGGATGTGACGGTGGCGTGCGAGCCGACTGGGCCGCGGTGGATGCAGGTGCAGCGGCTGTGCGCCGAGCGGGGGCTGCCGCTGGTGTGCATCCAGCCGCTGGTTTCGCATATCGCACGGGAGCAGCAGGATTACACGACGCATAAGACCGATGAGTCCGATTGCGTGCTGATCGGCCGGCTGGCTGTTGAGTTGCACTGCTACATTCCCGAGGAGCTGGATGAGACCTGGGCGCACCTGCGGCACCTGGGCCGGCGCCGCGCGCAGCTGATCACGGCGGCGACGGCGTCGATGCAGCGGATCCAGGGTTTCTTGTCGGTGGCCTGGCCGGTGGTGACCGGGACCTGCGTCCAGCCGCTGCTGTCGAAGACCTGGCTGGCGGCGCTGCAGGTGGTGACGTCACGGTGCGGCGCCGACCCGGGCAACCTGGCGGCCCTGGGGTGCGAGGCGTTCACCGCGCTGGTCCGCTCTGCCGTGGCGGAGTGGGGCGGCAAGAAGGCCTGGGGCACGATCTGCGCCCGTATTTTCGCCGCGCTGACCGACACCGAGGGCGTGGTCGTGTCCTCCCGCCGCGGGCTGCTGCGCCGGGTCGCCGATGAGCTCGGCGACCTGCAGCGCACCCGCGCTCAGCTGCGCCGGGTCGAGGCGGACATGGTCGCCGTGCTGGACGAGCTCGGCCTGTCCCGGCTGGCGGGCATCCCTGCCCTGACCGCCGTGGGAGCGGCGGCGATCTTGGCCGAGACCGGTGACCCCCGCCGGTATGACAGCTCATCGTCGCTGGTCAAGCACGCCGGGATGTCCCCGTCAGATAACGCCTCCGGCACCTTCATCGGTGATGCCCGCATCTCCCGACGCGGCCGGCCCGGCCTGCGGCTGACCGCCTGGCGCGCCGTATGGCCGATGCTCCAGTTCAACCCCGTGATGGCCGCTAAGTACCAGGCGATGACCCAGGCCGCCGGCGGCACGGCGGCTGAGACCAGCTCCCGGCAGGCCAGTGCGGCGGCCGCCGCGGCCCGGGCGCGGCGCGCCAGGGCCCGCGTCGCGTGCGCCGCCTCGCTGCTGCGCTGGATCTACTCCATGGTCGTCCACGGCACCAGCTGGGACGCCGCAGTCGCCGCCGGCGACGCCGCCTGCCAGCACGCCCCCCGCTGCCCAGCGGAGGCCGCCTGACCAGCGCATACCGCCCGAATCCAGCATCAGCGCCCTAGACCTTCCTCCCTGACGAGGGGGAGAGCGAGCCCGTCCCGGCGTCGGGGACCACCCCGTGGAACACCCTGGGCAGCTCTCCCCCGGTCGCCCGGAGCTTCTCACCAGCCCGGTTGAACGCTGTAGGAGCAGGCCTGCCCGCACCCTGGCGGGCAGGCCGAGCCCGCTTGCACTACGTAGAGCGAGAAGACCCGGGTGACAGGCGCCCGCGAACCGCGTCCCGGAACAGCAACGCCCCGGCGCGGGATTTACGCATGCGCTCAGTCACCACCCCTCGTCACCACCCATCCGCGCCCGTAGCAAGAACCCCAGATCGCACAATCAACGCAATAATCTCTTCGCTCCGCTTGACAAACTTCTTCTTACGCAGGTGTTCCGTGAATGTCCTTGTCTGTCCTTAATC
>JAICYD010000156.1 GCA_025934375.1 Streptosporangiaceae bacterium | reverse complement strand
CTGCCGGTCCTTGGCGGCTAGCTGTCCGGCGAGGTCGAACGGGTCGTCGACAACGGAGCAGAGCAGGGCGAGGTCGCGGTAGTGGCGCGCCGGGCCGGGCAGTTCGGTGGCTGCCGCCTTCATGATGATCGCCCCGAGCAGCGTCGGCCTCGGGATCGTCCCACTGCGGCCTTCATGGGTGACCGTGACGCGCTCGGTCCTGGTGAGTGCCTGAGTACCGACGGGCACCTGGATCGTACGGCCGGGCGGGCTGGTGGTGAGATCGGCGCGCGCCGAGGCCGTCGGGCCGAGAACGTCGACCTGGACGGGACGCGGTTGCGCGGCGCGCGAGTAGCGGTGGGCGAGAGTGTCGGTGCTGATGCTCTCCAGGGTGAAGCCGAGCCGGTAGAGCTGGCGGACGACCTAGGTCCGCCTCATCCCGGGACCGGGCCAGCAGCTCATCTAGCAGCGAGTCATCCATCAGCGCCCGCAGCGGCCGGCGTGCCACATCCCCCGCCACCACGGCACCCGCCTCGCCAGCCATGCCGGCACCTGCCGCGACCGTCGCGTCGCCACCGACCGTCCGCTTCATGATCGTTCTCCCCCCAAGAAGCTAGGCATACCCGCCCGTGAACCGATTACCCTAAAGGAACCAACTTCCACACCTGAGGAAATACCCCCGGCCGAGGGAGCAGGCGGCCAATGCGAACCGCCTTCTTGCGGTGCGCAGTGCCTCTGTCCAGGGGTCAGCGTCGGCTGAGCACCCGCGCCGCGCCGGCCGCCACGGTCGTGACGAGCACCCATCCCCCGGCGATTAGTACGTAGGAGAGCCACTGTTCCGCTCCGCCGGGATTGAACGCGTGCTTCTGCCCGAGATCGACCACTGGCAGCAGGAGGTCGAGGGTGTAGATGACTGGGTTGAAGTCGGGCACCGCGCCCGATCCGAGCGGCGGCGGCGGCGCGATGGCGAACACGGTGCTTCCGGCGGCCAGAAGAATGACGAGCCAGGCAACTGCCCGGACTGGCCGGTATCCGTACCCGATGGTGACATCTTGCAGCACGCCCCATGCTCGGGCGAACGGCGGCTTCGCCCTGCGCTGGATTCTTTCGCTGGCGTGCATCACGTGGCGCGCATCCACGGGCTGTCCGGCCGCGGTGTAATGGGCGGCGAGTTGCTCATAGGGCTGCGGCTGGTGGCCGCCCGGGTCTCGCGCGAGCCACTGCAGGCGCTGCTGCGCGGGCAGTCGCGGCTCCAGTGCCCCGTAGGTCAGGCCGTCAACGCTTAGCGTGCCGGGCCAGCACCCGGGATCATCGCGGAAGACCTTGATTCGCGCGTGGCGCAGATCCACCAGTCCTTTGGCGGGCTCAGCCAATCGCAGGGAAAGCTCGCCCGCATCCAGCGCAGTGGCGTCCAGCGCGACGCCCCCTGGGTTACCGATCCGCGCGCCCGTGAAGCTGACCTCGCCGCCGATCGTGGCTCCGGCGATCCGTACCCTGCCCGCGCAGGTCATCCCGTCGCAGAACACATCGGCGGCCACCTGCGCCCTGGACAGGCGCAGGGCAGTGCCATCGACGTTGTCCAACTGGGCGTCCGTGAAAACGGCACGCTGGCCTACCCGGGCCGTGCGCAGGCTGATCTCGCCATGCGCGTGCAGCCCGGCGGCGATGAGCGCTCCTTCGATGGAAGCGCGGTCGGCAGCCAGAGCCGGAAGGTCTTTGCTCCCGGCAAGGTGCGCGCCGCTCAGGTCGACGTCGCTGGCAATCCGCGCGCCGATGAGGCTGACCTGGCCGTCACAAGTAAGGTCAGCCCCGTGGAGGATGCCTAGGGCCGCCCGGTTGAGGTTCAAGGCGATCCCTCCGGGATTCTTGAACGTCGCGCCCGACAGGGTCAGGTTCGCCGCCAGCTCGGCGCCGTACAACCTGACCTCGCCGATCGCGGTGAAGTGCCCGATCAGGAAGAGGCCTCCGGCAGCATGCAGCCCGCCCGCGCTGAGCGCGACGCCACCAGGATTATGGAGCCTCGCGCCCACGAGGGTAATGCTCGCGCCGACCAGGGAGTTCTGCATGCGCATCTCTCCCTCGACAATCATGGCGCGGCACTCCAGCCGTCCGACGTCGGCACGGTCCAGGATCAGCGCCCGCTGCCCAGGGCGAGCGATCCGGGCGCCCGTCAGGTCGACGGAACCAGTGACCGCGGCCATCTCCAGCCCTACCGATCCACGGGCGTTCAGCCCGGCGCAATCCAGGCCGCCGTCGACCGCGAGCCCATAGGCTGCTACCGCGTCCGTGTCACCTCCTGCGCCGACCGCCGCGTCGCGCAGGAACAGCTCGCTCACCCTGGCCTGGTCCAGCCTGAGAACGCCCGCCACCACGGAGGCGTAGAGGTTAAGAATTCCTTCTAGGCGCATCCTGGTGCCGTTAAAGGCCGGCAGATGGCTGCTTACGATCCGGACGGTTCTGGTCGAGGACTCCACGAAGCGAAGCTCTGTGTCGAAGGAGCAATACTCGCAGACGAATGGATGCTCCAGGCTGGCGCCCATCAGGTCCAGGCGTCCGGTGATCCTTGCGCCGCGCAGGCGGATCCCGGGGACGTAGCCGGGCTCGACCTCGCCCGCCCCGAGCAGCAAGGCCCTGATCACTTCGGCCCTGATGACCCTGCCGGGCCCCCAGTTCACAGCGCTCCCGAGATCGTCGGCCAGTGGATCGCCTGCCCGCAAGTCAACCCACGTACCGTGTGGAAATGCCTGCCAGAGCAGCTTTTCCGGTTCACTCAGGTCGGCAGGGAGCACGGCAGCAATCCTTCACCATCACGGCTTAAATGGCCAGAAAGGACCCGCCCGTACCGGCCGACGGCGCAGTCAGCCGCGCCCCCAACTGACAGGACGGCGCTTGGTGCATCGGTCGCGTACTCAGACGGACGCACTGGCTTCCCAGCGCTTTCGGTAACAACCCTCAGCCGCACATCGCCACTACGGCGGCAGCGGCCGACCGGACCTGATGGTCAAGGTCAAACCGCAGCTGAACCAGGATCCCCATGCTGAAACGACCGTCCCTGCCGTCCTCACGCGGCGGCAGGGACTCCCCCACGATCGGCCGCGCTACCCGAGGCCTCCGACGACAAGGACAGGGACGGAGGGGGCGGATGCCGGGCCAGTTCCGGCTGCGTTCACGGCTGATACGACGAAGACGTAGATGCCGGTCGGCAGCTTCGGCTGGACCGAGGTGGCGCTGGTCGGCACGGTGATCGCCGGCTGCGCGACCCCGTCGCGGTACGGCGTCACGGTGTAGCCGGTCAGGGCGCTGCCGCCGTTGCTGCCGGGGGCCGTCCAGGAGAGCGTCAGGTGGCTGAGGGCCTGCCGGATGGTAAGGCCGACCGGAGCCGATGGGGGCGCGGAGGGCACGACCGGCGCTGTGGCCGCGGACTCGGTTCCGACCCGCGAGCCGCTGACGGCGGCAACGGTAAAGGTGACCGGGACGCCGTCGGCGAGGCCGGCGACCTTGACGCTCATCGTGGCCGGGGCGCCGCTATCCGGCAGGCTGAAGGTGACCGGCGGCATCGTCGCTCCCCCGGCGGAGGGCGTGACCTGGAACGCCGTCGCGGTGGGGGCGGCAGCTGTGCTCCAGGTGACGGTCGCGGTGCCATCGCCGGGCACGGCCGTGACGTTGGCCGGTGCCGGGAGCGGAGGCAGGGGCGGGGCAGCGTAGCTGATGGTGAGGGTGGTTAGGACGACCCCGACGCCACTGGCGATCGTGACTGGCTGGGCGCCCGAGCCGGAGGGAAGAATACAGGTCGCCGTCGTCGTGGACGTGACGGCGAGATTCGCGCAGACCTGGCCTCCGACGAGCGCGACGAGGTCATTGGCGAAGTTGGTGCCGGTGAGCGTCAGGCTCACGCCGCCGGCGGCCGGGCACAGGCTGGTCGACCCGTCGGCATTGTCCGCGCAACCGGACACGCTCGACACGGTGGGCTGCCGTGGGACAACGACCGCATTGGGGAGTGTCGCCGTCTGGCCGCCCATGCTGACGGTGACGTCGAGCGCCTGCCCGGTCGGCAGGACCGGGAGGACGCACGCGACATCGAAGTCCGCGGCCGAGCCGGTTAGCGTCGGCGGGGCCGCGCACGGCTGCGAGCCCACGGTGACAGTCAGCGGCGAGGTGGCGTCCGTCGTCCCCTGGACGCGGAGGACGTCGCCGCCCCAGTCGCCGGTCAGGAACACCACGTTGGCGGGTGCGTTCCCGTCGAGCGAAACGCTGGCCAGGGCCAGCGTCGTGGCTCCTGCCGCGCTCACGGCACCGCTTCCGAACAGTGCGAACCCGCACACAAGCACGCCGACAAACGCACTAACGATACGCCGCATGACGCAGACTCCCCGCTCCTGAGCACACCAGTATGGATTTGATGAACCATGTAGATGACGCACAGGAAACGACAGTGGTTTACCGCCCTCAACCACGAGCAAATGGCGGGCCACAGTGGGAAAACTAGGCCTCACGGGATCGTCAAGCGGCTACCGGAGTGGTTTTCCCGCCCAGAGACCTTACGCCCTGCTGGACCTGGGCAGGTTCCTTGAGCACCACACCGAGCCAGCCCTGCTGCTCGGCCCGGACGGCGAGCAGGTGCCGCTGCCCGAGGAGGTCTACCGAGTCGTGGTCGAGGTGGTCCAGGCCATGCGCGAGGGCAAGGCAGTCGCGCCCGGCTTCGCCGATGGAATCCTCCGCCATACCGCAGGCGACTGCCTGTTATCGACTAGCTCTTATCGCCTGAGCTGAAGAACGTGGCGAAGCTGCCCGCCACCGCGGTAACGACGAAGATGGACCACGCCTCGAGGGCCACGTCGATGATCTTGCCGGCCGACGTCACCGGGTTCGTCATGCTCGACGAGACAGTCAGCAACTGCACGGAGCAGAAAAAGGCGGCATCACCGAACCCGTGGATATCCCCGCCCTTCTGCCCGCTCTCAAATACCCATACGAGCACGGTGCCGATGACGAAGACCACAACTGACAGCCCGAACGCGAGCAGCAACCGCGCGAACAGCCGACGGTGCCGCTCCTCTAGCGTGAAGAGCCTCGCCAGTTCTTCTCGTATCATGGTCGGAGCCTCCTTCAGCCCTGCGCAGCCCGGCCAGAGGCGCCGATGGTGGCCCGGTCGCCTATCGGAGGCAAGGTCGCAGTAGAACTGGCCAGCGGCACCATGCCGGGCCGCCCGTTCAACTGCCCTCCTTACGATGCCTGAATCGAACCTGCCCGTGCGTCATGGTGTACGTGGGTTCCCTACCGGGGTGCATCTAGGTTCCGGGTTTATTGGGGGATTAGCCCCATCGTTTCCTGGCGCGGCGCCGGGCAGGCTCGTGGGTATGGACAACTGGCTTACGAGGTTGCCGCGCGGCCGGCGGCTCGCCGCGTGGTACATGGGGTTCGCGGTTTACGCTGCGGGGGTGGCGCTGTTCAGCGGCCTAGGGCAAGACCACTGGTGGGGCACGTGGGCGGCGGGTGGTTATGCCGTCGCGGCGGTGGTGGCGGCGGCTGCGGCCATGGTGGCGCGGCGCTCCGCCCGGGCCGGCAGGCTCCTAGTGGGAGCCAGCGTGGGCGTGAGCGTGGCGGGCGCGCTGATCGCGCCGGCCCTGTGGCTGATAGCCACGGCCCCAGCGCTGCCGGACGTCACGGTCGTGGCCCGGTCTGGGGTGCTGCTGCTGCACCATGGCAACCCGTACCTGCCGCTCGCGGCGCTCGCCAGCGGCGGCTGGCTGGCATACAACCCGTACCTGCCGGTGATGGCGCTGTTCGGCTTGCCGGGGGCGCTCGGCATGCCCGGTGGCACGCGGCCCGCCCTGATGGCGGCCACCTTCCTCGTGCTCTACACGACGTTCCGGGTGATGAGGGCACCGGGCTGGGCCGCGCTGGGCTGGGCCGCGCTGGCGCTGTCGTGCCCGATCATGGCGTTTCCCCTCACGATGGGCATCACCGACCCGCCGGTGATCGCCCTGACCTGCCTGGCGCTCGCGCTGCTGACCCGGCGGCCCGGCAGCGGCGATGCGCGAGCCGCTCGCCGGAGCCTCGTGCTCGCCGCGGTCATCCTCGGCGTCGCATGCGCGATGAAGTACACGGCCTGGCCCGCGCTGGCCGTGACCGCCATCATGGTCATCACCCGTGACGGGGCGCGCGCCGGGATCAGGTTCGCGGGCGCCGCGCTCGGGACGGCCGCCGCCCTGGTCGCGGCCCTGGCTCCGGCGGCCCTGCCGCACCCGGCCGCCCTGATCGAGAACACGGTCGCCTACCCGCTCGGCCTGACCACCGCGAAGTCGCCCGCGCAGAGCCCGTTGCCCGGCCACCTGCTCGCCACGCTCGGGCCCGCGGGCCACCTCGCCGCGATCGCGCTGCTGGTGGCGGCGGGCCTCGCGATCGCGTCATCCCTGGTGGTCGCGCCACCCGCAAGCCCGGCCAGGGCCGCGATTCGCATCGCCATCGGGCTTACCGCGCTGTTCGCCCTGTGCCCGGCGACCCGGTGGGGCTACTTCATCTACCCCCTGGCCCTGATCGCATGGGCCGCGCTGGAGCGCTCGCGGCACGGATCGCACGGATCCCCAGAACCAGCCGGCCCTCATGAGCACTGCTGGCAAGCGGACGTCCTAGTCCATGCCGGGGCGTAGCCAGGTGACGGGGGACTGATTGCGGTCGCGAGTAAAGCGGACTGGCGGCATGAGGCGTGGCGTTTCCGGATGTCGCGGGCGCTACCGAGTGACGGGTCACCGGCGGGACCGGCCACCCTCGTCTCCCCCGATTCGGGCACAAGCGCATCAGGTGAACCCTAAGATCACCTCGTTGAAGATCGCTGGCAGCGCCTGCTGGGCCGTGCCGATGCAGAAGAGAAGAAAGGCATGGAGAATGTTCAAGCTCCGCTGGAGCCCGCGTGCATTTGCCGTCACCATGCCTAGGCCAGCGGGGCGCTTCCAGGCGCGTCAGGTAGGTCGCTGGATTGCCGTCGGCGCTGTTGTGGCGGCGTCCGCGCCCGGATGCGGGGCCGCGCCCACGGCCAGCGTGACCGCCGCGCCGCGCACGGCTCCACCGGTCACGGCTCCACCGGTCACGACTGCGCCGGTCACGGCACCTCCACCGGTCACGGCGGCTACACCGGTCACGGCGACGGCGCCGGCCACGGCTACACCCGCCACGGCGGCACCGGCCGCGGCGGCAGCGGTCCCCGGCGCGCTGAACTGTCCGATGTTCCCGGCCGACAACGTGTGGAACACCAATATCTCTAAACTGCCGGTCAACAGCCACAGCGCGGCGTGGCTGGCCAGCATGAATTCGGCGACGACCTTCCTGCACCCAGACTTCGGCCCGAACCCGGGCGGCTATCCCTACGGCATCCCGTTCACCGTCGTCGCTGGCAACCAGTCGCTGGTCAAGGTCACATTCCAGTATGCGGGCGACAGCGACAAGGGCCCGTATCCGTTCGGCCCTAATACGCCGATCGAGGGTGGCGCGAACTCCGGTGGAGACCAGCACGCCATCATGGTCGATTCTCGTACCTGCACGCTGTACGAGCTGTGGGACGCGCAGTACTCCGCGCAGGGCTCGACGGCGGGCTCCGGCGCCATCTGGCAACTGCGATCCAACCAGCTACGCCCCGATGGCTGGACGTCAGCGGACGCGGCGGGCCTGCCTGTCTTGCCCGGCCTGCTGGACTTCGCGCAGGTGCAGGCGGCCGTGCGGACGGGGAAGCCGATCACGCACGCGATCAGGTTCACCGCGCAGGCGACGCAGTCGGCTCACCTGTGGCCGGCCCGCCATGACGCAAGCTCCGACCTGAGCCCGAACGCGCCGCCGATGGGCGCCCGGTTCCGGCTGAAGGCGAGCTTCAACGTGGCGCAGTTCTGCGGTGATTCCCAGTCCTACTGCCGTGATGCCAAGGCGATCCTGGCGGAGATGCAGGACTACGGGCTGATCCTGGCGGACAACGGAAGCAACTGGTACTTCCAGGGCAGCGCGCTCCCGCAATGGCCAGACGGCCTGGTGTCGCTGCTGAAGCAGATACCCGCGATGGCGTTCCAGGCTGTCGATGAGTCCTGCCTGATGGTGGCACCGGATTCCGGCGAGGCGCGCGCGAAGCCAGGCTGCCCCATCGGCTGATGCGGAGCATGGGAACGGTTAAGCCAGCTGAGTGTTTGGCCTTACGGAGGCGCGCGCTGGGGAAGCCACGACGGCTGGCGGCTTCCAGGGGCCACCGGCCATCAGCCTGCGTACGTATTCGATCACGGCTTCGATGACCTTGTTCGCCTGACGCCGGTTGCTGGCGGCGGCGACCTCCCGGGCGCCCTCGCCGATCAGCGACGTCAGAATGCTCGTGTAGAGCCGGTCGAAGGAATTCTCCGACAGCCTGAGCAGGGAATCGTTCTGCGAGATCCACTCGTGCCCTCGATGCCGCTTCATCACCTCGAAGCCGGGCGGGCTGTCGCCACCGAAGAACAGCATCGCCAGGTCCCTGCGCTGCCAGCTGCCCTCGAGGTATGCCCGCGCCCCCGCCGAGAACAGCTCAAACGGGTCAGTGACGCCCGCCTGCTTCGCCTGGGCGACCGCCTTGCTCGCCGCCTCCTCGTACGCCGCCTGGTGCTCCTGCCACAGCGCGATGTACAGCTCGCTCTTGCCCCCGAAGTGGTGATAGAGGCTGCCTACGCTGGACCCGGCCCGCTGCACCACGTCGGCGATGCTGGCGTGCGCGAAGCCCTGCTCGACGAACACCTCGCGAGCCGCGTCGAGGAGGGCACGCTGCGTCCCCGCGGTACGCGCCCACTGCCAGGCTCCGGCTTTCTCGCGCGGCAGCCGTGGCGGTGCTGGTTCCACCGGTGTACCTCCGCCTCGCGGGCTGCTCAGCCCGGCAACTCTCTGGACTTTTCCAGAACTGGATTCTAAGAGTGTACTCGTGAGCCCGGCGGTGCCCGCGAGCATGGTTGCCGCCGACCCGGCGCGCCTTGTCTAATGGAGCAAAAGGGAGAGACATGACCGAGCCAGTGACGGGCGGCAAGGTCCAGGAGACGGATGTCCGCCGCTACCAGTCGACGCGCGGCCTTGATTACGAGTCGGTGCCGTGGAGACTGTGGGAGAAGTCCAAGAAGCTGTTCTGGGATCCGGCTGACCTCGACTTCTCGCAGGACGCCATCGACTGGCAGGGGATGTCCGAGGAGGAGCGGACGCTCGTGGCCATGTCCGCGCGCGGGTTCATGGTCGGCGAGGAAGCCGTCACCCTTGACATTGTCCCGTTGCTGCGCTGCATGTCCGACCTGGGGCGCCTCGAGGACACGATGTACCTGTCCATGTTCGCGATGGAAGAGGCTAAGCACACCGAGATGTTCCGCCGGTGGTTCGACGCGGTGGGCCTCGACCCGTCCTCGCTCGACGACCTGGTCCGCGCGCAGCAGGCCGCCCTCGGGGAGCGCCCTGGCATCTTCGACGGCCCGCTCACCAGGGTGATGCGCCGGCTCGACACCGACAGGTCGCCGCGCGCCATCCTGGACGCGTCCATCATCTACAACCAGTTCGTCGAGGGCGTGCTGGCGATAGCCGGGTACCAGCGGTGGGAGCAGACATTCAGCAGGCTCGGCAAGCTCCCCGCCCTCGAGGCCGGGCTGAAGCTCACCCAGCGCGACGAGCGCCGCCACATCGCCTACGGCACCTACCTCGCGCGGCGCCTCCTCGCGGAGAACCCCGAGCTATGGGAGTGGCTCGAGCAGCGCTGGGCCAAGCTCACCGCGGCCTTCCACGTCGGCTACGGGGCGGCCGGCCCGCAAGACGCGCAGGAGCGCGCGGCCGCCGAGCAGGCGGCGATATACCAGCGGCTGAGCCAGCGCCGGCTTGAGGCGCTTAGCGTGGCCCGCGTCATGAAGGTCGAAGACGTTGACGCGAGCGCGATCGAGGCATTCGAGCCCGAGGAGCTCCAGCACGTGAGCTGACCACAGCGGCCAGCGCCTACCAGGGGCCGTGCTCATCAAGCGCCGTGCTCATCAAGCGCCGTGCCGCCAGGTGATGAGCGCGTCGAGGGCTTCCACCTGCGAGCCCTTGACGAGCAGGGGATTGATCTCCAGCGCGTCGAGCCGGTCGCCGAGCCGCTGGGCCAGCCCGGCCACCGACGCGATCATGTCGGCGACCGCGTCCAGGTCGGCTTTCTCGGTCCCCCGCGGGCCGTCGAACAGCCGCGCGCCGCGCAGGCTCCTCAGGGACTGGAGGACCTGCGAGCGATCGACCGGAAGCACGCTCAGCGCGGTATCGTTCAAGATCTCGACCCAGGCCCCCCCGAGGCCGACCGCGAGCACCTTCCCCCACGCAGGATCAGTCACGATGCCGATCAGCAGCTCGATGCCGCCGGTGCGCTGAGGCTGGACGAGCGCTCCGTGGACGTCAGCGCCAGCGTCATATCCGGCGCTGACGACATCGCAGTACGCGGCCAGGACCTCTCCCGCGTTCCGGAGGCCAACCTTTACGCCCCCGATGTCGCTCTTGTGCACGATCTCGTCGGCGGCGAGCTTGACCACGACGGGGTAGCCGAGCGCCTCGGCGGAGCGCACCGCCTGCTCGGGGCCAGTGACCAGGGCGCTGGGGACGACGGGGATCCCGTGTGCCGCCAGGAACCGGCCCGCCCGGTGCTCAGGCCAAGACGATTCCATCTGGTCCGGCAGCTCCAGCTCCGCACGGGGCGCGGGCACGGCGGGTGCGACCGAGTGCAGGGCGTCCCGGTGGAGACCAGACCACCGGACGGCTCGTCCGAGGGCGGTCAGGCCGTGGTGGATGCCGCCCAGAACGCCCGGGTAGCCGGTCTGTCTCGCCACGTCCCGCCCGAACGCGGTTATATCAGTCAGTGAGTTCCCCATCACGATGACCGGCTTGGCGCTGCCCCGCAGTACCGCACTGCTCTGCCGGTACAACTCGATGATCGCGGCCGGGTCGGGGGGCTCCGCCCGCGGCAGGTCGGAGACAAGGACGAGCGCGTCGAGGCTGGGATCGTCGTGCGCGGCCATGAGGGCGTTGCGCAGCAGGTCCCGTTTGATGAGCACGTAGCCGGTCACATCCACCGGGTTCTGGATGGCGGCGAACGGCGGGACGACGCGCCGCAACCGTTCAACCGTCTCCGGAGCGAACTCAGGGATCTCGATGCCCTCGTCCTCAGCCCGGTCGGCGATGATCTCGCTGGCTCCCCCCGACGCCGTGATGAACCCGAAGCGGGGGCCGGGCAGCGGGCCGCTCTCGGCGAGCAGCCCGGCGGTGATGATGAGATCCTCCAGGCTGTCGACCCGGATGACGCCGTTCTGCCGGAACACCGCGTCAACCACGGCGTCGTCACCGACCATCGAGCCGGTGTGCGACTTGGCGACCCTGGCCCCCACGCGACTGCGGCCGACCTTGATCGCGACGATCGGCTTGCCCTTGACCAGGGACTCGCGCGCGAGGGCGAGGAACTCGACAGGACGGCGGACGGACTCGATGAACAGCGCGATGGCGCGGGTGGCGTCGTCGTCGATGAGGTACCGCATGACGTCGGTCATCGACATCATCGACTCGTTGCCCATGGAGACCAGGAGGCTGACGCCGACGTTGCGGGACTGGGCGAAGTTCAGCACCGAGCTGGCCAGCGCTCCGCTTTGCAGCACGACGCCGACCGGGCCGCTTCGCAGCGGGTTGTCGATGGGGAGCCCGTAGGGGGTGATGCCCGCTGTGGCGTTGATGTACCCGTTCCCGTTGGGGCCGAGGATAGTCAGGCCCCGGCGGCGCGCGAGGTCCGTCACCTGCCGCTCGAGCTCCGCCCCGGTGTCCCCCACCTCGGCGAAGCCCGAGGTCAGCAGGACCACGGACGGGATGCCATGGTCGGCCACCTCGCCCAGGACGCCGAGGACGGCCGCGGTCGGGACCATCACGAAGGCGAGGTCCACCCCCGAGGGCAGGTCGGCGATGCGGGCGTAACTGTGCTGCCCGTGGACCGGGATACCCCGCGGGTTTACCAGGTAGACGGGCCCGGCGAAGCCGTGGAGCTGAAGGTTGGCGAAGGTGTTCCAGGACCACCGGGACTTGTCGGTGGCCCCGACCAGGGCGATCGAACGAGGGTTGAACAGCTGCCGGGCGTGGCCGTCAGTCACCGATCTGGCCCAGCTTCGCGTGGCCCTTGAGCAGGTTCCGCGCGATGGTGCGACGCTGGATCTCATCGGTGCCCTCGTAGATGCGCAGCAGTCGCAGCTCGCGGTACCACCGCTCGATCGGCAGCTCCTTCGTATAGCCCATCCCGCCGTGGATCTGGAGAACCCGGTCGACGACCTGGTTGGCCATGGTGGCCCCGGAAAGCTTGGCGATCGAAGCGGCATGCCGGTTGTCAATGCCGTTCTGCAGCTGCCAGGCGGCGTGCAGGGTGAGCCACTTGACCGCCTCGATCTCGACGTGCGAGTCGGCGATCTGCCACTGGATCGCCTGGTACTCCGCGATCGGATGTCCCATGGACACCCGGTTCTTCGCGTGCTCGATCGCCATGCCGAGGAGCCGTTCAGCCGAGCCGATCGCACGGGCGGGGATCATGTAGCGCCCGTTGCCGATCCACTGCATGGCGAGCGTGAAGCCGTGACCGAGCTCGCCGAGGATGTTCCGCTCCGGGACGCGGACGCCTTCGAACACCAGGGCGGCCGGCCCCCACTCACCCATCGTGGGGATCGGCTCGGACTTCCACCCCATGTCCCGGTCGACGAGGAAGCAAGTCACCCCGCCGTCGGCGCCTTTGGCCGCATCGGTGACGGCGAAGACCATGACGAAGTCGGCCTCGTTGCCGTTAGTGATGAACGTCTTCTCGCCATCGATCACCCAGTCGCTGCCGTCCTTCACCGCCCGGGTCCGGATGTTGCGGGCATCGGAGCCCGCGCCCGGCTCGGTGATCGCGAAGCAGCTGCGCCGGTCGCCGTTGATGGTGGGGATGAGGTATCGCTGCTTCTGCTCATCGGTCCCGGCGTAGAGGATGTTGTCGGCCGTGCCGCCGAACCGGAAGGGGACAAACGTGCGGCCGGTCTCCATCGCGACGATGGCGGACATGACCGGGCCGAGGGCGATGCCCCCGTACTCCTCCGGGGTGTTGATTCCCCACCAGCCCCCAGCCTTGGCCTTGAGCTGGAGGTCCGTGAGCTGCCCGGGCTCAAGCGGCGGCAGTCCGTTGCGCTCGTTGTGCAGGACCTGGTCCTCCAGCGGCATGACCTCCTGCTGGATGAACTGGCGGATGGTGTCGCGGACGGCCCGCTCTTCCGGCGACAGTGAGAAGTCGATCACGAGTGAGCCCCTTCCGGCCTTTCATTTACCAGAATTGATTCTAGAATATGAGCATAGTCTCAGCTGGCCGGGCGAGCCTGTCAAGGTCACCTGGGGCAACGGCAGCGAGGAGCCGCACATGGGTGTCTTGGAGGGCAAGGTCGCTATCGTGACGGGCGCGAGCCGCGGCATCGGCGCGCACATCGCCCGCCGCTTCGCCCAGGCCGGCGCGGCCGTGGCGGTGGCGGCGCGGACGACCGAGGCTGGCATGTCCCCGTTCGCCGGGACGATCGGCGAGACGGCGAGGCAGATCCGCGACGCGGGGGGCACGGCGGTGGCGATTCCGGCTGACCTGTCCCGGCCGCAGGACAGGGAGCACCTGGTGGCCGAGGCAGCCGCGCAGCTCGGCCCGGCCGACATCCTGGTCAGCAACGCGGCCGTCACCTACTTCGGGCTGATCGGCGACTTCACGCCGCGCCAGTACCAGCTGATGTTCGAGGTGCAGGTCGCGGCCCCGTTCCACCTGGCCCAGCTCGTCATCCCGGGCATGCGACGGCAAGGCCGGGGCTGGATCCTGAACATCTCCTCGGGCGCGGCCCGACATCCCGCCATCCCGCCCAGCGCCCAGCGCCGGCCGGGCGGGACCGTCTACGGAATGTGCAAGGCGGCCCTGGAGCGATTCTCCACCGGGCTCGCGGCCGAACTGTACGCCGACAACATCGCGGTGAACGCGCTGTCACCGAACCTGGTGGTCCCGACCCCGGGCACGATCTTCCATCACCTGACCACGGCCGGCGACCCGGACGCCGAGCCGCCGGCCGTGATGGCCGAGGCCGCCCTCATGCTCTGCAGCGCCGAGCCGAGGACGCTGACCGGACGGGTTGCCTACTCCCAGGACCTCCTGGCTGAGCTGCGGGCCGCCGAGCCGCCCGCGTCATGACGCAGCCGCCAGGACATACTCCGTCGCCCGTACGCCGGCTAGCGGCCGGGGCGTGTTAGGCGGGGAAGGTGAGGAAGTACTGGTTGGCGTAGCCGCCGTTGTAGGGCCAGGCGTCGATCGCGCCGCCGGCGGTGATGCTGCCGCCGTAGACGTCAATGACCAGGTTGTAGGCGGGGTTGTAGATCAGCGAGCCGCTGGCGCTGGCGCCGAAGTTGGCTGGCAGCTGCCATTCGTTGGCCGCTTGCGGGATCGTGCAGGGCCACAGGAACAGCTGGGCGCCGGCGGTGCCCCAGGTGGTCAGGCACTGGCTGGTGGCCAGGTTGACGATCTGGTACAGCGACCCCTGGGGCACCAGCTGCCACAGCTGGCTGGTCGCGCCGGACGGAGCCTGCTGGGTGACCGAGCCGCCGGCGCCGTCCAGGGTCAGTGAGCTGCGCGAGGCGGGCGCCAGCCGGAAGGCGGTCTTGTAGGTGATCGTCACCGACGGGTCCTGCGTGACGGCCGCGTAGCTGGCGCCCGCGGGAGCATAACTGGACCCGCCGCCACCGCCACCGCCCTCGACCGTCGAGGCGCCGCCGCCACCGCAGTAGTAGCCGCCGCCGCCACCGCCACCGCCGAAGCTGTCGCCGGCATCGCCGGTGCAATGCGGCACTCCCGGCCCGTAGTTGGCGATGTTGTGGTAGTTGCTGCCCGCCGCGCTGTCGGTGGCGCCGGTGCCAAGGTCGATGTTCGCGTCCGCGAAGTTCCCGTCAGGGCCCGCGTTGCCGCCCGCAGGCGTGCCGCCGTTGCCGCCCGCGCTCTCGGCTCCGGCGCCACCCCCGCCGCCGGCCACCAGCAGCAGCGCGCCCGAGCCGACGTCGATCGGCTGGCAGGTGACGACCGGGCAGGTCTGCAGGTCCGACGCGCCGCCGCCGCCGGCGCCGGAGTCCGGCAAGACGCCCAGCTGCCGCGCTAGCGTGCCGTACTGCCACGCACCGCCAGGCTTGCCGCCGTTGGCACCGCCGGCGGCGGGCTGGTTCCGGGTCGGGTCAACCTGCGCGGTGCCGCCGCCCTGGGCCACCGTGCTCCCGCCGACCTGCGCCTGCGCGCCGTTGCCGCCGACCTCCGCGTAGATCGTGGTGCCTGGGCTCACCCGCGCGTCGGCCTCGACCCGGGCCCCCAGCCCGCCGCCCTGGTAGCCCTCGCCGCCCCGCCCGCCGATCGCGACCACGTGGACCGACGTGATGCCCAGGGGCACCGTGAAGGCGTGCTCACCCGTCGTGGTGAAGGACACCGCCTGCGTCGGCACGCTCGCCGTGGCGGCCGACGCCGGCACCGCGACCGCCGCCAGCGCGCCGGCCACCACCGCCGCCAGCGAGCCCCAGGCCCGCCCCGTCCTCATTCCGCCATGCCACCAGCGCTGCTCAGCCATCTCGGCCACCCCTGTCCGTGAACGTGCGACATCCAACGACCTCAACCCTGCGGCTAAGGCGTCCCGGCACGCATCGGGCAACCGCCGTACCCGGCCCCTTAGACTCCTCCCCCAGCCCCTTAGGCGTCTTATGTGGGTTGATCACGGCGTGTCGCCTTGATCATGGGACGGCCTCTGCGGAAGACAAGTGATTGCCTAGATCCCTTGTCCGCAGAGGCCGTCCGTCCATGCTGCCAACTGAAGACCTGTTCGTCT
>JAICYD010000099.1 GCA_025934375.1 Streptosporangiaceae bacterium | reverse complement strand
GATCGAGGACTCCGAGGCGATCCAGCCGGGCGAGGCGGTGTCGTTCACGCTGTTGCAGGAGCAGCTGCACTCGGTGCTGGACACGCTGTCGGAGCGGGAGGCGGGCGTCGTCTCGATGCGGTTCGGCCTGACCGACGGCCACCCCAAGACGCTGGACGAGATCGGCAAGGTGTACGGCGTCACCCGCGAGCGGATCCGGCAGATCGAGTCCAAGACGATGCTGAAGCTGCGCCACCCCTCTCGCTCTCAGGCCCTTCGTGACTACCTGGACTAACTTAACCCGCCCCCTCGGCCCGGTGAGGCCGGCCTCCGGGTGGGTAGGGTTCTCCGCGTGCTTGTCAAGCGGCGCAGGTTCCTGCTGGTGTCCGGCGCGGCGGTCACCGGAGCCGGGCTGGCGGGCTGCACGGGCACGCCGCCGGCCGGCAGGCCGCCCGGCGGCACCAGTTCCGCGCCGGCTGCCGCGGTTCCGTCCCCAGCGGCGCGCCCGCCTGGTGGCGCGGGCACGCAACTCGGCCCTGAGGTCGTGCACGGGCCACGGGACCGGTCCCAGGTGGCGCTCACCTTCCACGGGCAAGGGCCGGCGACGATGGCTGACGCGCTGCTCGCCGAGGCGGAACAGGCAGGAGCGCGGGTCACGGTACTGGCGGTCGGGACCTGGCTCAGGCAGTACCCGCTCATGGCGCAGCGGATCCTGCGCGGCGGCCACGACCTGGGCAATCACACCATGCATCACCTGGACATCAAGTCCATGGACGCCGCGGGCGCCTACGCGGAGATCGCCGGATGCGCCCAGGAGCTGCATGCCCTGACCGGATCGGCCGGCCGCTGGTTCCGGCCTTCCCAGACGCAGTACCCGACGCCGCTGATCGAGCGGGAAGCCCGCAAGGCCGGCTACCCGACCTGCGTGTCCTACGACGTCGACTCGCTCGACTACACCGATCCCGGGCCGGACGCGATCGTGACCACCGTCCTGCGCCTGACCCGGCCAGGGTCGATCATCAGCTTGCATCTGGGGCATCCCGGCACCGTGGCCGCCCTGCCCGCGCTCGTCCGCGGCCTGGCCAGGCGAGGGCTGCGCCCGGTCACCTTGACCAAGCTGCTATCCCCGTAACGGACCCCGGCCGCCGGTAGGGTCTGCCCGTGGACCACGAACGTGACGACAGCGAGCCAGCGGCGATCTCCCGCGTGGCAGAGCCCGAGATTCCGCCGGATCTCACCCATCAGGTGCAGGCGCTGCTGCAGGCGTGCTTCCCCGAGTATCCCAGCCGGACATACTTCAAGCTCCCGCCCCATTTCCGGTACCTGGCGGTGGCCGCAGGGGAACTGGTGGGCCAGGTGGGCGTGGAACTGCGGGTGATCAGGGCCGGCCGCAACGTCCTGCGGACCTTCGGCGTGGTCGACCTGTGCGTCAGCGAATCGCAGCGGTCGCGCGGCCTTGCTGGCCAGCTGCTGGCGGAAGTGACCCAGCTCGCCGGTTCCTGCGGGATGGACTTCGTCATCCTCTTCGCAGATGATGACCGGCTCTACACCCGCAACGGTTGGGCCAGAGTCGCGAACCCCTGTACCTGGCTGAAGATCCACGAGCACGCCACGCTGGGCGTGGCGACCGCGCAGGACACTGGCGCCCTGATGGTGAAGAAGATCGGGCAGCGGGCCTGGCCTGAGGGCGAGGTGGATTTGCTGGGCCACGTCTTCTGACTGGGCGGCTTAAGATCAGTGGCGGGAGGTGCCGGATGAGTACGCTGCGGCGGCGCCTCGGCGAGGCGCTCTTCGCCCGGGTAGCAGGCCCGGAGGGACCGGTGAACCGGGAGAGGTTCCGCAGTGCGCCGGGGCCGCGCTGGTTCGCCCCTGACCGGCCCATCCGCCGGGTGCACGGGGACGCGGCGATGTTCGTCGGCGGCCTGCGGGCGCTGCTGCTTCAGTCACTGCACCCGCAGGCCATGATCGCGGTCGCGCAGCACTCCGACTACCGCGCCGACCCGTGGGGCCGGCTCCAGCGGACCAGCACCTTCCTGGCCGCCACGACCTACGGCGCGGCCGACGACGCCCAGCGGGCTGTCGACCAGGTCCGCCGGGTCCACGCGCACATCGCCGGCACCACCCCGGATGGCCGCCCTTACCGGGCCGATGACCCGCACCTGCTCCTGTGGGTGCACATCGCGGAGACCGACAGTTTCCTGCGCTGCCATCAGCGCTACGGGGCGCTGCCACTGGATGACGCCGAATGCGACGGATACGTCGCGGACACGGCCCAGATAGCGATCGCCCTCGGCGTGCCGAGCCCGCCGCGAACGCGAGCCGAGCTCACCGCCGCGCTCGATGAGTACCAGCCTGAGCTGCGGGCGACGCCAGAGGCCCGCGAGGCCGCCCGGTTCCTGGTCCGGAACCCGCCGCTGCCGCTGGTGGCGCGCGGGCCGTACGCCGCGCTCGCGGCGGCAGCAGCAGCGGAGCTTCCGGCCTCGGCCCGACGGGAGTTGCGGCTCGCGCGCCTGCCCGGGGCGCAGGAGATGCTCGGCCCGCTGGCCGGCCACGCGATCGTGGGCGCTATCCGCTGGGTAACGCGCTCGCGGGGTTAACCCCGACCGCTCGCCCGTTTCCTGGCCGCGGCCCAGGCTGCGCTGGTATCGCGAGGTCAGCGGCCGCGCGTGCGGGAGGCGGCCGCGGGTGGTCAGAAGGCGAGGGGGAACCGCTTCGTGACGGTGGCCGCGGTCTCGTCGGGCGGCGCGCCCCATACGGTCTCGTTGAAGATCTCCACCTCGATGTCGCCCGCGTAGCCCGCGGCGGCCACCGCGGCGCTGATCGGCGGGAAGTCGATGTACCCGTCGCCGACGTGGCCGCGGCCGAGGAGGGGGTCGGCGGGCAGCGGCAGGGTCCAGTCACAGACCTGGTAGCTGACGATCCGCCCTCTCGCTCGCGCGATGTCGGACGCCAGCGCCGCGTCCCACCAGATGTGGTAGGTGTCCGCCACGACCCCGACGGCGTCACCGGGGAACCCGGCCGCCAGGTCGAGGGCCTCGCCGAGGCGGGTGATCACGCACCGGTCGGCGGCGAACATCGGGTGCAGCGCCTCGATGCCCAGCCGCACGCCGTGCGCCTGGGCGACCGGGACCAGCTCGGCGATCGCGTCGGCGATCATCCGCCGGGCGAGGCCGATGTCGCGGCTGCCCGGCACCAGGCCGCCGGACACCAGGACGAGCGCGCCGGTGCCGAGCTCGGCCGCCTCGGCGATCGCTGCCTTGTTGTCCGCGATGGCCGCCGTCCGGGCGGCGGGGTCGGCATGGGTGAAGAACCCGCCCCGGCACAGGCTCGAGACCCGCAGTCCGGCCGCCCGCACCACTGCGGCGGCCTCCTTGACGCCAAGCTCGGCGACCGGCTCGCGCCAGAGCCCGATCGCGGCAATTCCGTGCCGGGCGCACAGGTCCACGGCCCCGGGCACGCCCAGCCGCTTGACCGTCGCCTGGTTGAGCGACAGCCGGTCAAGGACAGTCACGCGGTGTCCCCCGCTCGCTCCGGGGCGCCTTCAGGGGCGGCGCCTTCCCGCCGCTGCCTCGTCCCTCGGTCGCACCCCTGGAGTCCAGGCGCCGCCGCGCCCGTCCGCTCGCTCATTGGCATCCCTTCAAGAAGGCGGTCATCCGGCTGACCGCCAGGTCGGGGTCGGCGAGGGCCCCGGCCGCCGCCGCCAGTTCGAAGACGCGGACCAGGTGGCTGGCCGGCCGCCTGCGCTCCAGGCCGTCGAGCATCAAAAAGCGCGGCTGGAAGCCGTTCAGCCAGGCGAGGAAGGCCACCCCCGCCTTGTAGTAGTAGGTGGGCTCGGTGAAGAGGAGGCGGCTGAGCGGGACCGTCGGCCCGATCACGGCGTCGTAGCCGGCGATGTCGCCCGCGTCGAGGGCGCGCAGCGCGGCCGCGGCCGGGGCGGTGACCGCGGCGAACGCCCCCAGCAGCGCGTCGCTGTGGCCGGCGCCGTCGCCCTTGATGAGGTCGGCGTAGCCGAAGTCATCGCCGGTATAGAGCCGGATCCCGGCCGGGAGCCGGCGGCGCAGCGCGACCTCCCGCGACTCATCAAGCACGGACAGCTTGACGCCGTCGACCTTGTCGCCGGCCTGGTCGATGAGCTCGAGCACGGTGGCCGCGGCGGACTCGAAGTCGGCGCCGCCCCAGTATCCGCGCAGCGCCGGGTCGAATGCCTCGCCCAGCCAGTGCAGGATGACCGGCTGGCGCGCCTGCTTGAGCAGCGCCTGGTAAACATCCAGGTAGTCCTGGGGGCCGCGGGCGGCCGCAGCCAGGGCACGGCTTGCCATCAAGATCACCCCGGAGCCCGTCGACTGCACGAACTCCAGCTGCGCGGCGTAGGCGTCGGTGATCGCCGCCAGGGAGTGCCGGCCGTCCGCCGCGAGGTGGTCGGTGCCCGCCCCGCAGGCGATGTCCGCGAAGCGGCCCGCGGCGCGGCGGCCGGCCGCGCGCTCGGCCGAGCTGGCGATCAGCTCCCGCGCCAGCCCCCAGGACAGGCCCATGCCGCGCTGCGCGGTGTCCATCGCCTCGGCGACCGCGAAGCCGTGCGTCCACAGGTGGTCGCGGAAACGGAGGGTCGCCTCCCAGTCGATGAGGTCGCCGCCGTCGGCCGAGGCGACGTGGGCGGCGGCGTAGCAGCGGCGCGAGGCGGGCGGCGGGTAGCCCGGCGCCCAGCCGGGCGCGGTGATCTCGAGGGGCACCGGCCGGCCGGGCAGCAGGATGCGGGCGGCCACGTCAGGCTCCCGGGGCGGGTATCTCCACGCGCCGCCCCTCGGCGCAGGACCGCATCGCCAGCTCGGCCAGCTGCACGCCCCGGGCCCCGGCGAACAGGTCCCACGCGAACTGCTCCTCCCGCGCGGCGGCCCGCAGGAACAGCTCCCACTGGGCCTTGAACCCGTTGCCGTAGTCCATGTTGTCCGGCACGTCGGTCCACATCGCCCGGTAGTCCAGCGGGTCAGGCAGGTCGGGGTTCCAGACCGGCATCGGGGTGGACACCTTGTGCTGGACGGCGCAGTTGCGCAGGCCCGCCACCGCGCTGCCGTGCGTGCCGTCCACCTGCAGCTCGAGCAGCTCACGGCGGTTGACGCGGACCGCCCACGAGGAGTTCGCCGACGCGATGACGCCGCCGGCGAACTCAAGCACCGCGTAGGCCGCGTCGTCCGCGGTGACGTCGTAGGGCTCGCCCGCCTCGTCCCACCGCCTGGGCAGGTGCGTCGCGCGCCGCGCGTAGACCGCGCTGACCGGGCCGAGCAGGTCCTCCAGGAGGTATGCCCAGTGCGGGAACATGTCCAGGACGATCCCGCCGCCATCTTCGGCGCGGTAGTTCCAGGAGGGGCGCTGCGCCGGGAACCCATCCCCTTCGAACACCCAGTAGCCGAACTCGAGCCGGGCGGAGAGCACCCGGCCGAAGAAGCCCTCGCGGACCAGCCCGCGCAGCTTGATCATGCCGGGCAGGAACAGCTTGTCCTGGACGACGCCGTGGGTGATGCCCGCCGCCCGCGCCGCCTCAGCCAGGGCGAAGGCGGCCCCGGCGGAGGCGGCGACGGGCTTTTCCATGTAGACGTGCTTTCCGGCGGCGATGGCACGGGCCACCGCGCTCTCCCGGGCGCTGGTGACCTGAGTATCGAAGTAGACGCCGACCTCGGGGTCGCCGAGCACCTCGTCCAGGCTCGTGGTCCACCGGGGCAGGCCGTGCCGCTCGGCGATCGCGCGCAGCCGCTCCTCGCTGCGGCCGACCAGCACTGGCTCCGGGTACAGGGAGGTTCCGTCGTCGAGCGGTATCCCGCCTTGCTCACGGATGGCGAGCAGGGACCGCACGAGGTGCTGCCGGTACCCCATCCGGCCGGTGACCCCGTTCAGGGCGACGTGAATGACCTTGCGCGCCATAGACCAGCCTTCCGCGGTGCGAGGGTTGGATCGATCGGGCATTATTCTGGAAAGGGCTTTCCCGAGAATAGGCTGGGCGGCACGGCCGGTCAAGCCGACGCGTAAGCGATGAGGAGGTCCGGTGGACGTACGCCCCGACGGGCAGCGCGCGACACTGCAGGATGTCGCCGACCGGGCCGGGGTGTCGCTGGCCACCGCGTCCCGGGTGGTGAACGACGGCTCCCGCAAGGTCGGCAAGGACCTCGCCGACCGGGTGAACAAGGCGGTCGCCGAGCTCGGCTACACGGCCAACCTTCAGGCCCGGGCGGTGGCGACCGGCCAGAGCACGATGATCGGCGTGGCGCTGCGGGACATCTCCGACCCGTACTTCTCCTCCATCGCGGCCGGGCTGATCGAGGTGGCTGACGCGGGCAAGCTGCTGGTGTGCATGACGAGCACGGTCGCCCACGAGGACGCCGAGCGCGAGTACGTCGCGCTCATGCGCGCGCAGCGGGCACGGGCCGTCGTGCTGGTGGGCAGCCGGTCGGACAACACCGCCGCCAGGGCCGCGCTGCGCGCCGAGCTGGACGCGTTCACCAGGTCGGGCGGGCGCGCGGCGTGCGTCGGGCAGAACCTGCTCGGCGTGGACACGGTGCTGCCGGAGAACCGGGCGGGCGCCGAAGCGCTGGCCAGGGCCCTCGCCGCCCTCGGTCACCGGCGGTTCGCGGTGCTGGCCGGGCCGCGCTCGCTGCTGACCGGGCAGGAGCGGACCAACGGGTTCAGGGACGGCCTGCGCGCCTGGTCGGTGCCGCTCGACCCCGCGCGGGTGGTGCACGGCGACCTGTCGCGGGACGGCGGCTACCAGGCCATGAGCGAGATCCTGGCGGCCGGTGAGCCGCTGCCCGACTGCGTGTTCGCGGTGAGCGACATCATGGCGGTCGGCGCCCTCGCGCGGCTGCGGTCCGCGGGCGTCGACGTCCCCGGTGACATCGCGCTGGCCGGGTTCGACGACATCCCCACGCTGCGCGACGTCTACCCGCCGCTGACCACGGTGCGGCTGCCCCTGCGGCGGCTCGGCGAGATCGCCGCCCGGCTAGTGCTCAGCGACGACGCGCCCCAGCCGCGCGTCGTCCCGGTGCCCGGGGAGGTCGTGCTGCGCGACAGCACGCGGCCCCGCCCGCCGGCGGCCCGGGAGCCGGAGGCTCGCCCGCCGGCGACGCAGCCGCCGGCGACGCAGCCGCCAGCCAGGCGGCCGCGGGGCTGAGTCTTGCGCGCTACTTGCCCGATTCGGTATTTTCACTGGAAACCGGAAAGCGCTTGCCAATGATGACGAGCGTACCGGGAGTGAGAACTCGCCGGGAGTGGCACTATGAGCGAAGCGGCACCTGTCCCGTTTTCGGAAACCAAGGCACCTGAGGCGCCGGAGCGGCTGCATCGCGGCGCGCTGCGGCTGGTAGACATCTCCGCCTCGACGATGGCGAACATCGGGCCGGCGTACAGCTTCTACTTCGGGGCCGGGTTCTTGTTCCTCACCGCGGGCGTGGCCGCGCCGCTGACGATCATCGTGGCCGGCGTCGCCATCGCGCTGCTCGGCAACACGCTGTCCCAGTTCTCCCGGGCGCACCCGTCGACCGGCGGGTTCATCTCCTACGTAGGCAAGACGTTCGGCGGCACGAGCGCCGTGACCACCGCGCTGCTGTGCGGGGCCGGGTACATCATCGCCATCTCCTCGGTGCTCGCCATCTGCGGCGGCTACCTGTCGATCGTCTTGCGGTACTACTTCAACGTGGACGTGCCGTGGGGCATCTTCTCGGTGGTCTTCACCGCCGGCGCCGTCTTGATGATGATCCGCGGCGTGGCCGTGTCGACCAAGCTGGCCGGCTTGTTCTTCGGCTTCGAGATGCTGGTGCTGATCGTCGTGTCCGTCGCGGCGATCATCAAGAACGGCGGCCACCTGTCCGGGGTCCCGTTCGACCCCAGCCACATCACCAACGGCTTCAGCGGCCTGGCGGCCGGGTTCCCCCTCGCGATCTACCTGTTCATCGGCTGGGAGAACTCCGCCGCGCTGGCCGAGGAGACCGGTAACCCGCGCCGGAACGTGCCGCGGGCGGTGTTCTTGTCGATCGCGCTAATGGTGACCGGCTACGTCCTGTACGCGTACGCCACCGCCACCGGGTTCAAGTACGACGTCAAGGCGCTCGGCGACGCGGCCATCCCCTTCATCAACGTGTCGCACGACATCGCCGCCTGGCTGGCCCTGATCGCCTACCTGGCCGGCATCACCTCCACCCTCGGGGTGCTGATCTCCGCGGTGAACTCGCAGTCGCGGCTGATCTTCAACGCCGGCCGGGAGGGCCTGCTGCCTCGCTGGCTGGGCCGGGTGCACCCGCAGCGGCGGACGCCGGTCAACGCGATCTTCGCGTTCGTGGCCATCGCCGCCGTGATCATCGCGGTCTGGGCGCTGCTGCACCTGGCCGGCGGCGACAGCGGCTCGATGAACGCGCTGAACTTCTTCGTGGAGTCGTCCACGATGGGCACGATCCTCGTGCTCGTGGTGTACTTCCTGTCCAACCTGGCGCTGCCGTTCTACTACCGGCGGTACCGGCCCCAGGAGTTCAGCGTCGTCAAGCACGCGGTGCTCCCGGTGCTCGGCATGATCGCCATCGGCGTCCCGGTCTACTACCTGGTCAAGCCCGGCCAGCCCGCGCCGTACGACTGGTTCCCCTACGCCGCGCTCGGCGTCATCGCGGTGTCGGTCGCCTACGCCGCCTGGCTGAGCCGCCGGGACCCGGGCCTGGGCGAGCGGGTCGGCTCGATCATCGCCGACGAGTAACCTGGCGGCGCCGGGCCAGGCCGCAAGCACCACCACCCGTTATGTGGCTAGATAAGGGGGAGACCGCCGATGACCGACAACTGGCACCCGCTCGACCCGGCGACCGCCGGGGAGTACCTGGCCGGCCGGGAGATCATGGCGGCCGCCGGGCTGCTCGCGGACCCGGTCCGGTTCGCCTACTACGGGCTCGAGGAGCCGCCCAAGGACGAGGTGGCCAAGCACGAGGCCGCCGAGCAGGGGCCCGCCGACCGGAGGCTGCGGGCCTTCCTGCTCAACCTGGAAAGCGGCGAGTCCACCGACGTGGTGGTGTCCCTCACCAAGGGCAGCGTGGTCCGCGCGCGGACCGTTGACACGGCCGCGGAGGGCCAGCTGCCGATCATCGACTCCGAGTACCACCTCGTCGAGGAGATCATGGCCGCCGACCCGGACTGGCAGGCGGCCCTGGCCCGGCGCGGGCTGACGGACATGAGCAAGATAAGGATCGCGCCGATCACGGCGGGCGCCTACCGCGCGCCCGCCGAGGACGACCAGCGGCGGATGGTGCGCGTGCTCGCCTTCCTGCAGGCGGGCGAGCACGACTTGGCCTGGGCGCACCCGGTAGACGGGGTCACCGCGCACGTCGACCTGATCGCGAGGAAGGTGCTCCGGGTCATCGACGCCTTCCAGCTGCCAGTGCCGACGGAATCCGGCGACTACGACGACCCGGCCGTGCGCGGACCCGAGCGCACCACGCTGCGGCCGATCGAGATCACCCAGCCCGAGGGGCCGAGCTTCACGGTCGAGGGCAGCCTGCTGCGCTGGCAGGACTGGTCCCTGCGGGTGGGCTTCGACGCGCGCGAGGGGCTGACCCTGCACCAGGTCGAGCTGGCCGGGCGGCCGGTGATGTACCGGGCCTCGGTGCCCGAGATGGTGGTGCCGTACGGCGACCCCCGGTTCCGGTACTGGCAGGCGTACCACGACACCGGCGAGTACCTGGTCGGCAAGTGGGTCAACTCCCTTGAGCGAGGCTGCGACTGCCTCGGCGAGATCACCTACCTGGACGCGGTCGTGTGCGGCGAGACCGGCGAGCCGCGCGAGGTGCGCAACGCCATCTGCGTCCACGAGGAGGACGCCGGCATCCTGTGGAAGCACACCGACATCTTCAACGGCTCGGCGCAGTCCCGGCGGCAGCGCCGCCTCGTCGTCTCGTACTTCACCACCGTCGGCAACTATGACTACGGCTTCTACTGGTACTTCTACCTCGACGGCACGATCGAGTGCGAGGTCAAGATGACCGGGATCGTGTTCACCGCGGGCCATCCCGGGGGTGATCACCTGTACTCGACCGAGGTGGCGCCGGGCCTCGGCGCCCCTGTTCACCAGCACCTGTTCAGCGCCCGGCTCGACATGTCGGTGGACGGGCCCGCGAACGCGGTCGAAGAGGTCGACGTCACCGGCCTGCCGATCGGGCCGGATAACCCCTACGGCAACGCGATCGCGCAGCGGGTGACGCGGCTGTCCTCGGAGGCGGTGGCGGCGCGGGCCGGCGACGCCTCCCGCGGGCGGGCCTGGCGGGTACTCAGCACCGAGCGGGTGAACCGGTTCGGCCGGCCGACCGCGTTCACGCTGCACCCGGAGCCGCACCCGGCCCTGCTCGCCAGCCCGGGCTCGCCGCTCGCGCAGCGAGCCGGCTTCGCCGCCCGCGCCCTCTGGGTGACCCGCTACGACCCCGCGCACCGGTACCCGGCCGGCGACTTCGTGAACCAGAGCCCGGGCGGCGGCGGGCTGCCCGCGTACATCGCGGGCGACCGGGACATCGACGGCCAGGACATCGTCGTGTGGCACACGTTCGGCCCGACGCATGTCGTGCGGACCGAGGACTGGCCGGTGATGCCAGTCACCAGGACAGGCTTCATGCTCAGGCCGACCGGGTTCTTTGACCGCAACCCGACGCTGGACGTGCCCGCGCCGCCTGGTCACTGCACCATTGAGCACGGGCACGAGCGCTGACCACCGTTAAGCGCGCCTTCTCGGTGATCGCGGCTGACTCGGCCGCGCCGCAGCGCACGACCGACGCGGCCGCGCGGGCCAGGGCCGCGACCGACGAGGACGTGCTGTGCGCGGGCCAGGCGAGCAGGAGGGCGACCGGGGGGAGGTCCGCCATCGGGACGGTGACCAGGTCGTCGCGCAACGGCCTGGTCAGGACCCGGGGTAGCACGGCGACCTTGCGTCCCAGGGCGATCAGGTGCATCAGCTCGCTGAGGCTCTTCATCGCGCCGGGATCGGCGGGCTTGCGGTGCAGGTTCTCGCCCGCCAGGTCGGCCATCCGCAGGCTCGCCCGGTGCGTGAGCGGGTGGGACGCGGGCAGCACGGCGACCGGGGCCTCGGTCAGCAGCGGCTCGGTGTCCAGCCCGGCCAGCCCGTCGGGCGGCGCGTACAGCAGCGCGGCATCCGCCTGCCCTTCGCGCAGCATGCCGGAGGGGCCGGCCCCGAAGACCACATCGACCGGCAGCACCCCCGGCTCGCCTTCGTAGGCGGCGAGGATGGCCGGCAGCAGGCCCGCGTCGCCGCCGGGCTTCATGGCCAGGATCAGGCGCGGGTCGCGGGTGCCGGCCCGCCGCGTGCGCAGCGCGGCGGCGGACACCGCCTCCAGCGCGACGCGCGCCTCGCGGGACAGTACCCGCCCGGCCTCGGTCAGCGCGACCGCCCGGCTGGTCCGCTCGAACAAGGTGACGCCCAGCCGGCGTTCCAGCTGGCGGATCGCCTTGGACAGGGCGGGCTGCGCGATGCCGAGCAGGGTCGCGGCGCGGCCGAAGTGAAGCTCGTCGGCCACCGCCAGGAAGTACGCCAGTTCCCGAGTCTCGAGCCGGTCCATTCCTCCAGGTTATCGGTCGCGGCCCGGACGGCCTTGGACACGCCGCGGGCGCCGGTGATGAGCTAAGGCCATCTCACCCGCAGGGCCCGCGCACCACCCCTCATCCAAGGAGATCACCATGCCCGCGATCGCGCTCGTGGCGGCCGGGGCGCGCCTCGGCTTGTCCCTCGGCAAGACCTTCGGCGGCCACGGATTCGATGTCGCGCTGATCGCCCGCTCGGCGGAGCGACTCGGCGAGCTCACCGAGGACCTCGCGGCCGAGGGCGTCACGGCGGCCGCCTTCGCGGCCGACGTCACCGACCGCTGCGCACTGGCCGCGGCCCTGGACGGCGCGGCGGGACGCTTCGGCGGAATCGACGTGCTGCACTACTCCAGCCCCGGCGCGGGAACCACGCAGACCCTGCGCGGCACCGGAGCGCTGGACGTCACCGTGGACAACCTCCGGCCGCAGGTCGAATGCGTCTGCTACGGCGCGATCACCGCGACCCGCGCGGTGCTGCCGGCCATGCTGACGGCCGGCACCGGAACCCTGCTCTACACCACGGGCGCCTCCTCGGTCACTCCCGCGCCGGTGTTCGCCAGCACCGGCATGGCAGGCGCGGCCCTGCGCCAGTGGGTCCTCACCCTCAACAGGGCACTAGCCGACAAGGGGATCTACGCCGGGCACGTCGCGATCGGCACGTGGATCGCCGGCACGCCTGGCGCGCCGGAAGGCGCCCCGCTCAAGGAGCCCGACGACATCGCGCGCCGCTACTGGGAGCTACATGCCGGCCGCGAGCCCGCGGAGCACCTCATCTGCGAATGATCCGGCGGCCGCGGGCCCCGCTCGCCGCTACGAGCCGGGGGCGTCGCGGGATGTCCTCAGGAGCGTCAGCGCCCCGTCGACGGTGGCGGTGAGCGGGATCCGGCGGTCCACCCCGGTCAGCCACAGCAGCTTACGGGTCTGCGGCCGGGAGCAGACCGCATGCAGGCTGCCGCCGTGCTCGTCGGCGCGGCGGGCCACCCCGATCAGGACCCCGAGGCCGGCCGAGTCGATGAAAGTGATCCGGTTAAGGTCGACGATCACCGGCTGGCCGCTGTCGGCCAGACCGAACAGGTGTTCCCGGAGCGGGGCCGCGGTGGACAGGTCCATGTCTCCGGTGACCTCCGCGATCACGATGCCGTGCTCGCGGCGGACCGTGACAGACAGTTCATCACCCATGGGCCTTCCTCCCTGCGCCGACCACGATGCTTGTTCCCGCCGGCGGCCCGCACGTGCACAAGATCACTCCGGGATCCGGCTGAGGCCCCCTACTGCCCGCTAGCGCGCCGATCATGCCGGGCGAGCGCGAAAGCCCGCCGATTCACGTGCGGGCTCACGCAGCGTGGGCTGTGACTAGCCACGCCGCGCCCGGAATGGTAACGCCACCGGGCGACGCGTACGCCGTCAGGTCGTCCCGGACCCGTTTGGCCAGCTCGGCAACTCGGGCCGGGTCGAGGCCGGCCAGGAGCTCGGCGGAGCTCGGGGAGGCACGCTCATACTCGAGCACGTCATCCGGGTCACTGCCAATGAGCATCGGCTCGTCCACCGTCGTGAACTCGATGCCGTCGAACCCCGCCCCGCTCAGCAGCGCGCCCACCTGGCCGGCGTCGGCGAGGGAGAACGCGGCCGACGGCCCAGCCTGCTCGCGGAGGCTGAGTGCCTGCGCGGCCTCGGCGAACCCGATGGTGAAGAAGGGGTTCTCATCACGGGTGCGCCAGCAAAGGAACGCCAGCCGGCCGCCGCGCCGCAGCGCCATCCTCAGGTTGCCGAACGCCGCCGCCGGGTCGTCGAAGAACATGACACCGAAGTTGCTCAGCAGCAGGTCGAAGGCCCCGGGCGGGAACGGGTGCACCTGGGCGTCGGCGACCTCGAACCTGGCGTTAGCGACTCCGGCGGAGGCGGCGAGCCGGCGCGCTTCGGCTACCTGGACCCCGGACAGGTCCACGCCGAGAGCCTGACCAGTGCCGCAGGCGCGGGCCGCGAGGATGGTCGCGTCGCCGCAGCCGCACCCGACGTCGAGAACGTACTGCCCGTCCTGGATCCGCGCGCTGGCGAGCAACCGCGCGGTCAGCCGGGCCCGCATGCGCTCGTGCCGCTCCCGTTCCGCGACGAAGTGCCGCCCACTGGCCCCGTTCCAGTCCTCGGCCTGCTCCGCGTTCACCGCCACGAACGACACGCTACATCGTGATCAGGCTACGGGGGCGCCCCGGTCGTCACGGCGTTCCGGGGTCATGAGGGCGAGCAGGGCGGCGGCGGCGAGCACGCCGCCAGCCACGCCGAACGCCGCCGGGTAAGACGCGCCGTCCACGAGCAGGCCCGCCACGACCGGCCCGGTCACCGCGCCGGCGTCGCCGGCCATCTGGAAGAACGCGACCAGGATGCCGCCTTGGCGGGCCTGCCCGCTGAGCAGGTCGCCGAGCATCGCCGAGGGCGCGACGTCAAGCAGCCCGGACCCGGCGCCGGCCACCGCGAGCGCACCCAGGTATGCCCACCGGCCAGGCAGCACGGCGAGCGCCAGCAGGCCGGCCGCCGAGATCGCGCAGCCCGCCACCATGACTGGCCGCCGGCCGAGCGTGTCCGCCACCCTTCCGGCGGGCAGCAGCGTCGCTCCGTTCAGGGCCGCGAACACCAGGAACCCGATGCCCGTCCAGGTCGCCGAGCGGTGCAGCGAGTCGCGGACGAACAGCGGGATGATCGCGCCGCGGATGCCGAGCACGGCGAAGCCATCAGCGAAGTTCACCGCCGCGACCGCCTGGTAGGCGCGGCTGCGCAGCGCCCCGGCCAGCACGGTCAGGCTCTCCCGGGGGCTTGCGGTGGCCCGCGCGGCCACCGGGCGCGCCACCGGCCCGAGCGCGACCGCGGCGATCACCGCCGGCACCACGAGCAGCGCCCCGTACAGGAAGAAGGGCGCCCGCAGGGACCAGGCGGCGACCACCCCGCCGAGCGCCGGGCCGGTGATCCCGCCCAGCAGGAACCCGCCCGTGTACAGGCCGCTGGCCCGGCCCCGCTGCCCGCTCGGCACGCTGGCCAGCAGCAGGGCCTGGGCGCTGACCGAGAACATGGCCGAGCCAAGACCGCCCACGCCGCGCAGCACCAGCAACTGGGGGAACGACCGGGACAAGCCGGCCAGCACGCTGCTGACCGCGACGACGGCGATGCCGGCGGCCATCACCCGCCGCGAGCCGAACCGGTCCACCAGACGGCCCGCCGGCAGCGCGAACGCGACCCGCATCAGGGCGAACGCGCTGATCACGCTGGCCGCGGCGGCGACGCTGACGCCGAACTGGCGGGCGAAGGCGGGGATGGCCGGCGCCGCGATGCCGTAGCCGAGCGCCACGGTGAACGACACCGAGGACAAGATCGCCGCCTCGCGCGGCAGGCCAGCGAACGGGCCGCGCCCGGTTCTGGAGACGGCGGCGGAAGTGATCCTCACGCGGATCATGAGGCGGGACTGCGCACAGCCGGTTAGCGAGGCTGGATCTCGCCCATCGGGCCGAAGCCGTCGTGCGGGGTGTCGATGTAGATGATCTGCGGCTGCGTGGCCACCAGGCCGGGTGCTATGTCGAAGAACCTCTTCACGTAGGGCTGGCTGACGTGCGCGGCGCCCGCGTCGGCATCCTTGAAGCCCTCGATGCAGACGAACTCGTTGTCGTCGGTAAGGCTCCGGGCGAACTGGAAGAACAGGCAGCCGTCCTCGGAGTTGACGTCCCTGGCGTAGTCGTCGGCCAGCGTCAGCCACTGGTCCATCTTCTCGGGACGGATCTGCATCTTGATGTTGATCAGGATCACGGGTTCCCCTTGGTGCGGTTGCGGTCGTCTTCATCGTGGTGCGGTCGTCGGTGACCGTCAACCGGGCTTCGGTCGTGGTCATGGTGTCGCGGCGCGCGCGCAGGGCGGCGACGCCGTCGCCGCGGAGCTCGTCGCAGTATGCCACGCGGCCGGCTACGGCCACGGCAAGACGGCCAGCTGTGGCTACCGCGGCCGCCCGGCCCGGTCAGCGCGCCAGGACGAGGCAGGCGAAGCCGAGGACCTCACGGTAAAGGGTGAGGTAGAGGCGTTCGCGGGCGTCGATCCAGTCGCGGATCGCGGCCGCCCGGGGGTGGCCGGGGCTGGCGAGCAGCCATTCCTGCCGGCCCGCGCGAAACGATGACTCGAAGTCGTCCCATTCCAGCTGGCTGGCGGTGCTGAGGTGCAGGACCCGCCAGCCCCCGGCGCGGCAGGCCTCCATGAGGCCCGGCAGCGGCATGGCCTCCTCGCCGAACAGGCGCACGGCCTCGGGTGACGGCGGCCGCGCCCAGAAGCAGTCGCCGAACAGCAGCCGGCCGCCGGGGGCGACGTGCCCGGCCAGTGCCCGCACGGCGGCGGTGGTCCCGCCGAACGCGTGCGAGGCGCCCACGCACAGCACCCGGTCCGCGCTTCCCCGCCAGGCGGACACGTCCGCCTTGATGAACCGCACGTCCAGGCGGCGGCGGGCGGCCTCAGCGCGCGCCCGCGGCAGTACCTGCAGGGGATCGCTGACCGCGACCACCGGCGGAGGCTCGTCAATGTCGATCCCGGTGCCGGCGGCGCCCGGTCCCGCCCGGGCGACCGCGCGCATCAGCAGCTCGCCCCAGCCGCAGCCCAGGTCCGCGATCGCCTGGCCGGGCCCCAGGCTCATCCGGTCGAGCAGCAGGTCCGCGTGCTCCGCGGACAACGGCGCGTTCCACCGCATCCGCGCGTACAGCGCGGCGTCAGGGCCTGGAAGGCAGTCACCGGCGCCCCCGCCGCCCCGAACGCCGGCCTGGGCCGCCTCGGGCATGATCACCATGATTCCACGCGGTCGCGGCTGGCCGGCATGCGACCTCAGCGGAGCCGGTAGTCCTCCAGGATGCGGCGGCCGATGATCATCTTCTGGATGTCGGAAGTGCCCTCGCCGATGAGCAGCATGGGGGCTTCCCGGTAGAGGCGCTCGATCTCGTATTCCGTGGAGAAGCCGTAGCCGCCGTGGATGCGGAAGCTGTCCTCGACGACGTCGCGGCAGTACTCGGCCGCCAGGTACTTGGCCATCCCGGCTTCGAGGTCGTTGCGCTGCCCGGAGTCCTTCTTGCGGGCGGCCATGATCATCATCTGGTGGGCGGCCTCGACCTTGGTGGCCATCTCCGCGAGCCGGAACTGGATCGCCTGGTGCTCGGCGATCTGCTTGCCGAAGCTGGTGCGCTGCTGCGCGTAGCTGACGGCGAGCTCGAAGGCGCGCAGCGCGACGCCGCAGCCGCGGGCGGCCACGTTGACCCGGCCGACCTCGACGCCGTCCATCATCTGGTAGAAGCCGCGACCGGGCGTTGCGCCGAGGACCTGCCCGGGCGAGGTGCGGTACCCGGTGAAGATGAGCTCGGTGGTGTCGACGCCCTTGTAGCCCATCTTCTCGATCTTGCCGGGGATCGTCAGCCCCGGCTCGACCTCGCCGAACCCCGCCTTCTTCTCGACCAGGAACGTGGTCATGTTGCGGTAGACCGACTCCGCCCCCTCGTCGGTCTTGACGAGCACGGCGACCAGCGTGGAGGTGCCGCCGTTGGTCAGCCACATCTTCTGCCCGTCGATGACGTAGGCGTCGCCGTCGCGGGCCGCCCTGGTCGTGATGGCCGACACGTCCGAGCCGCAGTTCGGCTCCGACATGGAGAAGGCGCCGCGGAGGTCGCCGGCGGCCATCCGCGGCAGGTACCGCCGTTTTTGCTCCTCGGTGCCGTGCTGGAGCAGCATGTAGGCGACGATGAAGTGCGTGTTGACGATGCCCGAGATGCTCATCCACCCTCGGGAGATCTCCTCAACGCACAGCGCGTAGGTCAGCAGGGACTCGCCGAGCCCGCCGTACTCCTCGGGGATGGTCAGGCCGAAGAGCCCCATCTCGCACAGGGCGCCGACGATCTCGCGCGGGTACTCGTCGGCGTGCTCCAGTCGCTGGGCGTGGGGGATGATCTGCCGGTCGACGAGCTCCCGGACGGCGTCGATGATCTGGAGCTGGACGTCGCTGAGTCCTTCTGTCTGTGCCAGCCGGCCCATGGCGGCCCTCGCTATCGCTTCGGCGAGGCGGTAGCGACCACCCCGCGTTCGTGCAGGTCCTGGATCTGGTGCTCGCTCAGGCCGAGATCGGTGCGCAGGATCTCGGCCGTGTGCTCGCCGAGCAAGGGCGCCCGGACGGGCTCCCGGTCACCGGCCGGGCTCGCGTTGATGGGTGAGGCCGGGGCCAGGTAGCGGCCGATGCCCGGCTGGTCGATGACGCCCATCATGGGATTGGCGCGCACGTCGTCGCTTTCCACCACGTCGCCGAAGCTGCGGTAGACCGACCACAAGACGGAGGTGCGGCGCAGCGCCTGGCGGACCTCGTCGAGGGCGTGGCCGGCGAACCACCGCCGCAGCAGGCCGGCCAGGGCATCGCGGTAGGCGTACCGGTCCTGCTCGGCGGAGAAGTCGGCGCCCAGCGCCTCCTCGAGGGCCACGACCGGGGCGCGCAGGCCGGTGAGCGCCAGCAGGTCCGCCCAGTGCCGCTCGGTGAGGGCCACCACCATGACCCGCTGGCCGTCGCGCGTGGCGAAGTCGCGTGCGAACGAGCCGTACAGGTGGTTGCCGATCCTCGGCCGGGTGACGCGGTTGACCTCCGCCTCGGCCAGGAAGCCGAGGTTCCCCGCAGTCGCCAGCGCGACATCACCGAGCGCCACGCGCAGTTGCTGGCCCTGGCCGGTGACCCGGCGGTGCCGTTCGGCGCCGAGGATGGCGACGGCCGCGTACAGCCCGCAGGCGATATCCCAGGCGGGCAGCACGTGGTTGACCGGGTCCGCGTGCCCTTCCGGGCCGGTCACCAGCGGGAATCCCATGCCCGCGTTGACCGTGTAGTCCACGGCCGGACGCCCGTCGCGGTAGCCCTCTATCCGCAGGTGGATCAGGTCGGGCCGGACCGCGCGGAGGGCTTCGTAGCCCAGCCACGGCCGGCTGGCGTTGGTCAGCACGATGCCGCCCCCGGGCCCCGACCCGGCGATGAGCCTGGTGATGAGCTCCCGGCCCTCGGCGGACCGGAAGTCGGCGCACAGGGACCGCTTGGCCTTGTTCAGCCCGGCCCAGTACAGGCTCGTTCCCGAGGCGGCCACCGGCCAGCGGGTGTAATCCGCCGCCCCGCCGGGCGGATCGACGCGGATGACGTCGGCACCGAGCTGGGCCAGCGTCATGCCGCCGAGCGGCCCGGCGACGTACGTCGCCACCTCGACCACCCGCAGCCCCGTCAGGGGCTTGCCGGTCGTGGGCGGCCCGGGCGGGATGACAGTCATCTGATCACGGCTCCTTATTTGTACGGCGCCCTAGCGCGAGTCCCTCGCCGTCCCCGCCAGCGGGGGAGGGTCGGCGGCGGTGACGGCGTGCATGAGGAAGTCGACGAGCCGTTGCGCGTGCGCCCGGGTGTCGCGGGCCAGGTCGGCCAGCTTCTCGGGCGGGGTGCTCAGCGCGTGCATCATGGCGCCGCCGGTCAGCGTGTCGAGCAGCAGCGTGACCGGCGCGCCGGCGGCGAGCTCGCCACGGGCGATCCCGCGGCGGACGATGGCCCGGGCGGCGAGCACCTGGGAGCGGCGCAGCGCCGCGTAGTGCTCGGCGACGCCCGCGATGGCCGAGGCCTCCAGGCTCAGGCGCATCGTCGCGCGGCTGGCACGGCCCGCGTAAAGGTCGAGCATCTGGGTGGCGAGCTGGACGAGGTCACCGCGCAGGGTGCCGGTGTCGACGTCGGACACCCGGGCCAGCAGCAGCGTGACGGCGTCGGTGAGCAGTGCTTCCTTGCTGCTCCAGCGCAGGTAGACGGTGGCCTTGCCGACGCCCGCCCGGCGCGCGACCGCCTCCATGGCGAAGCCGGCCCAGCCCGCGTCGGCGAACAGGTCAAGCGCGGCCTGCGCGATGCGGCGATCGAGCTCCGGGTCCCGGGGCCGCCCGGCGGTCCCGCGTGTCGCTGTCACCTCGTCAGTCTCCGAGCCATCGATTGCCGAACGGTCTATTGCTGAACGGTTGTCGTCAAGATACAGTACCGAAATGTGAACGTCTACCGTTCAGTTATCGGAGGTGCGCGATGACCCCGGAGGAGATCGCGGTCAACCCCTGCCCTGACGTCCCGCAATGGTCAACGTCGGCCTGTCCTGCCTGGTCACCCTGGGCAACGAGGCGATGATCACCGCCGGTCACGTGCTGGACTTCCTCGCCGGCGACCCGGCGACCCGGGCGGTGGCGATCTTCATGGAGGCCATCCGCGACCCGGAGGGGTGGCGATGACCTGGAATCACTGGAGATCAACCCGCTGCGGGTGGACGGCGCGGCGATCGAGGCCCTCGACGCCGTTGTCACCTGGGCCAGGAAGGAACAGAACTGATGCGAACCGCCTTCACCGACCTGGTCGGCGCGCGGCACCCGATAGCCGGCTTCAACCGGTCGCCCGGCGTGGTCGCCGCGGTCACCAACGCGGGCGGCTTCGGAGTCCTGGCCGCGTCGGCCTACACCCCGGGCGAGCTCGACGCCCAGCTCACCTGGATCGACAAGCAGGTCGAGGGGAAGCCATACGGCGTTGACCTGCTGGTGCCGGAGAAGTTCGCCAAGGGCGATCCCAGCGACCTGGTCGCCAGCCTGCGCGCGCAGATCCCCGGCGCGCACATCGCCTTCGTGCGCGGCCTGCTGGAAAAGTACGGCATTCCCGAGGCGCCCCGGGTGGCGGCGCACGACGAGATCGCGGCCAGCCTCAACCCGGGCGGTGCCCAGGCGCTGCTGGACGTCGCGTTCGGGCACCGGATCGCGCTGATCGCCAGCGCGCTCGGCACCCCGCCGCCCGGGCTGGTCGCCCGGGCCAAGTCCGAAGGCGTCGCCGTCGCGGCCCTCGTCGGGCAGGCTAAGCACGCCCGGCGGCAGATCGACGCGGGCGTGGACCTGCTGATCGCCCAGGGCACCGAGGCCGGCGGCCACACCGGCACGATCGCCACCATGGTGCTCACCCCCGAGATCGTCGGCATCGCCGGCGGGCGGCCGGTCCTGGCGGCCGGCGGCATCGCCTCCGGCGCGCAGATGGCGGCCGCGCTCGCGCTCGGCGCGGCGGGCGCCTGGTGCGGCTCGGTCTGGCTGTCCAGTGAGGAAGACGTCGCCAACCAGGCCCTGAAGGCCAAGTTCCTCGCCGCCGCGAGCAGCGACACGCTGCGCTCGCCCACCCGGACCGGCAAGCCCGCCCGCCAGCTGCGCACCGCCTGGCACGATGAGTGGGAGGCCGCGGGCAGCCCCGCCCCGCTGCCGATGCCGCTGCAGCCGATACTGGTGAACGAGGCGTGGCAGCGCATCGACGCCGCCGCGCAGGCCGGGCACGAGGGAGCGCTGGCCCTCGAATCCTTCTTCATCGGCCAGGTCGTCGGCTCGTTCGACGCGATCCGCCCGGCCGCCGAGATCACCCGCCAGATGGCCGCCGAGTGCGAGCAGCGGATCGCTGAACTGGGGGCGCTGCTGTGACGCTCGATCCTCGCACGCCGGTGATCGTCGGCGTCGGCCAGGCTTCCGAGCGGCTGGGCGAGCCCGGCTACCGGCGTCGCTCGCCGGCGGACCTGGCCGCCGACGCGGCCCGTGAGGCGCTCGCCGACACCGGTACAGACCCGGCCGCGGTCGCCGCCGCCATCGACACGGCCGCCGGGATCCGGCAGTTCGAGAACTCCTTCCCCGGCGCGCGGGCGCCGCTGGGCCGCTCCGACAACTACCCGCGGTCGGTGGCCGGGCGGATCGGCGCCGATCCGGCCCGCGCGATCCTGGAGGTCAGCGGCGGGCAGGCGCCACAGCACCTGGTCAACGAGTTCGCGGCGGCGATCGCGGGCGGGCACGGCGAGGTCGTGCTGCTGTTCGGCTCGGAGGCCATCTCGACCATCGAGCACTACGCCGGCGCCGACGACAAGCCCGACTTCACCGAGCACGCTGAGGGCACCCTGGAGGACCGGGGCTACGGGCTGCGCGGCATGATCTCCCGGCACCTGGGCGCGCACGGCCTGACCGGGGCGCCGGCGCAGTACGCGCTGTTCGACAACGCCCGCCGCGCCCGGCTCAAGCAGACCCGGGCGGAGTACGCCGCCGCCATGGGGGCGCTGTTCGCCCCGTTCACCAAGGTCGCGGCGGCCAACCCGCATTCATCGGCTCCCGTTGAGCGCGGCCCGGCTGAGCTTGTCACCCCGACCGAGGCGAACCGGCCCATCGCCGATCCGTACACGCGGTACATCGTGGCCCGGGAGAAGGTCAACCAGGGCGCCGCGGTGCTCCTCATGTCGGTGGCGGCGGCCAGGCGCCTGGACGTCCCGCAGGAGCGCTGGGTGTTCCTGCACGGCCACGCCGACCTGCGGGAGCGCACGCTGATGGAGCGGGCCGACCTGTCGGCCGGCCCGGCGTCCGTCATGGCCGCCCGGCACGCCCTCCAGGTCGCGGGCATCGCCGCGGCGGACCTGGCCGCCATCGACTTGTACTCCTGCTTCCCGGCGCCGGTGTTCAACATCTGCGACGGTCTCGGCATCGCCCCCGATGACCCGCGCGGCCTGACGCTGACCGGCGGGCTGCCGTTCTTCGGCGGCGCCGGCAACAACTACTCCATGCACGCCATCGCCGAGGCGGTGCAGCGCGCCCGCAGCCACCCCGGGTCCTTCGGGCTGGTCGGCGCCAACGGCGGCACCATGAGCAAGTACTCCGTCGGCATCTACAGCACCGCCCCCGCGCCGTGGACGCCCGATAACAGCGCTAGCCTGCAGGCCGAGATCGACGGCTGGCCCGCCCCCGAGCAGGCCCCGGAGGCCGACGGGTGGGCGGCCATCGAGACCTACACGGTCAGGCACGCGCGGGACGGCGCGCGGGCTGGCATCGTCATCGGCCGGCTGGAGGCCGACGGGCGGCGGTTCATCGCCAGGGGCGAGGACGCGGCCCTCCTGGACCTGCTCACCCGCGGCGAGCCGATCGGCGCGCGGGTCTACGCGCGGTCGTTCGGGACCGGCAACCGGGTGACGGTCACCAGGGAGCGGATGCTGCAGGTCATGGAGGAGACCCGCGGCATCCCCGACGTCATCGACGCCGTCACCTACCCCAGCGACGCGATCGATGACCTCATGGCCAGCGAGGACGCCACCGAGGGGGTGACCGCGTTCGCGCAGAAGCGACGCCCGCGCTGGCGCAACCGCTAGCCAGTCACGCTCGGGGAGCCCTGACGTGCCCGGCGGCATGCGTGGGTTGCTCGTGGCGGGGAGCTGAGCCGTCACGGGTGTTCACCAGCGCTGACAGCAGGCGTGGCCACTGCGCCCGGTGATGCCGGCTCTCACCCGGGACGGGTGGCGGCCCGGCCGGGGCCGGTGCTGGCGGCTGCCTCAGGCCGTCGGCCGGCCATGGAGAGCTGGCGGCTGGCCGGCGATCACTGACGGCACCGCGGTCCTGGGTAAAGGGGCCGCGCTCCTGGCCTGTGCGGCCGCGTTCCTGGCTGGCTGCCCGGGGCTGCTGAGCGACGGGACGGGGAGCCTGGGAGTAAACCCACCACGGCGGTACCGGGCGGTCATGCTGGCACGCTGGGCACACCAGCCTGCCCAGGTCATCTCGCGCCCAGCCCGCGGCGACCGCCCGGGCCCGGTTGTCCGCCTCCCCGAGCGCGGCCGGGTCCGCGAAAGCCACCTCGCACCCCGCCATGGCGCACCCGGCGGTAGGAACCCGGATCTGGTCACCGATCACCGACTGCCCGGTTATCGCAACCGGATGAGTGAGCGAATCAAAATTTCCTGAGGTCACCGGCTCCCCCGCCTCTTTCGTTACGCCGTGCCTGGTCATCGAGATCGCGTCCCGATCAATGGCAAGACTAGTCCCCGCGTCCGGGCGCCGCAGGGCGACTACGGCCATGACCAGTATTTTCTCGGTATATGCACTTACTGGAAGCGGACCTGAAGCGGATCGGGCCGCCTGCCGCGGGCCGGTCACCGGTAACGCCAGCCCCTGATCAAGTCTCCGGGGGCTAGGGCGCCCGCCCAGCTATGTGCTCGTTCCCGGGGCGGCGCGGGCGCGGGTGGCGTCGAGGTAGCGGCTGATCGCGTCCGGTTCCTGGTGAGGCACTGGATGCGGGCGTCGATCTGCTGGTGGTGACGCTCCAGGGCGGCGATGATTCGCGCCTCCTTCGCCGATCTCCTGGGCATCCGGCCTTCCCGTGACGCTAGCGTCAACGTTTCACCATGGCGGCATGGCAGTCCTGGTGGTGGTGTCGGTCGCCCAGTTCCTGATCGCTGGATTACTCGATCGTGTACCTGGCGCTGCCGAGCATCACCCGCGCCCTGGGCCTTCCGCCCGCGCTGGGGTGCCTCCTGGCCGCGCTGGCCTTGTCGGGAGGGTTCATCCGCAACGAGGGCATCTCCCGGGGGGCCGACCCCCCCTTACCCCCCGATGGGCATCTCCCGAGGGGACGACCCCCCGTAACCCCCGCGCGAGCGCGTCAGGCCGCCGCAGCCGATGATTTACCACGAAGAGTTTTCGAATCGGGAAGAGTTTTCATCGCATGCGATGAAAACTCTTCATCACTAGAAAGGTCTTCGGGATCTTTCGTGAGCAGGGTGACGACAGCGTCGCGCGGGGTTCTCGGTGCAGGGGATGTCAGGCGCGGGCGGTGCGGGTGGTAGGCGTCATCGGGGAGTGCGGGCGGCGGGGTCGTCGGGCAGCGCGGGTAGCAGGGATCGCCGAGGGTGCGGGCGGCGGCAGCGCGGGGAGCGGGCCGCCCGGCGGCCCCCCCGTAACCCCCGATGGTGCCTCCCGGCGGACGAAGATAGTACTCACCGGTAACTTCCGGGCTCGCGGCCCCTAGCCGGCCGGGCGCATTGGGTATATAGGTGTTGCTATGCCGATCGCGATAACTGAAGAGCACCGCTCACTGGCCGGGACGACGTCGGACTTCCTGGCCAAGCGGAAGTCCGTAGAGGCGACCCGGGCGCTGCTGGAGGCGGGCACGGCGGCGCAGTCGGCGGCGGTGCAGTCGCCGCCGGCGTTCTGGCGAGAGCTCGCCGACCTTGGCTGGCTGGGGCTGCACGTGCCCGAGCAGTACGGCGGGTCCGGCTACGGGCTGGAAGAGCTCGCCATCGTGGCCGAGCAGATGGGCCGGGCGCTGACGCCGGGCCCGTTCGCGCCGACCACGATCGCCAGCGCGGTGCTGGCGGCGGCCGCCGACCACGCGACCCGGAAGCGGCTGCTGCCCGGCCTGGCGGATGGCTCGGTCATCGGCGCCGTGGCGCTGGCGGCGGCCGTGACGGTGCGAGAGGGCACGGCGTCCGGTTCCGCGCCGGCGGTCGCGGGCGGCGGCCTGGCCCACCTGCTGCTGATCCCGGCGGGGGAGGACGTGGCCGTGGTCGAGGTGGGCGAGGGGGTGTCGGTAGAGGTGCCGGCGAACCTGGACCCGTCGCGGCCAGCGGCCCGGGTCCGCCTCGACAACGCGCCCGCCACCATGGTGCCCGGTGCCCGGCGGGTGCTGGTCGACCTGGCCAGGGTGGTGCTGGCGGCCGAGGCGGCCGGGGTGGCCGGCCAGTGCACCGACCTGGCCGCCGCGTACGCCAGGCAGCGCCAGCAGTTCGGCCGGCCGATCGCGATGTTCCAGGCGGTCAAGCACCACTGCGCCAACATGGCGGTGGCGGCCGAGCTCGCGGTCTGCGCCGCGTGGGACGCGGCCCGGGCGGCGCAGACCGGCGGGGACCAGCTGACCTACGCGGCGGCGGTGGCGGCCGCGCTGGCCGCCCCGGCGGCGGACCTGTGCGCCAACCTCAACACCCAGGTGCACGGGGGCATCGCCATGACCTGGGAACACGACGCCCACTTGTACCTGCGGCGCGCCACCGCCCTGCTCAGCCTGCTCGACGCGAACGGCGCCGCGGCCGAGGTCACCGGGCTCACCCGGCGCGGGGCCGGCCGCGCCAAGACCGTCGAGCTGCCCCCGGAGGCCGAGCCGATCCGCCAGGAGGTCCGGGCCTTCGTCGCGGAGGCGGCCAGCTTGCCCGCCGAGCAGCGTGCCGCGCGGATCCTGGAGGCCGGGTACGCGATGCCGCACTGGCCCAAGCCGTACGGCCGGGCCGCCGGGGCGGTGGAACAGCTGGTCATCGAGCAGGAGTTCACCGCCGCGGGCGTCCAGCGCCCCAGTTACGGCATCACCGGCTGGGTGATCATGACCCTCATCCAGCACGGCAGCGCGGACCAGGTCGCCCGCCTGATCCCGCCGGCGATGCGCCAGGAGGTCATCTGGTGCCAGCTGTTCAGCGAGCCCGAGGCCGGGTCCGACGCGGCCGGCATCAAGACGCGGGGCACCCGCGTCCCCGGCGGCTGGCTGGTCAACGGGCAGAAGGTGTGGACCTCCGGCGCGCACCTGGCCGACCGGGGCTTCGCCACCGTGCGCACCAACCCGGACGCGCCCAAGCACGAGGGCATCACGATGATGGTGATCGACATGCACGCCCCCGGCGTCGAGGTGCGGCCGCTGAAGATGTCATCGGGCGACTCGGGCTTCAACGAGGTGTTCTTCAGCGACGCCTTTGTCCCCGATGATGACGTCGTGGGGGAGGTCGACGCGGGCTGGACGGTCGCCCGGGCCACGCTCGGCAACGAGTCCGTCAGCATCGGCGGCGGCCAGGGGGTGGGGACCGTGCCGGGCAGCGTGCTCATCGGCCGCTACGACGCGCACCCGGATCGCCTGCCCGGCGGCCATGTCCGCATCGGCCAGTACATCGCGCGGCGCCAGGCCATGGACCTGCTCAACACGCGATCGGCGCACCGGGCGGTGGCCGGCGGCGAACCGGGCCCGGAGGGCGCGATCACCAAGCTGGTGATCTCCGAGCTGTCTCACGAGGCAGCCGCCGTCTTGACCGAGCTGAAGGGGGCCAACGGGGTCTACCTGGACGGTCCCGGCGAGTTCACCAGCCGGCTGGTGCTCACCCACCGCGGCATGTCCATCGCCGGCGGCACCTCCGAGATCAAGCGCAACCAGATCGGCGAGCGCATCCTCGGCCTGCCGCGCGACCCGCTGATCAAGTAGCAGGCGCGCCATGACCGTTGGGAGGAAGCTCGCATGAGTGACACCGTCCCCGCTTCCAGGGGCTGGACGAGTAGCCGGGCTCCCGCGGCGCCCCGGCCCCCCCCCGGGGGGGGCCGGCGCCCCCGGAGGCGGACGGGTGGAGGCCGGGGGTGGGGGGGCCCGGGGACCCAGGCGGGGCCGCGGGGTTTG
>JAICYD010000100.1 GCA_025934375.1 Streptosporangiaceae bacterium | reverse complement strand
TTAGGGTCGGCCTTGGTCCCCTGCGCGGCGCGGGTCCACAGCACCTTCACCAGCGCGTCACGGGTCGCCACATCAGTGATGAAGGCTCGCTTCGCCTCGCGAAAACCGGGGTTCGAAGGCGCGTTCCAGTTTGCTGGTTTGCTACTAGCGGCGGCGGCGGTCGCGCTTGCTCTGGCAGGGGACGCAGCGGGCGGTGGTCGGACGGGCTTCTAGCCGCCCCTCGGGGACCAGTTGCCCGCAGTCAGCGCACTTGCCGTAGCTGCCGTCTTCAACCCGGGCCAGCGCGGCCATCACCTCGGCGCGCTGCGCCCGGGCGGACGCGACGGAGGCCTCGTTCCGGTCCGACTCCGTCAGGTTGGCCCCGGCGTCACCCGCTTCCATCTCGCCGCCTCGCGCACGGGGATGCTCGCCTTGCAGCACGACGATGGATCTGTCGAGGTCGTCGCGCATGGCCTCTAGACGCTTGCGGGCAATGCCAATTTCCACCGAACTCCTCGCCTCCCGCCCCGCGGGCACCCAGGGAACACGGAACCCAACCGTGACGCCGGGCGCTCGATGGACTCAGAACAGGGACGGCCCGTTGTCGCGCCCGGAGCCGGGCCCAACGGCGCCGGGGTCCCCGCCGGGCGGCTGAGGAGGCAGCGCCGCGATGAGGTCCGGGCCGTTGTTCCGGACGGAGTTGACAGCCGTTGAAACAGGGTGCGACGTTAGACCGCCAGCGCCTGAGGAGGTCGCGGGCTGCATCGTCGCTAGCAGCAGTTCTCTATCGTTATTGGCCGGGTCGAGCCAGTCATCCCAGCCCTCCGGTGCGATCACCATCGGCGTGCGGTCGTGAATCCGCCCGATCTCATCAGTAGCGTCGGTCGTGATGATCGACGCTGTCCATAGCCACGCGTCCTCGTGGTCAGGGGGCGCCTGCCCGTCGCGCCACAGCTCATAGATGCCGGCGAAGCAGAGAATGCCGCCGTCCGTCCGGTAGATGTAATAAGGCTGCTTGACCTTGCTATCCCCGGTCGGCGCCATCCATTCGTAGTAGCCGTCGGCTGGGATCAGGCAGCGTCGCCGCGCGAACGCGCTGCGGAAAGCGGGCTTGACCGCGACCGTCTCAGCGCGAGCGTTGATCATGCGGGCGCCCCCCGAGGCGCTCTTCGCCCAGGACGGCACAAGGCCCCAGCGGACCAGCCGCAGCTCGCGCTGCACCTTGTCACCCTGCGGCTTGTCACCCTGTGCCTTGTCACCCTGTGCCTTGCCGCCCTTGTCGCCTTCTTCCGCGCGGTTCATGACCGTGTAAATCCGCTTCGTCGGGGCCACGTTGTAGTCGGGGTTCCGGTCTTGCGCCACGAGGTCGCGCTCGACGGCGAACTCCTCGAGGAGCTCGAGCCGCTTACGCGCCGAGACGAACCGCCCGCACATGCACCTTTCCCCTTAGCCGTATGCCCCAGTAGAAACCGGATTGGCACTTAATAACCGCAAACTGTCACCCGCAAACGTCGCGAAGCTCCCGGTCGTCGCCTCCGACACGATGCGCGGCCCCGTGAAGCAACGATAACCTCATGGTCATGGATTCCGGACGCTGGCAGACACCCTCGGCGCGGGGACCGGTGCGGGCGTGGCTGCGGCTCCCTGGCTCCAAGTCGATCACCAACCGGGCGCTGGTGCTCGCGGCCCTCAGCGATTCGCCCTCGACCGTGCGCGGCCCGCTGAAGGCCCGCGACACGACGCTGGCCATCGGGGCGTTGCGTGCCCTGGGGTGCGTCATCGACGACAGTGCTGGCGACGACAGTGCTAGCGACGACAAGGGGGACTACCTCGCCATCTCGCCGGGGCAGCCGTCAGCTGGTGAGGTGTCCGTTGACGTGGGCAACGCCGGCACGGTGATGCGGTTCCTGCCCGCCGTCGCCGCGCTGACGACGGCGGCCGTCAGCTTCGACGGCGATCCCCGGGCCAGGGAGCGGCCGATCGGGGCGCTGCTGGAGGCACTGCGGGCGCTCGGCGCGAGCATCGATGACGGCGGCCGGGGGGCGCTGCCGTTCACCATCCATGGCCGCGGCGGCGTGCGCGGCGGGACGGTGACCCTGGACGCGTCCGGGTCGTCGCAGCTGGTGTCCGGGCTGCTGCTGGCCGCGCCGCGATTCGACGAGGGCGTGCGGGTGCGCCACGATGGCCCGCCGGTCCCGTCGGTCCCGCACCTGGAGATGACCGCCCGCATGCTCCGGCAGGCAGGCGCCGACGTTGAGGTCGGCTACGCCGCCTCGTCGGCGATACCCCACGACGCCGCGGCGGGCGTTCCCGGCCTGGCCGGGCCGCGGCCGAACATGTGGCGGGTCCGGCCGGGGCGGCTGAACCTCGGTGACTTCCGCGTGGAGCCGGACCTGTCCAACGCCGGCCCGTTCCTCGCGGCGGCGCTCGTCACCGGGGGAACGGTCACCATCGCGGACTGGCCCATGGATAGCCTGCAGGCCGCCGAGCCGATCATCGAGGTGTTCACCCGGATGGGCGCGTCCTGCTCGCTGGACGCGGACGGGCTGACCATCTCGGGAACCGGAACGATTCACGGCATCGAGGCCGACCTGCGGGACATCCCCGAGCTGTGCCTGCCGCTCACCTCGGTCGCGGCGATCGCCTCGGGTCCCTCGGAGTTCACCGGGGTCGAGCACACCCGGGCGCAGGAGACCGACCGGCTGGCCGCGATCGCCAAGGAGATCAACGCGCTCGGCGGCGACATCACCGAATTCCCCGACGGCCTGCGCATCCGGCCCCGCCCGCTGCGGGCCGCGGCCGGGCATGGCTGGGACAGCTACAACGACCACCGGATGGTGATGGCGGCCGCCGTGCTCGGGCTGGCGGTACCGGGCATCGAGGTGCTCAACGTGGGCACCGTCGCCAAGACGTTCCCCAACTTCACCGCGCTGTGGGCCGAGTTGCTGCTATCTCCCGGCGGGACGACCCGGCGGAGCATCATCGGTACCCCCCGGGGCATGCCCGATGAAGGGCAAAATGCATCGGGCATGCAAAACCCACCTGCTCCTCCAGTGGAGCTGGGGCCCTGAAGAACCGCACGGCACACCTCGACGAGGACGACATACGGGTTCGCGCGGGCAAGGGATCCCGGCCGCGGACCCGGCGGCGGCCCGCGCATGAGAGCGCCGCGGCCGGGTTCGTCGTCACAGTTGACCGGGGCCGTTACGGCTGCCTCATCGAGGAAGGGGCCGGCCGGGCCGGGCCCGGCCCGGCCGGCCGCATGGTGACCGCCATGAAGGCCCGCGAGCTGGGCCGTAACTCCGTCGTGGTCGGCGACCGGGTCGCGCTCGCCGGTGACACGTCGGGAGCGGCCGGGAGCCTCGCCCGGATCGTGCGGGTCGAGGAGCGCGCCAGCGAGTTGCGCCGCTCCCCCGACGACACCGACCCGATGGAGCGGGTCATCGTCGCCAACGCGCAGCAGATGATCATCGTGTGCGCGCTCGCCGACCCCGCGCCCAAGACGCGCTTCATCGACCGGTGCCTGGTCGCCGCCTACGACGCCGGCCTGGACCCGGTGCTCGTGTTGACCAAGTCCGATCTCGCCGTCCCGCGCAAGTTCCGGTCGTTCTACAAGCCGCTGGGGATCCCCATGCTGACCACCCGCCAGCCGTTGCCGGCGGTCACCTTGTCCCGGCTGCGCTCAATGCTTAGCGGAATGGAGAGCGTCCTCATCGGGCAGTCCGGGGTGGGGAAGTCCACGCTGGTCAACGCGCTCATCCCAGATGCCGACCGGGCAGTGGGCCACGTCAACGCGGTCACCGGCAAGGGGCGGCACACCTCTTCTTCCGCGATCGCCTTGCGGCTGCCAGCGACCGCGCATTCGGCGGACGGGGGAGGCTGGCTGATCGACACGCCGGGCGTGCGCGGATTCGGCCTCGGGCACGTTAGCCCGCAGCGGGTAATCGAGGCATTCGGCGATCTCGCGGAGGGAACCGAGAACTGCCCGCCGGGCTGCGATCACCTGTCAGCCGATTGCGCTCTCGAAGAGTGGATCGCTCAGCACTATTCCCCGGCTCAGGGGCCGGAAGCCGCCAGCGCGCGAGCGCGGCTGGACTCCTTGCGCCGCCTGCTGCGCAGCCGCGAGTCCGCCGACTAACCCGGGCGGCCGCGGGCAGGCCGCCGGCCGCGGTCGCTGGTCATCGCCGCGTAGGAGACGATACCGTTTCGCGCGTGGCAACCTATGACGACGACCTGCGCTTCGCGCATGTCCTCGCTGATGCCGCCGATGACATCACGACCCGGCGGTTCAAGGCACTAGACCTGCGCGTGGAGACAAAACCCGACCTCACGCCAGTGTCTGACGCGGACCGCGCGACCGAAGAAGCGATCCGCAACATGCTCCGCCGTTCCCGCCCGCGCGATGCCGTGCTGGGCGAGGAACAGGGGCGGACAGGCAGCGGGCCGCGCTGCTGGGTCCTAGACCCGATCGACGCGACCAAGAACTACGTGCGGGGAGTCCCGGTCTGGGCGACCCTGATCGGCTTGATGGACGGCGACCGGGTCGTGGTCGGCGTCGTGTCCGCGCCGGCGCTCGCCCGGCGCTGGTGGGCGGCCGCGGGCGGCGGCGCGTGGACCGGCCGCAGCCTCGCCAAGGCGTCTCGCCTGCAGGTATCCGGGGTGAGCAGCCTCGCGGACGCGTCGTTCTCCTACTCGGGCGTCGGCGGCTGGGCGAAAGCGGGCTTGCTGGACGGGTTCATGTCCGTGGCGCAGTCGGCGTGGCGGACCCGGGCGTTCGGCGACTTCTGGTCGCACATGCTGGTCGCCGAGGGCGCCGTCGACATCTCCGCCGAGCCCGAAGTATCCCTGTGGGACCTCGCGGCGCTCCAGGTCATCGTCGAGGAGGCCGGCGGCCGGTTCACCAACCTGGCCGGCGTGCCAACCCCCGACGGGGGCAGCGTCGTCTGCACCAACGGCCTCCTCCACGAGGAAGTGCTGGCTCTGCTTTCCAGGGGATAGGCGCCAATCCGCCAGGCCCCCGGGGAACAGCTGCGCCCGGTCCACGCGAAGCCGGCCTGGGCTGGGCGGGCTCTCAGGTGGCTGGATGCTGGCTGAAAAGGGTGTTTCGGGGGTGTTTCGCGATAAGCGAACGGGTATATCACATGTTCACAAGCTCCGACTGCCGACCCGGCCTTGGGGGTGCAGCGCATGAAAGTCCACGATGGGATGTCCGCGCAGGTCCTTATGATCGGCCCGGCTCACACGCTGCGGGAGGCCGCCCGCATGATGGCCGTGCGGCGGGTCGGGGCCGCGGTCGTTGTGAATCCCGAAGACGCGGGAGTCGGGATCATGACCGAGCGCGACATCCTGCTATCCGTTGCAGCTGGTCAAAGCCCTGATACCGAGGTCGCCGGGGACCACTGCACCCAGGACCTAGTGTTCGCGGGACGCGACTGGACCATGGAAGAGGCGGCGGCGGCGATGGTCCGCGGCGGCTTCCGGCACCTCGTCGTGGTCGAGGGGCACGAGGTGATCGGCCTGCTGTCGATGCGGGACATCGTCCGCGCGTGGTCGGGCGCCGGGATCCCCGCTCAGTCAGCCACCCGCGACGGCGCGCGGGTCAGCGCCAACCAGGGCTGAGGGTTGCGCTGCGGCATCATCCCGGCCGTATACTGCGAGAATCGGGGTGATACCTTGACAAAGCGCACCACACAGCGCACTGGAGACACAGCGCACTGGAGACACTGCGCCGGTGGAGAGACAGCGCCGGTGGAGAGACAGCGCCGGTGGAGACACAGCCGTTGGAGAGACAGCGCCGGTGGATCCAGAGGTACTTCCCAGTAATTCCTTAACCCAAGGGAATCCCTCCAGGGCATTATGCTAGGAGGGGTACGTTACGCGCGTTACGAGCTGCCCGGCGGCGAGTCCCCGCTCCAGCCGCTGGGCGTGCGCCCGGCTGGTTTCCCCGGCCATCCGGGTGCGTCGCGGCGCCCGGCTCAGGCATTCCCCCGTCCACTGGGCCGGGCGTCGCCCTATTTCCTGGGGGATACACGCCACATTTTTCTGGGGGATACCCACCAATCCCCCAGGGTCCCTGACCTGTGCAGCCTCCGTTCGTACGCCCGGCTGTACCGGCAGGAACCCGCGAAGGCACCGGGGTCCTGCGCGGCTCGCGGGGCCGCTCGAAGCTGCGCTCGTCCCTCGCTTCGCCTCGCGAAAACCGGGCCCGTAGCCCGATCCCGCCGCTGGTACCTACCGTCACTGCGCTACGCCAGGCCCGCGAAGAGATGCTGACCTGCGGAGACTTCTTACGGCCATAGCCGTGAAAGATCTTCGTTAGTCGAAATCTATTCGGGATTTATTGTCACCTGGATACCTACCGGGGCGGGAATTGGCGGGTAATGCCGGATGCCGGTGATTCTAAAGAGGCTTGAGGTGACTACGGGGCAGACGAGGTAAGCGCGGCGGGGCATGTGGGCGCTTTGACGGGGCGTTGGGGTGCATCCTTATATGCGTGCGGCAGCAAGTTCGCGAGCGGGCGGAGACTTACTTGCGGCTGCTCGCGGAGGCGGCACTGCGCGCGCGGCGTTCGGGCGCGGACTCGGGGACAGGCGCGGCGGCGGCCGAGCGGGTGAGCCGCGCCGCGGACATCTTGATCGGCGCGGGCGTCGTCGAGGAGCTGCTGGCCGCCGAGATCCTAGTCATGCTCGGGACTGCCCTGCGCATCCGGGGCGTCGAGTGGCGGCCAGAGCCGCGCGGGGTCCGCCGCCTGGCCGCCAGCGCACTGCCGCGTCAGCCGGCGCCGCAGCCGGCGGCACCCGCGCCCTGGCGGGTCATCCCGGCGCGGGCGGCTGGTAGTGAGCCAGCCCCGCACGCCCCCGGATCCCGGGTGATGGCGATCATCGTGACCGCGGACAGGATGATCGCGCCGGCGATGCTGCGGTTCCCCGAGCAGCCCCCCGCGCCCGGCGGTGCCTCCAATCCCCCGGCCGTGAATCCCCCGGCCGCGCCCTCGTTCGCCGACCTGACCGCCACTGACGACGTCGGCACCGGCTACATGGTCAGCTTCATCGACAGCCAATGGGCAGGCGGCACCTGGAATGGCACGCTCATGCTCCGCCCGGCGCCACCTGGCCACGCCCGTGTCTTGACCATCAACAGCCCCAACGGACTGATCCTGCGCGCGCCGCTCACCACTGCCCCGCAGCCGGGTCCGATCAGGTGCGAGGTGACCGACGCCACGGACAGCCCCGGAGAGCGGATGCTCACCCGGCGAGCGGAGTCACTCATCACCGCCTTCGCCACCGGCGGCCGGCGCGCCAGCCCCGGTAGCAGCCTGGCCAAGGCGGCCGGGGCACTCTCCAAAGCACCCGGGGCCATCACCGAGGCGGAGGTCAGGCGGACGCTGGAAGCGGCCGGGGCACTCTCGCCGCTAAGCCCGGTACCCGGGCAACTGGCCGCGCTCGGCGAGTGGGTCGCCACGGCGGGCGCTCCGGGCAGCCCGCACGCCGCTTTGCCGGCCCGGTGGGCGGCGGTGCTTGCGCACTACGCGCGGCGCCGTCCACCGACGGCGGGCACACCCGCTCCCAGCGGGGAGATGGGCGCGATTGGCGCGGTCTTGCCCATGCTGGACGGAGTGCGGCTGGTGATCGCGGGGGTTCGCACGAGCAGCCAGGGAACCGTGATGCACGTGGCAGCGCGGGGGTTGCGGACGCTGCCGTGGGCGCCCGCCACGGTTCCCGGGGACACGGCGCCGCCAGCCCCCCATGACACCGGGCTGTCCTGGTGGATCCGCGACGAGTGGGGGGCCTGGCACGTGGGCGCGCTCCAGTCGTGGCACGCGGCCAACCACGACACCACGTTGCGGCTGTTCCTGTTGCCCCCGCTCCCGCCCGGGGCGCCGGGCACGCGGGGCACGCTCACGATTGAGGTCACCGGAACATGGCACCGGCTGACCGCCGACGTGCCCGTCCACTGGTAGGAGCGCGGATGAGCTGGTACCTCTCGCTGCCGCCGGCGCAGGCGCACGTGCCGTGCGGGGCGGCCACGCACGTGGTGCGGTGGGAAGCCGGGCGGCTGGCGCTGACCGCCCACCCCGACGCGGACGCCGAGGTCGTCCTGGCCGCCCTCGGCGGGATTCAGCCCCGGTGCGTCGCGATCAGCCAGACCTGGGCCAGGCACGCCGCCGACCTGGACGTGCTCACGCTCGGCCCGCGCTCTCCCGCCGATCAGATAGCGGCCACCTGGCAAGAGGCGCAGGCACGCCGAGCGAGCTGGTTCGGCCTGTTCACGACGGAGCGGCTGCCTCCGGGAATCCCCGGGATCGCCAGGGCCGGCGGCGGGCGGCGGCCTTTTCTGGCGCCGCAGAGCGCGGCCGCGGAGCTGTCCCGTCGCGCCCAGGCCCGGATTGAGCTGATGGAGTTGCTGGCACTGGGGCCCGCGTTCCAGTTCCGGCTGGCCGGGACGGTGGCCGCCGGGTGGCCCGCCGACGGCGGCCGGCGCCCAGAGCTAACCGCGGCGCTGTCAGGGCGGTTCGCCCTCGCCGCGCATGCCTGGCTGGGCATAGATCCCGACGCGGTGCACGTCACGGCGCTCGACGAGGCCGAGCCGACCCTGCAGATGCACGGCGCCGGGCCCGGCCGACGACTGCGGGCATCGTTGCCCGTTAGCTGGCTGGCCTCGGTCTGGGCGTGCGGCCTGGCGGTCATCGGTGGTCACCTCGTGGTCGGGGTCGAGCAGCCAGGGTGGCCGCGCGCCCGCGTGCGCGCGCTGCCCGCGCCCGGTGCCACCCCGTCGCCGGTGGATGTCGTGGCGACCGGAGAGGGGGCGGGCGGCCTTCCCCGCTGGGAAATCGCCGGCGACACCCGCCGCTAGGGTGGCTGCCATGGGAAGTGACGGCCAGGATCTCGCGGGCCTGTTCCGCCAAGCGGGCGTGGCGCGGGGCGACCTGGTCGGGCTGGTGGCCACCGCCGGCGGGATCGCGGATAAAACGGTGGCCGTCGCGCTGGGGACGCACGGCCGTCAGGACACCGAGATGGCGGCGGCGGGCCCGGGCTGGATCACCTCGCCCGCGGAAGTCGCGCGGGCCGATGAGCAGCTGCGACCGCGCTGGGTGACCTGGTCGGGGGAGACGGTGGCCCGGCTGGCCGAGGGCGGGGTCAGGCTGGCCACGTGCTGGGATGTCGCGGCGGTGCACCGGCTGCTGTTCGGGGGGTGGCGAGCCGATCCCGGATGGGCGTGGGCGCACCTGCACAGCCTGCCGCTCGACGCGGTGCCCGCCATCAAGACGGTGCCCGCCATCAAGCCCGGCGAGCTGTTCGGGGCCACCGGCGAGCTGGACGCGGGCGAGGCGGACGCCGCCAGCAGTGATGACCCATTCGGTCCGGGCGGATACCTGCGTCCGGGGTGGCTCGACGGGGAGTGGGCGAGCACCCAGGACCGGATGATCCGCTGGGCGCGACTCGCGCATGAGGCCGCACTATCGCAGCGCACAGCGCTGGCCGGCACAGTGCTGCCCGGCACCGGGCTGGCCGGCGCGGGAGGGCGCGAAGACCCGGGCCGCGAAGCCCGGATGCGCGAAGGTCGGCTCCGCGAAGACACAGCGCGGTCGGAGTCGACGGCTGAGCTCCTGTGCGTGGAGCTGGCCGCGGACGGGCTGCCCGTGCACCTGGCGAGCGCGGAGCGGGTCCTCGCCGAGATCATCGGGCCCCGGCCGCGTGATCGCGCCGAGGCGGCCCGGCTGCGCGCGGTCCGGGACCAGCGCGTGCTCCGCCACGCCCCCGGCGTCATGGCGGGCACCGCGGCCGCGGGCAGCGACTTGCGCAGCCCGGTGCAGGTAAAGGCGCTGCTGAAGCAGGCTGCCGGGATCGACGTGCCCGATACCCGGGCCTGGCGGCTGGAGCAGTACCGCGGCGCCCACCCCATCGTCGAAGCCCTGCTGGAATGGCGTAAGGCCGAACGCATCGCCACCACCTACGGCTACAGCTGGCTGGACGCCTACCTCGGCGCCGACGGGCGGCTACGCGGCTCGTGGACCGGAAGCGATGGCGCGGCCGGCCGGATGACCGCCTCGGCCGGGCTGCACAACATGCCGGCCGTCTTGCGCCAGGCAGTGATCGCTGACGACGGGCACCTGTTCATCCGGGCCGACCTCGGCCAGGTCGAGCCCCGGGTCCTGGCGGCGGTCTCGGGTGACCCGGCGCTGATCGCGGCGACCGAGGCCGATGACCTGTACCTGCCGGTCGCGGCGCAACTCGGGATCGACCGGCCGACCGCGAAGGTAGCGATGATCGCGGCGATGTACGGGCAGACGACCGGGCATGGCGGCCAGGCGGCGCGCCGGATGAAGGCGACCTACCCGGTCGCGATGGCCTACCTGGATGACGCCGACCGGCGGGCGCAGGCCGGGCAGCACCTGCGGACCTACGGCGGCCGCCTGGTCCGGATGTCCGGCTGGACTCCCGGTACCTTGACCGGCGCCGACGAGGGCGCCCCGCAGATGGCCGAGCCCGCGGCGCGCGTCGCCGCGCGCGGCCGTTACGGGCGCAACGCGATGATCCAGGGCGCCGCCGCCGAGCTGTTCAAGATGTGGGCGGTCACGGTGCGGGCCCGGGCCGCCGGGCGCGGCGCGCGCATCGTCTTGTGCCTGCATGACGAGCTGCTGGTGCACGTACCTGAAGAGGAGGCCGCCGAGATGGCCGAGCTCGTCAGCCAGTGCCTGCAGGAGACGGCGCGGCGCTGGGGCCCGGGCGGCGCTGCCACGGGCCGGGTACGCTTCCTGGCCGACATCGGCGCAGTCCGCTGCTGGGCCGACGCCAAGGCGACGACCAGTGGTCAAGCACGCGCCGACGGCCACGACGGCCACGGGAGCTGATACCGTGACGGGAAGTATCCGGTGGCCAAGATGGGGGCTTGACGTGGCACGTTACCGCAGGGTAGTTGTCAAGCTCAGCGGGGAGGCCCTCGCCGGCCCCGCGGGGACCGGCGCCGATCCGGCCAGCCTGGCCCGGGTGGCGGATGAGGTCCTGTCGCTGCATGAGATCGGCGTGCAGGTGGCGGTGGTGGTCGGGGGTGGCAACTACTTCCGCGGCCGGATGGCGGAGGGCTGGGGCATCAGCCGGGCCGAGGCCGACAACATCGGGATGCTCGGCACCGTCATGAACGCGCTGATGCTGCGGGGCGCGCTGACCGCCAGGACCGACGCGGACGTGCGGGTCATGACCGCGGTGCCCATCCACAGCGTGGCCGAGCCTTTCATCCGGCTGCGCGCGGTGCACCACCTGGAACGGGGCATGATCGTGCTGCTCGCCGGCGGGATCGGCCAGCCCTACGTGACCACGGATTACCCGGCCGTGCAGCGGTCCCTGGAACTGGACGCGGACGTGCTGCTGGTCGCCAAGCACGGCGTGGACGGCGTGTACGACTCTGACCCGAAGACCAACCCAGACGCGACCCGGTACTCCACCCTCACCTACGAAGAGGCGATCTCGGCGGGCATCCAGATCATGGACACCAGCGCGTTCGTCCTGGCGAACGAGCAGGGCCTGACCATGCACGTCTTTGACGTGGGAGCGATCGGCGTCATGCGCGGGATCTGCGAGGGCCAGGAGCTCGGCACCCGGATCAGCACGAAGTAACCGCGGCCGGCTCTGCGTACCCTCAATAACCGCGCTCCGGGCTGCGTACCCTCAAAGGGTGAGCAACCCAGTCGCCGAGGCACTCGCAGTGGCGGTCGCCGCGCGGGTCCCGGTCCTGCTGTGGGGCGCGCCCGGGACCGGTAAGACCTCGGCGATCCGGGCGATGGCCGAGGCAATGGGCCTGCCCTGCGAGACGGTGATCGCCTCGATCCGCGAGCCATCTGACTTCGCCGGCCTGCCCGTCGTCACCGGCGGCGACTCTGTCCGGTTCGCCCCGCCGCTGTGGGCGCGACGGCTGGCCAGCGCGGGAACCGGCCTGCTGTTCCTGGATGAGCTGACGACCGCGCCGCCGGCGGTGCAGGCCGCCTTGCTGCGGGTCGTCCTGGAGCGCACCGTCGGTGACCTGAGCCTCCCGGCCGACGTGGCGGTGGTCGCCGCCGCGAACCCGCCCGAGCAGGCCGCCGACGGCTGGGACCTGTCCGCGCCGCTCGCCAACCGCCTGTGCCACCTGCGGTGGGAAGTCACGCCGCAGGCGGTCGCCCACGGGCTCGCCAACGGGTGGGCGCCGCCGCGCGTGCCCCGGCTGCCGGATGGCTGGGAAGTCGCCGAGAAGGGAAGCCGGGGAGTCGTCGCGGCGTTCCTGCGGGCCCGGCCGGCGCTGGCGATCGCCCCGCCGGCCAGCGCCGCGGACGCCGGGCGAGGCTGGCCCAGCCCGCGGACCTGGGAGATGGCGGCCCGGCTGCTGGCCGCGGCGGACGCCGCCGGCGTCGGCGGCCAGGCCCGCGCGGCCCTGGTGCTGGGCGCGGTCGGCGACGGGGCGGGAGCGGAGTTCCTGAGCTGGCTGGTGGAGATGGACCTGCCCGATCCTGAGCAGGTCCTCGCCGACCCCGACGCGTTCGTGGTGCCCGAACGTGGTGACCGCGCGTACGCGGCGCTGGCCGCGGTGGCGGCCGCCGTCGCCGCGCGGCCGACCCCCCAGCGCTGGGCAGCCGCCTGGCGCGTGCTCGGCCGCTGCGTGCCGGGCGCCCAGGATGTCGCCGCGAGCGCCGCCATGACGCTGGCCCGGTGCCGCCCGGCCGGGGTAGTCGAGATGCCGCCCGAGATCGCGCTGTTCGCCCCGCTGGTGCGGGACGCCGGGCTGGCGTGACCGGCGCCTCATGACCGACCAAACCGCCCTGCCCAACCCGGCTCTGCCCAAGCTAGCGGCGGCCAGGTTGTGGGCGGCTCGCGTGTTCCCCTACCTGTCCAGTGCGATCTTCGGCCTGCAGGCGACGCCCGCGCCGGGGACCGGCGTCGTCACGGTGGATGAGCGGTGGCGGCTGCGGGCCGACCCGGAGGTCACCGTCGGCTGGACCGCCGCCCAGCTGGGCTCGGTCCTGGTCCACCTCGCCTGCCACCTGCTGCAGCAGCATGCCAAACGAGCCGGGGCGCTATGCTTGCCACCCGCTGACGGCGGCTTGTGGGCGGACGCCGCGGACGCGGAGATCAACGACGACCTGATCCCCGCGGGGCTGGACCTGCCGGGGCGGGCGGTGCTGCCCCGGGATTTCGGCGCGCCGACCGGGCGGCTGGCTGAGGAGTACCTCGAGGTGCTGCGCCAGCGCCCGCGCAGCCCCGGCGCGGAGGGCGGGAACGAGGCAGTCAGCACGACGCGTTGCGTGGATCAGATGGCTTGCGGCGCGGGAGCCGGCGGCCAGCTGCCCGCGGACGCCGGCCACGACGGCGGGCTGGATGAGTGGCAGGCGGACCTGCTGCGCGCGGTGGTGGCTCGCGAAGTGCTCAGCCACGCGATGGGCACGGTGCCGGCCGGGCTGCGGCGGTGGGCGGCGGGCACGCCGGCACCCAAGGCCGACTGGCGGCGGCTGCTCGCCGCGGAGCTGCGACGGGCGGTCGCGGACGTGGCAGGGGCGGTGGACTACTCCTACTCCAGACCCGCCCGGCGCGCCGTCGAGGGTGTGGTCCTGCCCGCCTTGCGGCGTCCGGTCCCGCACGTCGCGGTGGTGTGCGACACCTCCGGCTCGATGAGCGAAGACCTGCTCGCCGCCGCGCTGGCGGAGGTCGCCGGCCTGCTCGGGTCCTTGGGGATGGCGCGGCAGGTGCGGGTGCTGGCCTGCGACGCGGCGGCCGGGACGGCCCAGCGGGTGACGTCGCCCCGGCAGGTCCAGCTAACCGGGGGCGGCGGCACGGACATGGGCGCCGGGATCTCGGCGGCGGGCGCGCTGCGTCCGCGCCCGGCCGTGACAGTGGTGCTGACAGACGGGCTCACGCCGTGGCCGGCCCGTGCCCCGCAGGGGATGCGGGTGATCGTCGGGCTGCTCGGCGACGGCACGCGCGAGCCCCCCGGCTGGGCGCGCTCGGTGCGGATCGCGGGGTTACCGGGCCTGCGCCAACGGCCGCCGAGGGGCGCCGTCAATTGCCCCGGTATGCGGCCCTTTTGACGACGATTGATGTCACCGGCGGGAAGAGTGGGACCCCATGAGGCGACTTACGGCATTTACGGCATATCCGGCAGCGGCGCGCGAGTAGGCAGCCGCGACGCGGTTGCCCGCAGGCGCCATGGCGGTGATCGGCCACGTCGGGCGATCGGCGGCCTTGCCGGCCATGGCCCGCGCACATCACGGCTAATGCGGCGGCCGTCATGGGAATAACGCGAGTGCCGCCGTGCGGCCGGATTCCAGAGTTCCCGGGCCGAGCCAATTAACATCACCCGCCGAGGCATTTCCAAACCCGGATGATTCAAGCTCAATTCATCTTTGCTAATCCTTAGTCACTTCTTTACGCTTCCGGCATCATGTTCGGGTTTGTTGAGAAGCGTTCCCGCTTAGGCGCACCCGGGTGGCGCGCAGCGGGTTCGCGGAGATAGCCAGGCTTAACACGATTAGGCGACGGGTACACCCACGGTGACGAGCGCCCGGTAAGGGACCGGTCACACCGGTTGGACTGGCACATATCATGTCGGGGAGGGGCACCGGGCGCGGTTCCGGAACGTCGTATATAACACTGGCATGGTGCCCTTCGCGGGCACGGGTCATGTAACGGTTCCTTCATATACGGCGGGTAGCTTCCGTGCGGGAATCAGCCACCCGGGAGGTTGCACGACATGTCGCTTGCGGTTCCAGACACACGGCGCCTGAGGCTATGGGCTCGCCGGTTCCTGCGCCGCCCGACGGTCAGGGTGATTGGGGCACTGATCGGCGTTTTCCTGTTGTGGGTGTGCTTCTCCGTAGGACAAGCGCTCGCCGCGCCCGGCGGCGGCAGCACCTCTTCCAAGCTGGCCGAGTGGGCCCGCGACCACTACCTAGGCCCGGTGGTGACGTTCGGCGAGTGGCTGACCTACCAGCCGCCGGCGAAGGGCGGCAACCCGTCCTTCAACATGAGCGTCCCCAAGGGCGCCAGCGCGGGCGATGCGGGCAAGTCGCGGCCACACCCGGCCGGCTTCCAGCCGATCATCCCCGCGACGCTGTCTTCGGTGGCCGGCAAGGCCCTGCCTGGTGAGGGCCAGTGGCGGGTACTGGAGACCGTGAAGGGCCAGCCGGCGATCTTCGGCACGTTCCTGCGGCAAAGCGCGACCTACAGCTCCTACGCGAGTGCGATCGTCTCGATGGACCAGCGGCTGGTCAAGTTCTACCTGCACCCGGGCGCGGAGGATCCCGGCCCCGGCAGCTGGGGGCCTAATTCCGATCCCTGGATCCCGCCGGCCAAGCGCCCCGGGCTGCTGGCCACCTTCAACGGCGGGTTCAAGCTGGACGCCGCCAAGGGCGGCTTCTACCTCAACGGCAAGACGCACGGGTCGCTCGTCAAGGGCGCGGCGTCGATCGTGTACTACAAGGACGGCACGATCAAGGTCGGCGTGTGGGCCCGGGACGTGACGATGACCAGCGGGGTCGAGGGCGTCCGGCAGAACCTCAAGCTGATCGTGGACAACGCCCGGGTCCCCGCCTCGGTGGATTCCAACGTCCAGTCGGACTGGGGCGCGACCCTCGGCGGCGGTTACTACGTGTGGCGCTCGGGCCTCGGGGTAACCCGGGACGGCCGGGCCATCTTCGTCTACGGCCCGGCCCTGAACGTCCGGCAACTGGCCACGCTGCTGCAGCACGCCGGAGCGGTGGAAGCACTACAACTTGACATAAACCCAGCTTGGACGTCCTACGAGTACTATCGGGGCAAGCCAGCCGACCCGACGCCGCATGCCTTGCTGCCCACCCAGCAGGGCGCGACGGATCGCTTCTACGGGGTGTATAGCCGCGACTTCACAGCGGTCTTCGCCCGGTGACACCCGACGACGGGATGGCGGCGCCCACCATGGCGACGCCAACGATGCCGGAGGTGATCTCCGCGATGACATCCGCGGTGGCACAGGTGCCCGAGGAGGAGCTGGCCGATAGCCGGCCCGCCTCGGCATCCCGCTGGCTGACGGCGGTGGTGCGCACCACCCGTCCCCGGCAATGGCCGAAGAACCTGCTCGTGTTCGCGGCGCCGCTGGCCGGGGCGACCGCCGGCCGGCCGTTCGGGCTGGCCTACGCGGCCGTGGCGGCGGTGGCGTTCGGCTGCGCGTCGGCCGCGGTGTACTTCGTCAACGACGTGCTGGACGTGGAGCGGGACCGGCGGCATCCGGTTAAGCGCAACCGCCCGATCGCCTCCGGCAACCTGCCGATCCGGCACGCGTGGGCGGTGGCCGCGGTGGCCGCGCTCATCGCGATCGGGGCCGGGTTCGCGATCGGCGAGCCGATGCTGTCCGCGGTGACGGGCGCCTATCTCGTCTCGTCGTTCTTCTACTCCGCGCGCGGCAAGCACATCCCGTACCTGGAGATGGTGCTGGTCGCCTCGGGCTTCGTGCTGCGGGTGCTGGCCGGGGCGGTGGTGACGCACGTCCCGCCGTCACCGTGGTTCCTGTGCGTGTGCAGCCTGGGGGCGCTGAGCGTCGCGGTCGCCAAGCGCTTCGCCGAGATGACCAGCCTGGGCGCCGACGCCGCCAAGCACCGCCCGGTGCTGCGCTGGTACCGGGCCGGGATGATCCGCGTCCTCCAGGGCGTGCTGGCGGTCGCGATGGTCGGCACGTACGTCATGTGGGCGGTCGGCGAGAGCGCGGCCACCCGGGCCTGGCACGTGGCCAGCGCGGTGCCCCTGGGCCTGGCGCTGGCCCGGTTCGCTTCGCTCACCGGGCGCCGGACGGTGCGGCCGGTAGAGGACCTGATCACCCGGGACGGCCTGATGCTCGGCTGCGAGCTGGCCTGGCTGGCCCTCTTCATAGTGGGGCTGTATCAATGACACTTCGCGTACTGCTGCTCGGCGGGACCAGCGAGATCGGCCTGGCCATCGTGGGTGCGCTGCGGCTCCCGGCCGGGACGCAGGTGGTCTTGGCCGGGCGGGACACCCAGCGGCTGGAGTCAGCCGGGAAGGCTCTCGCCGACGCGGGTCTCGCGGTGTCGGTGGCCCGCTACGACGCGACCGACGTGGCGAGCCACCAGGCGTTCGCCGACTCGGTGAGCGCCAAGGGGGTCCCCGACCTGGTGATCGCCGCGACCGGAGTGCTCATCTCGCAGGCGGTGGTGGCGGCGGACGTGCCGCAGGCAGCGTCCATGATCACCACGAACTTCACCGGGCACGTCACCACGCTGCTGGCGTTCGCGGCGCTCATGCGGGCCCGCGGCAGCGGCACCATCGTGGTGCTGTCGTCGGTGGCCGCGATCCGGCCGCGCAAGTTCAACTCCGTGTACGGCGCGGCCAAGGCCGGGCTCGACGCGTTCGCCCGGGGCCTGGCCGATGAGTTGCACGGGACCGGCGTCGGCATGCTGCTGGTCCGCCCCGGGTTCGTGGCCGGCCGGATGACCGAGGGGATGGCCCCCGCCCCGCTGGCGACCACGCCCCCGGCGGTCGGCGCGGCCGTCGCGGCGGCACTGGACCCGGCGACGCTGCGCGCCCGGCGGACGGGCGTCGTGTGGGTGCCCGTCCCGCTGGCCGGGCTGGCAACCGTGATGCGCCTGATCCCCCGGCCGCTGTGGCGCAAGCTGGAGCGCTGATTTTTTGGGGGGATGAACACCAATCCCCCAGACCCCCTGACTTGTGCAGCCTCCGTCCATAGAGTCAGGCTCCCCGGCGGGACCCCGCGAAACCTCCGGGGTCCCGCGCAGGTCGCCTGACCGCTCGAAGCTGCGCTCGCAGGCTCGCTCCGCCTCGCGAGCCTCCGTCTGCAGGCGGCCGGCGCTGGCTGCGCCTAGCGTGCCTCTGTCCGCGCGAGGTCACACCAGCCCCGGGGTTCCCGCCCCTCCGCCCAGCAACCTCTGAGCTGACTCTGCGTACTGGCGGTACCGACAAATCATCACAAATCGCCCAATGGCGCGTTCTCTAGTACGCAGAGTTCCGATTTGTCGGGTTTTCCTCGCAGGGCACGCGTGAGCCGCGCGCGCGGTCGGCTTCGCCGTGTCACAACCGCCTCCGGGCTTTCCTCCTCGGGCGACCCATCAAGGCGGGACGCAGGTAACTTGACAAGGGTGCGCTAAGGAATCTATAACTTGAGTTGTAAGTTCTTTACGAGCGGATGGCGAGGGCGTCGGTGGGGGCCGGCGGCCGGTGCGGCCACCCAACGGAGACTTCCAAGGCGGAAGAGGAAGAGGCACCAACGATGTACCTGACAACTTTCGACCCGTTCACCCGGGACTTCGACCGGATCGTCCGGCGGGCGTTCGCCCCGGCCTACCAGCGGGCCAGCTTCCCGCAGGGCCTGGCGATGGACACCATCCGCCGGGACGGCGAGGTCGTCTTGCGGTTCGACGTCCCCGGCGTGGAGCTGGAGAAGATCGACGTCACCGTCGACCATGGCATCCTGACCGTGAGCGCGACCCGCGAGGAGACCAAGGCCGAGGGCGACGAGCAGGTCGTCCGCGAGCGTTACGTGGGCAGCTTCACCCGCCGCGTGCGCCTGTCGGAGAACCTGGACGCCGACGCGATCGAGGCCAGCCACGCCGATGGCGTGCTTGAGCTGCACATCCCGGTCCGCGAGGCCGCTAAGCCCCGCAAGATCGAGGTCAGCGCGCGCAAGGAGCTGGCCGCCTAATCGGGCGACAGCAATCGTGACCCAGCGGCCGGCGAGCGGGCAGTTCCGCACGCCGGTCGCTTACGATTTGACCGATGCAGGCGCCCCGGGGAGGTGGGAGAGCTCGTGGAACTGTTTGAGGACGAGAACGTGCCGCTCTACACCGTGGGGCAGGTCGCGCAGATGCTCGCGGTCAAGCAGGCGTTCCTGCGCCGGGTCGATGAGCTCCAGGTCGTCTCGCCGCAGCGCTCGGCCGGCGGGCAGCGCCGTTATACCCGAGTCGAGATCCGGGTTATCCGGCAGGTGGTGACGATGGCCGACGAGGGCATGACGATGCCGGCGATCCGCCGGATCATCGAGCTGGAGGAGCGGCTCGCCGAGGTAACCCGCGAGCGCGACGAACTCGCCGCCCGGCTCATCGAGGTCCTGCGAGCCCGCCAGTGGCCTGGCGGCCGGCGGCGCGAAGCGGATGCTGGCGAGGCCGCGCCTACGGACGGAGGATAGGCCGCAGGCCGTCGAGGGTCGCGGGGTCGTCAATGGTGGACGGGACCGGCTCGTCGCGGCCGTTGGCGAGGCCGCGCATCGTCTTGCGCAAGATCTTGCCGGAGCGGGTCTTGGGCAGCGCGGCGACGATGTCCAGGCGGCTGAGCGTGGCGATCGGGCCGATCTTGTCGCGGATCATCTGGGCCAGGTCGCCCGCGAGCACCTCCGGGTCGGCCTCGATGCCCGCCTTGAGGACGACGAAGCCGCGGGGGACCTCGCCCTTGAGGGCGTCGTTGACGCCAAAGACGGCACATTCCGCGACCGCCGGGTGGCTGGCCAGGACTTCTTCCATCTCACCGGTGGACAGGCGGTGCCCGGCGACGTTGATCACGTCGTCGGTGCGGCCCATGACGTACAGGTAGCCGTCGGCGTCGAAGAACCCGCCGTCGCCGGTCAGGTAGTAGCCGGGGTAGCGGGACAGGTACGCGGCGCGGAAGCCCTCATCGTTGCGCCACAGGGTCGGCAGGCAGCCGGGCGGCAGCGGGAGCCTGATCACGATCTGGCCGGCCGTGCCGGGCTCGGCCGCGTTGCCCTGGTCGTCCAGGATCTGGACGTCGTAGCCGGGGACCGGCTTGGTTGGCGAGCCGGGCTTGGTCGGCAGCTGCTCAAGGCCCATCGGGTCGGCGGCCACCGCCCACCCGGTCTCGGTCTGCCACCAGTGATCGATCACCGGGACGCCCAGCAGTTCCCCGGCCCAGCGGTAGGTGTCCGGGTCCAGCCGCTCCCCGGCCAGGAACAGGTATTGAAACCGCGACAGATCATATTTAGTCGTCAGTTCGCCCCGGGGATCCTCCTTGCGGATCGCCCGGAAGCCAGTCGGCGCGGTGAACAGCGTCTTGACCCCGTGCTCGGCGATGACCCGCCAGAACGCGCCGGCGTCCGGGGTGCCGACCGGCTTGCCCTCGTACAAGATCGTCGTGCAGCCCGCCAGCAACGGGGCGTAGACGATGTAGGAGTGCCCCACGACCCAGCCGATGTCGGACGCGGCCCAGAACACCTCACCCGCGTGAGTGTCGTAGACGTTCTTCATGGACCAGGTGAGCGCGACCGCGTGCCCGCCGTTGTCGCGGACCACGCCCTTCGGCTTGCCGGTGGTGCCGCTGGTGTACAGGATGTACAGCGGGTCGGTGGCCGCGACCGACACGCACGGCCGCGGCGTCGCCGCCGCCATCGCCGCTTGCCAGTCGATGTCGTGGGCGTGCATGGCGGCCTGCGCCTGGGGACGGGCGACGATCACGCAGTGGCCGGGCTTGTGGGTGGCCTCGGCGATCGCCGCGTCCAGGATCGGCTTGTACTCGATGACCCGCTTGCCCTCAATGCCGCAGGAGGCCGAGACGATCACCGCGGGCAGCGCGTCGTCGATACGCACGGCGAGCTCGTGCGCGGCGAACCCGCCGAAGACCACCGAGTGCACCGCGCCGAGCCGGGCGCAGGCGAGCATGGCGATGACGGCCTCGGGGATCATCGGCAGGTAGATGACGACCCGGTCGCCCTGGCCGACTCCGAGGCCGGCGAGGACCCCGGCGAACCGCGCCGTCTCATCGCGCAGCTGCGCGTACGTGAACGTCCGGGCGGTGCCGGTGACCGGGGAGTCGTAGATGAGGGCGGCCTGCTCGCCGCGTCCGGCGGCCACGTGCCGGTCCAGCGCGTTGTGGCAGGTGTTCAGCGTGCCGCCGGAGAACCAGCGGTAGAACGGCGGGCTGGAGTCATCCAAGATGGTGGCCGGCGGAGTATCCCAGTCGACCGCCTGCGCCGCCTGCGCCCAAAAGCCGGCCGGGTCGGCCTGGCTGCGACGGAAGACATCCTCGTATGCGCCCATACGGGCGAGCCTAAGCCGCCGCGGCCGCGCCTGCCTAGCAGCGCGCCCACAGCGGGCCAGCGCATATTTAGGGCTAGCGCGTACCCCCTAGACATGGGCCGGCCTTGTTAGGGGTTAAGCGCGGCAGAGGATCTCGCCGCTGGGGATGCCCATCCAGCCGTCTTCCTCGGCGGCCCAGGCGCGCCATCCGTCGGCGATGCGCTCCAGGTCCGCCCGCGTCGCGTGGCCGTCGTCGAGGGCCTGGGTGGCGAAGAACGACTTGGTGGCGCGGTCGGCCCAGCTGTTGCCCCACCACTGGCGCTCGGCGGCGGTCGAGTAGGTCCAGGTGGCCGACGAGCGGCGGACGTCGGTGAAGCCCGCCTGCCGGGCCCAGGCGTGCAGCATCCGGCCGGCGTCCGGCTCCCCGCCGGCGGCGCGGGCGATGCGGCGGTACAGCGCGCGCCACTCCTCCAGGACAGGGGAGGCGGGGTACCAGAAGAACGCGCCGTAGTCGCCGTCGCGGGCGGCGACCAGCCCGCCGGGCTTGGTCACCCGCCGCATCTCCCGCAGCGCCGCGACCGGGTCGGTCAGGTGTTGCAGCACCTGGTGGGCGTGCACGACGTCAAAGGCGGCGTCCGGGTAATCCAGCGCGTAGACATCGGCGACTGTGAATATCAGATTGGTTCGTGCGATGTCGGCGGCCGCCTTCGCCACGATCTCCGGCACGGAGTCGATGGCGGTCACGTGCCCGTCCGGCACCCGCTCGGCCAGGCCCGCGGAGATCGTGCCCGGCCCGCAGCCGACGTCGAGGATCGCCATCGCGGGGGTGAGCTCGGGCAGCAGGTAAGCGGCCGAGTTCTCGGCGGTGCGCCAGGTATGCGACTGCAGGACCGATGGGTGGTGACCGTGGATGTAAACGTCTGCCATGACCGCTACCGTAACTCCGTCTTGCATCGTGAGCAACTTTGTCTCACTATTTGACACAACGATGGGCGGGCGGCTGGGAGTTCGCGAGGCGGAGCGAGCCTGCGAGCGCAGCTTCGAGCGATCCGGCGAGCCGCGGAGGGGCCCAGTGGTTTCGTGGGCGCCTCCCGGCGCAGCCGGATGTACGGACGGGGGCTGCACCAGTCGGGGGGCCTGGGGGGCTGGTTTGTACCCCCCAGAAAGTAAGGTGAGCGGCATGGCCAGCATTGAGGACGTGGCCCGGCTGGCGGCGCTGCTGCCTGAGGTGACCGACGGCGAGGACAAGTTCGGCCACCGGTCGTGGGCGGTCGCCGGCAAGGGCTTCGGGTGGATCCGCCCGTTCAGCAAGGCCGACATCAAGCGGTTCGGGAGCCAGGCCCCGCCGGACGGGCCGATCCTGGCCCTGCGCGTGGCCGATCCGCACGAGAAGGAAGCCATCCTGGCCAAGGGGACTCCCGGCTTCTTCACGATTGAGCACTTCAACGGGTACAACGCCTACCTGATACAGCTCAGCGCGGTGGCTGAGCCCGCGTTGCGGGAGGCGCTGGAGGACGCGTGGCTATCCCAGGCCCCGGCCGCCCTCGCCGGGCAGTACCTGGGCGAGGGCGGCCGGGGCCGATAAGCGCGGGCGGGCTAGCTCGGGCGGGCGCTGAGGGTCGGCGCCCAGGCCGCCGTGAGGATGACCTCGGTGCCGCCGGCCGTGGGCGAGATCGTGCCCCTGGCGTGAACAGGGGCAGTGGTGGAGGCCAGCAGGGCGCCGGACCCAGGGTCGATGAGCAAGCACATGCCGGTGCCGTCGGCGATGGCCACGCCGGCACGGCCGAGCGGGTCGGTCACCCCGGCCATGACCTGGATGCCGGGCTGGTCGGCGAGCAGCCGGTATAGCGCCGCCTTGGTGGCCTGGGTGGCGGGGCCGCCGAGCAGCGCCCCGGCCCAGGTGAACACGTACTGCCCGAAGTTCGGGTGCGCGGGGCCGACGGCCCCCTGCTTGTCCGGCTCGCTGTTCCACCAGCGCGTCAGCAGGCTGCTGAGGGCGGCCTCGGTGGCCGGGAGCTGGCGGGCCTGGTTCACCGACAGGCGGTGGACGCCGTAGCCGAAGTAGAACGTCCCGTGGTAGTTGCTGGTCCGGGTGCCGTTGTAGCCGAACCCGCCGGTGGGGTTGGCGAGCTTCGGCTGCCCGAGCGCGATCCAGCGGGCCTTGTCGGCGGGGCTGGCGAAGAGGTACTGGAGGTCCTCGTTCACGATCGTGCGGGCCGTGGCCGGGCCGATCCAGCTCTCCTCGGTCGCCGCGTAGAAGGCCGCGAAGCCCGAGCCTTGCGCAACGGGCTTGACAGCCCTCTTACCCGGCGGCCGCTTGGCGCCCTTGGGCGGCGCCCAGGTGTGCTGGAAGTCGCGTTCCTGGACGTACCAGTAGCTCCCGGTGCCTGCGGAGGCGTGGCTGGCGACGGTCGCGCTGGCGAGCAGGAAGGTGCGGGCGTCCAGCTTGGCGACGGCCGGCGGGGAGGCCGGGGCGCCGGTGCTCCCGCCGCCGGGATGCCCCGGGGCGCTGGCCGGCCCGGCCAGCGCCCCGGTCAGCGCGAAGGCGGTCACCGAGGCGGCCGCGCTGAGCACCCCGGCGCCGGTCAGCAGGGGCCAGCGCCGGGGGCGGCGGCGGGCGGTGCCCCTGCCGGGGTGGGCGCCTTCCGCGCCGAGGGCACGGGCCAGGTCGCTGGCCCGGCGGCGGGCGTAGGCGTCCTCGGCGATCTGGTCCAGCCGGGCCGGCTTGAGGTCGGCCACGATCTGCAGTGGGTCGGTCATGATGGCTCCGTAGTGCGTGCCGCCAGGTGCGGGCGTGGCGTATGGGAAGTCGGGCAGGGCGCGGGCACGTCGCCGGGGGCCACGCTGAGCGCGCTGGCCAGGCGGCGGCGGGCGCGGGACAGGCGGACCGTGAACGCGCGCGGCGAGCAGCCGACGACGGCGGCGGCCTCGGCCGGGCTCAGGCCGTGCCAGGTGGTCAGGGTCAGGGCCTCGACGTCGTCCTTGGGCAGCGCGGCCAGCGCCTCCGCCGCGGTCGCGCGGTCGATGACATGCTCGGCGGCATCCCACGCGTGCAGGTCCTGCGCGCTGGTCAGCGCGGTGATCCGGGTCTCCAGGCGGCGCTGGCGGGCCAGTGCCCCGTACTGCTGGCGCAGCAGGTTGCGGGCGACCGCGAGCAGCCAGGGCAGCGGCGGGTCGGGGACGTCGGCGAGCCTGCGCCAGGCGATCAGGAACGTCTCGCTGGCCACGTCCTCGGCGACGCTGGCGTCAACGTGCTGGACGGCGTAGGCCAGCACCCGCCGGTAACAGGAGTCATAGAGCCCGACGAACCGCGGTTGCGCATCGATCACCGGGCCTCCTTCCCTCTCATCGTCGGTCACGGCCCCCCGGGCGGTGGGGCCGTCACCGAGTAATCGCCGGGAAGGCACCAGGATCACACCCCAGGGCCGGCTTTCCAGGGGCCGCGGGCCGGGCGGGCCTCACCGGGGTCGTCGGGCCAGGGCGGGACGGTGACCGCGACCACTCGCAGCCCGTCCAGGCCGGCCCGGAACTGGAACGCGGTGCCGAGCGGGATCGTCAGGCACAGGCCGGGTACCAGGCCGGTGATGGCTTCGGCGGCCTTGCTGGCGCGCCACATCTGCCCGCCGCCGGCGACCACGTACCAGATCTCCTGCACGCTCGCGTGGGAGACCGCCTGCGAGACCTGCCCGGCGACGAGCTCGAAATGGGCGAAGCTGGCGACTCCCGGCAAGGCGCACAGCGGTTTCACAGAAGACCCATCAGGCGCGGTCACCACAGGCGCCTCAGCAAGCAGTATGGTGTCGAAGGCGGGTTCCATGCTTGCGTACAGTACGCCGCGGCGGCCGCCTCCATCGCCGGCCAGCCAGGACGCGAACTGGCGACATTGCACACGCCCCGGCATCCGCCCGGGACCAGGAATAAAAGCGACGGGATAGCCGCTGCCCTATAATGGGGAACCCATTTTGGATGCCAGGATTATCGGAGCGAAGCAGTCAAGCATGGACACGGAAGAGATCACCAGCCCGGATGCGGATGAATTTATCGATCTCATGAAGAACCTGGCCCTGGAGCCATACATGATCAAAAGGGCGAATACGGTTCCATTTGACCGAGGGCGATACGAGAACGACGCCGAGCATTCATTCTCTTTGGGTATTGCCGCAGCATGCCTGGCACCGTTGCTAGACGAGAAACTCGACGTTTCAAAGGTGTGCGCATACGCTCTGATTCACGATCTTGAGGAGATATACACGGGAGACACGCCCGTCTACTCCGCCCCGGAAGCGCTCGCGGCCAAGGAAGAGCGCGCAAAATCAGCACGGGCCCAACTGGGCCGACAGTTCGGCGACCGCTATCCCTGGCTTATACGATGTATCGAAGACTACGCGGCCATGGCTGACGATGAGAGCAAGTTCGTCTACGCCCTCGACAAGATACTTCCGCACTCCATGGTCATTATCGGCAGATACCATCCCGCGCGGCCAACATGGACCGCCTACAAGGCGACCGAGCAGGTCGCGCGCGAGAAGATAGCGGCAACCTACCCGAGGCTGACACGGCTCTTCGATGAACTCTGCCAGCGGCTCGCCCAGATACCCGGCTTCTTCTCCCCGGAGAAGGGGGCCGACGGCGATAACTTAGTCCCGGGCCGGGCCATCACGATAGCGGCGCAGGCGATGAGGAGGGCGCCCGCGACCGCCGCGCCGACTCGCAGCGAGAGCGGGGACCCCTGACCGAGTATGCCGGGCAGGGCGACCAGGAAGGCCCCGATCGCGCTGGCAGCGATCTTCACGGCCATCCGGGAGCGTGACCTGGCGATGACGACTGGGAAGTCCGCGCTGGTCGGCACCCACTGGGCTGGCATCCCACTGGGGGCATCGTAGGCGAGCCTGATCGCGACCCCCGCCAAGGCGTCGAAGGACTCCGTCTGCGGTTGGAGCCAGAACTCGACGGAGTCGTACCGGCTGGCCACGTCGTACTTGTCAGCGGACGAGACGCGCAAATACCGGTCGTCCGTCGCGCAGGACAGTGACACCTGGCCGGTCTCGAAATACTTCTCCGAGTAGAAAGTCACCGGCAGCTTGATTGACTGGCCATCCCCGAGGCGCAGTTGCCCGGCCGAGTCGAAGCTGACGGTGTGGCGGGACATAGGCTCCGGGGAGCCGACCCGGACGAAATACGATTCACTGAAGGTGGGGTGCTGCGCTAGGCGCTGAACGATGCCGATCCAGAGCTGTGCCGTATCGCCTTCTGACCTCAGCTGCTGCTTTGGGCACCGGGCGGTCGCTGGAAAGTAATGACCGCCGTTGAACTCGATAAGCTTGTTGTAGAATTTCCTGCTTTCCTCTCTGAGATCCGGGGTCTTCGAACTGAACCGTGCCCAGTATGCAGTCCGTTTACGTTGCGTGATTGACCGAGGGACTCGGCGGCAGCCGGAACGGAATCTGGTAGCCGGCGATTCGTGACTGAGTCGTTGCCTGAGGTGGCGTGTCGGTGCGCCGGGCATGAGGGCGCGGGCCCGAAGATCCTGATTTGTGACGATCAAAGGCAACGAGCCCGCGCCTGCCCAGGATACGGCGTCGGTGCTCTTCGGGATGAACGGCGTGGAAGTGACGGAGGCCGAGCGCGGCGATGACGGGCGGCTCACGGTCTGGGCGAGGATCACGCTGCCCGCCGCGTGCCCTGCGTGCGGTACTGCTTCCGAAAGCGTGCACCAGTATGTGACGGCCAGGCCCCGCGACGTGCGGGCCTGCGGTGAGGAAACGGACTTCTTCCTGGTCAAGCG
>JAICYD010000172.1 GCA_025934375.1 Streptosporangiaceae bacterium | reverse complement strand
CAATGCCAGCGCTTTAAGGCGGAACGGTTGAGGGCTGGTCCCGTTTCCGGTTGCGCTGCGTGATCGTTCCTGGCTGTTGGCTTGTTGCTCAGGTTTCCTGCGAGATGGGTGAGGCTCCCGTTAGAAGTGCGAGTGTCTAGATCCCACTTCGCAACAGGAGCCTCACGTGCTTTCTTACCCTGTCCCGGCGCGTGCCGCGTCCGTTTCGGCCGGGATGATCGTGGCAGTCCCGCTGGAACTGGTCGCGTCGCCGCTGAAGAGCGGCCGGGACCTGGACGGGGCGGACCGGTCCGCGCTGGTCGTGGGCGGCACGAAGGCGATCGGCACCCGCGATGACGTGGTGTTCTGCAAGGTGGTGGTGGTCGCGGACGCGCAGGTGAGGCGGGACGGGCAGGTACGGGCCAAGGGCAGCCCGGTGCACCACGCGACGCTCGGCCCGCTGGAGGCGGCGGCCGTCCCCGGGGTCGTGAGCGGGATCGCGGAGGACGCGGGGCTGGACGGCCGGTTCGTGAAGGGCGAGCGGGAAAGGCTCCTGGCCAGGGCGTTCATGATCCGGGTGATCGTCTTGATGACGCTCATGCCGGATGCCCGGCTCCAGGACGCGGTCGCGGCGCTGGCCGGGGACCTGGCCCTGGTCCCCTGGGCGAAGCCGTGGCGGCCGGCGTCGGCGCGGGCGGCCGGGAAATGGCGCAGCGCCCTCGGCCCGGCCCCCCTGGAGGAACTGCGGGATACCGTGCTCGGCGCGTCCTGGCACCGCCATCAGGGCGAGGGCTGCCCCGGTGCCGTCACCGTCGGGAAGAGCAGGCCGCTGAAGGCCGGCGCGATCGACGGGACCCTGATCCGGGTACCGGACACGCCCGCGAACAGGGCGTTCTTCGGGTCCGTCGGCACCGGGGACGACTCGTCGCCGTTCCCGCAGGCCAGGGCCCTGCCGGTGACCTGCTGCTCGTGCCGGGCCCTGTTCGCGATCCCGCACGGGCCCGCCGGGACGGGCAAGGCCGCCGCCGAGCAGTCGCTCCTGGACGAGGCCCTGCGCGACTGCCCGGTCCTGCTCGCCCCGGACTGGATCTGGCTCATGGACCGCAACTACCACGGCGCGCCCAGGATCGCCCGGATGACCGAGCGCACGCACGTGCTGATCCGGCTCAAGAGCGACATCCCGCTGCGGCGGACCTCGGAGATCCTGCCCGACGGGTCCTACCGGGCGGAACTGTCCGGCGACGGCGTCACCGTGCCCGTCCGCGTCATCGAGTACTTCGCCGACGTGGAAGGCCAGGACGTCCCGGAGATGTTCTGCCTGGTCACCGACCTCATGGACTGGGGAGAGTACCCGGCCCCCGAGCTCGCCGCCCTTTACAGGTGGCGGTGGGACGGGTCGGAGACCGCCTTGCGGGAGGCCAAGGCGCCGCTGCGCGGCGCCGGCCCCGGCACGGGGCCGATGCTCCGCTCAGGCTCCCCGGGCCTGGCCCGGCAGGAGCTCGCCGCCTGGGCCGCCGGCACCGCCATGACCCGCGGCGTCATCCTCGCAGCAGCCCGCACCGCCCGCCCGGCACGGAAGGGACGCCGGGCCGGGCTCGAAGTCCGGCCCCGCGACCTGTCCTTCGCCCGCGCCCTCCGCGCGGTCCTGTCCGCGATCCGCCTCGGGCACGACCGCTTCCAGGCCCTGACCAGGGAAATCTCCGGCCTCCGGAACGTCGTCGACCGCGACCGGCACCGCGCACGCAAGTCCAAGTCTCCCTCGCCCTTCCCGCACGCCACCGCGAAGGACACCGCCACCCGGATCGCCCCCGCCATCATCACCATGGCCAACGCCCCCGCCTGACCAGCTAAAAACCCCGCAAAACCCCTCGAAGCAGAATCCCTGCCCGGGCCGTGGACCCGGCCGCTCCCGGCACGGCACGCCGGCCTTCAGCAATCCCTCCAGAAGGCAGCTACCCACAGTAGCCAAAAACGGGAACTGCGCACAACCGGTCAAACATCTAAAGCCCATGTCATTGGGACCACACCCGGGTCGCACGTCAAGTTGTCGCCCAACTCTGTGAAGGGAATGTTGCCCGACGGATTGATGAAGCTGTTGGTTTCCTCCAGTCCCTCCGTCCCTACGCATCCAGCCCCGGTGAACAACGTGATCCGGGTGCCGGACGGCGGCGGCGTCGGGTCACCGGTGACGATGTCCTCCCGATCGCTGATCTGATTGCCGTTCATGAACCAGACCTGCGTCTCGTTGGTCTGAGTGTTGTACCAGACGAGGTCGCTGGTCCTGTCGCCGTTGATGTCGCTTGCCCCGGCGATCCGCCACGGCGTGCCTATGGGGATCTCGTTGCCGGATTCGTCCACCGCCGTCTCGCGATTGGTGATCTGGCGGCCGTTCATGAACCAGATCTGGGTCTTGCCGGTGATGCTGTTGTACCAGACGAGATCGGTCTTACCGTCGGCGTTCATGTCCGTCGCAGCGGCAATGGACCACGGCGAGCCGATCAGGATCACTTTGCGGGATTCGTCGATCACCGTCGGGCGGCTGGCGATCTGGCTGCCGTTCATCACCCAGATCTGGGTCTCGTTGGTCTGGGCGTTGTGCCAGACGATATCTGCCTTGCCGTCGCCGTTCATGTCCCCCGCAGCGACGATGGACCACGGCAGCCCGACCAGGCTCAGCTTGCCGGATTCGTCGATCACCGTCTGGCGGCTGGCGAGCTGGTTGCCGTTCATCAGCCAGATCTGGGTCTCGTCGGTCTGGGCGTTGTGCCAGACGATATCGCTGTTGCCATCGCCGTTCATGTCCCCCGCAGCCACGATGGACCACGGCTGGCCGACGAAGGCGGTGTGGCCCTGTTCGTCGGTGACGTCAGGCGCCGAGGAAATAGCGTTGTGGTTCATTGACCACATCTGTATTTCGCCGTCCTGGCTGTTGTACCAGAAGACGTTCGACGAGCTCATGCCGGCGATGCTCCAGGGCGGACCGACCAGGAAGGCTGATCCCGCGGCGTGCGCCACCCCGCCCTGGAATAGCACGGCGGCCAGCAGTGCGGCTGTGCAGGCCGCGAGCGATATGCTCCGCCGCCACCATCTTGTTCGCGCTTTCATCTTGCTCCTGCTCCTTCATTTGCGGATACGCGCGGCACAGCGCGGTCCGAGGACGAGACTGGGCGAGGGGAATGTCAGCCGGTGACGGCCGTGACGGGATTCTGTCCGCCGGCGTTGCCCTGGAAGGTGACGTCCAGCGGGCGGCAGCCGTTGGGGCTGTCGGTGGTGCAGTTGGGCGGGATCGCGTAGTCGATCACGCGCAGCTCGTAGGTGTGGCCCGCGGTGGCGTTGAATACGAAGGTCTGCGGGCTGAAGCCGCCGACTCCGCATTGTTCTCCGACGGGGAAGCCTTGAAGGACGGCCATCTCGCGGAAGCCGGTGTTGCCGGTGATGTCGTTGACCCACACCGACTTCGAGGGACCGAAGGCCGCTCCAGCGCTGGTCGCGTGGCTGTCGCAGTTCTGCACAGTGTAGGTATGCACCTGAGGCGGCGGCGGAGGGGGCGGAGGGGGCGGAGGGGGCGGCGCCTCGATGTCGACGATGTCTTTCCGCTCGCGGATCTGGTTTCCGTTCATGAACCAGATCTGAGTCTCGTTGGACTGGCTGTTGTGCCACACGATGTCGCCGGTGAGGTCGGTGTCGATGTCGCTCGACCCGACGATGGACCAGGGCGCGCCGACGAAGACCGGCTGGCCGGATTCGTCCACGACCGTGGGCCGGCGAACGATCTGGTTTCCGTTCATGAACCAGATCTGCGTCGCGTTGGACTGGCTGTTATGCCAGACCAGATCGGCGTGACCGTCACCGTCGATGTCGCTCGACCCGACGATGGACCACGGCGCGCCGATGAAGATCTCCTGTCCGTTCTCGTCGACAACGTCGACGCGCAGCTTGATCTGGGAACCGTCGTGGGCGGGGTCCATGAACCAGGCTTGCGTCGCGTTGGTCTGGCTGTTATGCCACACGATGTCCGCCGTGCCGTCGTGGTTGAGATCGCCGACCGCGACGATCGTCCACGGCAATCCGATGATCATCGGCTGGCCGCTCTCGTCCGTCACGAAGCGGCGATCGACGATGTAGGTTGTCGGCACGCCTTGCGCGTCCGCCTCGCTGCCCAGGTACCAGATCTGCGTCTCGTTAGACGAGCTGTCATGCCAGAGGAGGTCTTTGTCCTGGGACATGCCGAACTCACCCACGCCGGCGATGCTCCACGGCGGCCCGATAAGGGTGAGGTGAAAGTTCTCGTCGTCGACATCCTGCTGCTCGAACACGCCGTTGTGGCGCATGTACCACTTCTTTGTCTGCCCGCTCTGGCTGTTGTGCCAGAAGATCTCCCACGTGCTCATGCCCACGATGCTCCATGGCGCACCGACCAGGTACGCCCCGCCGCTATCCACGGCCTGGCCCTTGGCCGCGGGGACAAGGATGGCTGCCGCCACCGCGACCGCGATGGATGCGGCCGCCACGCCCCGCCGCCACCATTTCTTTCGCTTGCTCATTTCCTTCCTTTCCGACATCCGTCGACCGGCCTGACCGGCCTATGGTCAGGCGCCAGCTGGCCGGTCCCAAGACCCACGCTCTCCATCCATTCCTTCGTCTTCGTCCGCTTGTGCGGATCGGATCGCGACAACCGGGGGAATAATCCCCGCGGCAGTGACGATCGTGTTCGCTGGACCTGATGTGGACCTGATGAAAAGCTGAAACGCCGAGGCCTTTGCGGCGGAGCCGGTTTACCCAACTCCGGCATGCGGTCGCCGAGCCAGGGCGCGCCTGATCCGAAGCCGCGCTGCCCGCGTTGGAGACCCATGGACCTCTCAGGCGTGGGACGGCCCGGAGTCCGGGCTGGCCGAGCCGCGCGGGGCGTGAGCCGCGGATTGTCGCGCCGTCACGGCAACCAGGCGCGCGCTGGCCCTCAGACCTGGGGAATTACAAGATCGCCGGCACCTGGCCGGGACTCGCGTGCGAGGTGAGCTTGGCGCGGACGCGGCTGGCATCGGCGTGACCGATCTCGTCGAGTATCCGCAGAGCATGCGCCCAGGTCCGACGGGCAGCACCAGAGTCGCCCGCACTGAGGTACACATCGCCGAGATAGTTGAGCGTGTAGGCCTCGTTGTACCGGTCGCCCAATTCGCTGAACAGGCCGAGGGCGCGCTGGTAACAGATCGCTGCCTGGTGGTAGTCGGCCAGCCCGCGATAGGCGTAGCCGAGGCTGTGCCAAGTGTGAGCCTGCCAATCGCGGAAGCCCAGCTCCTGCATTAGCGCCAGCGCCTCCCGGCAGGACACCAGGGCCTGGTGGTAGTCGCCGAGAAGCGCGTGGGCCCAGCCGACGCTGTTGAGGGCCATGGCCTGACCGCTCGCGTCGTCGGCGCGGCGGAATGTGTCCAGAGCCCGGCGTGTATATTCGAGGGTGTGGGCGAAGCGTTGCCGCAGCTCGGCAATCTCGCTCATCACTATGTAGACGTCTGCCTGGCGGCTGAGGTCGCCGGCTGCCGAGTAGATCGCCAGGGCCTCCTGGTAGCGGGACTCGGCCTCATCCAGGCGGTTCAGGCGGACGCACGCCTCGCCCAGACTGAACAGCGCCGACGCCAGCCCGGATAGGTCGCCGTCACGGCGTGCGGCATCGGCTGCGGTAGTTTCGATCGCCACCTGCTCATGCCAGAACCCGCCCCGGAACAGGTAGGTCTTCATCGTCCACGCGAGCTGCCAGGCATGCCGGTCGAGGCCAGGCGCCGCCGCCGCGCTGATGCAGGACAGGAGCACGTGGTGCTCGGCAGTGAACCAGGCCCGTGCGCTGTCAGGGGTCGCCAGATCCTCAGCGGATGTGCCTGGCGAAGCCGCAGCGAGGGCTATGGGTTCCCGCTCCGGCTTCAGCAGCCGCGCGGCGGCATGCGCGGAGTGCAGGTAATGCTCGAGGAGCCGGCGCACCGCGGCATCGCGCGCAGCGGCATCCTCCAGGCTCTCAGCCAGTTCGCGGGCATAGGCGCGGAGCAGGTCGTGGCAGGCGTACCGGCCCGGGCTGTGCTCGGAGAGCAGGTGGACGCCGGCCAGCTCGGCCAGCAGCGCCTGTGCCCGCCCTGGCGGGATCGCGGCCAGGCTCGCCGCCGCGCGGACGCTGATGTCTGGTCCGGGATGCAGTCCCAGCAGCGCGAAAAGCCGGGCCGCGTCCTGGCTGAGCAGCCGACAGGACCAGGAAAAGACCGCCCGCACATCGGTGGCCAGATCGGTCCCGCCGAACGGATCCAGGGTAGCGGCGGCACCGCGCAGCCCGGCCGCGATCGCCGCCAGCGGGAAACCCGGCCTGCCGGCAGCGCGCGCCGCGGCAATGGCCAGTGCCAGCGGCAGCCGCGCGCACCGCTCGATGATCTCGCTGACCGCCGCGGGCTCGCTGGCCACCCGCGCCTCCCCCAGCCGCCGCGCCAGCAGCTCACCGGCCTCTGCGGAGGTGAGCAGGTCCAGGCTCACCGGATACGCACCCTCGGCGGCAACCAGGCCAGCCAGATCGCTGCGGCTGGTCACGATCACCAGGCACCCGGGCGAGCCCGGCAGCAGCGGGCGGACCTGCGCGACGTCCCGTGCGTTGTCCAGCACGACCAGCACCCGCCTGCCCGCCAGCAGGCTGCGGTACAGTGCGGCCTGAGCCGGCACGTCGCCCGGGATCTGGGCCTGCGCCACTCCTAGTCCGGTCAGAAACCCCCGGACCGCCTCGCCGGGATCGACCGGCTGACCACCCGGGCCGAACCCGCGCAAATCCACGTACAGCTGCCCGTCCGGGAACCGCGCCGCTACCCGATGCGCCCACTGCACCGCCAGCGCCGTCTTGCCCACCCCCGCGGTCCCCGACACCACCGAGATGGCCACGGCGGACCCGGCCGAGCGCTCTCGCTCTGCCCGGGCCAGCGCGGCATCCAGGCTGGCCAACTCGGCGGCACGGCCGGCGAACCCGGGCACCGCCGACGGCAGCTGCGCCGGGACCGGGACCGGCCGCGACGCCAGCACCACCGGGGGCCGGGCCGGGACCGCCAGCGCCTCATCCTGGCGCAAGATCGCCAGTTCCAGGTCACGCAGCATTGGACTGGGGTCGATGCCGAGCTGCTCCGCAAGCACGGTCCGCAGCCGGCCGAACACCGCCAGCGCATCGGCCTGGCGACCGGACCGGTACAGCGCCAGCATGAGCTGCCCGTGTACCTGCTCGTCCAGCGGGCTATCCGTGACCATTTCCTCCAGTTCGGGCACCAAGTCCACATGCTCCCCTGCCGCCAGCCTGGCATCCGCCAGCGCCCGCCTGACCTGGAGGCACAGCAGGTCCAGCCGGACCGCCTGCTCCTCCAGCCAGGCCAGGCCAGTCACATCCGCTAGCGACCGCCCGCGCCACAGCGCCAGCGCCGCTCTCAGCTGCCGCACCCCCTTCGCGGGGTCAGCCGAGCTCGTGCCCTCGGCTAGCAGCCGCTCCACGACCCGCGCGTCGGTGGTATCGCCGCCAAGGTCCAGCGAATAACCCGGCCGACGGGCACGAATCGCGGTCTTGCTGCCCAGCACGGTGCGCAGGTAAGACACATGAGCTTGCAGCGAATTCGCCACAGTCTGCGGGGTCTTCTCCCCCCAGGCAATGTCAGCAAGGCGGCCCGCGCTGACAACCTCACCGCCGTGCAGCGCCAGCGCGGCCAGCACAGCCTTGGGTCGCAGACCCCGGACCCGTCGTGGTCCGTCATCGGCCAGCACATCAACCGCCCCGAGAAGGCGTACCAGCATGAGACCCGCCCCCGTTCCCCGTCGCACCCCGCGCCCTCAACAACGGACTCGCACGCCAGCTGGTCCGTCGCCGCGGCGACCGCTGCGACGGCTACCTTCGCCGCCATCTTCACGAAGTTCTTCACGCTGGCCCCCTTGACGGTGAGCGGAGCCAGGTCAGCAAGGTACGGCGCCGCGCTGAAGCGCGACTGAAGCGCGACTGAAGCGCGAGTACTGCAACAGCGTCCCGTGATCTTTGATCCGGCGGGCCGGTCCGGGTCGCCCGAGCCGCCAGCCGGAAGTCCTCTTGCTCCGGCGTGAACAGCGCACGCCGGCCGAAGCCCACCGGTCAGCCGGCCACTTCGACGAGCGTCGCGTTGGCGGTGCCGCCACCCTCGCACATGGCCTGCAGCCCGTACCGGATCCCGCGGTCGCGCATGTGGTTGATCATCCGCGTCATCAAGATCGCGCCGGACGCGCCGAGCGGGTGACCGAGGGCGATCGCCCCGCCGACGGGGTTCAGCCGGTCGATGTCGGCGCCGATCTCGGCCTGCCAGGCCAGCGGCACCGGCGCGAACGCCTCGTTGACCTCGAAGACGCCGATCTCGCCGGCGGAGATACCGGCCTCCTTCAGCAGCTTCTGGGTGGCCGGGATCGGGCCGATCAGCATCGTGACGGGGTCGGCGCCGGCGACGTAGCGCGCGATCGGCGCCAGGCCCAGCGCGGCGGCCCGCTCCGGGATGGTGATGAGCAGCGCGGCGGCCCCGTCGGAGATCTGCGAGGAGTTGCCCGCGTGGATGACGCCATCGGGGCGGAAGCTCGGCTTGAGCCGGGCCAGAGTGTCCGGCGAGGTGCCACGGCGCAGCCCCTCGTTGACGGCGAACTCACGGGTGGCGATCGCGTCCTCGCCGTCCGGGACCGTCACCACCCCCTCGAAGCCGAACTCCACCGCCTGCTGGCTAGACCCGCAAGCCCGGTTGATCGTGGTGCCGGGCACCGATTCAGGCCAGCCGGCGGCAAGCACGCTGTAGCGGCCGAGGTTGGATGAACCGCCCCGACGATAACTGCCTCACGCGCCATTTCGAGAACCCTTCTAAGCAACTATGAGAATATGATTCTCCTGCGGGCGGGGCAAGCAGCGCTACCATCAGGCGTGGATTCTGATGAGCGGGTGACCCCGGCCGCTGACTTCTCGGCGATCCCGGCCGCCGATCACGAGTCCGAGATCGGGCTGCTGTGTCAGGCCATGGATGCGATCGCCAAGGCTGGCCGCTACCCGCGGCTGGTTGTCGAGCGCCCGTGGTCGGTCCACAATCCCCGGCTCGAGGGGGAGTTCGCCGAGCCGGAGGCGATCCGCTGGTACCTGGAGCGGGAACTGGGCCGGCTGGCCGCGGCCGGCGCCCGGGTATCGGTCCTCCCGGGCCGGGAGGCCGTTGACCTGCGCGACCCGCTGCTCGGGGCCGCGGTCGACGAGACGCGCTGGGACCTGCGGCGCAAGAAGCTGTTCTTGTTCGCGCCGGAGCGGATGGCGCTGTCCATCGACCGGCTGGCGCACTACACGGGCACCAGCGCGCGGATGTTCCAGCGGTACGTGCTGCTCACCAACTACGCCTGGCACGTGGAGGAATTCCGCGCCGCCCTGCCCGATTGCCTGGGGCCCGACTCGGCCGGGCGCCAGATGCCCGCCTGGCATCACATGCTGCCCGGCCGCACGGGCGTGAGCATCGTGAACATCGGCGTCGGCCCGTCGAACGCCAAGACGATCACCGATCACCTCGCCGTGCTCCGCCCCGACATGGTACTGATGATCGGTCACTGCGCCGGCCTGCGCAACCGCCAGGACATCGGGGACCTGGTGCTGGCGAGCTCCTACATGCGCGACGACCGCGTGCTGGATGACATGCTGCCGCTCAGCGTCCCCGTCGTCTCCAACCACACGCTCAACTCGCTGCTGCTCCAGGAGCTGACGGCCCGGGGGCTGCGCAGCCGCATGGGCATCGTGTTCACCACCGCGAACCGCAACTGGGAGCTGCATTTGTCGATGGTGCAGGACCAGCTGCAGGTATCCCGCGCCCTCGCCGTGGACATGGAATCGGCGACCGTGGCGGCGAACGGATTCCGCTACCGGATCCCCACCGCGACCCTGCTCGCGGTCAGCGACAAGCCGCTGCACGCCCGACCCAAGCTCAGCACAGACGCCCAGGACTTCTACTCCGCCAGCCGCCGCCAGCACGTCGACATCGCGCTCTGCGTCGCCAGGACGGTGAGCGAGCAGTTCCCGGGCGGCCTGCCCGCGGCCGGCCTTCGCTCGCCCGACGAGCCGCTGCTGGGCGTGGCCATAACGGAGACCTGACCGCCGGGCCGCACCGCCAGGCCGCCGCCAAACCCAACCCGGCTCGGCGGCGGCCGAGAGCCTGTGGCCATCGGAGCACCTGCCCGCCCGGCTGGCCGCCGCCCGCCTGAAGTACGCCGCCTACCTTGAGAACGAAGTGGGGAACCTTTGACCGACCCTCAGCTCTGCGACCCGTCAGCCCTGGCCGCCTGGCTCGACACGGCGGGGCTTGGCGCGGGCGCGGCGTCCTGGGTGATGCGCTGGAGGACGGGAACGATCGCGTCGATGCCGGCGTCGGCGCGGAAGGCGACGATCGTGGTGCCGGCCCCGCCATGAGCCAGTGGCGGCGCGAACAGGCCGGACACGTGGCGCATCGCGGCGTCGAGCTCGAGCATCGGGTCCGGGCTCTCCCCGCGCAGCCAGCGGCGGAGCACGTGATTATGGGCGGCGACCACGGACGCGGCCATCAGCTCGGCCCGCAGCTCGCTCATCGGGCCGGCGATGAACTCGCGGAACATCCGCTGGTAGCGGGCCACGGTGGCGATCTCCCGGTCCCGGAGCGCGGGCACCGAGCTGGTGAGCTTATACCGCCGGCGGGCCAGGTCGCCCTCGTCGAGGTAGTGCAGCAGCACCAGGCGGACGGCGTCGCAGACGGCGGCCAGGGCCGTGCCCTGGGCGTCGGCAGGAGCACCGCGCGCGATGCGCACTCGTTCGCTGAGCAGTCGTTCGCTGATCTGGGCCAGCAGCCGGTCATGGTCGGGGAAGATGACGTCTTCCTTCGACCGGTAGTACCGGAAGAATGTCGTGCGCCCCACGCCCGCTCGTTCGGTGATGTCATCGACCGTGGTCTGGTCGTAGCCGCGCTCGCGGAAGAGCGCGAACGCCGCTTGCGCGAGCCTGTCGCGCGGGGACGGCCTGATCATGCGGTGTCCCCCGATCGCTGCGGCCACTCGCCCTTGCCCAACGTAATGGTACTGAGTACCATCCAAACAGTACCAAGTTCCAAGCGCCTGGGACAGGCCTGGTGAGCGCATAACACGCCGCTCACGGGACAGGAATGAGTAGTGAGCACCGTGGCACACAGCGAGTCCGGCCTTCCGATTGAGCCGGTCTACGACGCCAGTTCGCTGGACGGCTTCGACCCCGCTGCCATGCTCGGCGAGCCGGGAGCCTTCCCGTTCACGCGCGGCGTGTACCCGACCATGTACACCGGCAGGCCGTGGACAATGCGGCAGTACGCGGGCTTCGGCACCGCGAAGGAGTCCAACGAGCGCTATCACGAGCTCGTGACGGCCGGCACGGGCGGGCTGAGCGTGGCCTTCGACCTGCCGACGCAGATGGGATACGACTCCGACGAGCCACTGGCGCAGGGCGAGGTCGGCAAGGTCGGGGTGGCGATCGACTCCGTTGAGGACATGAGGGTGCTGTTCGGCGGGCTGCCGCTGGGCGAGATCTCGACGTCCATGACGATCAACGCGCCCGCCGCCACGCTGCTGCTGATGTACCAGCTGGTGGCCGCCGATCAGGGCGTGCCGGGCAGCAAGCTGACCGGGACGATCCAAAATGACGTGCTGAAGGAGTACATCGCCCGCGGCACCTACATCTACCCGCCGGCGGCGTCCCTGCGGCTGATCAGCGACATCTTCGCGTACTGCCAGCGGGAGATACCGCGGTGGAACACGATCTCCATCTCCGGCTACCACATGGCCGAGGCCGGCGCGACGCCCGCGCAGGAGATCGCGTTCACCCTCGCCAACGCCAAGGCCTACGTCCAGGCGGCGCTCGCGGCGGGCCTGGACGTGGATGACTTCGCGCCCCGGCTGTCGTTCTTCTTCGTCGCGCGGACCACGATCCTTGAGGAAGTCGCCAAGTTCCGCGCCGCCCGCCGGATCTGGGCGCGGATCATGCGCGAGGAGTTCGGCGCGAAGAACCCCAAGTCGCACATGCTGCGGTTCCACACGCAGACGGCCGGGGTGCAGCTCACCGCCCAGCAGCCCGAGGTCAACCTGGTCCGGGTCGCGGTGCAGGCCCTCGCCGCCGTGCTCGGCGGCACCCAGTCGCTGCACACCAACTCCTTCGACGAGGCCATCGCCTTGCCAACGGAGAAGGCGGCCCGGCTGGCGCTGCGCACCCAGCAGGTCATCGCCTACGAGACCGACGTCACCAAGGTCATCGACCCGTTCGCAGGCTCCTACGCCATCGAGTCGCTGACCAATGACCTCGAGGAAGCCACGCTCGCGCTCATCACGGCGGTCGACGATCGCGGCGGCGCCGTCGCCGCGATCGAGCAGGGCTTCCAGAAGAACGAGATCGAGTCCGCCGCCTACCGGGTCGCCCAGCAGGTCGACGACGGCAGCCGCACGGTGGTCGGGGTCAACAAGTACACGGTCGCCGAGGAAGAGCCGTACCAGCCGCTGCGGGTAGACCCGCGGATCGAGATCGACCAGTGCGAGCGGCTGACGGCCTTGCGCCGTGATCGTGACAACCAGGCGGTCACCAAGGCCCTCGACACGCTGAAGGCGGCCGCCGAGGGCAGCGAGAACGTGCTGCCGCCCATGCGCGAGGCGCTTGCCCTGCGCGCGACCGGGGGCGAAGTCGCGCACGCCCTGCGCGCGGTGTGGGGCACCCACCAGCCAAGCGACAAGTTCTGAGCGGAAAGGCATTCCATGAATATCGTCGTGCTCGTTAAGCAGGTGCCTGATACCGAGTCGGAGCGCAGGCTCGTGCCGGGGAGCGGCACGCTGGACCGGGCGGCTGCCGACGGGGTGATCAACGAGCTGGATGAGTTCGCGATCGAGGAGGGGCTGCGGATCGCGGAGGCGCACGGCGGTGAGGTGACGATCTTGTCGGTGGGGCCGGCGCGGGCGGCGGAGTCGATCCGCAAGGCGCTGTCGATGGGCGCTAACAAGGCGGTGCACGTGCTGGATGACGAGATCGCGGGGTCGGACGCGCTGGCGACGTCGGCGGTGATCGCCGCCGCGCTCGGCCAGGTGGGGTTTGACCTGGTCATCGCGGGGGCGGAGTCGACCGACGCGCGGACCGGGGTGGTGCCGGCGATGCTGGCCGAGCGGCTGGGGGTGCCGCAGCTGACGCAGGCGTCGAAGGTGGACATCGACGGGTCGTCGGTAACCGTGCGAAGGATGTCGGATGACGGCTACGACGTGATCACGGCGTCGTTGCCGGCGGTCATCTCGGTGCTGGAGAAGATCAACGAGCCGCGGTACCCGTCGTTCAAGGGGATCATGGCGGCGAAGAAGAAGCCGGTGCAGACGCTGGCGCTGGCGGACCTGGGGGTTTCGGCGGAGTCGGCGGGGGCGGGCGGGTCAGCGACCGAGGTGACTGACTTCGCGGCCCGGCCGCCGCGGGCGGCCGGGGTGGTCGTCAAGGACGAGGGGGACGGCGGCGCCAAGGTCGCCGGGTTCCTGGCTGAGCGCAAGTTCATCTGAGCGCGGGCGAGACGAGAGCGGAAAGAGGGCATCATCAATGGCTGAGGTACTTGTTCTCGCGGAGCACTCCGGCGGTGCCGTGAAGAAGGTCACGACCGAGCTGCTGACCGCGGCCCGCCGCCTCGGGTCGCCGTCGGTGGTCTGGACCGGGCCCGGCAGCGATGAGGCGAGGGCAAAGCTGGCCGAGTTCGGCGCGGGCACGGTGTACGTGGCCGATTCCGCCGACTTCGACGACTACGTGGTGGCGCCCAAGGCCGAGCTGCTGGCGCAGCTGGTGGCCTCGGTGGCGCCGGCGGCGGTGCTGATCGCGGGGTCGGCGGAGGGCAAGGAGGTCGCCGGGCGGCTGGCGGTCAAGACCGGGCTCGGCGTGCT
>JAICYD010000081.1 GCA_025934375.1 Streptosporangiaceae bacterium | reverse complement strand
GCGCCCGACTGGGTCATCGTGCGGATCTGGCTGCGGCCCAGCAGGCCGGCGTGCGCCGGGCCGAACGCCGAGTAGGTCGTCGGCACCGCGGCGAACGACGTGGCGCCGCAGCGGATCAGGTGGTCCCACGCCGCCAGTGACAGCGGCGGCCGGTCACCGAGCACGATGCCCCCGCCCGCCAGCAGGTGGCTGTTCAACACCGACAACCCGTAGGCATGGGTGATCGGAAGCGTGGTCGGGGCGCGTTCAGCATCGGTGATGCCGAGCGCGCGGATTACCGCGGCGCTGTTGTCGGCCAGCCCGGAATACGACAGCCGGACCGCCTTGGGGCTGCCGGTCGAGCCCGACGTTGCCAGCAGCAATGCCGTGTCGATGTAGATTTCACCAGCAGGCTGGCTGCTTTTTCGCAGGAAGACCGGTGTGCCGCCGGCCAGTCCCGCGGCCGGGCGGTAGCCGAGATCGGCCAGCCCGGCCCCTGAGCCGGGCGCCGGAACGACAAACTCGGGCTGATATGCCGAGAGGATCTCATTCGAGGCGGGCATGAACGCGACAGCGTGCCCCAGGCGCAGCGCTGCGAGATAGGCCAGCAGCGTGGGCAGGTCGCGGTCTCCCGCGCACAGCACCAGCGCCTTGCTGTCATGGCGCAGTACCCGCTCGAATTCGCCGACCAATCCGGTCAGCTCACCGTAGGACAGTACTGTACGGTCCTCGAGGTGTATCGCCGGGAATGCCGGCCGCGCGTCGCCGTGGGTCACGAGATCTAGCGTGGGCAGTGCCATGGATGCCATATCGATCTCACCCACCCCTCTCACCTGTCTCACCTGCCGCCGAGACGAACATATGCAGACGGCCGGGGATAGCCCTCTCGGAGATTGCCGATCATTCCGCGACTTCAGGGGCCGGGACCCGCCGTCCGCCCTGAATTAAGCGCTGGTTTTGTGAACAGTAAAGACTCGCTCGGCCGGGGCGTTCGCCGCAATCCAGGGCAAGCATTCTGGTCCGCGGCCATGTACGTTCGGGATTAATCAGGCTGCAGATGACTCACGCAGACATGTACTCGTTTCTCCGAACTCGAGGAGGCAAAGTGAGCACGGCGACGACCCGGCGCGTCACCACGGCTTTCCAGTCCGGGCCACTGGCGGTGCGGAGCTTCCGGCTGCTGGCCGGCGGGCAGTTCGCCTCGACCCTCGGTGACTACTGTTACGCGGTGGCACTGCCCTGGCTCGTGCTGTCCAACCACGGCAGCACCATCCTGCTCGGCACCTTGCTCGCCTGCTACGGCGTGCCGCGCACCGTCCTCATCCCAGTCGGCGGCATCCTGGCGGACAAGCTCGGGCCGCGCACGCTCATGCTCTTCACCGACGTCCTGCGATGCGCGATGGTGGGCGTGCTGACGTTCCTCGCGGCCCGGCACACCGTCTCACTCGTCACCCTCGGCCCCACCGCCGCGGTCATCGGCGGATGTGAGGGGCTGTTCCTGCCCGCATCGTTCACGATCATGCCGTCACTGCTGGATGACACCCAGCTCACGGCGGGCAACGCGCTGAACCAGACAGCCATCCAGGCCGGATCGCTGATTGGCCCAGCGATCGGCGGGGCCCTGGTCGCCGTTACCGGCGCGTCGACCGCGGCCTTCGGGATCGACGCGGTGTCCTTCGCGCTGTCGGCATTGTCGCTGGCGCTGATACCGCGCCGCCCGGCGGCCAGGCCAGTGGCCGCGAACCCGGCCGAGGCGGCCGGCAGCCCGGCCGCAGAGGCGGTCAGTTCCCCCGCCGAGCACGACGGCCTGGCTGCCGCGCCTCCTGGCAAGCCACAGGGCGTGCTGTCCTACATACGGCACTCGCGGGGGATACAGCTCGTCATGCTGGTCGCTATCGCGATGAACCTGGGTAGCGGCGGGCTGGGCGAGGTGGCCCTTCCGGCGCTCGCGCACGCGCACTGGGGCGCCGGCGGCTACGGCGCGGTGCTCGCCTGCATGGCGGCCGGCGCGGTGCTCGGCACGCTGATCGCCGCCCGCCTGGGCGACCTGCAGAACCCGGGGAGGCTTGCCTCCTGGGCCTTCTCCACCGCGGGATGCGCGATCATCTTGGTGCCCTTCCTGGGCGGCGAGGCAGGCGCGGCGGCCGTCATGCTGCTCGATGGCGCATGCACCAGCCTGGGCGGCGTCCTCTTCTACACCATGGCCCAGCGGTCGCTTCCCCCGGCCATGCTCGGCCGGGTCCTCAGCATGATCATGCTGTGCTCTTACGGCATCTTCCCGCTGTCGGTGGTGGTCGCCGGCCTGCTCGTCCAGCACGTCGGGGCCACGCCCTTCTTCCCGATAGCGGGTATCTTCCTGGTGGTCTCCATCCTGGGCGGCAACTCCCAGCGCGCGTTCCGCGACTTCGGACGCCCGGCGGGATACCGGCGAGCCGCACGTCCTGAATAAGGCAGTCCTCACGGGGGCGAACCGGGTTCAGGGCTGCGGCGGTTGTCGGCCTGCGGCCCGGTTCGAGACAATGGCGCGGTGGCCCCTGACTACGACAGCACCAGCGAATTTCGCGGTGCGAGCTTCACGGGCGCCGACTTCACCGGCGCGAACTTCCGGGACTGCGACCTGCGCCAGGTCAAGATCACTGACTCGTGGCTCGACGATGTCAGGGTCTCCGGGCTTGTCGGCCGCTTCGTCGTCAACGACGTCGACGTCACGGCATTCGTGGAAGGCGAGCTCGACAAGCGCCATCCCGAGCGCGTGCAGCTGCGAGAGCTGCGGACAGCCGACGACTACCGTGCGATGTGGGACACGATCGAGCGGCTCTGGGCGCAGACCGTCGCCCGCGCCGGGCGGCTGCCTGAACCTGCCCTGCACCAGCGGGTCGACGGCGAATGGTCTTTCGTCGAGACGCTGCGCCATCTCGTCATGGCCACCGACAGGTGGGCTGGCTACATGATCCTCGATAAGCAGGCGCCGTACCACCCGCTCGGCCTGCCGCAGCCTGGCCTCACGCCCGCGGACGCCGCGGCGCTCGGCATCGACCTCGACGCGCGCCCGTCCCTGGCAGAGGTGCTGGAGGCCCGCGGCTCCCGCGTGGCGCTGGTGCGCGGCATCGTCGACGGGCTCACCGATGACGACCTGGAGCGGGCCTGCCCGCGCCTGCCCGCGCCCGGGTACCCGCGGGAAGCACGCTCGGTCGGCCTTTGCCTGGGCGTGGTCATGAAGGAGGAGTGCGAGCACCGCCGCTACGCCGTACGCGACCTGGCGGCGCTGGAAGCCACCCGGCGGGCAGTGGGTAGGCGAAGCGCCCGCGCACGCCGACGGCCTCGCCGGGCCAGGCCCGGCGAGGCCGTCAGGAAGCGAATGCCCCGGCCCCGGCCAGCGCGGCCGGGGCCGGGGTTCCCCGATCAGATATAAGGCGTGTTGGGCTCCAGCCCGCAGATGATCCGGCCGTAGAGCTCGTTGTTGGTACTCGGATGCAGGATGGCGTGCAGGTTGAGGGTCTGCACGTCCCGCTGGATACGCTGAATCGGCACGTCGCTGAAGATCGAAGAGCCGCCGCTCGCGTTGACCAGGATGTCGACCGCCTCCTTGGCCCGCTGGGATGTGGCACCGAGGTCCAGCCGGACGCGAGCCCGCTCCTCCACGCTCCATGGCTCCCCCGCCGGGCCCTTAGTGTCAACCATGTCCGCCGCACGGTGGGCGTGGAACCCGGCCTCGTCAAGCCTCGTGATCGCCTCAGCGACCTCTAGGTGGGTAACCGGCGCCTCGGCTTGGTTCTCGTAGCTGGTGTAGGTAATCTTCCGGCCGGGCAGCCGCTCAAAGAAGGCGTCCTTGGCGGCCATCGCGAGGCCAAGGGCAGGCCCGGCGATCACCGCGCACGCGGTGGGGAGCAAGGGCGCCTTGAAGATGGGCGCGTTCGCGTTCAGCTTGGACTGATGCGGAGCGCCCTCCATCATCGGGCGCATGAACAGCACTCGCTCCTTCGGGAGGAAGACATCTTTCGCGATGGTGGTAATACTGCCCGACGCGCGCATGCCCGACGTGTGCCAGTCGTCGATGACTTCCAGGTCCGCAACCGGTATGACAGCCGTGACTACCTCGAAACCGCCATCATCGGTCTGCACGAGAGCCGCGTTGTTGTTCCACGTGCTGTGCTTCACTCCGGTGTTGAACTTCCACGTGCCGTTGATGATATAGCCGCCATCGGTAGGAACGGCCACGGCGCTGGGGGTGAGAATTCCGCAGATGCGCGCGTCCGGGTTCGCGAATATCTCGTCCTGCGCCTCATCGGGGAATAGTCCCATCTCCCACGTGGCGATCATCCATACCCCAACGGTCCAGGCGACCGATCCATCGCCTCGCCCGAGCTCGGCCACCACATCCACGACCGTTCCCGTGTCGGACTCGTAACCGCCGTAGCGGAGCGGGGTCCGCATCCGCAGAATTCCGGCATCGGTGAGCGCGTCGAGGACATCGTCGTGGAGCCGCCGGTTCTCCTCCATCCAGGCAGCTTTCTCCCGCAGCAGCGGGATGAGTCCGGATGCGCGACGAACGAGCTCTTCCCTGGGAGGCGCTTGGGTAATCTCCATCGTATTTCTCCTTAGCGGCGTCCCTTGCTACGCCCATCGCCTTGTATTGACATCATGAGTGCGGTCGCGTCGGCGGCCTCATGCAGAGGATTACGAACCGGGCATCCTGCGCATCTTTGCGATTGCTGCGCACCGTGACAACCCGATGGCAGGGCGGGGGAGGGCCTCCGCCAGTCCCTGCCCTGGAGCGCCGGCCAGTCAGTCGGCGTCGCGCTCGCAGTTGTGGTAGGCGGCGAGCATCCAGCGCCCGTCCTCCTTCATGACAATCCAGGACGCCCGGATGGCGCGCTCCTGGGTCGGCTTGTTCTCACCGGGGTGCAGCACGCCGCCCTCGGTGAGCAGCACGCCGGAGGAGTCGCTCAGGAACTTCATGTTCAGTGGCTTCCCGGTCACCTGGGTGCCCTTGTACTGATTAGCGAACGCGTTCGCCATGTAGTCGCGGATCTGGTCGCGCCCCTGAAGGTAGACCCCGGGCAGCACCATCGTGCCGTCCTCGACGAAGACCCGGGCGAAGCCGTCGGCGTCGTGGGCTGCCCAGGCGGCGACCACCCGCTGGCTGACGGCCGCGATGGCGGCCTGGTCGGCCGCGGCGTTGCTCGGAGCTGCAGACTTCGTAGGCATTGATCGTTCCTTCTCTATCGCGGACCTGGTTGCTACGACGGTCCCGCAGAACGCGCAATGCGCAATCTTCCCGATTGCGGAGTTTCCGGCCGCCGGCACGCCCGCCTATGAGAGCAATCCAGAGGATGTGCCGGGGCCACTCGGAACGCAAGGATTACCGGGAAATCAACCACATCCTATCGGGATAGCCGCCGACAAGAGCAGTGATTCCACTTCCGGATCGGCGCTCGTTGCATTGCGCAAGGAGGTCACGGTGACGGTCATCGAAACGCCAGAGCGTGCTGACGTCGTTCAGAAGGCGGCCAAGCTGGTGCCACTGCTCAAATCCCACGCGCTGTGGAGTGAGCAGAACCGCCAGCTGCATAAGGAGACCGTGGAGGCACTGGCGGACGCTGGCGTGTTCCGCCTGCGGGTGCCCGCGCGGTACGGCGGCCTGGAGAGCAGCACCCGCACGGTCATCGACGTGCTCGGCGAGGTGACCAAGGGCGACGGCTCCGCGGCCTGGGTCGCCCAGGTCAACGCGATCACGACGTGGATGGCGTGCCTGCTGCCCGACGAGGTGCAAGACGAGATCTTCGCCGACCCCGATACCCGGCTGTGCGGGACGCTGAGCCCGACCGGCATGTGCGTGCCGACGGACGGCGGCATGGTGCTGACCGGCAAGTGGGGCTTCATCAGCGGCGCGCTGCACAGCCAGTGGCAGATGGTCATCGCGATCGCGCCCGCGCCGGCCCCGGGCCCCGAAGTCAGCTTCTGGCCGATCATGGCGGCCGTCCCGATGAGCGACCTGCAGATCGTCGACGACTGGCACACCTCCGGGCTGCGGGGCAGTGGCAGTGTCACCACCGTCGCGCAAGACGTATTCATCCCGCAACGGCGGATCCTGCCGCTGCCGATGGTTTTGACCGAGCAGTACGCCTCCGCGGCCAACGCCGCCTCGCCGATCTACCGCACCCCGCTCCTGCCGACGGCCTCGGCGCTGTCGGTGGGCACCGCGGTCGGCCTGGCCAACGCCGCTCGGGAGGAATTCTTCGAGCGGCTGTCCGGCCGGAAGATCACCTACACCGCTTACGAGAACACGAACGAGGCGCCGATCACGCACCTGCGCGCCAGCCAGGCAACCATGCTGGCCGACGAGGCGGCGTTCCACGCGCAGCGCCTCGGCAGCCTGGTCGACGCCAAGGGCGAGGACGGCAGCCCGTGGACGCTCAGCGACCGCACGCTGGCGCGCGCCGACATGGGCCGGGCCTGCGAACTGGCCATGGAAGCGGCGACCATCCTCAGCCTCGCCAGCGGCGGCTCCTCCGTCTACAGCGACGTGCCGATCCAGCGCATCGTGCGCGACCTGCACGCGATCAACTTGCACGCGCTCATGCACCCCGCCACCAACACCGAGTTGCACGGCCGGATCCTGTGCGGCATGGAGCCGAACACGCTGTACATCTGACCGGAAAGAAGCCCGCGGAAGGCTGGGCGGGAGCGGTTATGCTGACCGCCCCGCTCAGCTTTTCGCGCTGGCCATGAGAATCTCAAATTAACTCTGCCGACCTCGTAAGAGGCACCACAGAAGATGTGCCTGTCGCATTATGTTGATAATTTTGCCTCAAGGTGCACCGTTTGGGTAAAGCCGATCACGGCTTAGGAGTGGGGTAGGGAAAGGATTCTCGTCATGCGATTCCGCTTTCGTCTGCCCGCGTTTGTAGCCGCGGCAGCGCTCATCCCCCTGGGGATGAGCGGCCTCGTCGCGGCTGCCCAGCCCGCGGCCAGGCAATTCAATGGAGAGCCGGCGGCGCTGACCGCGACGCAGGTCCGTTCGCTGGCCGCCCACGCGACCAATCGCTCGATCATCATCTTCAAGGACCAGCTCACGAACCTGCCCGCGCGCGGGGCCACCCTAGCGGCGCGGGTCAGCGCGGCCAAGGCCGCTCAGGCGCCGGTCATGGCAGAGCTCACCCAGGTGCACGCGACCCACGTGCAGAGCTTCCAGATCATCAACGCGATCGCGGCGACCATTTCCCCCGCCGAGATCCAGCGGCTGCGAGCGAACCCGGCGATCGCGGCCGTCGTACCGGACACGCTCCGGCAACTGCCACCGCGCAGCCGCGCGAGCATCAGCGGCGACAGCACCGGCGGTACGCGGGCCACGGGCACCGCGGCCACCAGCGCTGTGGCATCGGGCGACCCGTCGGACCAGCGGGTCTGCCCGCGCAACCCGGCCAGGCCGCTGATCGAGCCCGAATCTCGCGGGCTGATGAACGTGAACGCCGCCAACACGATCGTGGACGGCTCCGGGATCAAGGTTGGCGTGATCTTCGGCGGTGTTGACGTGAACAACCCGGACCTCATCCGCAAGGACGGCCAGCGCGTCATCTTCGACTTCCAGGATTTCAGCGGGCAGGGTCCCAACACCGCTGCCAGCGGGCTGGCCATGAACTTCGTGAGCCTCATCGCGGCCCAGGGCAATCAGGTCTACGACCTGTCGAAGTACGTCAACCAGGCACACCCGCTGCCGGCCGGCTGCAACATCAAGATCGTGGGCGTCGCCCCGGGCGCGAGCGTCGCGGTAACGAACTTCGGTGACGACTTCGCCAACCAGATCTACAACGCCCAGATCATCCAGACCATCCAGTACGAGGTCATGACGGACCACGTCGACGTGCTCGTTGAGCCGTTCGGCGGGACCGCTTTCCCGAACTTCTTCAATGACCCGGCGGCGCTGGCCGACCAGGCCGCGGTAGCGGCGGGCGTGGTCGTGGTCTCATCTACTGGCGACACCGGCACGACCTCCGCGGGCAACATCTTCTCGCCAGGCGGCGTCCCGGGAGTGATCGGCGTCGGAGCGAGCACCGCGTTGCGGTCCTACCGCCAGACCGACGGGAACGGCCCGAACGGCGGCTCGGCCGGCTGGGTGAGCAACAACATGAGCGCGCAAAGCGGTAGCGGCGTCGATGAATTCAACCCCCGTACCTTGGACGTGGTCGCTCCCGGCGACGCGGCCTGGGGGCTGTGCAGCACCGACACCGCACGGTTCTTCTTCTGCACCGATCCCGACAACGGATCCTCGCCGGGCATCTCGACCGTGGCCTCCACTAACTCCGCGGCGAGCGAGGTCGGCGGCGTTGCCGCGCTGGTCTTGCAGGCGTACGCCAAGACGCACGGCGGCGCGATGCCCGCGCCCCCCCTGGTCGAGCGGATCATCGAGAGCACGGCCACCGACCTCGGCGCGCCCGCCGCTGAGCAGGGCGCCGGGCTGGTCAACGCGCTCAAGGCCGTCCAGCTCGCCGAATCCGTCAACGGCGCCCGCCCGCGGGGCAGCACGCTGCTGGTGGACAAGACCGGCCTGAACGCGACGGTTAACGCGGGTCAGGGCCACACGTTCACCATCGGGGTCACCAATGAGGGCAGCTCCCCGCGAAACGTCACGCCGACGGTGTCCGGCAACCCCACCCCGGTGTCCACCGACACGGGAACCGTCACCCTCAGCGCGTCCAGCCCGACCTCGGTCGGTCCCGCTGGGGAAACCGACTCGTTCGAGACACGCAAGTTCACGGTGCCGCCCGGGACCGATTACCTGAACGGCGACATCGCCTGGAACGACCAGGTCACCGGGGGCGTGGCGAACGAGGAGCTGTTCGACCCCCACGGCCGGCTCGCCGCCTTCTCCTCAACCTCGGGTAACCAGACCGGGTTCGTGCGAGTGGAGGTGCGCCGGCCCACAGCGGGCACCTGGACCGCGGTGATCTGGACGCCCGGCAACGCCGAGTACTTCGGGCCGGTCCGGTTCGCCTACGCCACCGAGAACTTCCACACCGCCGGATCGGCCTGGCCTGCATCGCGGACGCTCGCGCCCGGACAATCCGGGACCTTCCAGGTGACGGTCACCGCTGGCCAGCCCGGTGACGAGTCCTTCAGCCTGCACCTGGGCACGGGCAGCGGCACCGACGGGGCAATCCCGATCGTGTTGCGGGCGCTGGTGCCGATCAGCAGCAGCGGCCAGGGTTCCTTCGCCGGCACGCTGACCGGTGGCGCCGTGTCCGGTTCGCCCGACGGCGGCGGCCCCGGCACTGGCACCGCCGCAGGCGGCCAGGAGCTCACCTACCAGTTCAACGTGCCACCTGGCCAGCCGTCCCTGAACGTCGGCATCCAGCTGCGCGACTTCGACTACGTGCTCGCGGGCACGCTCGTTTCGCCATACGACCAGGGCCTCGACCTGCAGACGACCGCCAACAACGCGAACAGCCCGGGCGCGACCATGCAGTTCTTCCGCCGCACGCCGGCCCCCGGCCTGTGGACCGTGTCGCTGGTGATGCTCGGGGCGATCGACGGCGCGCACCTGAGCGAGCCGTTCACCGGGACGGTCTCGTTCACCGCGCCGAAGGTGGTGGCCAGCGGGCTGCCCCACTCGCCGGGCACGGTGCTGCCCGCAGGCCAGCCGGCCACCGCGACTATCTCCGTCGCCAACACCGGCAACATCGCCAAGGACTACTTCGCGGACCCGCGCCTGAACAAGCAGGCAGCGGTTAGCCTGCTCGGCACCAACACGGTCGGCGGGACGGACTTCACGCAAGCCACTCTCACCGTGCCGCAGCCGGTCCCCGGGAACGCCAACCCGCACTTCCTGGTCCCGACCAACACCACCAGGCTCGTCACGACCGCGCTCGGCACACTGCCGCTCACGATGGACGTGAACTCCGACGACAACGACCCGGAGTACCTGGCCGTCTCATCTGGTGACAACGCGGTCGCCGCGTTCACATCACCCGAGGCCGCGCCCGGCCAGGAATGGATCGGCATCGATCCCACCGGCCCGTTCCCCGCTCCGGTATCCGGCACGGCGAACGTGACCATGGTCGCCACGACCAACGCGTTCGACGGTGCCGTCACCTCCAGCACCGGCGACGCGTGGGCGCTGTCGTTCAACGCTCAGGCCGCGTATGCCCCGCTGACCCTAGCCCCCGGCCAGTCCGGGACCATCACGGTCACCATCACCCCGAACGCGCCCAGGGGAACCGTGGTCAGCGGCTTCATCGCCGTGGACACCTTCAACAAGGCCACGTCCAGCGGTGACGAGATCGTCAACATCCCCTACACCTACACAGTCGGCTAACCGTCGTCCACTCAATAAAACGGCCCCCTGACCACGCGCTGGTCAGGGGGCCGTTTGGGGCCTGCTGCTCAAAACCACGTCATGGGATGATCGCGCCGCACGTCAGGTTGACGGCGGTGCCACTCATGGCGCCCGCGGCATCCGAGGCCAGGTACACGGCCGTGCTACCGATCTCCGCCAGCCGCGGCAGGCGGCCAGTCAGCGTGTCCTTCACCAGGAACGGGACATCGGCGTCAGTGACACCGTTTGCCTCGGGGGTGAAGTTGGACCTTATCCCCACGACTCGCACGCCCTTGCGGCCAACTTCGCCGGCCAGGACGCGGGTCAGCGCCTCGATGCCGGCGTTCGCCAGGCTGAAGCCCCCCATCTGGTGGCGGGTCTCCATCGCGGATGAGGCGGAAAGCATGATGATCACGCCTGAGCCCTGCTCGATCATGTGGCGTGCGGCCGTGGTCGCGGTGATGAAGTGACTGCGGCCGGCGTCAATAATCGGCGTCATGAAGTCGGTCTCGGTCATGTCGAGCAGCGGAATGCCCTGCACGGCCCGGATGGCGATCGCGTTAAAGGAGATGTCGATGCTGCCGGCCGTCTTGGCGACGTGCGCGGCGAGTGCCTCGACGGCCGTCTTATCCATGACGTCGAGTTCGGCTGTTTGCGCGCTGCCGCCATCGGCGCGAATCTCATCCGCCACCTTATCGAGCTTGGCGAGTGTACGCCCGGCCAGGAACACGTTTGCTCCCTCGCGAGCGAACGCGCGAGCGACCGTCACGCCCATTGACCCAGCCGCCCCATACACAATGGCGTTCTTCTTTTCGAGCAGCACCCTTACCTCCTCAGCCTTTTTGAGGAGCCTATCGGAGGCATCTCAGGAGGCGCCAGACAATGCCAGCTACTTTGCCGAAATCCGTGCCTGGCTCGCTATAAGCACCCGGTCCACCTTGCCGGCGACAGTCCGTGGCAGGGCCGAGACGATTGAGATGCGGGCGGGCCGCATGCTTGCCGGAAGGCGGGTGGATAGCCAGCCCTTGATCTCCCGGGACGTCACCTCGGCGTGAGCCACCAGCCAGGCCGCGATGTGCGCGGTGTCGGGATCCTCGGTACCGACGACGAGGGCCACCGCCTCCCGGACGGCGGGGTGCTCCTCAAGGACGGTCTCGATCTCGGCCAGTTCGATACGGTGTCCGCGCAGCTTGACCTGGCCGTCTCGGCGGCCGAGGAAGCACAGCGTTCCATCGTGGCCGTACTGCGCTCGGTCGCCCGTGCGGTAGCACGGCAGCACGCCCTCAGGCGTGCGGCAGGCCCGGAACTGGCGGGCAGTGAGATCCGGCAGGTGCAGGTATCCACGGGCCAGGCCCTCGCCGTAGACCAGGATCTCGCCCGGCTGCAGCGGCTGGGCGGGTGTGATCAACTCGCCGTCGTCGCCCTCAAGGCACAGCCCGGTGCCGGGCAGCGGCTCGCCGAGATGAACCGATTCTGCCGTCGTGATCCGTGACGCCGACGCCCAGATGGTCGCCTCCGTGGGACCGTAGAGATTCCATAGCTGTCCGCATATCGGGAGCAAGCTCCGGGTCAGGCTCGGGGTCAGCATCTCGCCGCCGGACCACACACGGGCTCCTTGGGCGCCTTCCCAGCCGCAGGCCAAGGCCAGCCGCCAGAAGCTGGGCGTCGCCTGGATTACGCTGGGCTGATATTCGCGCACCACCTGCGCAAATATCACTGGATCCAGACGCGCCTCGGGCGGGGCAGCGACAAAACTGCCGCCGGCGCTCAATGGCAGGAGAAGCTCGGTCAGCGATATATCGAACGAGAATGCCGTCATCGCCAAAATTGATTCGCCGGGGCCGAAACCCGGAACCCGGGAAAGTGCGTTGAGACGGGCGCACAGCGCCTCATGCTCCACCAGCACCCCTTTGGGCTGCCCGGCCGAGCCCGAGGTGTACATGACGTAGGCGACGCCGGCCATGTCTGGCCGCTGTGGCCTCGCCGGCTTGTCGGCCAGTTGCTCGACGGTAAGCCGGCCTGGCTCTGTCTCCCGCAGGATCAGCGCGGGCTCAGCGTCCGCCAGCATGGCGGCCCGGCGAGCCTCGGGACTGTCGGTGCTGACCGGCATGAAGGGGCATCGCGACCGGGCGGTAGCGAGTATCCCGGTCACCGCGGCGAGCGGGGTAGTGGCTTCCAGGGCGACGAACCGGCCGGGGGCGGTGCTGGCCTGGATCTGCTCGGCGAGCGCTCCGGCGCGCCGGATGAGCTCGCCGTAGCTCAGGTCACGTTCGCCGCGGATTGCTATCGCCGCGGGATCACTGCGCGCCCGGGCGGCCGCGGCCTCCCACATCGTCTTCATTACGGTGCCGCTCCCGCCGCGTCCGACCGGGCCGGAGCGGCCTGCTTCCCGCGCTGCGTGACGAGCCGCGCGATCCCGTCTGGGGTGGGATTGCGCACGATATCGATCAGGGGCAGGGAGACGCCCGACAGCCGGTGAACCTCCGAGATCAGCGTGAGCGCGGTCATCGAGGTGCCGCCGGCGTCGAAGAAGCTGTCGTCTGCGGCGACCTCATCGCTGTCCAGCAGGTCTTGCATGAGGATCGCTACGTCACCGGAAGTCATCACGTGTTCTCCAGCGCAGGTGACTTGGACACTCTCTCCAGCCATTCGGAATCCCGTACCTCGCGGCCGTCGGCATCGACGAAGGTGAACTTGTCGGACAGGAACCCCGCTAGGTCCGCGAGCCGCTCATGCAGCTCGTCGTGGCCATCGCCAGTCAGCCACACCCAGGCCACGGCGCTGTTGGTGCCTTGGCGCCAGTCCACCGCGGTGCCTTCCGGGGAGAGCTCATCGACAGCCACCACGCCGGGCAGGCGGCGGATTTCCCGGCGCGTTGGGGCGCGGGTGACCGCGACCGCCGCCGCCGGGGCCTGGAAGAGCAGCACCAGGGCACAACGGTCCCAGCTCAACGTCAGCTCCTGAGCCTCACCGAGGAGGCACGACAGCGCCAGGCGGCCGAGCCTTTCGCCGGTGCCGTAGCGGACCAGGCGCGCCACGAACCCGCCAAGCCGCCCATTCAGTTCGATGATCTCCGGCACGGGAGATTTGGTCTTGATCTCGACGTGGAACACGCCCTTGCGGGCGCCCACGGCGTCGAGGGCGCGCTCGGCGGTGGTCAGGAGGAGCCGTTGCCTTTCCGGCTCGATCGCCGACGGGAGCACCAGGCCCGTTTCGCGGAACGGCCAGGCAGACGGCAGCCGGTCGGTGACGAACCGCGGTGCTGCCGGCTCCGTGCCGCTGCCTGGGCGGAAGATCTCCGCCGACACGTAATCGGCTCGGTGCGGCCCGGCCCATGGCTCGCCCGCGATGAACTGCTCGGCGAACGTGTCGTCGAGTTCCTGGCGAGGGCCGGTACCCGACCTGGCCAGGAACGCATCCACATCGGCCTGCTGCCGCAGCAGCCACACCTCGTTGCTGGCGGATCCGTTGGTGGGCTTCACCACGACCGGGAACCCGGCCTGCCTGGCGAATTCCCGCAACGCGGAACCGTCGCTGACCCGGTTCGACATGACCCCGGACAGCCTGGCGGCCCGCAGCCTTTCCCGCTGCACATCCTTGTGGCCCCAGAGGGCTTCGGTATCAGCGTGGCCGTTGAGCCTTGCGTCCAGCCATGCCGCGAGCGGGCACATCTGGTCGTTGAATGTCCCCACCACGCTGGCCCCCATGCCCCGGACCGCGTCCAGGCAGGCGTCGCGATCGGAGAAGTCTGCCTGTATGGCAGGTGCCAGTGACCGCGCCACCGTGACGACGTCGGGCTCGGCCGCGTTCACCAGGAAATGCAGGTCCGCGAGACCGTCGGCGCAGGCAGCGATCTCGGCTGGCGTCAACGTACCGTGCCTCCCCCCGAGCAGTATCACCAAGCGATCAGGCCGCGCCATTGGCGGTCACCCCTTGCCTCGTGTCAGCGACAGGACCATCGCGGCGAGCAGTCGGTCCGCGTCCTCTGCCCCATTGGGAGCGTTCAGTTCGGTGACCTGGTACGTTTCCGGGTCACGCTCAAGATCCCGTACGTCGTCCCTGGAGGCGAGCAGGAAGCCAAGCCAGGCGAGAAACCGATCGAGCAAGCCGGATGCGGTGACGCTCGGCTCGTGTAGGTTCCGCGCCCTGATCATCGCCTGCAGATCGGCGCTGAGCAGTTCCTCCATGGCCCGCAGGGTGCTCGCGCTGTCCCCCGACAAGTCCGGGCACTCGGTCTCATCTGTCCCCAGACTCGCGCGGAGCCTGGCGAACTCCGAACCGATCATCGCGTCGTCCGGCCATGTCGGCCGGACCAGGATCGCGCGGACTTCGCATGACCGGGCCACAAGCTCCGCGATGCGAAGTGACAAGTCGGCGGCGGAGCAGTAGCCAACGATGGTGACGGCGGTAGCCGCGGTTTCGGTGCTGAGGAACTCGTCGGCGTAAAGCACGGCTAGGTCGCATAGAGGCCAGTAGTCGTCACAGCCGGCCAGATAGCCGACCGGGTCGGCCTGGTAGATCGGATGACCGGTGTCGGCATTCAGCAGCTCACCGAACCTCGGAGCGGAGGACACGCGCTGGAAGTCCGCTACGAAGACCGGCTCGGCGTCGCCGTCGGTTAGCCGCTCAAGCACAGGCCCGGTGCAACCAGGTTGCGTCATTTCCACCTCTCATGCTGTCCGCCGCAAAAACCGACGGCCAAAACCGGCCTCATCGGCAATTTCGCATTGGGCGGCGATAAGCGCTTCTCATGCCGTGCGAAGATCCTCGGTCAAGCTGTCGTAGGCGACGATCCTCAGCTCGGAGCTGTAACGCTGGCCGTGGCGGTCGCTGAGCCAGAGCTGGTCTAGGTCGGGGAGCATCTCGGTGACGGTGAACCCGGCATGCCCGGCGGCGTGGGTGCGGCGGATGTGCTTGGCGAGCAGGTTGACCAAGACGATGCTGCGAAAGTCGGCCGCCGTGGGCTTGAGCTCAATCGGAACGCGGTAGAACACCCGCTTGGGCAGCTGGTGCTCCCGCTGCCAGCGCCGCGCGAGATGGAAACGTTCCCGCTCGTCCTTGGCGAAGGCCCAGGCCGTGTCCGCGACCTGGAAGGCCCATTGCTCCCGGCTCAGGACCAGCTTGTCGATCGTGATCCGCGGCCGGTGCGTGGCCGCGGCGACCGGCTGGAACGAATCGACGACGACTCTCGACAGCACGTCGGAAATGACCTCGAAGAAGTCCAGCTCGGTGCCGGAGGGTGCGACGTGGACGACCAGGTCGCCGCCGCGGCGGGTGACGGTCATCGCGGCGCTGGGCATGACAGTGTCCGATTCCGGAGGGTCGAGCGAGTCGTCGATGGCGGCGGACCAGTAGAGCTGGCCTGGCCCCACCAGGATCGGGGGCGGGCTCGTGCGGGATGTCACCGTCGGGTGGTCTTTCGGCTCGATGACGGCGATCCGTCGCGGGCCGCGGTCGGCCTGCTCGGCGGCGATGAGCCTGGCCCGGTCGGGATGCTGCTCGACGAACAGCCGCTGATCCAGGGTGTTGATGGCGAGGTGAATCTCGCCGAGGACCAGCAGGAAGTTGCCCCGTCCCACCTCGCCGGGGGAGGACGCCGCGATCATGATGTCCGGTGAGTGCTGCCGGGCGCCGCTCCAGGTGACCGGGCGCCCTGGGAAGCACTCGGCGGCCCTCGCGCTGATTTCGTCCGCGCTGACCTGGTGCCTGCGGTCGGAGGTCGGCGGCCCGAGTACCTGCTGCCAGCGCCGCTGGAGCTCAGCCACGCTCTGCGCGGCGAGGCCGCCCAGTCCCCGGCCGCTGTCGCTGACGGGCAGCAGGCCTGCCGCGATGGTGAGCAGCCGCTGCAGCGGCACCGGGGCGCCGCCGGCCCGGGCGCTCTCGCGGTCCAGCAGGTCCGCGTAGTACTCCCGGTACCTGTCGGTGATGTCGTTGATTACCCAGCGGGCGCTGTCCAGCACGAGGCCCAGCGGCGCCGCCAGCGCCTGGGTCACCGCCTCTCCCAGCTCCACCCGCACATCCCGGACCGTGTCCTGGTAGACCACCGTGCGCCCGGCGTAGTTCTCCCCCGCCCTGCGGGTCGACGCCGCCCCCGTCACCTGCTCGAACGTCTCGGCCAGGCCCGCCAGCGCCCGCCGCAGCCCGGCCGGATCCCCGGCCGCGGCGGACACCACGTCCCGCGCCTTGACCAGTTGGTCCACCGGTTCCAGGGCCGCCGCCCGGGCATCGGGGTCAGCGATCAGCTCAAGCTTGTCCCGCAGCACTCGTTCCGGCCAGGCGTGCATCGGGCCCTCCAGGTCCATCCGCAGCGCTCCCAGCTCGGCCAGCCGGGTGAGCAGGCCGCGGGCCTGGGGTATGCCGACTGCCTCGAGCACCTCGCTGATCGTCCGGCGGCCATCACAGGCCTCAAGGATCCGCACCTCGGCGTCGGTGAGGGTGACCGAGTGCCGGTGCGGCCGGTGCAGCACGTTCCCGGCCAGGAACACCGACCGGGTCCGCCGTGGCCGCAGCCAGCCCAGCGCCCGCCCCTGCCGGGCGATCTCAGCGGCGACCTTATCGATCGCCCACACCTCAAAATACGTGGTCCGGCGAGCCAGCAGCTCTTCCCCCGGCACGACGACCAGGCCAGGTCCATCATGTCCGGCGCTCGCCCAGGCCACCGGACCGAAGAACCCGATCGTGTCGTTCTTCAGGCAGTACCGCTGCAGGTAGCTCGCGATCACCAGCTCCCGCTGGCGCTGCTTGCTCTGCCGCGGCGCATCCGGGCCTGGGTCATGGTCGTGCAGGAACTGCGCCAGTACCGGGTTCTGCCAGGTGATCGCCTCCTGGAAGCGCTGGTCGGCGTAAATGCCGGCGATGGCACGGGGCAGCCGGCCGGTGGCATTGGCATATGCCTGGTCATACGCCAGCCGCCCGGCCGGGTCCGCCTCAGCCAGGTCCGCGCTGCGCGCCAGCGGCTCATCGCAGAGGGCCAGCATCATGTCCGCGGGGAAACCAGTGCCGCGCACGGCCATGTCCCGCCACATGCTCCACGCCGTCCCCGGAAGCGGGACGCGGTGCCCGGCCCCGGCCGCTGGCCAGTCTGCCGACGGCGGAGCTGGGCGGAATATCCCGGTCTCAACAGCCCCACCTTGCGTCATCCCTGGCCCATCCCTCACCTCGGCAGCCACGCAAACACGAAAGCCTCCCCAGCGTGCCAGCCACGAATCGCGGCACCCACCTTGCAGATTGCGCACGCACGCATGCGCTGGACGACCAGATCCTCGCGTCAGGCCGCGCAACCGGGAAGGTGCGGTTGACCTTCGCGCGCTGCCAGCGTGAGAGCGGGGCCGCAGCGAGCCGGTGCGGCAATTGGTGCAACATCCGCGGATGAACGGTGGGTCGTTGATGGACTCTGAAAGCATCGGTGAAGTCAAGAAGGCCCTGGCGGGTTTCCCGGGAGTGGCCGACGTCGCCGTCGTCGAGCACGGCGCGGGCCAGCCCGACGCGTGCCTGATCGCCTACGTCGTGCCATCCGGCCCCGGCCTGGACCTAGCCGAGGTGCAGGCTCACGCCAGGAAGGCGCTGAGCAACGGCTCCATGCCGGCGGTGATCACGGTGATCGACGAGATCCCCGTAACCGTCGCCGGGGCCCTCGACGCCGCCGCGCTGCCGGCGCCGGAGCTGAACGGCCTGCTGCCATACCACGCCCCGGCCACGCCCCGCCAGGAAATCCTGTGCGAGCTGTTCGCCCAGGTGCTGCGGGTGGCCAGGTGCGGGGTCAACAGTGACTTCTTCGACCTCGGCGGCCGCTCGGTCGAGGCAATGCTGCTGGCCGGGCGCATCAACACCGACCTCAACGTGCGGATAACGATGGCCGACCTGTTCAGGGCGCCGACGGTAGCCGACCTGGACCACCGCCTCGACCAGATGGCCAGCACGCGAAAGTAACCCAGGCAAAGGCAAGGGAGTTGCGGCGATGACAGACACCTCAGTGGCACACGATCAGGAAGCGAAGCGGTACCCCCTGTCCTTCACCCAAGAATGGTTCCTCACCATGGACAAGGGCGACCACAACGGGCCGTTCGGCGACCGGTACCTGATCGTTGCCGTGCTTCGCATCACCGGCCACGTGGACCTGGCCGTGCTCCAGGGCGCGCTCGACGACGTGGTCGCGCGCCATGAGCTACTGCGTACCCTGGTGGTCAGGGACGCCGACCCGCCTTACCAGATGGTGCTCCCGCCGTGCCAGGTACCGCTCGAGATCAGGAATCTGCCGGACGCCGCCGGCAAGTCCAGGGACAAGGTCATCCAGGAGCTGTTCGTCGAGGCCGAGACCGGCACGATCAGCACCCGCGAGGTACCGCTGCTGCGCGCGCTGCTCGCCAAGTTCGACGACCGGGACAGCGCCCTGTTCCTCACGGTGCACCACTCGGTCTCTGACGGCTGGTCGGTCGGGGTTATCCTGCGCGACCTGGGGGCGTTCTACGCGGCCAGGACCAGCGGCACCGAGCCGGCGCTGCCGCCGATGCGGCAGTACCGCGAGTACGTCGAATGGCAGCGGGCCAGCGCTACCAGCACCGACGACGACGGAGCGCTCAGTTACTGGGCGGCCAAGCTTGACGGCGCCCGGGAATTCGTCATGCCGACCGACCACGGGCACCCCCCGCGCTACACCAGCCCGTACTCGATGCACTTCTTCAGCGCTGACGCGGACACCATGACCCCGGCGGCCGAGCTCGCGAACGCGACCCGGAGCAGCCTGTTCGTGGTCGTCTTCTCGGCCATCTACATCCTCGCGAACCAGATCACCGGCGCCACTGACCTGACGCTGCTCGCGGTCACCTCGGGCCGGAACGAACTGGAATTCCATAACACCATGGGGCTGTTCCTCAACGTCTTGCCGTTCCGGACCGAGATCGCGAGCTGCACGAGCTTTCGCGATGTCGTCCGTAGCACCCGGGATTCGTTCATCGACGCCATGGCGAACGAGCTGCCGGCCGGCCTGCTCGAGCAGACATTCCCTGACTACATCAAGTCGCGTGAGGACACGCGGATGGCACAGTTCCTCATCTCCGACACGTCACCCGCGGACGGCGGGGCGACGATCTTCCCCATCGCCGAGGGGGCCACGGGGATCGACGCGAGCATCCTGCAGGATGCCGAGACCCACGACCTCCCCGGCGGCGGCACGGTGTGGTACCTGTCCATGCACCCGGACTACCTGCACGCCAGCGTGCAGTTCAACCCCGACGAATTCGAGGCGAGCACGGTGCAAGGCTGGACCAGCGGGCTGAAGCGGATCTTGGCTAGCGCCGTCCGCGACCCCGACCAGGACTGGAAGCACCTATAACCTCAGCTCACCGCGATGAATACTGAAACCGAGACCGGCCGCCGCCGCCGGCGCCGCCTGCGGCTGACCCCGGTGCGCTCGATTCCGGTCGAGTTCACCGGGGAGCGGGCCGGCGAGGGACCGCTCGCCCTGGGCCAGCTCGACCTCTACACCTGGCTGAGTGAGAACCCAGACCACCTCTACGTGATCTTGTGCGTCGAGCTCCCGGTGCCGGCGATGGTGTCGGTCGATGAGGTGGCCGAGGCGGTCGCGGTGCTGATCGCGCGGCACGAGTCGCTGCGCACCAGCTACCTGCCCGGCGAGCCGCCGTGCCAGCGGGTCGTGGCGTCCGGCGTCCAGCTGCTGGAGGTCTGCTCGCTGGGGGAGGGACAGTGGGGCCCGCGGGATCGCCCCGCGGTGGCCGGGGCGCTCCTGCGGTGGCTGCGCGAGTCACCCGACCGGGGGCGGCGTCCGGTGCGGGTGGCGGTGGCCGTCGCCCCGGACGCGGGCGAGCGGGTCATCGCGTGCGCCGCCGCGTTCTCGCACCTGGCGGTGGATCAGGGCTCGATCGAGATCCTCAAGCGCGACTTCGCCGGCTTGCTCGGCGATCCCGCCTGCCGGCCGGCCGGACGGAGTAACCCGCCGGGCCACCAGCCGCTGGACCAGGCCGGGCTGGAGGCGACGCCGGCCGAGCGGCGCCGGGCTGAGGCGGCACTGGACTACCTGCGGGAGCAGTCGCGGCGGATCCCCCACTGCCTGTACGCGCTGCCGGGCGCCCGGCCCAGCGGCGAGGCGCTGGCGGTGGAGCTGTCGTCAGTCGCCGCCGCGATGGCCGTGCACCGCGTGGCGGCGCGCACCCGGGCCAGCCGGTCCAGCATCGTGCTGGCCGCCATCTGCGCCGTGGTCGCCCGCCGCGCCAACTACCCGGAGCTGGTGTTCCCCCTGTCGTCCAGCAACCGTTTCGAGCCGCACCTGGTGAACTACGTCGGCTCCCTGGCCCAGTCCTCCATCGCCACCGTCAAGGTCGCCGGGAGAAGCTTCGACGAGCTGGCCGGCCACACCTGGACCACAGTCATCGAGGCGAGCCGGCACGGCCGGTACGACCTCGTCAAGCAGGGCGCCATGGACGAACTGGTCGAACGCGATCGGGGCCTGCACGTCCCCCCGCACGACCCGCTGTTCAACAGCCTCGTCCCTGAGTCGTGGTCCGCACTGACCGCTGGCGTCGGGTTCCAGCCCGAGGAGATCGAGGCCGCGCTGGCCCTGACCGAGCTGCGGTGGCGCCCCCTGCCGGTCAGTGCACTGCCGATCCGGTTCCGCCTCAACCAGATTGACGGCTGCCTGCGGATGGACATGTGGAGCGGGGACGCCGGCCTGGTGCCGCGGGCCGAGCTGGAATCGGTCCTGCTGGCCGCCGAGCGGCTGCTGGTGGCGGCCGCGCATGGTGACGTGCCCGCCAGCCGGATGCCCGCGCTCATCGGGCTGGAGCCCCTGGCCGGCATCCCGGACCGGATGCTCATCGACCACTGCTGGGTCGACGTCGCCGACGTGCAGCGCCTGGTCGACGACGCCGTCGCGCCCGCCGTAGCCCGCGTCTTCGCCTCCGTCGACGGCCGCCCGCTGGTCGCCCACCTGACCGTCACCGACGCCGTCTACACGCCGGAGCAGGCCCACGCTCGTTGCATGGCCGCCCTCGCCCGCCACCCCACCGCCATCACCCCGCGCCACTACGTCATCTGCCGCACCGCGCCAGCCGACCCGGCCGACCCCGCCGCCTGGCCCGCCCCCCTGGCCACCGGCACCGGCCGTGACGAATCCCGCTAAGCGGTACTGCGCACGCGAGGCGGCGCCGTCCCTGTTAGGCGACACCGCCCTGGGGACTCACTCGGGATCGCCGGCGGCGCTAATCGCGACTTCCGTGAAGTCCCTATCCGCGAGGACCGGGGTGGCGCCGTACCTGCCCGCCAGGTACCTGCGGCCGATCGCCTCATCGATGCGCGGGCTCAGGTCAGAAAGCGCGTACAGCCTGCTTACGCCATCGTCACTTTTCTCCGTGAACCAGACCTGGTCGCGGCCGAGGACGCGCTCCTCGCCGGAGTCGCCGAGCAGCGATGCCTCGTGTGAGTTGAAGATGAGCTGCGCTCCTCTGGGGTTGGTTTCCGAGTCCTGGAACAGTCGCACTAGCTGCCTGACGAGTGCAGGGTGCAGGCCGGCCTCGATCTCATCGACCAGCAGGACGCTGCCGCTGGCGAGCGCGTGGACAACCGGGCCGGCGAGCCCGAACCACACCATCGTGCCATGCGATTCCTCATCAGCGTCGAACTCGACGGTTCCGGCCGGTCCGCTATGGCTCAGTACAACTCCCGGCTCAAGGATGCCCGCCTCGGAGTCCTTGTCTTCAAGCTCGTCCTCTCGTCCGGGGGCGATCCTCGTGGCGCGCTTGAGGCGCTCGAGAAGCTCAGCGTCGGCTTCGCGGACTCGCGCGTCGGTGATTCCGAGGTTCGCGGCCTGCAGCAGGCCGAGAACCTGATCGTGGTGTTGCTCGCGCAGAAGCATGCCCGCGGTGTAGGCCCAGCGGCGTCCTCGGCTGGAGGCCTCGGCCAGCAGCAGGTTGTCCGCGAACCATCGCCTAAGGGGTGCCAGGTCTGGATGGTTCGCGGCGGCCGCCGCGGAAAGCATCAGGGAATTCGGCCGAAGGATTTCGAGGACCGCGCGCCCCTTGGCGCGGTTGCGCTGCCCAAGCGTGACATCGGGCCCGTCGCGACGGAACACGAGCGCAGCCTTGCCGCGTGGGTATCGGTATGCCCACTCCTCAAGAACCTGGGCGTCATCGATGACGAAGCCGTACTGGTGCCAGACTCCATGAAGGATCAGGTCTACCTCAAACCGCGACGGACCCTTCTCCTTGTCAGGGTCCAGGCGGAACGCGCTACGAGGCATCCCGCGCTCCGGGTCACCGTGGCTGAACGAGTACAGCACGTGCCGGCGCATGTCGTTCATGGCGCGGAGCACGTTGCTCTTCCCCGAGGCATTCGCCCCGAAGATGCCGGCGGCGGGGAGCACCTGGACGGGGCGGCCACCCTCGTGCCACGGCACCGAGCGCGGCACGCCCTCATCGGCAAGGGACATCGCGAGCATCGGCAGTTCCAGCCCGTCCCGGAAGGAGCGCACGTTCTCCGCCCGGAACGCCAGCAGCCTGGAAACACTCGCGGAGGCCTGATCACCGGCCGTGAAGCTGTTCATTACGGACAATCCTCAGTTAAGCAACCAGCACTGTCGTTCGGTCAAGCTCAGACGGGCCGTCGCAGTGCGCGCGTGCCCGCAGCGCTTCGGCGCTAGCTGCCCGGCCTGGCAGTATTTAATCCTTGGCGGAGGTGGCGGGGGTGCCGGTGAGCTCCTGACAAAGAGGAAGTACCGGGTTCCTGGTCTGGAGGCTGGCATGACGACTCGTGATCGTGACCTTATCGGCGAGCTGACGTCGCGTACTCATCACCGGAGGAGTTCGGGCAGATCGCACTGGCGTGGCTGACCAGGGGCATGGAGGCCCTGGCTGGCGATATCAGCGCCGAGATCCTGGCAGGGCCGCCGTTGAAGCCGTTCGTGGGCGACGGTGGTTCCGGCGGTGCTGGCCGCCCGGCTGGGCGGGGCGGGTGCCCTGCGCGGTAACGGTGCCTTCGCTATCGTGGATGAGGTTGCCGGCGGGTCGGTGTGGCTGCAGGCGACCCGGCGGTGGAGTGAGTGGGCAGGGGGCCAGGCGGCGGTGGACCAGGTGTTCGACGTGCTGGCGCCCGTGCTGCCGCCGGGCATGCCCCGAGCCAGGTGACCTGGCTGCCATCCCCGAGCCCGGTAAGCCGGTGGAGATCGTCCCGTACTTGCTTAGCCTGCGGGATGCGGCAGGGCACGGTGCGGCCAGATAGCGGCCGGGACGATACGGGAAGTAGCGAGGAAGGGCCAACGCATGGGCGCGTCCGGCTGGAGTTACGTTACGCCATACCGGGGTGATGTGGCGGAGTCGCTGCGGGAGCTGCGCCAGCGGGTGTTCCGGGACAAGGCGTACCACTGGTGGGATGACTTCGAGGAGGATGAGCCGCGCCCGGCTACGATCGACAGGATCTGGGCCAGTGAGGAATTCTATAAGCAAGCGGAGGCAGATGTGGAAGGCGCCCATAAGCTGAACCCGCTGGCTGAATTTGCGATAACGTTGTCCTTTTCGCTGATCCTGTTCGTCTTGGCTTTTTTGTGGTTCCGATTTTCGGAACTCCCTCAACGGGCATTTTACAGCGCCATAGGAAAGGCAGAGGGCGCGGAATGGTCTATACGCCTCACTAAATACCTCGGAACCGCCTTCATAATAGCTTGTGGCATCGGTATCCTGGTGCTGGCGATCAACGATGCTACCAAGCTTTTATGCGACAGTCAGATTTCACGGTCTGACGCAACGTCACCCGGAGATCCCGGCAGCCGTGCACGCGGACGCGTACTGGCCAGCGCACAGTTCCTTTGGAGTGACGAAGTTGTCCTTGATCACGGTGTCGTTCATGTTCGTCGTGGTGACCCACTCCGGGTTGGCGAGGATGGAAGGGACGGGGACTTGGGCCACCGCGTCTGTGACCGAGCCGTTGACGAGCGACGGCGGCGGAGTCCGGCCGGCGCGCAGGTACATCGCGAGCGCGGCGGTGGCCCCGGCTTCGAGATAGATCGGCTTGTACACCGTGCCGCACTGGTAGCCGGCCAGGATGTTCCGCAGGCCGGCTAGCGAGGCGTCCTGCCCGGTGGTCGGGAAGGTCCTCGGCTTGACGCCCTGCCCCTGCAGGTAGGTAATGATCGCCGCGGCGTTCGCGTCGTTCGGCGTCAGCGCCGCGTTGAGGCTCTTGTGGGTGCCGGACTCCTCCTTGAACTCACTCAGTGCCTGGGTGGGGTCCCAGGAGCCAGGCGGGTCGCTGACGAACTTGTACGTGCCCGAGGCGAAGAACGGCGCGAGGGCGCTGTCGTAGCCCTGGGCGAACAGGGTCGCGTTGTTGTCGGTCGGTGCCCCCTCCATCACGATGACGTTCGGCTCCTTCACGCTCCAGTCGCTCATGCAGGAGACCAGCCCCTGGCCCATGGCCGTGCCGACCTTGACATTGTCGAAGCTGACGTAGTATCCGCGGGTCCCGCCGAGTGTCAGCCGGTCGTAGTCGATCACCGTGACCCCCGCCGCCTTGGCGAGTTGCTCGATGTGCGCGCCGGTGCCCGAATCGAGCGGGCAGATGATCAGCACGGTCGCGCCCTTGGCGATGGCCGACTGCGCCATGCTCACTTGCGTGGCGTCGCTGCCGAGGGCGTCCTGCACGGTGAGGTTCGCTGACGGCAGCCCGGCGGCCGCGAATGCGGCCTTCAGGTAAGGCGCGTCGAATGCAAGCCACCGGGTGGACGACGTGGTATCCGGCAGGATGACCGCCACGTTGCCTTTGCCTTCCGGAGCGAGCGGGGCGAGCGCCTTCAGGGCGCTGAAGGTGGGGCCGATGTCACTGACAGTCAGGGACGGTGCGTTGGCGCTCGAGTTTGAGGGCGCGGGGCTCGCTGCGACCGGCGCCGGGGTGGAGCTGGTGCCTGGGGTGCAGGCTGCGATGAGCAGCGCGGTACTAAGGCCCGCCGTGGTCAGGCCTGCTCTCTTCCTGAGGCCTGCCGTTTTCGCAAGAAAGCCGCTACGCGTCACTCCTCGTGGTCCCTTCTTCCGCCGCCCATCTTCCGCCCGGTGCAGGCCCCGCTGCGGGCTTGCTCGTCCTGGTAGGGACCGTGTCCGGGTTAAGCCTCGGCGGTTCCTGTGCGCCCGCGGGCTGCCCGCCGTACCCCGGGCTGTGCGTGGGATTGGCGTTCGGGACCCGCGCGGGCAGTCCGGTGGCGGTCTGGCCGTCGCGGCCCGAGCCGGCCACGCGGTCCCTGCGGGTGTGGAACCAGTTCATCGGCTCCTGTCCGGCGTTCACCAGGCCGCCGGCGTCCTCGGGAGCGCCCCTGCCTCGCTCATATTCCGTGTTCGCGCGCACGAGACCGAGCTGGCCGGGCGATCGCCTGCCCTGGATGCCCCCGCCGCTCTGCGCGACCTGCGGCGCCCGCCCGCCGAAGTACCGGGCCGTGCGCTCGATGACCCTGTCGGGCAGCCAGACCAGCGCGCTCAGTCCCTGGGGGCTGGCGGGACGCAGCCGGACCTCCACGCCGTGCCGTTCGGCAAGCCGTGCGACAGCGAACAGGCCCATGTGCTTGGACACAGACACGTCGATCACCGGCGTGGTCTGCAGCCGCCAGTTCATCTCGGCCAGCTGCTCCTCGGGTATGCCGATTCCCTTGTCGATGATCTCAATCAGGGCGCCGCCGCTGCTCAGCTCGTGCCCCGATACCTGGACCACGGTGTCCGTCGGCGAGAACAGCGTCGCGTTCTCGATCAGCTCGGCGAGCAGGTGCGCTACGTCGGAGACCGCCAGCCCGGTGACCGCGATGCCGGGCTGCACGTTGAGCACTACCCTCCTGTAGTGCTCGATCTCCGAGGTCGCGGCCCCTGCCACCTCCGCCAGTGACACCGGCTGGCTCCACTTGCGCGCGCCCTCATGGCCAGCCAGCAGCAGCAGGTTCTCCGAGTTGCGGCGCATGCGGGTGACCATGTGATCCATCGAGAACAGGCTGGACAGCCGGTCAGCGTCGTCCTCGTTCTGTTCCAGTGAGTCGATCGTCCGCGCCAGTCGCTCGATGAGCATCTGGCTGCGCCGGGACAGGTTGACGAACATCGCGTTGAAGCTGGTCCGGAGCATGGCCTCGTTGCCCGCCAGCCGCACCGCCTCGGCGTGCACCTGGTCAAAGGCTCTGGCCACCTGGCCGATCTCATCGGAGGTCAGCACGTCGATCGGCGCCACTTCAAGCTCGGTGTCCGGGGACTCACTCAGCCGCTTCATCCGCTGCGGCAACTGCACGGTGGCGATGTCGAGCGCTTCTGCCCGCAGCCGGCGCAGCGGCACGGCCAGCGATCTGGCGACGAGGAGCGCCGCTGCCAGCACGATCAGCAGCACCACAACCACGCTGAGCGAGATGAGCAGCGCTGACTGCCCGGCGCCATGCTCCAGCGACTGGGCGCGCGCGACGGCGTCCTGCGCGATTCCCAGTTCGACCGCCTGAATCTCGTCAAGTTTCTGCGAGGCGGCCTGGTACCACGACACCGGGGCCTGGGCCACGCTGAAGCCCACAGTCTCCGCGTTGATGTTCGAGCTGAGGAAAGGGTCCTTCAGGGCACCGCCGCCGTCGATCAGGAAGTAGTCCTCTACCCGCTTCACCTCTTTGACGCCGGGTCCGGCGACCGTTGTGTCGAAGGCGTGCCTGTCCGCCGGCGTGGCGGCCGCGAGGAATCCCGCCTCGTCGGACTGCTCGGCGGACCGTGCCGAGATCAATGCCTGGAGCACGTTGGCGGAGAAGAACTTCTGTGTGAAGGCGTTGAGGAAGAGCCCGCGCTGCTGCGAGACCTGGTCCTTCGCCAGCGAGAGCAAGTTCAGCTCGCGGACGTCGATGGCCAGACTGGCGTCGGAGATTCCCTGTGCGAGCTCGTCGTTAAGCGTGATGAGGTTGTTGATGAGCGGCTCGTACTCGGTGATCACGCCGAGGCCGTCGATGCTCGAGCCGTGGGACCTGTCCCAGAACTGCGTCGTGACGGTGTTCCTCAGCCTGGCTAGGCTGCTGCCGAGCCCCGACCGGATCGCGGCCACGCTGGCCTGGATGTTCGCCGGGTAGGAGCCGTTGACCCCGGTGGCGAGCGCTTGGAACGTGGCGGCCTCGGCGTCCGTCGCGCTGCGCAGTGCCTTGAGGTCTCCGGTGCCGCCCCCAGAGGTGAGGCCGACGGTGTAGTCCCGCTCGTTCTGCAGGTCCTGCGCCAGGGTCACGCCCTGCTGGCCGAGCTTGGCCAGCTGAAGTTCACGGCCGAACTGGGTCGCGCTGCTCTCGGCGCTTGCCACCTCCATGCCGCCGAAGACCAGGCCCATGACGAGCGCGAGGGCGATCACCGCGAATAGCCGGCGCGACACCGGCCAGTTTGACAGCGTTATCAGCCCCCGGCCGCCAGACCGGGTACCTCTCGCCTGCCTCTTGGCGCCGCTGGCTGCGCCGGTCCGCGCTCTCGCGCTGGCGCCATCATGGTTTCCCATTCTTACGTCCTTCAAGGATGCGCTGATGCTGCAAGCCCGCAGGCGGCGGAGGCGGCAGTCAGCTCACCCCCATGCCCCCCGGCAAGCGTGCCTCCTGGGTCCCGGCGGGCGACAGTGCACTATCGGGAGAGCGAGTGACCTGTAGTGCCCTAGGCACAGGAGATAGATAGTTGTGCGGGAGACGCTACGGCCTAAACTCGTATCAGGCCAGGTAACTAACGACATTTCGTGTAAAAATTTCGCAAACCGGTCCCATCCGCTAGGGCCTGCCTGACCAGCGGGAAGGCTGACGGCGTCGCCACCGCGCCTGTGCCGGACGCGCCAACGTCGACACTCAGAGACTGATGATCATGCTCGACCTGGTGCTTCTCGCTCGTCGCAAAGGGCACCAAAGAACGCTGGACACGTACAAAGCGGGCGTCGCGGCCGCTTCCGCGCAGTTGGCGCAGCTGTGCGAAGCGCCCGCACGAGCGGAGCCAGATTCGGTGCCGCCATCACTGACTTCAGCCGACCAGGCCACTCGCTTGGTGGACACGGCCCGGCGAGGTCGCTGGCCAGCCCGGCGGCCTGAGGTGCGGTGCCCAGCGGGCCGCCGCCTGGGCCTCAGGCGGCAGCGAGGCGTGGCAGGCGATGTCCGCCGCCGGTTACGACCCGTTCGGAGGGTCACCTGCGCCACCAGCGGCGGCGGTAACGTCACCGGCGGACGGAGCAGCTGATGGAGCAACTCGCCGGCCAGCGCCGCGACTGCGCCCATCACTTTGCCGAACCTAACGGCCCCTGCTTCCCGCGAGTGACTACGCGAACGTGACAGACCTCCGCCCAGAGCTCGCCGAATGGACCGCCGCCATGCGCGACGCCAAGCCCGTCAGCGACCACTCCTGCTGCGGGTTCAGCAGGACAAGCGTCAGCACCTCAGCCTGCAACCTGGACCACAGCAGCGGCAGCAACGGAGGCGCAGAAGCCTTTTGCATAAGACGCAATATAGATTGCGCGATATGCGAAAAGCGAGCCGGTGCGCCAGAACTCCCGCATGCACCGGAAGGGTCATGAAGGCCCGGGTGGTGACTGAGCGGCACTGACCTGCTCCAGTACAGCAGAGGCGGCTCCGGCCCGCGTAAACCGAGAGCTGATGCGCGGACCGGCCTTGTAGCACGTCGGCTGCCTGGCTGGTGATGCGAACAGCTGGTCGCGGGTCAGACGCAGGTAGCCGTCTTCCGAGACGAATCACCTGCGACGAGTCCCCGGTCTCCGGGCCGGGGGCGCGACGCGGGACGGCGGCGCAACATGGGTGACGCCAGCGCCCAGGCCGGGCCGCCGCTCGACATGGCCTTCTACGAGCGCATGATCGATGATGGCATCGCCGACACTCTGATTTGCGACATTCCAGGTGCGTGATCTGCGCTTCTTTCCCGATACCGTAAATGATCATGACCTGCACAACCGCGGGCGCTTGACGGCATATCGGCGCTGGTGTATTTCACAGGAAGAATCGCCCACGCCGATTGCTGGTGACGGCTCCGGGCCGGCACCGCCCGTGAGGAGAGCAGATGTCGGGAATAAGGTTCGCCTCAGTCGCGGCAGTCTCCGCGGTCATGCTGGGGCTGGGCATGTCTTCCGCCGCCGCGGGCACGACGAGCAGCGCCAGGGCGGTCATCTCGGGAACGGCGGGCGCGGACATCGCCGCCTGTCTCGCGCACGTCCCGGGCGCTGTGAGCGAGGACTGGTACGACGTCTACACGCCGGGGTGCACGGGTCACGACGAGCCCGAGATCGATCCGGTCTCGCCGGCGCCGCGCTCCGCGCAGAACATCACCTGGCACGTGCAACTGCCGGCCGACGGGGCATTCCCGGTATCAGGGGTCGGGCCGACGTTCTGGTTCGGCGGTACGGTCAAGGACGCAAACCCGGCCAAGATCGGCCAGGAGGGATTCCTGGAGCTGCAGTTCTATCCCGACTCCTTCGCCAGCGCCTGCACGCCAGACGGAGGCTTCTCCGTCGTGCAGGCGCCTGACGTCTACACGGCGTGCTCGCCGGTCTGGACAATAGAGCAGCAGGGGCAGCAGATCGACGAGCCGGCCGCGTTCAACGGGATGCTCACCGACGCCCGGGGAAAGGCGCCGTTCGTCATGCACGCCCGCGACATCGTCGACGTGCACATCTGGGCACCGCGTCCGGACTCGCCCTACCGGGAGCAGCTCACGGACGAGACGAGCGGGCGGGCGTCGAGCGTGCTCGTGCTCATCAGCCCGCAGGACGGCCCGCTGACTCCGGAGTTCAGCACCCAGGAGATCGGCAACGCGCTCGACTGGGGCGGCGTGTGGGACACGCCCATGGTGTTCGTCTGGGAGATCGGCCACTCAGACCTTTACGGCGACCATCCCGAGGAGTTCTGCGTTCCCGGCCAGACGTTCTGCGGCTCGTTCAACGCCGGCAACTGGGCCGGATTCCGGCCGATCCGGATCTTCGGCGCCACCTTCGGGGACGGCTCACGCCCGCGGCACTGGGCCGCGGTCTCCGATACCGGCGGGAAGGCCGAGGTGCTCGGCAACTCGTTCGTCGGCCCCACCGACTGCACGGCGTACGGCGGCCCGTACTGCATCTACCCGTGGTTCTCCGCAGACGGCCGGGCGATCAGCTTCGGCGTGGGCTCCAGGGACCTCGGGGGAGTGGGCCAGTTCACGCAGACGGCAACCTGCCCGGCGGTCAGCGCCTTCCCCGGCCCGACGTACTGCGCCACGATCATCCGCTAGCGCGACGGGCGCGCGCTCCTGCTGCGGGAGGGCAGGGGGATTCACCGCGAGGCCGCTCAGCCAGAGGTACGCCGACGCCGGATGAGGACCGCCCAGGCCAGCAGGGCCAGCCCGACGATGGCTACCGCGCCGCCGAGCACCGTGTACGACGCGTGACCCGACATCGCCGAGCCGCTCATCGCGCCCGACCCTTGACCGATCCACACCGCCCCCAGCGCACACAGGACGACGCCGGCGATACCGCGAATCCACATCACGCTCTCCGATCCTTCGACCAACTCGGGCCCGGTGAGAGGCTCGCGTTGTTCAATACGGATCTTGGCCGGGAACAGATTGCGTGAGCGCACTGGCGTCCAGCCCCGGTCCGGCCTCGCCGCCCGGCTTGTCCGTGGGGAACGACCGCCGCGGCCGGGGGCCACTGCACGCCACGGCGCGGCAACCTGGAATTCCCGAAAGCACGGCACCGTATTTTCGGGGTTCTGCTGCGGATCCTTTGACTGGTGACAGTGGGTGATCGTCAGTGGCAGTCCGCTACCGGCGGCGCTGCACGCCGCTGACGCGCATGCTGGCGGGGGTTGGGGCTGGAGCTGGCCGGGCGGGCGGCGGCCCGGCTGGCCGCGACGCTGGGCATCGCGGTGCACCAGGTGACCGGCGTCGATGACTTCGCGCTGCGCAAGGGGCACATGTACGGGACCGTGCTGGTGTTCACCGAGACCGGCGACGTGACGGACCTGCTGCCGGACCGGGAGGCAGCGACGCTGGAGGCGTGGCTGACGGCGCACCCGGGCGCAGCGGTCATCTGCCGGGACCGAGCCACGGCGACATCGACGTCCTTGGTGAACCGGGGCTCGGCGCGGAACGCGGAGGGCGCGGCACCGTGATTGATCCTGGCGTCCCTACACCGGCTCTGAACAGGGAAGACAGTGCTGGAATCAGAAGGTGAGGTCTTCACGTTTAGGGCTGGCCTGCGCAAAGACGGCTTGGCTGACGGGCTGCCCACAGGTTAAGCGCGTGCTGCCCACGCTATATGGAGTGATCTTCTCCGGTTCTGGGGCTGTGCGGGGCGTCCCGTGCCGGG
>JAICYD010000215.1 GCA_025934375.1 Streptosporangiaceae bacterium | reverse complement strand
CGGCAGGACCGCGCCTCCGTGTACCTTCTCCACCAGGCCGTCCCTGGCGAGCACCTCGAGGTCCCGGCGGATAGTCATATCCGAGACGCCGAGTCGCTGCGTGAGATCGCTGACACGGGCGCTGCCGTCGCTCCTGACGGCTTGCAATATGAGCGACTGGCGGTGTCTGGCAAGCATAACTGCTTCCCCTCCATTTCACCGGACGACGTCGGGAGCGGGCGGTCGCCCCCGGTTTTGCGTCATCCGTCCACAGTGAGACGTTTGCGAACCGTGTTCGGTTCCGGGCCTGCATGTCGGAAACCATGGGATTTTCTCCCCTAGCACCCCACTGGTTTCCCCCATGCGCACCGTTCCCGCCACCCCACGGCTGTCGCCGTCTGTACCGTTCCTGCTCAGGCATCGTGCCCGCCGCCGCGGTCCGTGCCACCCTCAATTGTTGTGCGACCAGCGCCGTTGCCGCTTCCTCGTGGTCCGCGTCACCGACACCGTCTCGGGCCGTCGCACGACTCCCGCCGTCATAAGTCCATGCTCCGGCACCGCTCTCACCCGCCTTATATCACGTTCTACCCCGTACCTCACCTTTCTCCAACATCAACATTTGCTCAGTGTTTCCGTCCATGGCCCGATCCCGCCCTCCCGCGCCCCCGTCCATGGCCGATCGCGCCCTCTCGCCCGCCCCCGGTCGGCCAGCAGCTCTCAGGTGCCTCATCGTCCGCATCCAGACGCGCTCGTCGTGCGAAACCCTCACGACGCACCTCGTCATGCGCCCCCGCGACGCAGTTCCACCAACGCGTCCCACCCACAAACACAGCCCCTCAAGTAAGCACGCCTCACCCAGGACACAGTCCCTCGAATGCGCCCCGCACACGCCCCAGCCCCTCGATCAAGCGCGCTCACCACAACACACCTCCCCGAGCGCGCCCCACCCACCGACCCCAAAAGCACCCCCAGCACGCAGGGAATTCGTTTTCCCTCTAGCCGAACCACTCAGACCGTTACATTCAGTAGCCAATCGTGCGCTATTAGCGCGGAGCGTGTCGAGGGTGTTTCGCGTTCGTTGCCGTATAGTGACTTGTTAACGCTAACATCGTGGCACATGTTCGTGTCCGTAATGAATTGACTACCGCGACGCTGACTAACCGTGGTCGCATGGAGTTACCGGTGAGGCGAAATGTGGCATGGTCATAGCAGTGACCCGGGCCGCCCCAGCGAGCTGCGGCGCGAAGCGCGGTACCGAGTGCGGCACGAGGTCAGGAGCGAGGTGCGGCGCGAGGGGGGATGAGGCAGGCCGAGGCTCACGACGGCGATTGCTCGATTTGCCACGCGGGCGTGTACGCGGTCGTGCTGAGGCTGATATCGAAACGGGCTCGTTCGTTTATCGAGCCTGCGTGGTGCCTTGACAGGTGATCATGAACAGACTTAGCGTCAGCGGCGGTTCGCCAGTTTGCGCTGAATCCTGGTCGCATTATGACCAGGGCGCGATCACGCTGGGCGATCCGCCGGAGCGGATGTCGGAATAAGCAATATCTCTCTCGCGACGAAGTCGACGGGACTCGCCGCGCACGCTGCGGGCTTGGCTCGGGAGAGTATCCCGTCCCAGGGAAAATTCCATGGAGGTCCTTAGATGAGGAAAAAGATCGACCCGGTTGTCGACGAAGCGATTGAGACCCTGAACATGAAGGACGGGCCGTCGCGCCGTCGGCTGCTCGAGGGGGCGGGCCTGTTCAGCGCGACGGCCGCCGCCTCGGCGCTCATCGCGGCGTGCAGTTCATCGAGCTCCAGCAGTGCCGCCCCGTCGGGGTCGGCGGCGGCGGTCGCGGGCAACTTCCCGACCACGCCCAAGTGGAAGTTCACGTTCGTGAACCACGTCACGGACAACTCGTTCTTCACCCCGACCCAGTACGGCATGGCCGACGCCGCCGCGCTGCTCGGCCTGCCCACGCCGTCCTGGACGGGTGCCCTGTCCACCCAGCCGACGAACTCCACCATGCTCTCGGCCATCCAGGCCGCCATCACGGCGGGTTCTCCCGGCATCGCGACCACCGTGGTCTCGGCCACCGCGTTCGTCGCGCCCATCAACAGCGCGCTGTCGGCGGGCATCCCGGTGGTTACGTACAACGCGAACGGTTCCACCGATAACCCGACCAACGGCCTCGCCTACATCGGCCAGGAGCTGTTCATCTCGGGCCAGGAGGTCGGCAAGCGGCTCGCCTCGCTGATGAAGAAGGGCGACACCGCGGTCGGCGTCATCGCCCAGCCCGGCTCGCTGAACATCCAGCCGCGCATGGACGGCGCCACGCAGGCGCTGGAAGCGGCCGGCATGAAGGTCATGTTCGGCAACAAGGGCCTGGACTCGGGCGCCTCGGCTACGCAGGAAGCTCAGACCATCCCGCAGTTCCTCCAGGCGAACGGGTCCAAGATCCAGGGCATCTTCGCCGTCGACGGCGGCAGCACCGCCAATCTCGGCCCCGCGCTGCAGAAGAACAACCTGGTCGGCAAGGTGCAAGCCGGCGGCTTCGACCTGGAGCCGCAGACCCTGTCCGCCATCAAGGCCGGCCAGATCTCCTTCACCATCGACCAGTCGCCGTACCTGCAGGGCTTCCTGCCGACCATGTACCTCTACCTCTTCCAGCTCTCCGGCGGCCTGGTCTCCCCGCCGACCACGGACACCGGCCTGAAGTTCGTGACCAAGGGCAACGTGGACCCGTACACGGCGACGCCGACCCGGTACGAGGGCTCCACGAAGAACCAGGTGTACGTCAAGCACTCCGGTGCGATCTCTGTCTGACCGGGCGTGGCACGCTGGAGTTAGCAGATAGCAGGCGCGTGGCGATTCACCTGGCCCAAGAAGCTACGGTGAATCGCCACCGCGCTTGGGTATGACATCAAGACAGCCATCCGGCGAAGTGGCAGGATTAGAGATGAGCGACGTGAGCGAGACCGCCGAACGCAGCCCGGAGACCTTCGGAACCGCGCCTGACCAGCGAAGAAACGGCTCGAGCGTCCTCAGCCGCGCGGCCACGATGTTCCTCAAGCAGCGTGAGGCCAGCGTCCTGGCTATCGCCGTGATCCTGTTCATCTACTTCGCGACGACCACTACGGCCTTCGTCAGCCACGGCAGCATCGTCAACATCGCCCAGTTCATGGCCCCGTACGTGGTCATCGGCATCGGCCTGGTGCTGCTGATGGTCTGCGGCGAGATCGACCTGTCGGTCGGGTTCGTCTGGATGCTGTCGCCGTACGTCATGCACTTCTTCGTCGACTCCGGCATCCCCACGTTCCTCGCCATCGTGATCACGATCCTGCTGCTGGCGGTCGTCATCGGGGGAATCAACGGCGTCGTTACCACCGTCTTCGGCGTCCCGTCGCTGATCACCACGCTCGGCAGCGGTTACATCATCTTCGGCTACGCGCTGACGATCTCCTCCGCCCAGCAGATCAACCTTCCCCCCGAATCACTGGGGCTCGGCCGCTGGTTCGGCGGCGCGCCGTGGTCGGAGATCATCTGGGCCACCGTCCTGGTCGTCATCTTCCAGATCATCCTGACCAGGACCCGGTGGGGCCTGTATACCGTCTCGGTCGGCGGCAACCTGCTCGGCGCCCGGGAATCCGGGATCAGGGTCAACCGGATCAAGATCGGCAACTTCATGATGTGCGCCGGGCTGGGCGCGCTGGCGGGGATCCTGGAAGCCTTCAAGAACAACATTATCGACCCGAGCGCCGGCCAGCTCGCGGTGGTCCTGTATGCCCTGGCCGGAGTCGTCATCGGCGGCACGGCCATGCTGGGCGGCTCCGGCACGATGATCGGGCTCTGGCTCGGCGTGCTCGTGCTCGCCATCTTGCAGGACGGCTTCAACCTGCGCGGCATCAGCTCGAACAAGTTCCAGATCATCCTGGGCGCGGCGATCCTGCTGGCGATGATCGCCAACACCTATCTCACCCGGCTGCGGAGCGCGGGCCGATTGCAGTCCAAGGCATGATGCCGAGCCTGACCCGACCTCACGGAGGCAGCTAAGTGAGCACACCGGAAACCGGCGACGTGGCGATGACGACGCCGAAGGCCGACGACATCCTGCGGGTCGAGCACATCTCCAAGCGTTACGGCGCCGTGACGGCGCTGGTCGACGTGAACCTGCGCCTGGGGCGGGGCGAGGTGCTCGGCCTGATCGGCGACAACGGCGCGGGCAAGTCCACGCTGATCAAGATCATCTGCGGTTTCCAGCCGCCGACCAGCGGGCGGATCCTGCTGAACGGCGAGGAGGTGCACCTCACCTCGGTGACCCAGGCCCGCTCGCTCGGCATCGACGTGGTCTACCAGGACCTGGCGCTGATCCCCCAGCTCACCGTGTACCAGAACATGTTCCTGAACCGGGAGCAGGTGCGCTGGCCGCTGCTGCGCAACAGGAGCATGCGCAAGGCGGCCAAGGAGCAGATCGACGCCATCGGGATCACCACCCTGAAGTCGGTTGACCTCGAGGTGGCCAGCCTGTCCGGTGGCCAGCGCCAGGCCATCGCGGTGGCCCGCTCGGTCTACTCCGACGCCAAGGTGCTGCTGCTCGACGAGCCGCTGGCCGCCATGGGCGTCAAGGAAGGCGCGGCCATCCTTGACCTGGTGCGCGGCCTCAAGGACAGGGGCATCTCGATCATCATGATCGCGCACAACTACGGCCAGGTGCTCGAGGTGTGCGACCGGGTGAACCTGCTGCAGGGCGGCAAGATCACCTTCGACAAGTACCGGCAGGACACCTCGCTCGAGGAGCTGACCGAGATGGTCGTCTCCGAGTACCGCAAGGCGCTCGAGGACCGCCACCGCAGCGCCTCGGGGACCATTACCGGTAGCTGACGGCGCGTCGGTCAGCGGACCGACGCACCGGGGCAGCTCAGGCATGATGGGGTACATGTCGATCACACGCGTGGCCGGCCGCCGTGGTACAGGTAGCCAATCGGGCCGAACGGGGTGGGCCGCAGCCGTCCTGACCGCCGCTGCCCTCCTCGGGGTAGGTGCCTGCTCCGCGAGTGCCTCGTCCTCCAGCCAGGCCACGCCCGCCGGGAGCGCCGCGGCGGGCGGCTCCGCCGTCGGCCAGCAGGCCGACGGCGGGTCGCAGGCGTCAGGCTCGGAATCGATCATCCCGGCGAGCAGCGGCACGCTGCACTGGCATTCCTGCGGCGGCCAGCTGGCCCAGGAGGGGGTGAGCCAGTGCACCCTGCTGAGTGTCCCGCTCGACTACGCCAAGCCCGGCGGTCGGCACATCAGCCTGGCCCTGGACATGGTCCCGGCCACCGCGCCGAAGAGCAGGCAGCAAGGCGTCATGCTGGTCAACCCGGGCGGCCCCGGCGGCTCCGGGCTGTCGATGGCGGCCGAGGTGGCGCAGGGCCTCAGCCCCAGCGTGGCCGCCGAGTACGACATCGTCGGCTTCGACCCGCGCGGGGTGGGGTCCTCGGTCCCCTCGCTCAGCTGCAACCCCGGCTTCTTCTCCGGCGTGCGGCCGAACTACATTCCGGCCAGCCCCGCGGCCGAGCAGGTGCTCATCAACCGGGCGAAGACGTACGCCGCCGGCTGCGAGCAGAAATTCGGCTGGCTGCTGCCCCATATGACGAGCGCGGACACCGCCCGCGACATGGATTCGATCCGCGCGGCCTTCGGCGTGTCGAAAATCAACTATTACGCATTCTCTTATGGCACGTATATGGGCCAGGTTTACGCCACCCTTTTCCCGGACCGGGTGCGCCGGATGGTCCTGGATAGCGTCGTAGATCCCACTGGCGTCTGGTATGCCGATAATGTTCAGCAGGATTATGCCTTCCAGGGGCGTATGGAGGCTTTTTTCGCCTGGGTGGCCAGGTATAACTCGACGTATCGTCTGGGCAGTACCGCCGCGCAGGTGCAGAAGGCATGGTACCGGGCCCGTAATCAGCTGCTCGCCCACCCGGTCAACGGGACGATCGGGGCCGACGAATTCGACGACACCTTCCTCCAGGGCGGCTACCTGGACCAGCTCTGGCCCGGCCTGGCGCTGGCGCTGTCGTCCTACCTGAACGGCGGGGAACCCGGGGCCCTGGTCGCCCAGTACCAGGCGAACGGCGTGCAGGGCGAGAACGAGTTCGCCGTCTACAACGCGGTGCAATGCGCGGACGTGAACTGGCCGCGCAGCTTCTCGTTCTGGACCTCGGACACGGAAAAGGTCTACGCCAAGGCGCCGTTCCAGGCCTGGGACAACGCCTGGTTCAATGCCGCGTGCGCGTTCTGGCCGGTCCAGGGGCCGGCCAAGCCGCTCCAGATCAAGGGAGCCGGGCTGCCCGGCATCCTCATGCTCCAGGGCACGCTGGACCCGGCCACCCCGTACGCGGGCGCTCAGAACGCGCACCGGGCGCTCCCGTCCGCGCGGATGGTCGTGGTCGAAGGCGGCGGGAACCACGGGCAGTCGCTGGAGCAGCCCTCGAACTCCTGCGTGCAGCGCTACCTCAACGGCTACCTGAGCACCGGGGCGCTCCCGGCCGCGCCTGGCCTGGTCAACGCCAGGTGCCCAGCCGTGCCCGCGCCGAGTCCTGGCGTCTGATCACCAGACGGCCACAATGAGAATTTCTTGTGCTATTGCCCCGTGTAAGCTGGGGCTATGTTGCGGGTGAAGCCGCCGTGGTCAGCCTCGGTCCGGCTGCTCGATGAGCGGGATCGTGCCGCGGTGCTGGCCATCTGCGACCGCGATCCGGTGGCGAACGTCTTCGTCAGCTCGCGGATCCGCGCTCTCGGCCTCGAACCCGGCCGCCTCGGCGCCCAGATGTGGGGGCACCTGGCCGGCGGCCGGCTTGAGTCGCTGTGCTACTCCGGGGCCAACCTGGTCCCCGTCGCCGCCAGCCCGGACGCGGTCGTGGCGTTCGCGGACCGGGCGCTGCGGCAGGGCCGCCGGTGCTCGTCCGTGGTCGGCGCGGCCACCGAGGTCCAGCCGCTGTGGGGCCTGCTGCGGCCGCACTGGGGGCCGGCCAGGGAGGTCCGCCCCGTACAGCCGCTCATGGTCACGCCCGGGCCGCCGCTGGTGCCGCCCGACCCGCTGGTCCGGCGGGTCAGGCCCGACGAGATCGACATCCTGTGGCCCGCCTGCGTGGCCATGTTCACCGAGGAGGTCGGCGTCTCGCCGACCTCCGGCGACGGCGGCGCGTCCTACCGGGCCCGGCTCGAGCAGCTCATCCGCAGCGGCCGGGCCTTCGCCCGCATCGAGGACGGCGAGGTGATCTTCAAGGCGGAGATCGGCGCGGTCACCCCGCAGGTCTGCCAGGTGCAGGGGGTATGGGTCCGGCCGCGGTCCCGCGGCCAGGGCCTGGCCGCGCCCGGCATGGCCGCGGTCGTGGTCGAGGCGTCCCGCTCGATCGCGCCGCTGGTGTCGCTGTACGTCAACGACTTCAACGCCCCGGCCCGGGCGGCGTACCGGCGGGTGGGCTTCAAGGAGAGCGGCCGCCTGATGTCGGTGCTGTTCTAGGGCGGGAACACGCCCTAGTCGCGGTCGCGGATCTTCCGGAGATACTCCACGATCGGGCCGAACGCGTCCTTGATCTCCTCGAGCTGACGAGGGGAGAGGCGGTCGATGAAGTGCCGCCGCACGTTCTCCACGTGGTCAGGGGCGACCCGCTCGATGGCCGCGATGCCCTCGCCGGTCAGCACGGCGAACGTGCCCCGCTTGTCACCCTCGCACTCGTCGCGCCGGACCAGGCCGCGGTTCTCCATCCGCGAGATCTGATGGGAGAGCCGGCTCCGGGACTGGCTGGTGGCGTCCGCGAGCTCGGTCATCCGCAGCCGCTG
>JAICYD010000214.1 GCA_025934375.1 Streptosporangiaceae bacterium | reverse complement strand
CTGGGCACACGTCATCTGGCGCTGCTGGCAAGACCACGCCCCCTACAACCCCGCCACCCACAACAGCCTCCAGGCAATCCTCAAACAGCAGGAGCCAACCACCGCCTGACCCCGAAGGGGTTGACACAGGGCAACTCATGCTTGCTTCTGCCTCCCGCGCGGCTACGCATCAGAACCGCGCTCACGCCCCTATGCTACCCAGCACGCTTGCAAAAGCAAGCGTTCGGTTAGCCGCGGGTTAGCGAAAGGTTAGCGTGGTCAGCGGGGCGGGATTCCCAGGAACTCGCGGGCTGCGGCGGGGGTCATTGGCGGGCGCTGGGCCAGGGTCGCGGCGTCCGCGGCCCGCTGGACCAGTTCGGCGTTGCCCGAGACGGGACGGCCGCGCGCGAACGTGAGCGTGTCCTCCATGCCGACCCGCAGATGGCCGCCCGCGGCCAGCGCGCCGAACATGACCGGAAGGGTGGTCCGCCCGATGCCGGTGGCCGACCAGGTGGCCCCGGCCGGGAGCCGCTCGACGGCGGCGGCGAGCGTGGCCACGTCGCCCGGCATTCCCCCGGGCACGCCCATCACCAGGTCGCAGTGCACATGGCCGCCGACCGGGGGCCCGAACTCCGCGAGCAGCCGGTGCATGGCCGCGATGTGCCCGAAGTCGAACAGCTCGAACTCGGGGACGACGCCGCGCTCCAGCGTCAGCTGGTACAGGTCCTTGATGAAGCCCCAGGGGTTGGCGAACACGTCGTCGCCGAAGTTGACGGTCCCGCAGGTAAGCGAGCAACCGTCCGGCTGCGCGTCCAGGACGGCCAGCCGCGCCTCGAAGGGATCGGTGACCGCTCCCCCGGTCGAAAGCTGGACGATGAGGTCACTAGCGGCGCGCAGCGCGGCGACCGTGTCCTTCAGGCGGCCAACGTCCAGCGTGGGCTGGGCGTCGTCGTCGCGGATGTGCACGTGGATGACCGCAGCGCCGGCCTTCTCGCACTCGGCGGCGGTCCGGGCCAGCTCGTCCAGGGTCACCGGCAGGGCTGGCGCCGAGGCCTTGTCGGCCTCCGCGCCGGTCGCGGCGACCGTGATGAGGGTGGAAGTCATGCTGCTGCCTCCCGGATCATGCTGTGCCGTTGATCATGCTGTGCCGTTGATCATGCTGTGGTCACCGCGGAGAGGTGGTCCCGGGCGAACGCGAGGGTCTCGGCGAGGTCGCCGAGTCGCTCGGCCCGGCTTGCGGCGCGCCGGGTGTTCACCTCGGCGACGATGACGCCCTGGTAACCGGTCGCGGCCAGGCCGCGCAGCAGTTCCGCGCACGGCTGGCGGCCCCGTCCGGGCACCAGGTGCTCATCGGGGACCAGGCCAGGCTGGCCGGGTACCGCCCCGTTACCGTCGGCCAGGTGGATGTGGGCCAGCCGGCCGCTCACCTCGTTCGCCATCGCCATGGCGTCCGAGCCGGAGGCGGCGGTGTGCGACAGGTCGAGCGTGACGCTGGGCACGTCCAGCTTCACCGGATCCCAGTGGGGGGCGTAGCCGGACACCTCGGTGGTCCCGGCGCGGATCGGGAACATGTTCTCCACCGCGAAGGTCACGTCGGTTTCCTGGGCGATCCGGTTCATGCCTTCCTCGAAGCCGCGCACGTAGTCCCGCTGCCAGCGAAATGGCGGGTGGACCACAACGGTCTTGGCGCCGAGCCGCTCGGCCAGTTCCTTGGCCTTGAGCAGCTTCCCCCACGGCTCGCGACCCCAGACGAGCTGCGTCAGCAACAGGGTGGGCGTGTGCACGGCGAGCACCGGAATCTGGTGGTAGTCCATGAGCCGCGCCAGCGCGTCGCCGCTCTGGCTGACCGGGTCGGTGTAGACCATGATCTCGACACCGTCGTAGCCCAAGCGCGCGGCCATCTCGAAGGCGTCTGGCGTGCGCTCGGGGTACACGGACGACGTGGACAGCGCGACCGGGATCGGCTTTAGCACGCTGACCAGCTTATGCCGAAGCGCGGCGCCACCCCACCCTGCGGGGCTTGTGGTGTAATCGGTTACGTGCTGGAGACCGCGGAGGAACTTGACCGGCTGCAGCGGGTGCTGGATGACAGCGCCAGCGCGTCGGGCCCGCACCTGCGGGGGATCATCACCGAGGAGCGGCGCCTGAGCGCGCGGGACCTGTGCGCGCGGCTTACAGGCATGCGGCTTCTCGTGGTGGCTACGGTGACCGCCGATGGCCGGCCGCTGGCGGGACCGGTTGACGGGTACTTCCTGCACGGGACGTTCTGGTTCTCCTCCGGCCGCGACTCGGTGCGGATGCGCCACCTCGCGGCCCGGCCCGCCGTGAGCGCGACCCACCTTCCGGGCGAGGAGCTCGCGGTCACGGTGCACGGCCGCGCCGGGCTTTTCGAGCTCAACGGCCCCGAGGGCGCGCAGTTGCGCCAGGCGATGCTCGATCACTACGTGCCGCTGCAGGGGCCGGACTTCGAGAAGTGGCTGGATGGCATCGACGGGCTCGGCGCCCGCATCGACCCGGCGAAGATCTTCACCTTCAGCTCGGGTTCCTGAGCGCGGGATCAATTGAGCGCCGCCGCGGGGCAGCTCCGTGGTGCTCGTCGTCCGCCGCCGGAGGTGACGGCGCGGATGCGAAGGGAGACACCGAATGTCGGTGGTGGTCGGTAGGGTGCCTCCATGGCTAAGTCGGTGGCTGGGTACCGGTGCACGGAGTGCGGCTGGCAGTCCCTGAAGTGGACCGGCCGGTGCGGCGAGTGCCAAGCCTGGGGCACGGTAGAGGAGGCGGCGCCGTCCCGGCTGGTCCGGGCGGGCATCCGGGCCGCGGGCTATGGCGGGAACGTGGCCGGCGGGGCAGGCGCCGGAAGGCTCGGTGGCGGGCCGGTCAGCACGCCCGCGGTGCCGATCGGCAAGGTCGACGCCGCCGCCGCGAGCGCCAGGCCCACCGGCATGGACGAGCTGGACAGGGTCCTTGGCGGCGGGCTGGTGCCGGGGGCCGTCCTGCTGCTGGCGGGTGAGCCTGGAGTCGGCAAGTCGACGTTGCTACTCGAGGCGGGGGCGCTCGTGGCGGCCTCGGACCCGGTGCTGTACGTGACCGGAGAGGAGTCCGCCGCGCAGGTGCGGTTGCGCGCGGACCGGATCGGGGCGATCAGCGAGAACCTGTACCTGGCCGCGGAGACCGACCTCGACGCGATCATCGCGCACATCGCCGCAGTGGAGCCCCGGTTGCTGATCATCGACTCGGTGCAGACGATCTCGGCCGCGACCGTGGACGGCGTGCCGGGCGGGGTGACGCAGGTCCGCGAGGTCTCGGCGGCGCTGACCGCCGTGGCCAAGGAGCGGGCACTGCCGACGATCCTGGTCGGCCACGTCACCAAGGACGGATCGGTGGCGGGGCCGCGCACGCTGGAGCACCTGGTTGACGTGGTACTGCAGTTCGAGGGCGACCGGCACTCCCGGCTGCGGATGGTACGGGCGATGAAGAACCGCTATGGCCCCACGGACGAGGTTGGCTGCTTCGACCTCGGCGAGTACGGGCTGATCGGCCTGGCCGACCCCAGCGGCTTGTTCCTGTCCCGGCATCACGAGCCGGTGCCCGGGACCTGCGTAACCGTCACCCTGGAGGGCCAGCGCCCGCTGGTGGCGGAGGTGCAGGCGCTCGTGGCAGCCTCCTACCTGGACGTGCCGCGCCGCGTCACCTCGGGCCTGGACGCCTCACGGGTGGGCATGGTCTTGGCGGTCCTCGAACGGCGCGCGGGGGTGAAGGTCGGCAAGGCCGACGTCTTCGCGGCGACCGTCGGCGGCGTGCGGCTGACTGAACCATCGGTGGACCTCGCCATCGCGCTGGCCATGGCCAGCTCGATCTCCAACCTGGCGATACCCCAGGGGGTGATCGCGTTCGGCGAGGTCGGGCTGGCGGGTGAGGTGCGGCCGGTGGCCGGGACACCCCGGCGGGTCACCGAGGCCGAGCGGATGGGATTCCGGCGGGCGATCGTCCCGGCGGGCGGCGGCTCCCCGGGCGAGCGAAAGGCCGCTCCGGGAAAGGCGGCCAAGGAAGCTCCGGCGGCGTCCGCGTCCCGCCGGAGCAGCACGGGCCGCACGCTGAAGGTGGCCAGCGGCGGCGCCATCGAGGTCGTCGAGGTGGAGGACCTGCACGCGGCCGTCCAGGCGGCCCTGCTCGACTGACGGACCCGGGCCGCGTTACTTGCGGGTCAAGGTGATCGCGGCGACTGGGCTGGACTTGCCGCCGGCCATGGCCACGACGTCGAAGGTGCCGGAGGCGCCGGCCGGGAGGGAGCCCGCGCAGCCAGGGCTGGTGGCCTTCCGGTTCCAGGACAAGGACGTCACCGTGGGCACGCCCTCGCTCAGGGGCATCTTCTGGGGGGCATCGCTAGTAACGCCAGTAGCGGGGCAGGAGGCGGAGTCCCAGACGACTTCGCCATTGCGGGTCACGATCACGTGCGCGAACGGGGGCTGGTAGGGCAGCCGGCAGGTACCCGGCGCCGTGGACACGACGTAGACGGTGAACCGCGGTTGCTGGGCGGGGCTGTACTTCGGCTGAGCGCTGAACAAGCTGAGCACGATGCTGGCCGGCGGGCACTGGCCGGGGGCGATGCCCGCCGCCGATGGCGACTGTCCGGGCGAGGCCAAGGTGGCCGACGCTGAGCCGGCTGGCACCGGGCCGGCCGTCCCGGACGTGGAGGCGGTATCCAGGATCGGGGTGGGCGGCACCGTGCTACTGGCCGCGGCGCCCGGCGAGGGGGTCGAGGGCGGGCCATAGGCGGCTGGGGGAAGCGTCAGGCGCTTGTTGGCCGCCTGGGCGGCCCCGGCCTCCCCGATCGGCTGGGCGGGGCCTAGCAGGTCCGATACTCCCCAGGTGATCATGCACAGGACCGCCAGCCCGCTCGCGAGGATGAGGAACCGGCGCCGCCAGTAGGAATCCGGGGCCGACAGCCAGCTGCTGCCAAATCCGGCCCAGGCGGTCCAGGGAACCCTCCCGGAGCGGCACCCGCCGAGGGGGCCCCCGCGACGCTCCGCGCGCTCGGCCCGGGGGTCAATCCCTGTGTCCTCCAGGCCTCGATGGTCACTGTCAGCGATCGGATCCATGCGGAAAGTATGATCGGTCGGGCGCTGATAGCCGGGCAGACCCGCCGAGCCCGGGTCCGGTTTAGCCGCGCGGGAGGGCTGGCAGGGCGAAGCGGCCGTCGGGCAGGGGGTCCACCAGGCCATCGGCGACCAGGCCATCGAGCGCGCGGGCGCGCTGGGCCGCGTCTGGCCACGCGACGTCCAGGTGCTGCTGGCTGACGGGCACGGGCGATTCCCGTAGCAGGGCCAGCAGGCGCCCGCGGCACTGCCGGTCCGTTCCCTCGTACCGCTGGGTGGGGCGTCGCTCAGCGGACGGCGGCTGGCCGGCGGCGAGCCAGGCGCACTGCGCGGCGACCGGGCACTGCGCGCACCGGGGGCGCGCCGCCGTGCAGGTAAGCGCCCCGAGCTCCATCACCGCGACCGACCAGCGGGCGGCGATCTTCGGGTTGACAGGCAGCAATTCCGCGGCCAGCCGGTACTCGGCGGCGGAGGGCTGGGTGCCCGGGAACTGCCGTCCGCTGGCGAGCCTGCCCAGCACGCGCCGCACGTTGGTGTCGAGCACGGGGTGCCGTCCGCCGAACGCGAAGACCGCGACCGCCGCCGCCGTGTAGGCCCCGATCCCGGGCAGGGCGAGCAGCGCGTCGTGGTCAGCGGGGATGTCGCCGCCATGCCGCTGCGTGACGATGCGGGCGGTCTCGTGCAGGCGCAGCGCCCGCCGCGGATACCCCAGCCTGCCCCACTGCCGGACCGCCTCGCCGGGGGCATCCGCGGCCAGGGCGGCCGGGGTCGGCCACCGCTCAAGCCACGCGCCGTGCGCCGGGATGACCCGGCTGACGGGCGTCTGCTGGAGCATGATCTCGCTGACCAGGACCGACCAGGGCGTGGCGGTGGGCTGTCGCCAGGGGAGGTCGCGAGCGTGCGCCGCGTACCATTCCAGCACTGGCTCAGTCAAAGCCGGGGGCATAGCAAGCTACCTTACGCGCAAGCGCGGGTGGCCCCTCCCGGTACCGGGAGGGGCCACCCGTCATTGGCTAGGCGACGGTTTTACCCGGCCGCGGAGGCGGTGCCGGGCCCTTCACTGACGGCGCTGCCCCCGGCGGCCGGCGCCCCGCCGACCAGCGGCTCGCTGGCCGCGGCGACGGCGCCGACCGGTGTCGCCTCGGGGACGGACTCGGGCTTCGGGACGCCAGTGAAGGTGAACTTCGCCTCCTCGCCCTCGCCCTCGGTGTCCACGATGACGATCGTGCCCGGCCGCAGCTCGCCGAACAGGATCTTCTCGGACAGCGAGTCCTCGATCTCCCGCTGGATCGTGCGGCGCAGCGGACGGGCACCGAGCACCGGGTCGTAGCCGCGGTTGGACAGCAGCTCCTTGGCGGGCTCGCGCAGCTCGATGCCCATGTCGCGGTCCTTCATCCGCTCGTCGACCTTCGCGATCATCAGGTCGACGATGGAGAAGATCTCCTCGCGCGCCAGCTGGTGGAACACGATGATGTCATCGACACGGTTGAGGAACTCGGGCCGGAAGTGCTGCTTGAGCTCCTCGCCGACCTTCGACTTCATCCGGTCGTAGGATCCGCGGGCCTCGCCCGTGCGGGCGAAGCCGACCGACACGCCCTTGGAGATGTCGCGCGTCCCCAGGTTCGTGGTCATGATGATCACGGTGTTCTTGAAGTCCACCGTGCGGCCCTGCGCGTCGGTCAGGCGACCGTCTTCCAGGATCTGCAGCAGCGAGTTGAAGATGTCCGGGTGGGCCTTTTCGATCTCGTCGAACAGGACCACGCTGAACGGCCGGCGGCGCACCTTCTCGGTGAGCTGGCCGCCCTCCTCGTAGCCCACGTATCCGGGCGGCGAGCCGAACAGCCGGGAGACCGTGTGCTTTTCCATGTACTCGGACATGTCCAGCTGGATCAGCGAGTCCTCGTCGCCGAACAGGAACTCCGCCAGCGTCTTGGACAGCTCGGTCTTGCCGACGCCGGACGGCCCGGCGAAGATGAACGACCCGCCCGGGCGCTTGGGGTCCTTAAGGCCGGCCCGCGTGCGGCGGATGGCCTGGGACAGCGCCCTGATCGCGTCGTTTTGCCCGATGACCCGGCGGTGCAGCTCATCTTCCATGCGCAGCAGCCGCTGGGACTCTTCCTCGGTGAGCTTGAAGACCGGGATGCCGGTGGCGGTGGCGAGGACCTCCGCGATGAGCTCCTCGTTGACCTCGGCGACGACATCCATGTCGCCGGCCTTCCACTCCTTCTCCCGGGTGGCCTTCTTGGCCAGGAGCTGCTTCTCGTTGTCACGCAGCGCAGCGGCCTTCTCGAAGTCCTGGGAGTCGATGGCCGACTCCTTCTCCTTGCGGACCTGGGCGATCTTCTCGTCGTACTCCCGCAGGTCCGGCGGCGCGGTCATCCGGCGGATGCGCATCCGCGAGCCCGCCTCGTCGATGAGGTCGATCGCCTTGTCCGGCAGGAACCGGTCGCTGATGTAACGGTCGGCGAGCTGCGCGGCCGCGACCAGCGCCCCGTCGGTGATGGACACCCGGTGGTGCGCCTCGTAGCGGTCCCGCAGGCCCTTGAGGATCTCAATGGTGTGCGCGATCGTCGGCTCGGCGACCTGGATCGGCTGGAACCGGCGCTCGAGAGCGGCGTCCTTCTCCAGGTGCTTGCGGTACTCATCGAGCGTGGTGGCCCCGATGGTCTGCAGCTCGCCCCGAGCGAGCATCGGCTTGAGAATGCTGGCGGCGTCGAT
>JAICYD010000182.1 GCA_025934375.1 Streptosporangiaceae bacterium | reverse complement strand
TCGTCGACGAGGATCGAGTCCACCTCGTCCACGATCGCGAAGTTGTGTCCGCGCTGCACGCACTCATCGAGCGACCAGGCCATGTTGTCGCGCAGGTAGTCAAAGCCGAACTCGTTGTTCGTGCCGTAGGTTACGTCCGCCTCGTAGGCGACCTTGCGGTCGGCGGGCGTCATCTCAGCCAGGATGACCCCGACCTCCAGCCCGAGGAAGCGGTGCACCCGGCCCATCCACTCGGAGTCACGCTTGGCCAGGTAGTCGTTGGTGGTGACGACGTGCACGCCCTGGCCGGCGATCGCGTTGAGGTAGGCGGGGAACACGCCGGTGAGCGTCTTGCCCTCGCCGGTGCGCATCTCGGCGATGTTCCCCTTGTGCAAGGCCGCGGCGCCCATGAGCTGAACGTCGAATGCGCGCTGGCCCAGCGTGCGCTTGGCTGCTTCACGGACGGCGGCGAAGGCCTCGGGCAGCAGGTCGTCGAGGGACTCACCGTCGGCGTGCCGCTGCCGGAACTCATCCGTCATCGCCCGCAGATCAGCGTCGGTCATGGCGACGAAATCTTCCTCGACCGAGTTGATCTGCTCGCTGATCCGGGCCAGTTGGCGGAGGATCCTGCCCTCACCGGCGCGGAGGATGCTGTCTAGGATGGTTGGCACTTTGCGTCGTGCTCCTTGCGGATTCGGATGGCTTACACGCCTCGCATGTCATGGTAGGCGAGACGCGCCGCTAAACCGAGTCCGCGGAGCCTTTTCGGTGGGTTTGACACCCAAAGCGGAGAGCCGGAATCTGCGGGACGGCGACCCGCGCGAGCGGGAGGCCTGGGGGGTTGGTGTGTACCCCCCGGGAAGGTTGGAGTATTTTCATGACAGCCGCATGGGCGTATCTGATCGTTGGAGGATGAGTCGTGGCTGAGCGAGCGACAACAGGCACCGTGGAGGGGCCAGGGGGCACCGCGGCGCGGCCGGTCGCCGGCGCGGCGCACGACGGCGAGCACTTCAGCGGACGCAAGATCTCGTGGATCGGCACCGCGATGGTGTGCGTCGGGTTCATCGTCGGCGGAGTCGCTTTCATCCCGCACCCGACCTGGTGGCTGTTCTGGCTCGGCGCCGGGATCGTCATCGTGGGCTCCCTGATCCTCGCGGCCGCCAAGACCATGTCCGAGGACTGGTACTAGATCGGGAACGGTCCAGGCGGGGGCGGCTTTCGCCCGTGAATGTCGGTGCTTGTCGGTAGGCTTTGCTCGTGGTGGAGATCGTTCCCGCCGGGCGGGTGCTGACGCCTGACGAAGTGCGGCGGGTTACGCTGCGTGCGCAAGGGTTTATCGGGGCAGACTCGCGGCGGGGCGGGGTCGCTGGGGTCCTGCGACGGCTCGGGGCCGTCCAGCTGGACACGATCAGCGTCCTGGCGCGATCTCATGAGCTGGTGCCTTACGCGCGGCTCGGGGCAGTCGGGCGGGACGCGGTGGAGCGTGCGTTCTGGGGTCTAGCCACGCCCGTGGCCTTCGAGTACTGGGCGCACGCGGCATGCGTGATCCCTCTTGAGGCTTGGCCGTACTACGCCGCCCGCAGGCGCGGGATCCGGGCGCAGGGCCAGCGCTGGCACAAGGTTTCCCTGCAGTCCTGTGAAGAGGTGCTGGCCCGGCTGCGCACCGACGGCCCGCTGAACGCCACGCAGCTGGGCGGCGCGAAGGCAGGCGGACCCTGGTGGGACTGGTCAGAGGTGAAGATCGCCGCCGAGTGGCTGCTCGACACTGGTACCGCCGTCTGCGTGCGGCGGGCCGGCTGGCGGCGGATCTACGACCTGCCCGAGCGCGTCATCCCCAAGCCGCTGCTCGACGCTGAGCCAACCGACGCGGAGTGCCTGGCCTACCTCGTCGGCGTCGCGGCGCGCGCCCTGGGAGTGGCCACGCACGCCGACCTCACCGACTACCACCGGCTCAACGGCTCCGGGCTGCGAGCCGGCCAGCCTGCCCTCCTCGACGAGGCGGCGGTCGCGGCGGGCCTGACCCCGGTCACCATCGTCACCGGCCGGCTGGCCGGCCCCTCCCCGCGCGGGAAGGCGCTGCGGGCGTGGGCGGACCCGGACGCCCTGGCCTGGCTGGACGCGGGCGGGCGGGGAACGCACCGGACGACGCTGCTATCTCCATTCGACCCGCTGGTCTGGGACCGGAAGCGAACCCTGCGCATGTTCGGCTTCGAGCATTCGCTCGAGGCATACGTCCCCAGGGAAAAGCGGGTTCACGGCTATTTCGCGATGCCCCTGCTGGCGGGCGGGCTCCTAGCTGGCCGGGTTGACCCGGCCCGCAGCGGCAAGACGCTGGTAGCCCGCCAGGTCACCCTGGACAAGCCATCCGCCGCCGCTCCAATGGCCCGCGCCCTGGCCGAAGCCGCGACCTGGGTCGGCTGCGACAACGTCGCCGTCGAGCGCGTCGAGCCGGCCGGCCTTGGCCCCCGGCTTGCGGCGGAGCTGTCGCCCATCGTCGGCTAGAGCACCTGTGGCGGTGCTCTGCCGCGCCAGCCGATCCGAGGGCGCTGGCGCCATCGAGCCGACCTCGTTCCGTGGCTCAAGGGCCACCGACCCGAAGCGATTCGGGGTCTCGGTGGCCATCGACCTGTTCTATCCGTGTCTGGGGGGCCATCGACCGCCAGGCGTTCCGTGCCTGAAGGGCAAAAGCCCCGGCACTATCCGGGGCGGAGGGGCCAGCGCCCCGGTCCGCGCAGGCCGCGCACCGTGGCGGAGGCGCCATCGACCCGGCCCGTGCGCAGGCACGCCGCGGCCGTGCGGGCGCAGGCGGCGCTAGCGGGGCCTGGGGGTTGGCTGGGATTACCGCGTATCCCCAGAAGACACCGTCAGCTGATCTCGATGAGCTTTTCGCGGACGGCGATCATGACCGCTTCCATCCGTGAGTGGATCTGGAGTTTCTCCAGGATGTTACGGACGTGGTTCTTCACCGTGTTCTCGGAGATGAACAGCTCCTTGGCGATGTCGCGGTTGTTCATGCCGCGCGCCACCAGGCGCAGGACCTCCATCTCGCGCTCGGTGAGCTTCGGCGCGGGGGCGTGCTTGGACGGCTCTTCCTCCGCGTCCCGCCGGGCGAGCGTGGCGAACTCGGTGAGCAGCTTGCCCGCCATCGACGGGTTGATCAGCGACTGGCCGCCGTGCACCGAGCGGACCGCCGCCGCCACCTCGTCAAGCGGGATGTCCTTGAGCAGGTAGCCGCTGGCGCCCGCGCGAATCGCCTCAAAGAGGTCCTCCTCCTCGTCGCTGATCGTCAAGATAACGATCTTGGCGCTGGGGGCGACCTCCTTCATCGCCCGGGCCGCCTCGATGCCGGTCGTCTTGGGCATCCGGATGTCCATCAAGACCACGTCCGGCACGGCCTCCGCGGCCACCTGGACGGCCTCGGCCCCGTCACAGGCCTGGCCCACGATCTCGATGCCCGGCTCCTCAGCCAGGACCATCTCCAGCCCGCGGCGGAACAGCGCGTGGTCGTCGGCGATCATCACGCGGATGGAATCACCGGCGGGCGCTTCCGGCTCGGCGGCGGCGTGCGCCCTGGACGGGCCGCCATCGGCTGCCCGGCCTGCCCGGCCCACTGGTGGCGCCCCCGCTTCGCCTCCCCGGCCCTGTCTGCCCAGGGAGGGTGGGGTGGCCCCCTGGAACCCCCGGGGACTGGTCCCGACGCTTGGGGTCGTCCTGGGCCGATCGGTCACGGCCGCTCCTTCCGCTGCGATCGCAGTTCACGCACAGGATAGGACAAGTCACTAGACCGCGCGCGCACGCCCGACCTCGCACGCCCATGCGGGCGCGCAAGACCAAGCACGTGTCTGTTCAGAATTACCCGCGCGGGACGCCTAGCGCAAGGGACGGGAGCGGCTACCTGGATACCCGTGAATCCGGCTGGCCCGTTTGATGCCATGTTAAACCTGCGACTGGTCACGTTCACGTAACGGTGTTCTGCTCCCTGGGGGTACACAACCCCCAGACCCTGCTTGCCTGGGGGCTACAGACCCAAGCCCCCACACCCGCGAACAAAGGGGCACGCCGTCCCCCTTTCACCCACCGGCCCTGGGTGAGCCGAGCCCGCTCCCCCAGGGGAGCGGGCTCGCTTCGCCTCGCGAACGGCGAGGGGTCGCTCGCTGTCTTGGCATGCGGCTGCCCCGGCCTGGGAGCCGGGGCAGCCGTGGAGCCGCGATCCTGGCTAGGCTTCGACCAGGCGGATCACCCCGTAGTCGTAGCCGCGCCGGCGGTAGACGACGCTGAACTTGTCGCAGGCGCTGTCGTGGAACAGGAAGAAGTCGTGCCCGACGAGCTCCATCTCCAAGAGCGCCTGGTCGATCGTCATCGGGCGCGAGAGGTGGACCTTTTCCCGGACGACAAGGGGGCCGTCCCCCTCCATCTGGATCGGGACCACGCCCGCCAGGCTGGAGTCCATCATGGCCTCGTCCGGCTCGTCCGCGTCCTCGCGGGACAGGCCCGGGAGGGGCAGCACGTGCTCGCGCCTGCCGTTGACCGTGGCCCGGCTGGGCGCATCGCCGCCGCTGAAGCCGGTCATCGTGTCGTCCAGGGCCGCGGCGTCCATCATCATGGCCTCCGCGGTGTCCGCCGCCCCTACGGCCGCCAGAATCTCCGGGGACCGTACGGAGATCTCCGAGCGGCGTGCCTTGCGCCGCTCGGCCACCCGGCGCAATCGCCCTTCCAGCTTCGCGAAGGCGAGATCGAGCGCCGCGTACCGGTCGTCCGCGGCCGCCTCTGCGCGGATCGCCGGGCCTCGCGATCTGATGGTCAGCTCGACCCGTTCACTGCGGTCGGCCTGCCGCGGGTTGCGTTCCTGGGAAACCTCTACGTCCACCCGCATCGCCTTGGAGTCAAGCTTCTCGAGCTTGGCTAGCTTCGCGGTGGCATGCCTACGGAATCGTTCCGGAACGGTGGTGTGCCGACCCTTGAACGTGATGTCCATCTCGATTCCCCCTAAGGCTGTCGATGAACGGCTGATGACCAGTGGCGCTCGCCCGGCCGACCTGGTCTTCGTCCCCACATCCGCCTGCTGAGGGGTTCGCGGCCTTCCATGGCCACTACTGCCCTTCTCCATTCCCGGGGGACTCTGTGTCCCCCGTCCGGGCAGGACTTACCTCTAAGCCGCACCGTGATCAGTCGACGAGAAGTCGCCTTACGTGGGCCGTTTTGCCTGCGGCTGGCATCGGCTTGCCAGCTGGATCCCGCCGCTGTCGGCAGGACCAGCCCGGCGCAACCACGGACCCGGGCGAGTGCCATGGATGAACGCTAGCTCTATCCGGCCCAAATGTCAGGGGGGACACGCACACCAAGTCGTTACATTGGTGCAGCAATCCCTCAGCGGGATCGATGAAGCGGGGCACCGCGAGGGCGCGTTTACCCTGGATAAGCCGGGGATAGGCCCGCGCCGGCGGGGTTCCAGGCGCCGGTTGCGCTGGGGTCGATAAACATCGCGTTGGCGGTGCTCGCGATCAGGCCGGCCCGCCACCGCGCGGTGACCGACAGGACGCCACCCTTGCCGGGGATGGGCGTCGGCGTGCCGCCGTTCACCGGGTACTCGGTGAGCGTGGTGCTGTCTTGCCCCAGCGCGACGACGTTGTCGGAGCCGTACCAAGACAGCGAGCGGAATGCCGCCGCCATCGTCCCGCAGACGTAGAACGGTGACAGGCTGACGCGCACCGGGGCCTGCTGCTGGCCCGCCCGGGACTGGTCTTGCGTCACGATCGCCCCGAACGCGAGCATCGGCTGCTGCCCGGAGATGACCAGCGCGACCCGAACGCCGTCGGGGGCGACCCGCAGTTGGGTGATCGCGCCAGTGGTGCCCGGGCAGGTGTCACTCGGGTACGTGGCGACGACCACTTGGAGCGGTCCCCCGTTCGGCTTGGGGGTGGCGGTCAGCATGACGACGTTCGTGGGGCCAGCGGCCCACAGGTTGTCGTTGAGATCCCAGCTCAGCGAGGTGAACCCGGCGCCCGCGTTGCGCAGGCTCAGCTTGTCGCTGCCCATCACGGCGGTGTAGACCGCCCCGTCGCGGAGTACCGCGAAGTACTGCTCGTCCGGGGACACCGCCAGTGCCCGGTTCCCGGTGCCGATGCGGGCGACCGGGACGGGCTTGGCGCCGAGCCCGCCCTGGTGCAGCAACTCCCCATGCGAGTCGATGTAGTAGAAGTCCTTGCCCGGCGAGCCGTTGAGCGGCTGGTATGCCCGGTAGGCCGGCGACTGGATGCCCTGGACGGGGTTGCCCTGGGCGTCCGGGGGGATGAACTGGCTGCCGTTGACGTACAGCGCGACGGACTTGACCTCCTGGGCTCCCTGGCCGGCGCCTTTGAGTGTCGACAGCAGCTGGGCGGAGACTTGTTCCTTCACCGCGGTCGGCGCGCGCGCGATAGCACCGCCCAGGTTGACCGAGGCGGTCCCGCCGTCGACGGTGACCTTGCCGATCTGGCGGGTCCCCTTGGGGAAGGCGGTCTGCGAGGCGCCGTTGGCCAGCCAGTCGGCGGGCTGGGTGATCAGGTCCTGCACCAGGCCGTTGACGAGGTCCTCCTGAGTGGCCTGCAACGGGACGTAGACGGGGTCGGGGACCAGGTGCTGGAGGCCAGGGTCAAAGAAGTACAGGTTGCGCAGCTGGTAATCGGCCTCGAACTCCGGGTGAGTCAGCAGCAGCGTGTTGGGGGCGCGGGATATCCGCCACTCGCCGTTGTACATGACCACGTCAAAGGAGTACGTCTGCCCTATGGGCTTCGGCCGGGCGACCGCGTAGGGAGTACCGGTGCTGGTGAGCCTGGCGTCCACCTTGCCGCCGACGGTGATGGTGTACCGGGTATTGGCGTCGGCGCGGGGGGACGCGGCCGAGGGCCGGCGGGAGGGGCTGGGGGTGGCAGTCCCGCTGAGCTTGTCATTTCCACCGGACGGGATGACACTCGCGACCCGGCGCTTGATCGTCGGCCCGCTGCCGCCGAACACGGTCGCCGACCAGCCGGGCTGCCACTCGTGGCTGGCGGCCGGGGTGAGGTACTCCCGGGCGACCCGCTGCTTTCCGACGAAGCTCACGTTCGCGGCGACGAAGCCGAGCACGATGTCGGTCGGCGACTCACCGTGGAACGGCGCCCGCGGAATGATCTGCATGTACGGCTGCGCCTGCCCGTTGCCGCTCGAGGAGACGGCATACGGCAGGACGGGGCCACCGGTCGGCATCGACACGCAGCCGGCCGTGACGGCCAGCACGGCGGCCGCCCCCAGCGCGGCCGCGACCCGCCGCGACCCGCGGCTACGCATGGCCGGTCCCGGGGACGAGGCCGGCTTCCATCGCGGACGTGAGCATGTCGGCCTCATCGGGGCCAAGCGGCAGTGGCGACCCGGCGATGGGCTGGCCGGCGAACCGCGGGACGGTGAGCCGGAAGACCGAGCCACGGCCCCGCTCCCCCCAGGCCTGCAGCCAGCCGCCGTGCAGGTGCGCGTCCTCCAGGGCGATCGCCAGGCCCAGCCCGGTGCCGCCGGTGGTGCGCGCCCGCGCCGGGTCGGCCCGCCAGAACCGCTCGAAGACCAGCTGCTCCTCCCCGGACGCGAGCCCGACGCCGTGGTCGCGGACGGCCACCGCGACCGTGTCACGGTCGCCGGCGACGGTCACGTAGACGTCCTTGCCCTCGCCGTGCTCGACCGCGTTGACCAGCAGGTTGCGCAGGATGCGGTCGACCCTTCGCTTGTCCACCTCGGCGACGCACGGCTCGGCGGGCAGCCGGAACTCGATCCGGCAGCCGCGCCGCTCGGCGAGCTGCTGCGCGTCGTCGGCGCTGCGCCGGGCCAGGTCGCAGATGTCGGTCGGCTCGGCGTCGAGCGTGGCGACGTTGGCGTCGTGCCTGCTGATCTCCAGCAGGTCCACGAGCAGGACCTCGAACCGCTCGATCTGGCTTTGCAGCAGCTCGGCGCTGCGGGCGGCGGCGGCGTCCAGGCCTTCACGGGCGTCGAACAAGATCTCGGCCGCCATCCGGATCGTCGTCATCGGGGTGCGCAGCTCGTGCGATACGTCGGAGACGAACTGCCGCTGCGCCTTGGACAGCTCCTCCAGCTCGCGCAGCTGGCCCTGGAGGGTGGCGGCCATCTCGTTGAAGGAGGTCGCCAGCGCGCCGAGGTCGTCGGCGCCGCCCACCGTCATGCGCTCCCCCAGGTGACCCGCGCGCAGCCGCTGGGCAGCTTGTGCCGCGTGCCGGACGGGGACCACGACCCAGCGGGTGACCAGGGAGGCGATCGCGGCGAGGAGCGCGATGAGCGCCAGGCCAGCCCCGATGAGCGTGGTCTGCACGATGTGCAGCGACTGCTGCTCCGCCTCCAGCGGGAAGATGAAGTACAGCTCGTAGTAATTGCCAAGCGGCGTGCCGACCGCGAGTGCGGGCACGCTGGGCTGGCCGCTGGTCGTGAACGTCAGCGTCGTCGGCGTGTAGTAGAGCCGGTTGTCACCGCCGCCCGCCGCCGAAGTAGCCAGCTGCTCCTTCTCCACGGCCTTGACCAGCGCGGGGGGCAGCGAGCTGCTGCTCACGGTCGGGCTGACCCCGGGGTTGAACGTGCGGTAGTTCGACCGCAGGCCGACCATGACGTAGTAGTTGGTGTCACCGACGCCGGTCTGCTGCTGCAAGGTGGAGCCCACGGTCAGCATGAACTGCTCGGAGACGGAGTTGCTCGTCGGCGCCACGTTGAGGTCTGGCAATGAGCGGGCCTGGTTCAGCCCCGTCACCGCCTGGGCGTGCGCGGCGTTCTCGGCGTTGGCCAGTAGTCCGTCGGCGATTTGATAGGTGAGGAAGAAGCCCAGCACCGCGATCATCATGGTGGAGATCACGAGCGTGGTCCCGATGACCCGCAGCTGCAGGGAACGATGCCAGCGCCGCCCGGCCTTGGCGATGGCCAGGTGCTCCCAGCGCAGGGTCGTCCGCAAGATGATCGTGACCCGGTGCGGTAGCCAGGAGACGAACCAGCGAACCACCTTGTTGCGCCGCATGGCCATCTCCCAGGCCTCACGACGGTATTCACGGTGCGAGCTGGCGCCCACGCTAGCCTGGTCGCTGGCGCCCGGGCTGAGGGCCCCCGCGCTCACGTCAGCGCCGGGCACGCCTGAAGGGGCGGCGGGCGCAGGACTTGACGGGCTCGAAGTGCTTGTCGGTCGTGCAGGGCCGGCCGCGTCGGGAGTAACCGCTGACCGTTCCATCCCAGTATCAGCCAGGCCCGGCCTTGTACCCCACGCCGCGCACCGTGACGACGATCTCCGGGTGCTCCGGATCCTTCTCGATCTTGGCGCGCAACCGCTGGACATGCACGTTGACTAGGCGGGTATCGGCCGCGTGCCGGTATCCCCACACCTGCTCGAGCAGGACCTCGCGGGTGAACACCTGACGGGGCTTGCGGGCGAGCGCGACCAGCAGGTCGAACTCAAGCGGGGTCAGGCTGAGCGCCTCACCGTCGCGCTTCACCGAGTGACCCGCCACGTCGATGGTGACGTCGCCGATCTGCAGCATCTCCGGCGCCGGCTCATCGGTGCGCCGCAGGCGCGCCCGGATGCGGGCGACCAGCTCCTTGGACTTGAACGGCTTGTGGATGTAGTCGTCCGCGCCGGATTCCAGCCCGAGGACCACGTCGACGGTGTCGGTCTTCGCGGTCAGCATGACGATCGGGACCCCTGACTCGCTCCTGATCTGGCGGCACACGTCAATGCCGTCAAGCCCGGGCAGCATCAGGTCAAGCAACACCAAGTCGGGCCGCGTCTCGTGGAAAGCGTCCATCGCCTTGTCTCCGTTGTCCACGAAGGTTGGCTCGAACCCTTCACCTCGAAGCACGATCCCGAGCATCTCGGCAAGCGCCGCGTCGTCATCGACGACTAGCACACGTCCTTTCATGGGCCCCATCGTTCCATGTATCCGGCTCCAAGAGGAGCACCTGTGGCGACGGACTGTAACGCCCGCCGCACATCCCACGCCCAGCATGCGCAGGTTACCCCTTTTTACCAGCTCCCACTACCCAACGCCGGAAACGATCGCCCTTCGCCGGCCACCGCGCGGCCGCTAGGCCATCTCAGCTGCTGATGAACCGCAGAGGTTCGCATGTCGTCGACCAGGGTCGACTTAACGACTTGACGTACCATGCCATCACGGCGATTCAGGCGGATTCGCCCCGGCGCGACCCTGGCGCCGGGGCACCTTCGATCCTCAGGTCATGCACGAGGTCCGGCGCGAACGAAAGGATTCCGGCTACGGCGAGGCGATAGGCTTCCGGGATGGCCGATCGACCCCTTTCCGACGTTGTCGAGGCGGGCTGGGCGCGCGCCCTGGAGCCCGTTGCTAGCCAGATCTCGCAGATGGGCGACTACCTGCGCGAGGAGATCGCCCAGGGACGCACGTACTTGCCAAGCGGGGACAATGTGCTGCGCGCTTTCAAGCAGCCATTCGACGAGGTCCGGGTGCTGATCGTCGGGCAGGACCCGTACCCGACGCCCGGCCATCCCATCGGCCTCAGCTTCTCGGTCGCCCCCACCGTCAAGCGCCTGCCCGGCAGCCTGCTCAACATCTTCAAGGAGTACTCGGCCGACCTCGGCTACCCGCGACCGGCGACCGGCGACCTCACGCCTTGGACCGAGAACGGGGTCTTGCTGCTCAACAGGGTGCTCACCGTGCAGCCGGGCAAGCCCGGCTCGCACCGCGGCAAGGGCTGGGAGGCGGTCACCGATCAGGCCATCAAGGCCCTCGCGCAGCGAAACGACCAAGGGAGCCCGCTCGTCGCGATCTTGTGGGGCCGCGACGCCCGTAATCTCGCGCCGCTTTTGGGCAGCGTCCCGAAGATCGAGTCCGCCCACCCGAGCCCGATGGTGGCCAACGGGGATTTCTTCGGGTCACGCCCGTTCAGCAGGGCAAACGAGCTGCTCCAGGCACATGGCGGGACACCTGTCGACTGGAAGCTCCCCTAGTCCCGCGCGGCGCTCAGCGAGGTGCCGTCCCCGGGCCAACTACCGGGTTGGCTGACTATTTACTCCGAAGAGCGTGGATACTGTCTAGGTGGCAGGGGCTAAGGGCGCACGGGCATTCGGTCAGGTGCACCCGGCGCACGGGACCTGGCCAGGCCGCCATCTCGTGGCAGCCTGGTTCGGGGCCTTCACGATTTACGCGGGCGCGGTGGCAGCCTTCACTGGGCACGAGGACCGCGCCTGGGCGGTGTTCGCGTTCGGGTGCTATGCCCTTTCGGCTCTCTTGCTGCGCTTCGGCAAGAGCTGGTGGCCAGGGCTGACCGTGGCCCTCGCCGGCTCCCTCATCGCCCCGTTCGCCTGGCTCGCGACCCAGGAGCAAGACACCGCCGAGATCAAGGTGATCGGACGCGCGGCCGGGCACGTACTCAAGTACGGCACGCCGTACCTGCCCACCAGCCAGCTGCAAGACTGGCGGTCCTACAATCCCTACCTGCCGGTTATGGAGGTCTTCGGGCTGCCGCGATCGGCTGGGCTACACGGGATCGCGGGCGACCCGCGGGTCTGGACGTCGCTGGCCACGCTCGCGCTGCTCCTCATCGCCTTCGCCATCATGGCCCCGCACGGGTTGCGCGGATGCGCGAGCTGCCGCGACCATGTGATCCGGCTGACCGCGATCGCGATTGCCTCCCCCGTCATCGCGTTCCCGCTGGCCCTCGGCATCACCGACCCGCCCGTCCTCGCGCTGATCTGCGTGGCCCTCGCCTGCGTTTCCAGGGGCTGGGTGGGCCGCGCGAGCCTGGCCGTCGCGATCGCCTGCGCGATGAAGTACACCGCATGGCCTGTCTTGCCGGTCTTCGCCGTCATGTTGTGGATGCGCTACAGGGCGAAGGCGGCGGCGGGCTTCGTCGGGACCACCGTCGGCACGGCGGCCTTCCTGGCCTTGCTCGCGGCGCCGGACGCGATGGCCCAGCCCGATTCCCTGGTGCAGAACACCGTGGCGTTCCCGCTGGGCCTCACGCACCACAAGACGCCCGCCGCCAGCCCGCTGCCCGGTCACCTGTTGTCCGAGCTCGGCCCGGCCGGCCACGTCGCGGCGGTCGCGCTGATGGGCGTGGCCGCCGTCGCGTTCGCCGCCTGGCTCCTCCTTCGGCCCCCGCAGACGCACCAGTCGGTCGCCTGGCGCCTGGCGGTCGGCTACGCGGGCATGTTCCTCCTCGCGCCCGCCACCCGCTTCGGGTACTTCGCCTACCCGCTGTGCCTGCTCGGCTGGCTGGTCCTGACGAACTACCAGTCCCAGTCCC
>JAICYD010000055.1 GCA_025934375.1 Streptosporangiaceae bacterium | reverse complement strand
CGGGCTCCGGGTTGCCGGGCTCCGGGCCGGCGGGCTCCGGGTTGCCGGGCTCCGGGTTGGCGGGCTCCAGATAGGGGATGCCGTAAATGGCGACCTGGCCGTAGTCGTCGGCGAGCAATACCGGGTCGGCGCGGGAGGCCAGCCGGGTGCGCAGGTGCACCCCGGCGGCGTCGATGAGCGCGCTGCTGAAGCCCAGCCGCCTCGGCGAGTCATGGTTGCCGCTGATGAGGATCACCCGGGCGCCGGTCGCGCGCAGTCGCATCAGGGCGTCCTCGCACAGCGCGACGGCATCCAGCGGCGGGATCGCGCGGTCGTAGACGTCACCGGAGACCAGTACGGCGTCGACCTTCTCCGCGCGGGCGGTCTCGACGAGGTGATCGAGGAAGGCGGCCTGCGCCGCCCGAAGGTCAGCGCGGTGCAGCGAACGGCCCAGGTGCCAATCAGAGGTGTGCAGGAACCGCATGGCGAGACCATAGCGGTACCCACCGACATTTGAGCGTTTTCCGCGACGCCACCGCTAAATGGCCAGCCATCTTCACGCTGGAAATAGCTCGAATTGAATCAATACTATATTCGATGATTCAGCGCCTGCCGGGGTAATTGCGCGCCCGCCACGGAACTGATTCGTGGCTAGAGGGCCAGCGGCCCGCGATGATTCCGGGTCAGGAGGGCCGCCGCCCCGCTCTTAGCGGGGCGGAAGGGCAAGTGACCGCCGGGCGTACCGGGCCGGAAGGGCCAGCGCCCCGGCACTTACCAGGGCGCGAGGGCCAGCGCCCCGCCCCAGCCGGAGTCCGTGCCGTGGCTCAGCCGCCATCGCCCCGCTGACCGCGCCGCCCGTCCCTGGGCAAATCCCCGCATTGCCCCGGGCGGGACCCGGCTCATTTCGGGGCAGATGCCGCACCGGCCCGTCCTATTCGCGGCGCTGCGGCACATGCCCGCCAGCGGTTCCGGGGCAGATGCCGCATCGGCCCGGATGCGGGCGGCTCGTTCCGTGGAATCCGCCGCGTCGCCGCTTTGCAAACCCGGCAAATCGGAACTCTGCGTACCAGCGAACCTAAATCGAGGGTGTTTGCGGCGTCAGCTTGCCAGTACGCAGAGTGAACGGGTGGGGCTGGTGAGGTTCGCGCGAGGAGGCGGGACGGAAGGCGGGACGAGGAGGGCGGGACGGGGATGGGGCCGGAGGGGGCGGGGGCAGGAGGGGGACGGGGCAGGAGGGGCGGGGGCAGGAGGGGGAGGGGGTGGCGAGGGCGCGCGCTCGCCACGAATGCCGGGGTCCCCCGTCAGGGCGGCGGGCCGGGCCGGGATCGTTAACAGCGGAAATGATTTAACGGGGGTGGATGTTACAGGTCTCGGCGTTCTGTAACGAGTGGCCAAGGCTCATCCTTCACGGGGACGGTGATTGACATCAGCATGCACACCAGCGGCGTGCGGGTAACTGAGTCTGGCAACGGTGCTGGCCCCTCCGGCGGGCAGCCCGCCGGCGATCAGCACTCCAGCGAACGGCACTGGGTGCGGCGGATGGCGCGGTACTGCTGGCGGCATCCGCGGGCGGTGCTCATCTCGATGGGCGGGACGCTGCTGGCGACGTTCGCGGCGCTGACGATCCCGCTGCTGCAGCGAGACGTGATCGACAACGTGATCGTGACGCGCCGCGATTCGATCGCGCCGCTGGTCATCGGGCTGCTTATCGCAGCGGCGGCCAACTTCGGCGGAGTCTTCATGCGCCGGTTCTGGGGTGGGCGCATCGCGCTGGACGTGCAGCACGAGATGCGCACCGAGCTGTTCGACTCCCTGTCGCGGCTAGATGGCGCCCGGCAAGACGAGATCCACACCGGCCAGCTGGTGGGCCGCTCGATCTCCGACCTCAACATGGTGCAGGGCACCTTGCAGATGGTGCCGCTGTCGTTGGGCAGCATTGTGCTGTTCGTCTTCTCGCTGGTCATCATGGTCACGCTGTCGCCGCCGCTGACCCTGGTCGCGGCCGCCGTCGCACCCGCCCTGTGGGTGATCGCCCGCGCGTCCCGCAAGAGGCTGTTCCCGGCCAGCTGGCACGCCCAGCAGCAGGTCGGCGAGGTCGCCGGGATCGTCGAGGAGGCCATCGGCGGGGTCCGGGTGATCAAGGGCTTCGGTCAGGAGGAGCAGGAGATGCGGCGGCTGGAGGCCGCCAGCGAGGGGCTGTTCGCCTCCCGGTTGCGCACCATCCGGCTGACCGCCCGGTACAACCCGGCGCTGACCGCGGTCCCGCTGCTGGGCATGCTCGGCGTGCTGGCCCTCGGCGGCTGGCTGGCGATCAACGGCCACGTGACCCTCGGCACCTTCCTGGCCTTCTCCTCCTACCTGGCGCAGCTCACCGGCCCGGTCCGGGTGCTGACCGGCTTCGTGACCATGGGCCAGGAGGCCAGGGCCAGCGTGATCCGCGTCCTGGAGGTCATCGACTCCCGCCCGGTGATCACTGACAAGCCCGACGCGATCGAGCTGCCGGCCGACGCCAACGGGATCGACTTCGATGACGTGAAGTTCGGCTACGTCGCCTCCCAGCCGGTCCTGCGCGGCCTGTCACTGCGGGTCCAGCCGGGAGAGACCGTCGCCGTGATCGGCGCGTCCGGGTCCGGGAAGTCGACGCTGTCGCTGCTGCTCCCCCGGTTCTATGACGTGCGCGGCGGTGCCGTCCGTATCGGCGGGCACGATGTGCGCGACGTGACGCAAGAATCGCTGCGCATGGCGATCGGCATGGTCATGGAGGACAGCTTCCTGTTCTCCGACACCGTCGCCGCCAACATCGCCTACGGCCGCCCCGGCGCGACGCACTCGCAGGTGGTCGCGGCGGCCAGGGCCGCCGAGGCCGATGAGTTCATCCGCGCGCTGCCCGACGGCTACGACACGGTCGTCGGCGAGCAGGGGCTGACGCTGTCGGGCGGGCAGCGCCAGCGGGTCGCGCTGGCCCGCGCGCTGATCACGAACCCGCGGCTGCTGCTGCTCGATGACGCGACCTCGGCGGTCGACCCTCGGATCGAGGCGGAGATCCACGCCACCTTGCACCGGGTCATGCAGGGGCGGACCACGCTGCTGATCGCCCACCGGCGGTCCACCCTGAACCTGGCCGACCGGATCGCGGTGCTCGACCGCGAAGGCCGGGTCGCCGACATCGGCACCCATGCGGAGCTCGGCCGCCGCTGCGCGCTGTACACCATGCTCATCTCAGGCCCCGGCGACGACGCCGAGGGCATCGACGCCGGAGACGTCCTGTCCCCCGCCCGAGTCGCGCCGCCGGCGTCGGCGCCCCTGGCCGGCGCGAACGGCGCGAACCGCGCGGACCGCGCGCACGGCGCGGACGGCGCCAACGGCAAGAGCGGGGCGAGCGCGCCGGCCGCCCGGTGGAACGGGACGCGGGCGGCGACGTCCACCGGGCGGGGCGGCCCCATGGACGGGATGATCGGCAGTATCCCGCCCAGCCCGGAGCTGCTCGCGGCGGTGGAGGCGCTGCCGGCGGCCAGCGACAAGCCAGGGGTGGACATCGCCCAGGCCCGGGCCGCCGACCAGCGCTTCACGCTGCGCAAGCTGCTCAAGCCGCTGATGGTCGCGCTGGTCGCCGGGCTGATCCTCGACGGCCTGGACACCGCGGCGAACCTGGCGCTGCCGGCCCTGGTGCGCGGCGGCATCGACCACGGCGTGCAGGGCAAGGCGCTGTCGGTGGTGCTGCTGATCACGCTGGCCGGGCTGGGCATCGTGGCCGCCGACTGGCTGGTCAACATGGCCGAGGTCCTGGTCGTGGGGCGCAACGGGGAGCGGCTGCTGTTCACATTGCGGGTGAAGATCTTCGCCCAGCTGCAGCGGCTCGGGCTGGACTACTACGAGCGCGAGCTGTCGGGCCGGATCATGACCCGCATGACATCGGACGTGGACGCGCTGTCCTCGTTCTTGCAGACCGGCCTGGTGACCATGATCAGCTCGCTGCTGACGTTCTTCGGCGTGCTGATCGCGATGCTGATCATCAACGTGCGGCTGGGGCTGTTCGTCTTGTCGATCGTGCCGGTGCTGATCGTCGCCACCGTGATCTTCCGGGCCAAGGCCTCCCGCGCCTACAACGAGGCCAGGGAACGGGTGTCGGTCGTCAACGCCGACCTGGCCGAGAACGTGGCCGGGCTGCGGGTGACCCAGGCATTCCGCCGGGAGGGCGAGAACCGGGCACGGTTCGCCGATCGCTCGTTCTCCTACCGGGAGTCACGGATGCGGGCGCAGAAGTACATCTCGCTGTACTTCCCGTTCGTGCAGACGCTGTCCACGGTCGCCGGCACGGTAGTGCTGCTGCTCGCAGTGGGACAAGTGCGCTCGGGGGCGCTGACGACCGGCGCGCTCATCGCCTACCTGCTGTACATCGACATGGTGTTCGCGCCGATCCAGCAGCTCTCGCAGGTGTTCGACGGCTACCAGCAGGCCGCGGTCGGGCTGTCGCGGATCGGTGAGCTGCTGCGGCTGACCACGTCGGTGCCGCTCGCGGACGCGCCATCCCCGGTGCCCGGTGACGGGCTCTCCGGGCGGATCGAGCTGCGGAACGTGCGGTTCAGCTACGGAGGTGGGCTGCTGTCTCCCGGGGGCGCGACCCCCCGTACCCCCCGCGAGTCTCCCGGGGGCGCGACCCCCCGTACCCCCCGCGAGTCTCCCGGGGGCGCGACCCCCCGTACCGCCCGCAAGGACGTGCTGTCGGACGTGTCGTTCACCGTCGCGCCGGGCGAGACCGTGGCGCTGGTCGGGCAGACCGGCGCGGGCAAGTCCACCATCGTCAAGCTCATCGCCCGGTTCTACGACGTCACCGGCGGCGCGGTGCTGGTCGACGGGGTGGACGTGCGCGCGTATGACCTCACCGCCTTCCGGCACCGGCTTGGCGTCGTGCCGCAAGAGTCCTACCTGTTCAGCGGGACGGTCGCCGACAATATCGCCTATACGCGGCCGTCGGCGACGCCCGCCGAGATCGAGGCGGCCGCGCGGGCGGTGGGCGCCGATGACATGATCGCCCGCCTGCCCGGCGGGTACGGCCACCCGGTCGGCGAGCGGGGCCGGAGCCTGTCGGCCGGCCAGCGGCAACTCGTCGCGCTGGCCCGGGCGCACCTGGCCAACCCCGACATCCTGCTGCTCGATGAGGCCACGGCGGCGCTCGACCTGGCCTCGGAGGCCCTGGTGACCCGGGCCACGCGGCAGCTGACCTCGTCGCGGACCACCATCGTGGTGGCCCACCGGCTGACCACGGCGGCCCGGGCCGACCGGATCGTCGTCATGGACCACGGCCAGGTCGCCGAGGTGGGCACCCACGAGGAACTGCTGGCGCACGGCGGGGTGTACGCCGGCCTGTGGGAGGCCTTCGTCGGCGACGCCGAATACGCCGCCTGACGTCCCCGCCCGCCCCATATCAGTTACGATTCAGTCACTGATTGTTACTAACGCATGGGGGTGCCGTGGCACGCGGGTTCTCTGACGCCGAGCGCGCGGGGCGTCGCAGGCTGATCACCGCGGCGGTCGCCGGCGCGGCGGGAGTGGCGGCCTTCGCCGACCTCCTGCCCGGCCAGTCATCACCCAAGGCCCAGGCCGCGGCCGGCGGTGGCCCCACGGACTGGCTCAACGTCGTTGACCAGTACGGCGCCGACCCGGCCGGCGCCAAGGACTCCACCGCCGCGATCCAGGCCGCCATCGCCGCGTGCCCGCCGGGCGGCGTGGTGTACGTCCCGGCCGGGAAGTACGCCGTCTCCGCGCCGCTGCTCATCTCCGGGGCCGGCGTCCGGTTGCAGGGCAGCCACTCCGTCAACGCCGGCTTCGAGAGCGCGGGCATCAACGCCGCCATCATCGACGCCGCCAGCGGGTTCACCGGCGCGGCGATGATCGACGATGGCGGCCAGCCGGACTTCTCGATTCGCGACCTCGCCATCCACGGGTCTGCCCTGCCCGCGGGCACGACCGCGGGCATCCGCCTGACCGGCGGCACCAGCGGCAGCGGCCCGGTGCTGGAGAACGTCGTCGTCGGCGTCACGCCGGGCTCGGGCATCGTGGTCAACGGCGGGACGGTCGTCATGCGGCAGGTCGGAGTCTTCCGCGCCGGGTACAGCACCGGCACCGGATCCGGGTTCGACGTCACCACGGCCGACTCGTGGTTCACCAACTGCCTGTCGGCCGGGCACGCCACGCACGGGTGGGCGATCAAGAAGGCCACCAGCACCACGTTCACCGCCTGCCGCGCCGAGGACGGCACCGGCAGCGCCGGAGCGGGGTTCAAGCTCACAATGACGGGCACCTGGGGCGGCACCAGCTTCACCCAGTGCACCACCGATCGCAACAGCGGCGACGGGTTCGTGGTCAGCGGCGTGACCGGCAACGGGTGCATCCAGCTCAACGGGTGCGAGTTCCGCCGGGACGGCTACAACAACGCCGCCGGCGGCGGCTACAGCGGCATCAAGGTGGTCAACTCCGCCCTTCCCGTGGTGATCGACGGCTCCACGGTGACCGCCCGCCAGGGCGACCAGAGCACCGGGGCGGACTCCCCGTACTACGGCCTGACCGTGGCCAGCTCGGCCTTCGTGTCGGTCAACGGCGGGTACATCGCCTGCGCGGCCGGCGGCCGCCCGGTCAACTGGGACGGCAAGGGGAAGCTCCTGGTGGCCCCCGGCCTGCTGACGGCGACGGTGGCCACGTCGGCGCAGACGCTGAACCTCCCGGCGCCGTCCCAGCCCGATCCGTCCGCGCAGGACCAGGGCCTGCGGGGCTGGGCCTATGACCCGGTGCTGCAGACCGCCTCCGCCGTCCCCGCGGCCGGCGTGCTGTACCTGGTCAAGGTGCCCGTCTACACCGCCGGGCCCGTCGCCAGCATCCTCGTCGAGGTGGTGACCCCCGGGTCCGGGCTGGCCGCCGGCCGGAACTTCGCCGGGCTGTACTCCGCCGGCGGCGTCCTCATCGCCCAGACCGCCGACCAGAGCCTGGCGTGGACGTCGCCGGGCCTGCACGCGATGACGCTGGCCGGGAGCGGCTCGCATTACGTCCAGCAAGGCTGGGCCTACGTGGCGCTGCTGGCCAACGGCCCGGCCCGGCCCGCCTTCGGCCGGGCCAGCGCGCAGGGCCCCAGCGCGGTCAACGCGGGCCTGCCCGCCAGCGCGGCCAGGTTCGCGACCAACGCCGCCGGCCAGGCCACGCTCCCCGCCTCGATCGCGATGGCCAGCAACGCGCTCAGCACCACCGCGTTCTGGGCCGCGCTCGCCTGATGGGGCCTCAGTACTGGCGTCGCCCCGCTACTCCACCGCCGGCAGGGACGGCCCCTGCAGCAGGGCGCCGCCGTCGATAGGGTAGACGCCGCCGGTCATGAAGCTGCCCGCGTCACTGGCCAGCAGCAACGCCAGGCCGCGGATCTCCTTCGGGTCGCCCATCCGGCCCAGCGGGATGACGGCGTTCCAGCGGTCCTCGGCCGCGGCGCTCGTGGGACCCTTGCCGCCGATGCTGGTCTTGAACGGGCCGGGCGAGATCGCGTTCACCCGCACGTTCCAGCGGGCCAGGTCGTGGGCGGCCTGCTTGACGAGGTTGATCACCCCGGCCTTGGCGATCGCGTAGGAGTACGGCACGAACGGGTCGTTGCGCATCCCGGCGGTTGACGCGGTCGCCACGATCGAGCCCGACTGCTGCCTCCTCATGTGCCGGGCCGCCGCGCGGATCGTGTAGACGACGCCGTGCAGGTTCACGTCGATCAGGGCGTTGTAGTCGTCCAGGCCGAACTCATCGACCACGCCCGAGGCGACCAGCGGCGGGGTGCCGCGCGCCACGCCGGCGTTGGCGAACGCGATGTCCAGGTGCCCGTGCTCGGCGACGACCTGGTCCGCGAGCGCGTCCACCGCAGCCCGGTCGGCGACGTCGAGGACCGCCGCCGACGCCGACCCCAGCTCGGCGGCGACCTTCTCCGCGCCGAACTGGTCCACGTCGGCCACGACCACGTGCGCCCCGGCGTCGGCCAAGATCGCCGCGAACGCGTGCCCGAGGCCGGACGCCGCCCCGGTGACCAGGGCGACCTTGCCCCGGACGCTGAACAGGTCCTCGATGACGGTCACGTGCTACCTCCCTTGCCCGCGGTCAGGCGGACCGCTTCTTCTTGAAGATGCGGTCGCGGTTGGCCTTCGGGATCGTGACCGCCGCGACCAGGGCGACGCCGTAGAAGATCTGCTGGTAGTAGCTTTGCGTGCCGAGCAGCTGCAGCCCGGCGGTACCGGTGGCCAGGAAGTAGACCGCGATCAGGGCGCCGAGCGCGTTGATGCGGCCAGGCTTGATCTGGGTCGCCCCGAGGAAGACCGCCGCGAAGGCCGGCAGGATCAGCGTGCTGCCAGCCGGCGGGTCGACAGTCCCGTTAGTGCCCGCGTAGGCGATCCCCGCGATGCCGGCGATGCCCGCCCCGAGGATGAAGGCCCAGGCTCGCTGGCGGTTCACACGCACGCCGGTCAGCCGGGCCACCTCGCGCGACTGCCCGATCACCAGCGCCTTCTGCCCGACCGGGGTGAAGCTGAGCACGTACCAGACGACGAGGAAGATGGCCAGGCCGTAATAGAACTCCAGCGGGATCGACAGGAAGTCGTTGTTGAATACCCAGTCCGACAGGTTCGTTGAGACGATCCCGACGCTGTTGTTCCCGGAGATGATGTAGATGACTCCCTGCACGATCGTCATCGTGCCGAGCGTCACGATGAACGGATCGTTGTCGAAGTACACCACGAAGACGACGTTGACCAGGCCGACCACGAGCGCCGCGCCGATTCCGGCCAGGCACGCGAGGATCACGTTAGTCCCGTGCTGCACGTTGACCACGGCCAGGGTCATCGCGGACAGGCCCAGTGAGGAGCCGAGCGACAAGTCGACGAAGTCGCCCATGATCGTCGGCAGCAGCACGGCCATCACCAGGATGAACAGCACCGCCTGGGAGCCGAGGATGTTGGACAGGTTGCCGATCGACAAGAAGGTCGAGGGTATGTCTATCCCGAACGCGATGACCATGGCGGCGAACACGATGACGATCGTGTAGCGCGACAGCCCCAGGCGCCGGACCGCCGACCGCCCGGCGCGCCGCGGCGGCTCCTCCTGGCGGCCGGCTTCGGGCGGAGCGGCCGCTCCGTGCGGGGCGCTCATCTGGCCTCCCTGATCTGCCGCAACGCGGCGGTAGTGATTGCGTCGTCGCTCAGTCCTTCGCCGGTGAGCGTGGCGACCGGCCGTCCTTCCGACAAGACGATGACCCGGTCGCAGACTTCGGCGAGCTCGCCGAAGTCCGTCGTCACCCACAGCACCGCCATCTGGCTCAAGGCGGCGGCCGACTTGACGAACCGGTAGATGTCCTTGCGGGCGCCGACGTCCACTCCCTGCGTCGGCTCGTGCAGCAGCAGCAGCCGCGGCCGGGCGATCAGCCACTTGGCCAGCAGGGCCTTCTGCTGGTTGCCGCCGGAGAATGTCGCGGTGACGGCGTGCGCCTGCGGCGGCCGGATCTCGAACCGGTCGATGGCCTCGCGCGCCAGGCTCACCAGCTCGCCGCGATGGAAGACGCCACCCCGGTAATGCTCGTCCTCGACGAGCATGACGATGTTCTCCCACAGTTCGAGCTGCTCGCCCAGGCCGAGCACGTGACGGTCGGCGGGGACGAGCGCGATGCGCTCGCGCACGCTGCGCTGCGGGCTGAGCGAGCCGATGTTGAGGGCCTTGCCGCCCAGGCGCAGCGTGCCGCGGTCGGCCTGGCGCGCGCCGAACAGCAGGTACGGCAGATCCTCGGCACCGGAGCCGATGAGGCCGGCCATGCCGAGGATCTCCCCGGCGCCGATCTCGAACGACAGCCCCGTCAGCCGCCCGTCGACCAAGTGCTCGATCGCTACGCTCTGGCCTCCTGGGGTCGCGTCCTCGGGGCCTGGCGAGATCACCGGGGCCAGCTTCGCCGCCGCCCGCGCCTCCTCCGCCGGGGCGCTGGCGGCCGACCGCGCCGATGCGCCGACGATGAGGGCGACCAGGGCGTCCTCGTCGTACCCGCCCGCGGCCACGTCGGCGACGACCCGGCCGTCGCGCAGCACGACGACCCGGTCGGTGATCGAGCGGACGGCGACCAGGTCGTGCGAGATGAACAGCACGCCCGCCCCCTCCGCCACGACGGCCCGGATGACGTCGAACAGGTGCTCGACGTCCTCCTCGGGCAGGAACACGGTCGGCTCGTCCAAGACGAGCACCGAGTGCTTGTGGCCGCTGCGCGTGCGGTACCGGCGCAGGTCCTCAGCGGCCCGGACGATCGCGAGCCGCGCCTGGTCGACCGGCGCCAGCTGGCCCGTGTGCTGGTCAAGATCGAGCCGGACATCGTAGCGGTCCAGGACAGCCGCGGCCCTCTTGTGCTCCCTGAGCCAGTTGATCGGGGACCATGCCCGCGCGCCGCCCGTGATCCGCTGGCCGAGCGTCAGGTTCTCCAGGACGGTCAGACCGCCCGCCAGCGCCAGGTTCTGGTACACGAAGCTGAGCCCGATCTCGCTGGCCTGGCCAGGGGCCAGCGGCAGCGGGACCTCCTCGCCGCTGACGAACAGGCGGCCGCCGGGCTCGGGTTCGTGCACTCCGGACATCACCTTCACCAGCGTCGACTTGCCCGAGCCGTTCTGCCCGACGAGCCCGACCACCTCGCCAGGGCCGATCCGGAGGTCCACGCGGTCCAGCGCCTGGTTGCTGCCGAAATCCTTGGAGATGTTGCGCAGCTCGACCGCCGGGGGGGCGGATGCCTGCTCACCGACAGACAAGCCATCGCTCCTTTCCTGCTATGGGGAAGCCCGGCGGGGCGGGGCAGTCGCCCCGCCCCGCGGTGCTTGTTCAACAACGCCGCACACCAGGCGAAGCCGGTGCTTGTTCAACAACGCAGCACGCCAGGCGAAGCCGGTGGCTCAGACCTTGCCGACCATCGCGCCGTTGAGCGTGGCCGCCGCGGTCAGCGCGCTGCCCGACAGCGCCGGCAGCCCGAGCAGGTCGCGGAAGCCGTTGACCCAGTCCGTTCCCCATCCGCCGGTGGTGAGGACGTCGACCGCGTTGTCCGGCGTGACGATCCGGTTCGGGCCGATGGCCTTGTCGTAGGGGATCGGATCCATCTTCTCCAGCCCGCGGGCGGCCTGCAGGAACATCAGGTAGCCGGTCCACGGCGGATAGCCGCCGATGTCGCTTTGGATGATGCTCTTGCCGGGATCGGCGGTCTGCAGCTTGACGAACGGCGTGCCGCCGCCGAACGCGAGGTACGTCTTCACGCTGCCGCTCTTATGCGCGGCCTGGATGCCCGCGAGCAGGTAGGTCAGCATGCCCGCGTAGAACGGGAAGATGACGGTCGTGTCCGGGTTCTGCAGCAGCGCGGACGTCGTGGCGCTCGCGATCTGGTTAGTCCAGTCCGGCACCTCGACGTTCACGTCGGTCACGGTGCAGGCCGGGCAGGTGGCCGTCAGCTCCGCGCGCAGCGCGTCTTCCATGGTCTTGGTGGCCGGGGTCGCCTTCGAGACGACCGCGATGGCCTTGAACGGCTGGCCCTGGTGCTGGACGACCGCCTGGTCGGCGGCGAGCTTGGCGTCCAGCGCATAGGTGTCAACGTTGTTGTAGGTGATGTTGGCCGCCGCCGCCTCCTCCTGGGTCGCCCCATAGCTGGACACGACGATCCCGGCCGCTATCGCCTGCTTGATCGCGGGCGCGCTGGTCGACGGGTCCATGGCGCACCCCATCGCGATCGCGTCGTAGTGCTGGTGGATCGCGTTCTCGATGGCGGTGTTGTGCTCGGCGGTCGTGCCATTGTTGGCGAAGATCGTCGGCTGCATGCCGAGCGCGGTGGCGATTGACGCGACCGCCTGGGCGATCTCGGTGCACGCGGCCAGGGCGCTGACGCCCGGGATGATCATGATCTTCTTGCCGCGCAGGTTGGAGGTGTTCGCCACCTTGTCGCCGTAGTTGGCCGCGTAGTCGCTGAAGGTCGGCACCTGCGCGGCCTTGTTCACCGCGTCGGACAGCGCGGACAGGTCCGCGCTGCCGGAAGCCGACGCGGAGCCGCTTGATGACCCCGAGGCCGCCGGGGCGGAACTGGACGGGGAAGTACTGGGAGTAGAGCTGCTCGATGAGCAGGCCGCGAGCATGAGCGCGGCCGCGGTTATCGCCAGCACGGACGCGATGCGTCTCGCGCGCGGAATGCGGGACGCGTCGCGCGCGCCTCCGCCAAGGCTGGAGCCGTGTCTATAGCTGATCATGCACCCTCGCAGACTGCTTGATGCTCGCACCACGCCAGCCTGGGCCAGCGCCGGTGCCGCCTGATAGCCATCAAGCTGATGCCGACGGCCAGATATGTCAATTGTGGCTCACCCCAAAAATGGGCTGTCACGGTCACGATTTCGTCAATATCAACGAAGCGGATTCGCGCCATCACCCAGGTCTATCCGGTAACCGGGTATCTGTGGCCAGGGACAGTGGCGGGCCACCGGAACCCACTGGCGGGCACATTGTCAGCTCCCGGGGGCCGATTTACGCTGGCGCTGTGCTCAACGACACCAAGCCCACCGCCGCCGTCTTGGAACGCGGGCGCCACGTGACGGACGCGGAGCTGGCCCGCAAGGCGGACTGGATCCGGCTGAAGACGATCGAGCTGGTCGCGCAGGCGGGCCTCGGCCACTACTCGTCCACCTTCTCCTGCGCCGAGATCGTGGCGACGCTCTACTACCACGTGCTGCGGCTGGATCCCGGCGCCCCCGCCTGGGCCGACCGGGACCGCTTCCTGCTCGGCAAGGGGCACGTCGCCACCGGGCTGTGGCCCGTCCTGGCGGACCTGGGCTACTACCCGCAGGACTGGCTCGGGCAGTTCGGCCAGGTCGGCTCGCCGCTGAACGACCACCCGAACATGAAGCTCGCGCCGGGCGTCGACTTCTCGTCGGGGTCGCTGGGGCACAACCTGTCAGTCGGGGCCGGGATGGCCATGGCCGGCCGGATCGCCCGCCGCGACTACCGGGCCTTCGTGTTGACCGGCGACGGTGAGCTGCAGGAAGGGCAGGTGTGGGAGGCCGCGATGGCCGCCTCGCACTACAAGCTCGGCAACCTCGTCGCCATCATCGACGCCAACGGGTTCTCCGGCTCCGGCCCCACCTCCGAGGCGATGAACATCGAGCCGCTGGGCGCGCGGTTCGCCGCGTTCGGCTGGCTGGTCAAGGAGATCAACGGCCACGACATCCCCACGCTGCGCGCCACGTTCGCCAGCCTGCCGGACCCGGTCACCGGCAAGCAGCCGGTCGCGATCATCGCCCGCACCCACAAGGGCCACGGGCTGGAGATGTTCGAGAAGCAGCCGCAAGCGTGGCATCTCGGCCTGCTCACCGACGAGCAGCGAACCGACGCCGTCGCCGAGATCACCGCGCGGATGGAGCTGGCCGAATGACCGAGACGCACGTCCCGACGCCGACGCCGAAGATGGTCGACGTCTTTTCCGACATCGAGCGGGAGACCGCGTTCAAGGTCAACCCGGCCGGGTTCGCGGTCACCGAGCTGGCCGCCGCCGACGACCGCATCCTCACGCTGACCGCGGACCTGTCCAACACGCTGGCGGAGTTCCGGGAGAAGTTCCCCGAGCGCTACATCGAGCTGGGCATCGCCGAGACCAACTCGGTCTCGTTCGCGGCGGGCCTGGCCGCCTGCGGGTACGTGCCCTACATCTACTCGATGGCGCCGTTCGGGGTGCTGAAGACCGCCGAGCAGCTGCGCACCGACGTTGACTACAACCACCTGCCGGTCCGGCTGGTCGGGCGGCTGTCGGGACTGGCGATGGGCTACTTCGGCACCAGCCACTACGCGGTCGAGGACATCGCGATCGCCCGCACGCTGAACAACACGCTGGTCATCGCGCCCGCCGACGCCGCCTCCACGGTCGCCTTGATGAAGCTGGTGGCGACCACCGACGCGCCGGCCTACATCCGGATCGCCGAGGCACCCGAGCAGGTCTACGGCGCGCCCCCCAGCGACATGGAACCGCGCTACGAGATCGGCAAGTGGCCCCGGCTGGCCACCGGCGGGCACCTGACGATCGCCGCCCACGGCATGGGCGTCGGGCTGGCCGTGCAGGCCGCGCGGCTGCTGGCGCAGCGCGACGGGATCGAGGCGGATGTCTTCGACGCCGCCTTCCTGCGGCCATTCGACGAGGCCGCCCTGGCGGAAAGCGCGGCCAAGACCGGCAAGGTGCTCACCGTCGAGGACCACAGCGTGGTCGGCGGCCTGGGGTCGATCGTCGCCGAGACGGTGGCGCGCCACCGGCTTAGGGCCGACCTTGACCAGGTCGCGCTGCCCGCCGTCGACCTGGAGGTCGGCGTGCCCGCCGAGCTGTACGAGCACTACGGCCTCACCGTCGCCGGCGTCGCCGCCAAGGCCCGCGACCTTGTCAGGGGAGGATCAACGTCATGAGCGAAACCCGGGAGCGGCTGCTCGACCCCACCGGCGAGAGCGACCTGGTCACCAACACCCAGCTCCGTCCCCGGCTGAGGTCCCTGCAGGGCCTGCGGCTCGCCCTGCTGGAGAACACGAAGCCGAACGGAGCGGTGCTGCTGCAGCATGTCGGACGCGAGCTGCAGGAGAACTACGGGGTCCGCGAGGTCCGGATGTTCCGCAAGGGATACTTCGGCACGCCGGTGGAGGAGAGCGTCGTCCAGCAGATCCTGCGCGATTCCGACTTCGCGGTCGCCGGGATCGGCGATTGAGGCTCGTGCAGCGCGGCCAGTTTGGCCGATGGGATCGTGCTGGAGCGGGCCGGCATCCCCGCCGTCAGCATTTGCACGGACGCCTTCCGGGCGTCCGCCGGGGCGATGGCGAAGGTCATGGGCTTCCCGGAATTCGAGTACGTGGCGGTGCCGCACCCGGTCGCCAGCCGGACCGAGAAGGAGATAGCCGACATGGTCCACGCGGCCATGCCGGAGATCATCCGGATTCTCGGCGTCGCCGAATAACGGCGCCGGGCCAATAGCGGCGCCAGGGAATGGGCATCGCGGAAGGGAGCGCGTCGTGACGACTGAACCACCGGTCCTCGGGGACGCCCCGCTCGCCGACCCAGCCGAGGTCCGGCGGGCCATGGAGTACTACGCGGAGAAGGGCTGGACCGACGGGCTGCCCGTGGTGCCGGTCACCGACAGCTACCTCAAGGAGTTCCTGGCCACCACCAGCCGGGACCCCGCCGAGGTGCTCATCCCGATGCCGCACATCAACAAGCACCTCACCGTCCGGCTGGCGGCGATCAACGCCGCCCTGGCCGGCTGCCTGCCGGAGTACTTCCCGGTCGTGGTGGCCGCCTGGGAGGCGTTCCGCGCCGACGGGATGGTGACCCGCTCGATCTGGCAGTCGACCACCGGCACGGCGCCGTTCATCGTGATCAACGGGCCCGTCCGCACGCGGATCGGGGTGAACTGCCGGGGCAACGTGTTCGGCTCGGGATTCCGGGCCAACGCGACGATCGCCCGGGCGATCCGGCTCGGCGCCATCAACGGCCTCGGGCTGAAGCCCCACGTGCTGGACCAGGCCACCCAGGGCACGCCCGCCAAGTACATGTGCTGCATCGGCGAGAACGAGGAGGACAGCCCCTGGTCGCCGCTGCACGCCGACTACGGGTTCGCGGCGGCCGACAGCGCGGTCGCCGCGACCGTCATCCGCTCGGTGCTGCACGTCGAGGCGCGGCACTCCACGGCCCCGGAGCAGCTGGCGTTCGACTTCGCCGACTCGCTGTGCCGGACGGGCGCCCTGGTGCGGCCGCTGGCGGCCGGGTACATCGTGCTCAACCCCGAGCACGCCCGGCTGTGCGACCGGGCTGGCTGGTCCAAGGCCGACCTGCGCCAGGCGGTCTACGAGCTCGGGGTCAAGCGGTACGGCGAGCTGCGGCGGGCCGGCAAGGAGGCCATCTCCAGCGGTACGCACTGGCGGGTGCCGATCGAGCACCCGGAGGCGCTGCCGCAAGACGTCCTCGACGACGAGGCGCCGGTCCGGCTGATCGACACGCCGGAGGCGGTGCACATCGTCGTCGCGGGCGCGCCGAACGCGGGAGTTTCCTCGATCGTGGAGACGTTCACCCGACTAGAGGGCCCGCCAGCGATCGCCAAGGTCGAGGAAAGGCCGTAAGCGACAACAGACGTGAGAACCCACGACTCTGAGCGCGGGCTTGGTGTATTGCCCGCGCGGGAAGCACAGAAGATCTTTGCGCGGGCTTGGTGGGCAGCCCGCGCGGGAAGACAGACAGTAGAGGAGATTCCAATCACATGAGCCAAGACGGCCCCCAGGACCTGAAGGACGCCCTGCAGCCGCTGCGCGACGTGCTAACCGGCGACGGCTACGACCTGGACTGGGCGCTCAGCCCCGCCAACACGGTCGCCGTCAAGGTCATCGCCGGCCCGGACGCGTGCGCCGACTGCCTGGTGCCGCAGCCGCTGATGGCGGCTATCTTGTCCGACTCGCTCAGCGCCACCCCGTACGAGCTGGAGTCGATCGAGTTGCCGGCCGACTCCCAGCATGCCTGATAAGTCGCCTTTCCCATCGAGCATGCCCGGATCCATCACCGAGCCGGCCCGGAGCACGCCGGTCTACGGCGAGTTCGACGTGGTCGTCGTGGGCGGCGGCCCGGCCGGCCTCATGGCCGCCTCCGCCGCCGCCCGCAGCGGGGCGTCCACCCTGCTCATCGAGCGGTACGGATTCCTCGGCGGCGCGGGCACGGCCGGCGGCCTGTCAACGTTTTGCGGGCTGCACGCCCGCACCCACGGGCGCGACATCCGGGTCATCCGGGGCCTGGCCGATGAGCTGCTCGACCGGCTGGCCAAGCTGGACGGCCTCAACAAGCCGCACCTGACGATCGCCGACGGCATCGCGGCGCAGGCCTTCGACATCTCTGCCTACAAGATCGCCGCCGACGAGCTCGTCACCGGCTCCGGGGCGCGGATCTTGTTCCACGCGATGGCCGTCGGCGCGGTCATGGCCCCTCCCGGAGGGTACGGATGGGACACCCCGGGGGGGTCGTCCCCCCGGGAGGCAGCACCTGACGCCTCGATCGCGGCCATCCTCATCGAGTCCAAGTCCGGGCGGGCCGCGGTGCGCGGCCGGTTCTTCATCGATGCCTCCGGCGACGGCGACCTCGCCGCGTGGGCGGGCGTGCCCTGGGAGAAGGCCCCGCCGGTCGACGGGATGATGTACCCGTCGCTGATGTTCCGCATCAACGGCGTCGACGTGAACGCGGCCGGGCCGGCGCCCTGGCGGACCGTCGAGCGGCTGATGGACGAGGCCGAGCGGGCCGGCACGCACACCTTCCCGCGCAAGAAGCCGATCGTCCGCCCGCAGCGCAACCCGCTGGAGTGGCGGGCCAACCTCACCCAGCTGCGGCGCGCGGACGGCGGGGCGATCGACGGCACCGACGTCGACGAGCTCACCCGCGGCGAGCTGGCCGGCCGGCAGCAGGCGCTGGACGCGTTCACGTTCATCCGGGACCGGGCGCCCGGCTTCGGGAACTCCTACATCGTGGACATCGCCCCGCAGATCGGCATCCGGGAAACCCGGCGCGTCATCGGGCCGTACCAGCTGACCGAGGAGGACGTGCTGTACTGCGCGGACTTCGACGACACCATCGGCGTCAACGGGTGGCCGGTGGAGGCGCACGTCGCCGGGTCGGTCGAATTCCGCTGGCAAAAGCACGAGCGGGGCTTCAACCAGATCCCCTTCCGCATCCTCCTGCCGAGGAACGCGCCGAACCTCTACGTGGCCGGACGGTGCGCGTCGATGACCCACGGCGCGCACGCGGCGGCCCGGGTGACCGGCCCTTGCTTCGTCATGGGGGAAGCGGCGGGCACCGCCGCCGCGATGGCGGTGGCCTCCGGCGTCGCTGGCGACGCGGTCGACGTGCCGCGGTTGCAGCGGAAGCTGGAGCTCGGCGGCACCTTCCTCGGCCGCGGCACGCCCGAGGACATCCTGTAGGGCACGCGATAACGCCTTCTGAGCACGGCAATGATCCAAACAACTTCTTAACCGTATGGACAGGCGCCGAGTAAACGCTGAATGAAGACTACGTAAAATGTCGACAAGTGTGCGCTTGTGCTCTTGTTGATGTCTTGACGCGCGGCGAACATCCGAGTGGAAGTGGCCTCTCGCGATCGAAATGGGCCGCTTGGCGCGGAACTCTTGCCTGGAGGGGTGTTCGTGATCGGATGGAAGCTGCGGGCGGCCGGCATAGCGCTGGTCGCCCTCGCCGGACCGGGGGTCATCCTCGGCCCGGCCGCCGCCGGGGCGGTCCACCCCGCCAGCGGCGTCGGCTCGTGCACGCTGAAGAACTGGAACGCGAGCACGGACCCCGAAGATGCCAAGGCGCTGCCGGCCGGCCACCGGCACCAGACCTACAAGCCGGACGACTACAACTGCACCGGGGCGGTCTTCGCCAGGCCCGGCGTCGAATTCGCGAAGTTCCCGCAGCCGCGCGACTACCGCGTCACGAATCGGAAGGCGACCCGGCTGGTCCGCGCCTGCACGTCGCGAGCCTGCACCGCGCGGCCCCAGGCGGTGTGGCGGCCGGCCGCCGCGGTTAACCCGCTGGCCCCGTACTTCCCGCCGTTCACTCACTTCGTGGTCATCTACCGGGAGAACCACACCTTCGACGACTACCTCGGCGACTGCGCCACCACGGTCGCGGCCGGGTGCAACGGGCAGGTCGAGAGCACGAACCACATCAGCTCGGTGCCCGACCTCCACGCCCTGGCCAAGGCCTACGCGCTGAGCGACTCCTACAGCACGGGGACGCAGCCCCCGAGCGGCCCCAACCACTGGTGGCTGTTCTCGGCCCAGTCGGCCTCCAGCTCACAGCAGCAGTCCTACCCCGCCGCCACCGGGACGGTGTTCGACCGGTTCCTCGGCGGCGACACCGGCCCGAGCGGCGAGGGCACCAACGCGTGCACGGCCCAGACCGGCACGGGCACCGGCAGCAGCCCGTACACGTTCATGGCGGCCGGTGACTTCTACTGGATGCTCAACACCGGCAGCGGGTACTGGCGCAACCCGGCGACGCACAACCTCGAGGTGCTGCCCGTGGACCGTCCCGGCACGACCATCCCCGAGGAGCTCAATTACAACGAGTACACCTGCAGTGCCCAGAACATCCCGGACTCGACGGTCGCCACGAACTACCTGAACTTCGTCAACGCGAACGGCCTGCCCGCCTACAACTACGTCGAGCTGTTCAATGACCACCCCGGCACCTTCCAGGACATCCCGGGCAACGACGCCGCGACCAACCGGATCGTCACCTCGATCATGGGCAACCCGTCCTACGCGAGCAACACGCTGATCGTGGTCACCGAGGACGATACCCAGAACGGCAACAACGGCCCGGACCACGTCAGCAACACCTTCCGCGTGCCGCTAGTGGTCATTGGGTCGCCGACGTACGTGAAGGCGCACTACCTCTCGCACGTCGCGTACACGACGAGCAACGTGATCGCGGCGATGGAACGCGTGATGCAGAACGTCCACCCGGGCATCATCGACCCCAACGACAACCTCGGCCTGTCCACGTTCCCGATGACGACCAACGACCAGGCGGCCCTCGGCGACCCGCTTGAGGACTTCTGGGTCCAGGGCGCCACCCCGCTCACCGCCGCCACCTCCGCGGCGCCGGCCACGGGCAACGCGCCGCTGAGCGTGTCCTTCACCGGCTCGGCGACGGGCGGCACCGCCCCCTATTCCTACAGCTGGGCGTTCGGCGACGGGACGACGAGCACCGCCCAGAACCCCAGCCACACCTACAACTCCGCCGGCACCGACACCGCAACCCTCACCGTGACGGACAGCTCGTCGCCGCCCAAGACGGCCACCTCCAGCGTCACCATCACGGTCAGCGCGGTCGGCAATCCGCTGGTGGCCACCGCCTCCGCCACGCCGACCTCCGGCCAGGTACCGCTGACGGTCGCCTTCACCGGCACCGGCACCGGCGGAACCCCGCCGTACTCCTACAGCTGGGCGTTCGGCGACGGGACGACGAGCACCGCCCGGAACCCCAGCCACACCTACAACTCCGCCGGCACCGACACCGCAACCCTCACGGTCACGGACAGCTCGTCGCCGCCCAAGGCAGCCACCTCCAGCGTCACCATCACCGGCTCGCCGATCGCGGGAACGGTACCGGGCGCGCCCGCCGCCCTGACCGCGACTCCCGGTAACGGGCAGGTCTCGCTGGCATGGTCGGCGCCCGCCAGCAACGGGGGCGTGAACATCACCTCCTACCGCGTGTACCGGGGCACCTCCAGCGGCGGCGAGACGCTGCTGACGACCGGCGGCTGCGGCAACCTGGGCGCCGTGCTCTCCTGCACCGACACTGGCCTCACTAACGGCCAGGCCTACTTCTACAAGGTCAGCGCGGTGAACGCGCTCGGCGAGGGCGCGCAGGGCACCGAGGCGTCAGCGACGCCGGCCGGCAGTTGCCCGGCGGCGCAACTGCTCGGCAACCCGGGCTTCGAGAGCGGCGGCTCCTCCCCCGCCCCCTGGACGGTCACCTCGACCCACACGCCGCTCGAGGTGATCAACAGCAGCTCCTCCGAACCGCCGCGCACAGGAAGCTGGGACGCCTGGCTCGACGGCTGGGGCAAGGCCACGACCGACACGCTGTCGCAGCCGGTGACGCTGCCGACCGGGTGCTCGAACTACAACCTCAGCTTCTGGCTGCACGTCAACACGGCCGAGACGACCACGTCAACGCAATTCGACACGATGACGGTCCAGGTGCTGAGCTCCTCGGGGACGGTGCTGGCGACGCTGCACACCTACTCCAACCTCGACCACAACACCGGGTACGCCCAGCGCTCGTTCTCCCTGGCCCCGTACGCCGGGCAGGCGATCACGCTGAAGTTCACCGGCAAGGAGGACTTCGAGCTGCAGACCTCATTCGTCATCGACGACGCGGCCCTCACCGTGAGCTGAGCGGCCGCCCCGCTCAGGCGATCGGCGTGTCCGGGTAGAAGGTGTCGCAGGCCCGGATATCCTGCTTGCCGCCGAGCTCGAGCGCGGCGCCGCGCTCCTGGAAGTCGCCGTGGGTGCGGTTCGGATCGTTCTCGGAGCTGGCGATCAGGTCCAGGTACTTCTGCAGCACCGGCACGTCGCCCTGCTCCAGCCACTTGTGGTTGTTGGCGAAGCCGAGGAACGCGCCGGAGACGCAGTCTGCCTGGTTCTCGTGCACCAGCGTCTGCTCGTTGGACTGCGGGACCGGGACGCCGGTCAGCGACTGGATGTGGTGGCCGAGCTCGTGGGCCAGCCCGGTCGCCGGGGCGACGTCGCCGGCCTGGCCGTACAGCGCGAACGCCAGCCGCTCGCCGAGGTAGACGTTGTTGTCGGCCGGGCAGAACTCATAGGAGGTGTCGTTGGCCTGGTTGCTGCCGTTGGCGGGATCGCCGCACGCCTCCTGCATGCTCGACCCGGTCGACATGAAGTAGATGTGGGCCGGCAGCGCCAGCTTGGGCCAGGTCTGCTGGAAGAACGCGTCGATGAACGGGAGCACGAACTCGTAGTAGGTCACCATCTCACCGGCGCTGGTGAAGCAGCCGCGCAGGTTCGCGTTCGGGCAGTTGAAGCCGGACGGCGGCTTCATCGCCCGCGTGCCCTGCTGCAAGACGATGACGCCCGCCGGGACCGAGGCGGCGCCTGCGCCCTGCCCGGCCGCCGGGGGGTTCTGCGCGGTTGACGTGCTTCCAAGCGTGATGCTGCAGCTAGCGAGCGCCGGCACCGCGATAAGCAGTACCGCGGCGATGGTCCACGCGCGCCAGCGCGACGACGTCCTCATGTGTTCAACTATCGCGTTTGCATCGGCGATCGCGAAGGAACCGTTGCGAAACGGATATCAGCGGGTAAGCGTCCGTGGCGCGGCGGCAACGACGCGGCCCTCCTTCGGGGCCTGGCCCCCTTGCCGCCGCCGCGCACGGGGACAAGGCTCGAGGGCGTGACCAACGTGACGGGATTGCGCTCTAACTTCACGCCGGGGACCACGCCGTGGGCGATGCGGCGGGCCCAGTGGACCGCCCTCGGGCTGACCCCCGGCGACATGGACAAGCCCAAGATCGCGATCGTCAACACCTCCTCGCAGCTCGCGTCGTGCTTCAGCCACCTGGACGCGATCGTGCCCGCGCTGAAGGCGGCGATCGAGGAAGCGGGCGGCGTCGCGTTCGAGGTGCGCACCGCCGCGCCGTCGGACGCGATCACCAGCGCGGGGGCGGCTGGGCAGTACATCCTGCCCACCCGTGACCTGATCGCCAGCGACATCGAGGTCGCCGTGGAGGGCGCGCTGCTGGATGGCATGGTGTGCCTGGCGTCCTGTGACAAGACGACGCCGGGCCAGCTGATGGCGGCCGGCCGGCTGAACATCCCGACGATCATCGTCGCCTGCGGCTACCAGCCCTCGGGGGTCTACCGCGGCGAGCCGGTCGACTTCGAGGACATCTTCCGGTTCGCAGGCCACGTCGCGGCGGGGGCGATGACCGTCGAGGAGCTCGGTGAGATGGCCACCTGCGCGGTCACCGGGCCGGGGGTGTGCGCCGGGATGGGCACCGCCAACTCCATGCACCTGGCCGCCGAGGCGCTCGGGATGGCGCTGCCCGGCTCGACGCCCTGCCTGGCGCGCGGCCCGGCGATGTGGGAGACGGTCACCAGGGCCGGGCGCCGGATCATCGAGCTGGTCGGTCAGGGCCTCGCCCCGGCGGCCTACCTGACGCCGCCGGCGTTCCGCAACGCCGTGACCTGCCTGCTGGCGGTGAGCGGGTCGGTGAACTGCCTCAAGCACCTGCAGGCCATCGCCGTCGAGGCCGGGTGCGACGCCGACGTGTACGCCCTGTTCGAGGAGCTCGCGCCGCTCGTCCCGCTGCTGGCCGACGTCAAGCCGAACGGCGCCACCCAGATCACCGCGTTCGACGCCGCCGGCGGGACGCTGGGGCTGATGCGGCAGCTCGCGCCGCTGCTGGACCTGTCCGCGCTGACGGTCGGCGGCGGGACGCTAGGGGAGGCGATCACGGCCGCTTCGGTGGATGAGTCGGTCATCCGCCCGCTCGGCGCGCCGCTCGCGACCCACCCGGGCATCGTGGTGATGCGCGGGTCGCTGGTCCCGGAGGGCGCGGTGCTCAAGCGGACGGTCGCCGACGACGCGCCGCTGTCGTTTCGCGGGCCGGCCACGGTGGTGCACTCGCGGGAGGAGGGGGTCGCCGCCGTCCGCGCCGGCGCGGTGCACGCGGGGGACGTGGTCGTGCTGACCGGCCTGGGCCTGCGCGGCTCCCCCGGCATGGGCCTGACCTCGGCGCTGATGTTCGCGCTGGACGGGGCGGGCCTGACCACGTCGGTGGCGGTCATCACCGACGGCCAGATGTCCGGGCTGGTCAACGGCGGCCTCGTGATCGCCGAGGCCTCCCCCGAAGGCGCGGCCGGCGGCCCGCTGGGGCTGGTCCGCGACGGCGACATGATCTCGATCGACGTCAACGCCCGCACGATCGACCTGGAGGTCCCCGCCCCGGAACTCCAGCGCCGCCGCGCGCAGTTGCCGCCGCTGAAGGTCCCGGGCGGCTGCGGCTGGCTGTCCGTCTACGCCCGCAGCGTGGCCCCGCTCGGCAAGGGCGCCACCCTCGGCGGCCAGCCGTGACCTTCCTCGCGGCCAGCCCCCACCCCACCCCACCCCACCCCACCGCCCTCCCGCCACCGTCCCTTGCTGTTATCAGATCCTCGCCTCGCTCGGCTCATATCGGCAGGCACTCCCGGCCTTTCGTGGCCGAGAAGCCCGCGACTTGGGGCGATTCCGTGCCGGATGGCCATCGACCCGAAATCATTGCGGGGCGGAAGGGCCATCGACCTGCTCTAGCCGTGGCTCAGGGGCCATCGACCGCCTGACGTTCCGTGGCGCGATGGCCATCGACCCGCATCTTGCCGGGGCGGGAGGGCCATCGCCCCGCGCTGGGGGAACCTTCAGCCGTGGCGTTCGCGCCAGCGACCCGCCCCGCGCCCCACCCCACCCCGCCCCGCCCCGCCCGTCGACTCCTACAGCGGGCCGTTCGCGCATTCGCAGCGTTCCCCCGCGCGGCAAATGCGCATTTGCCCAGGTCCCCCGACGCGACTGCGCATTCACCTCGTTCTAGCGTGGGTGAATGCGCATCCGGCACGCTCGGGAGCGCGGCGACTGCGCGCCTGGTGGGTTCACGGGGCCGGGTGGGGGGCCACGCCCAGCTCGTAGGTGGCCGTTTCCAGGAGGTCGCGGGTGACCTCGACCTTGGTGATGTGCTGGGCGAGGGCGAAGGCGGACGCCGTCGGGTGGTCGATGTTCTCGGCGTCATCGGCGAGGTTGAAGCCGGCCGCGCGCAGCTTCCCGGTGGCCGCCCGGCCCTCGCTGCCCTCGCGGTCTTGCGGGAACAGCGGGTCGAAGGTGAGCGCCACCCCGCCGTCGGCCATCCAGTAGAAGCGCTCGGCGCTGGCGTTGGCGAAGTGCGAGACGACGCGGGTTCCCGTCGATAGCGGGCCGATGACCTCAGGGGTGGCGCCGAGGAAGCCGTTGACCTCCACGCCGAGCGCCCACGGGCTCCCGTCGGCGTCCCGGACCTCGGTCACCCCGATGATGGCGCGGGTGACCGGGTCCTGCTCCCACAACTCCCGGGACCGGATGCCGATTGCCTCCAGGCCCTCGCTGGTCCCCGAGGCACCGCGCTGATCCGGTCCAGGAACTGCGCGGGCGTCAGCCCTTCGGCCAGGGTCAGGCAGTAGGCCTGACCGATCGAGTCGTACCAGTCATCGGCCCACTCGTAATCCTCGGCGCTGCTCATGGCTCCCAACGATAAGGCCAAAGAAGGCCTTTCCTGAATAAGCGATTCCCTAAAGGCAGTAACCCCTAAAGGCAGTAACCCCTAAAGGCCGTCAGACGACGACCCAGAAGGCGTCGCCGTTCAGCACGCGGTTGGCGTTGTAGAAGGCGGTGATCCGGCCGCCCTGGGAGTTCTGCCCGGCGGTGGGCACCCAGGCGGTGTGCCGGTTGGCGGCGCTCAGCGTCTTGCCGCCTTCCTTGGTGGTCTTGAACGGGTACTCATCGCAGCTCTTGCCGGCCGGCGGCGGGCCCACGACGCTGCGGGCGCAGACCGCGTTGTAGTTCGCTCGCTGCTGCGCCGCGTTCGTGATGTGGTGCAGCGGGTGACCGCTGCCCGCCCTGCCGTAGTGGCCCGGCCCGGCCTGCGCCTTCGCAATGTTCATGGCGATGTCAAGCAGGGTCGCCAGCGAGGTCAGGAACGGCACGCCCCGCGTCGCGCCAGCGTTCCAGCACGCCTGCGTCCGGTTGAAGTGGTTCAGCGACGGCGCGCAGGTCGCCGATGCCTGCGTGGCCAGGGCCCGCGGCCCCGCCGCGGCCAGTTGAATCGCGGTGACGCCCGCCGTCACCCGGGAACTCGTCGCGGCCTGCGTCATTCCGCCGCCACTGGTCACGCCTACGGCAAGCGCGGCGGCGCCGCAGCGTGAGGATCCGGGCGGGCGGTAGTCCGTGGCCGGGCACAACGTGCGCGCGGCCGCGCTGCCGTCCGCGACAATGGCGCGTTTTCGCTGGAAAGCGCCCCTTGCCCAGACGCCGGTCCAGGTATCAGGCTCAGGGGTGGAGCGTGCGCCGGGCTGGGACCGGCCGTGCCCCGGCCGGTGCCCGGACCCGCGCCCTGTCGCGGCCGGCGCCACCCCAACCACCGGAGCAAGGGGAAGGCGAGGCAGACAGTGCGGGCCGTTGAGTGCAGGGGAACGGAGGCGGTGGTGACGGAGGTCCCGGATCCGACCCCCGCCCCTGATGAGGTCGTTGTTGAGGTTGACGCTTGCGGGCTTTGCGGTTCGGACGTGCACACCCTGCAGAACGGGCACGCGGCCGACGGGCAGATCCTGGGGCATGAGTTCAGCGGGCGGATCGCGGGAGTCGGCCGGGACGTGACCGGGTGGCGCGAGGGCCAGCCGGTGGCCGCCTCGCCGCTCGGGTCGTGCGGGAAGTGCCGGATCTGCGCCCGGGGCCTGGCGTTCCGCTGCGAGGCGGCGCCGAACATCGGGATCACCCGCCAGGGCGCCTACGCCCAGTACGTGGCGGTGCCGGCCCGGCAGCTGGCCGCATTGCCACCGGAGCTGCCGGTGGAGACCGGCTCGCACGCCGAGCCGTTCTCGGTGGCGTTGCAGGCGGTCAAGCTGTCGCAGGTGGGGCCGGGCGACCCGGTCCTGGTGTACGGGGTCGGGCCGATCGGCCTGTACGCGATCATGGGGCTGCGGCTGGCCGGGGCGGGACCGATCGTCGCGGCGGGCCGGTCGGCCGGGCGGCGCGCGGCCGCCGCCGCCGTGGGCGCCGACGTGGTGCTCGACACCCGCGAGAAGCCAGTGGCGCAGTACGTGGCGGAGGCGGGCGTGAAGTTCGCGGCGGTGCTGGAATGCTCGGCCGCGCCGGGCGCCTTCGCCGAGGCGATGGCCGTCACCGAGCCGGGCGGCACGGTCGTGGAGGTCGCGCTGACGCCAGAGGAGGTGCCGGTGCCGCTGTTCGGCATGCTCAGCGAGGGACTGCACCTGGTCGGGTCGTGCGCGTTCTCCGACGAGACCTACCGCACGGCGGTCGATCACCTGGCCAACGGCCGGGCGCCCGTGGAGAAGCTGGTCAGCGAGCGGGTATCGCTGGACGACACCCCGGACGCGCTGGTCCGGCTGCGGACGCCCGCCACGCTGGTGCGCATCATCTCCCGTCCCTGGAACTAAAGCGAGAAGGAGCTCATCGATGCAGGAGTTCGCGGGCAAGACCGCGGTCGTCACCGGGGCCGGCAGCGGCATGGGGAAGGCGTTCGCGCTGCGCTGGGCCGCCGAGGGGATGAACGTCGTCATCGGCGACATCCAGCAGGACGCCCTCGACGCGACGGCGCAGGAGATCAAGGACGCGGGCGTTAGCGTCGTCGCCGTGCGCACCGACGTGTCCAAGCTCGCGGACATCGAGGCGCTCGCGGACGCCGCCGAGGCGGCGTTCGGGCCGGTTCACCTGGTGAACAACAACGCGGGGGTCGAGGGGTACCTGGACGGGCCGATCTGGGCGGCGACCGCGCGGGACTGGGAATGGACGGTCGGGGTCAACTTCTGGTCGGTCGTGTACGGCGTGCGGACGTTCGTGCCGCGAATGCTCGCGCACGGGCAGGAGGCACACGTCGTCAACACGTGCTCCATGACCTCGGTCGTGCAGGCCGCCAACATGTACGGCATCACCAAGCACGCGGTGATCGCGCTGTCGGAGGTCTTGTGGAACGACCTGCGAAAGGCCGGCGCGAACATCGGGGTGACGGCGCTGTGCCCCGGCACGATCGCGACGAACCTGTTCCACGGGTCGCGGAACCGGCCCACGGGGCTGACCGACGACGGCGGCAACATCTCCGCCGACGGCGAGCAGCTGCGGGAGCGGATGCACGCCGTGCTCGCGGCCGGGATGGCGCCCGCGGAGGTCGCCAGCCGGCTGGTGACCGCGATCCGCGGCGGCGGGCTGTACCTGCTGACCGACCACGAGTGGGATGACCAGGTGATCGCCCGGCATGAGGCGATCATCGCGAGCGCCGTAGGCGAGAAGGCGGGTGCGTGAGATGAGCGGACGGTTCGACGGGAAGGTCGCGGTCGTCACCGGCGCCGCGGCGGGGTTCGGGCTGGCCACCTCCACGCGGCTCGCTGAGGAGGGCGCGCGGGTCGTCATGGTCGACTGGTCGGCCGACCAGCTGCACGCGGCGGCGGAAAAGCTCGGGCAGTTGCCGGTCGTGGCCGACGTGTCGCAGGAGGCGGACGTCGACGGGTACGTCCGCGCGGCGGTCGACGCCTACGGGCGGATCGACCTGTTCCACAACAACGCCGGCATCGAGGGCCGGATGGCGCCGATGACCGAGCTGTCGGTGGAGGACTTCGACCGGGTGTGGGCGGTCAACGGGCGCGGGGTGTTCCTCGGCCTGCGCGCCGTGCTGAAGGTGATGAAGCCCCAGCGGTCCGGCGCGATCGTGAACACCGCGTCCATGGCGGCGATCAAGGGCGCGGCGGCGTTCTCCCCCTACATCGCGAGCAAGCACGCGGTCCTGGGCCTGACCAAGAGCGCGGCGCTGGAGGGCGGCCCGTTCGGCATCCGGGTCAACTGCGTCGCCCCGGGGCACATCGACACCCGCATGGCCCGCGACCTGACCAAGCAGATCAACCCCGACGACCCCGACGGCGTGTTCGAGTCGGTCTCGGCGTCGGTGCCGCTGCACGGCCGGTACGGGACGGCCACCGAGGTCGCCAACCTCGTCATCTTCCTGCTGTCCGATGAGGCCGAGTACATTTCGGGCTCCCTGCACCTGATCGACGGCGCCCTAAACGCAGGGTAGTAACGTGAGCGCGTGATCTACCGGGCGCTGTATGACACCGTGCTGCGGCACCTGCCGCCGGAGGAGGCCCACAAGGCCGGGTTCGGGCTGATCCGGGCGGCGGCCCGCGCCCCTGGCGGCACCCGCGCGCTGCGGCGGGCGTTCGCGCCACCCGCCGCCCCGGTGGCGCGCGTGCGCGCCCTCGGGCTGGACTTCCCCGGCCCGCTGGGGCTGGCGGCGGGCTTCGACAAGGACGGCGTCGGCGTCCTCGGGCTGGCGGCGCTGGGCTTCGGCTTTGTCGAGGTCGGCACGGTCACCGCCCGTCCCCAGCCGGGTAACGCCGCGCCGCGGATGTTCCGGTTCCCGGATGAGCGCGCCCTCGTCAACCGGATGGGCTTCAACAACGCCGGCGCGGCGGCGCTGGCCAGGCGGCTGCGCGTGCTGCGGGCCACCACCTCGCCCGGCGAGGTCCCGATCATCGGCGTCAACATCGGCAAGACCAAGGCGGTACCCGAGGAGGCGGCGATCGCCGATTACGTGACCAGCGCGCAGCTGGTCGCCGACGTCGCCGACTACATCGTCGTCAACGTCAGCTCTCCCAACACGCCGGGACTGCGCGACCTGCAGTCCTACGACAAGCTGCACCCGCTGCTGCGCGCCGTGCGCGCCGCGCTGGATGAGGCTTCCCCGCGACGGCGGGTCCCGCTGCTGGTGAAGATCGCCCCCGACCTGGCCGACGCGGACATCGACACGGTCGCCGACCTCGCGCTCGGCATGAACCTGGACGGCATCATCGCCACCAACACGACCACCGCCCGGGCCGGCCTGCACGACGCCGCCGCGGTCGCGGCGGCCGGCCCCGGCGGCCTGTCCGGCGCCCCGCTGAAGGCCCGGTCCCTGGAGGTCCTCAAGCGCATCCACGCCCGCACCGGCGACTACCTGACCTTGATCAGCGCCGGCGGCATCGAGACCCCCGAAGACGCCCGCGCCCGCCTCAACGCCGGCGCCACCTTGCTACAGGCCTACACCGCCTTCATCTACGAGGGCCCGGCGTGGCCCCGGCGCATCCAGCAGGCCCTGGCCAGCCCGGAAATTGCGCACGCGCCCATCCCCGTGATTCCAGCGTTAGGGCTCGCCGCTGACCTCGCGGGCTCCCCGTCCAGGGCGTCCGTGATCTGGTCACAACCGCTCGCTGACGCTTCTCGTCCACTGGGACAACGGGGCACTTCAGGTCCCTAAGACCCCTTGCGGCCGGCCACAGAGGGGGTCAGGCTCAGTACTGTGCCAGAGCAGATCCAAGAACGCCCCCACGCCCCGGGCAGCACCGCGGCCGCCGGTACCGTGCCGGTTCCCGAGCCGGGGCTGACGCCGGAAGTCCTCATCGCTCGCGCCAAGGCGCTGATCCCGGACATCGTCGCGCAGGCCGACGAGGCTGAGAAGATCGGCCACCACACCCCGGAACTGGACCAGAAGTTCACCGAGGCCGGGTTCTACCGCATGCTCCAGCCGCGGCGGTTCGGCGGCTATGCCGTGGATATGCGAACCTACTGGCAGGTCATGCTGCACGTCGCCGAGGGTGACCCCGGCACCGCGTGGGGCCTGTGCCTGGGCGCGCACCACGCGCAGGGCATCGGCGCCTTCTTCCCCGAGCAGGGCCAGGTCGAGCTGTTCGGCCCCGAGGGCAACTTCAAGTGCCCGCACCGCGCCGCGCCGATGGGCACCGCCACCCCCACCGAGGGCGGGTACATCGTCAAGGGCCAGTGGGACTACTGCTCCGGCGTCGGGCACGCGACCCACTTCATGTGCAACACCCTCGTCCCCGGCCGGGAGTCCGAGGGGCTGCTGACGATCTGCACCCCGATCGAGAACGTCACCGTCATCCCCGACTGGGGCGACGGCGCCATCATCGGGATGAACTCCAGCGGCTCCAACTCCGTGCGGGTGGACAACGTCTTCGTCCCCGAGCACTGCACCTGCTCCGGCGACTGGACCCACAACACCACCAAGGCCGCCCCCGGGATGTACCTGCATGACGACCCGATGTTCTGCGGCCGGATCTACGCGATGTACCACGCGGGGCTGGTAATCCCGATCATCGGCACGGCGCGCGGCTCGCTGAACGAGTACGAGGAGATCATCCGCACCAAGCAGACGTACTTCGCCCCGAAGGTGCCCCGCTACACGGTCGAGGAATACCAGAGGCACTACGGGCAGGCCCGCGCCCTCGTGGAATGCGCCGAGGCGATCATCTTGCAGTGCGGCGACCGGTACACCGAGCTCGCGCGGCGCTGGCACGCGACCGGCGAGCCGTTCACCCGCGAGGACGACGCGGCCATGTACGCGATGATCCAGAAGGCGGCGCACCTGGCGATGGAGGCCACCCGCGAGCTGTTCGGCGCGGCGTCCTCCTCGGCGGCCAAGCGCGGCGCCCGGTTCCAGCGGCTATACCGTGACATGTCCATCTACCCCGGGCACATCTCGGCTCGGCACGACATCGTGGCTACCGAAGTGGCGCGAATGCACTTCGGCCTGGAAGATGGTTTGTTCTGACAGGCCCCGAAAGAACTTCACACGCAACGCAACGGAGTAACTGCCCATGTCACGCGTTACACCGCCCTTTCGCGCCGACCATGTCGGTAGCCTGCTGCGCCCGGCCCCCCTTCTAGCGGCCCGCGCCGGCCTGGCGGACCGCTTCGACTTCTCGGCTGGCCGAATTGACGCCGACGACCTGAAGGAGGCCGAGGACGCCGCCATCCGCGACGCGGTCGCCATGCAGGAGAGCATCGGCCTGAAGTCCGCCACCGACGGCGAGTTCCGCCGCGAGCAGTGGCACAGCGACTTCATCTACGCCCTGGGCGGCATCCGCAAGGGCGCGCTGCTGCCGATGGAGATCCCGGCGTACACCAAGGACAAGAAGATCGGCTGGCGGCCCAACGCCACCGAGATCACCGGCAAGGTCCACCTGGAGGGCGGCACGCCGATCTTCGGCGAGCACTTCGCGTTCCTGCGGGACACCGTGACCACGGCGACGCCGAAGATCACGATCCCCTCCCCCAGCATGGTGCACTTCCGCGTTGACCTCACCGGTAGCGGTTACGGCTCGATCGAGGAGTTCCGCGCCGACGTCGCGAGGGCCTACGCCGATGAGATGCTCGCCCTGTATGACCTGGGGGCGCGTTACCTGCAGCTTGACGACACGATCTTCGCGTTCCTGGGCGACCCGGACTGGCGGCAGGCCCAGGCGGTCGGCGGGCTGGACCCGGACCACCAGCACGAGATCAACGTCGCCGTGATCAACGAGGTGCTGGCGCGCAAGCCCGCCGACATGGCCGTCACCATCCACATGTGCCGCGGCAACTACCAGTCGGCCTGGTTCTCCTCCGGAGGGTATGACTTCGTCGCCGAGGCTGTATTCGGCGGGCTGCGCGCGGACGGGCTGTTCCTGGAGTACGACGACGAGCGGTCGGGCGGGTTCGAGCCGCTGCGGTTCGTCCGTGACGATACCGCCGTGGTGCTCGGCCTGGTAACCACCAAGACGCCGGCCCTGGAGGACAAGGACGCCCTCAAGCGGCGCGTCGAGGAGGCCGCCAAGTACGTCGACATCGACCGGCTGTGCCTGTCCGGGCAGTGCGGCTTCGCCTCGACGGTCGAGGGCAACGCGCTCACGGTCGACCAGGAGAAGGCCAAGCTGGCGCTCATCGTGGAAGTCGCCGACGAGATCTGGGGCTGAGCGCCATGAGCGAGGAGCGAGAGCCGCTGGTCATCGCCGAGCAGGGGCACTTCTTCACCGGCATCCAGCGGCGGGAGTCCCCGTTCGGCGAGTCCGTGACGGGGACCCATGTCGAGTACCAGGTGCCCCAGTCCGTTACGCGTGGTCAGCTCGTCTTGGTGCACGGCGGCGGCGGGCAGGCCCTCGACATGCTGACCACCCCGGACGGGCGGGAGGGCTGGTCCACGCTCTTCCTGCGGCACGGGTTCGCGGTCTATACCGTCGACCGGCCCGGGCTGGGGCGCTCGCCGTATCACCCGGCGCTGTGGGGCGGCGAGATGGGGCCGCCGGCCGGGTACGCCGGGTTCGTCGCCACGTTCGCCGGGCCCGCGCCGGAGGGATTCCCGCCGCACACGCAGTGGCCGGGATCCGGGGACTCCGCCGACCCGGCGCTGGAGACGTTCCTGGCCTGGCAGGAGCCGTTCGGCGGCGGGTCGCTGGAGCGCGCTCATGAGGACATGCGCGACGGCGCGACCGGGCTGCTGGACCGGATCGGGCCGTCGGTGCTGCTGACGCACTCGATGGGCGGCGGGTTCGGCTGGCTGGCCGCGTCGGAGCGGCGCTCGCAGGTCAAGGCGATCGTCGCGGTCGAGCCGGCCGGGCCGCCGTACACGACGATCCCGGGGATCGGGCATTTCGCGCACGGGCTGACGTCGCTGCCGCTGACGTTCGGCCCCGAGGAGCCCGAGGGCAAGCTGGGCGGCCTGCCGGTCGCCGTCGTCTCGGCGGAGTCCTCGGGGTTCGGGCCGTCGTGCGGCGCGACGGCGGAGTTCCTGCGCCGGTGCGGCGCCGACGTCACCGAGCTTCGGCTGGGCGAGCTGGGCATCCACGGCAACGGCCACGCGATGATGCTGGAGAAGAACAACGCCGAGGTCGCGGCGGCCATCACCGAGTGGGTCACGAGCGCCGTCACTGGTTCATCCGATCCCATCAGCCTCATCAGCACTAATTGAGCACTCTGGCATCGCCCACGGCAGGAGGCACGGCGTGAGCAAGGTGATGACGGCCACCGAAGCCGTCGCCGACATCCCCAACGGGGCTTCCATCGCGCTGTCTGGGTTCGGCGTGTCCCACCGGTACCCGTCGACGCTGATCACCGCGCTGCGTGACGCCGGGCCGACCGGGCTGACCGTGTACTGCAACGGGCTTGGGCAGCCCGGGTTCCCGACCGGGACCCTGCTGGCCGACAACCACCAGATCTCGCGGCTGGTGACGTGCTTCTCGGCGCGGCCCGGCTTCGTTTCCGAGGCGGAAAAGCAGATCGCGGCCGGGGAGATGGAGCTGGAGATGGTCCCCCAGGGGACCCTAGTCGAGCGGATGCGGGCCGGGGGCGCGGGGATACCGGCGTTCTACACCCCGACCGGCTACGGGTCGGCGATCGCCGAGGGCAAGGACATCCGGTACTTCGACGGCCGGCCCTACGTGCTGGAGCGCGCGATCACCGCCGACTACGCGCTGCTGCGCGCGCAAAGGTGCGACCACATGGGGAACGCCGTGTTCCGCGGCGGGTCGGCGAACTTCAACGTGTCGTTCGCCAAGGCCGCGCGGATCGCGATCGTTGAGGCCGAGGAGATCGTCGAGACCGGGCAGATCGCGCCGCAGGACGTGGACCTGCCGGGCGTGTTCGTCAGCCGGGTGGTGCCGATCACCGTGCGGATGGACATCAAGAACCTGCCGATGCGGGCCAACCGGCCGGCGACGTCGTCGAGGGAGTACGCGGGCAAGCCCGCACTGACCCGGGAGCAGATCGGGCGGCGGGTCGCGGCTCTGCTGCCCGACAGTGCCATCGTCAACCTGGGCGCCGGGCTGCCGACGCAGGTCGCGAACTTCGTGTCCGCGCGGCCGGTGATCTTGCACTCAGAGAACGGGATGCTGAACTACGGGGAGTTCGCCCGCGGCGACAACTTCGACCCCGACTATCACGACGCCGGCGGTTTCTTCGTGACGCTGCGGGACGGGGCGTCGTTCTTCGACTCGGTGACCTCCTTCGAGATCGCCCGCGGCGGGCGGCTGTACGCCGTCGTCCTGGGCACCTACCAGGTCGGCGGGAACGGGGACCTGGCCAACTGGTCGGCGCCGGGTCAGATTGGCGGGGGCATCGGCGGCGCGATGGACCTGGCGGCCGGGGCGCAGCGGGTCATCGCCATGTGCGAGCACACCGACTCCAAGGGAAACCCGAAGCTGCTGGACCGGGTGACGTTCCCGGTCACCACCCCGGGGTGCGTGGACTTCATCGTGACGGACCTGGCCCTGCTGCGGCGGCCGTCCCGGGCGGCCGGCGCGCGGTTCGTGCTGGAGGAGATCGCGGCCGGCTTCACCGTCGAGGAGGTGCTCGCGGTCACCGGCATGACCGTCGACGTCGCCGCCGACGTCGGCGTCATGCAAGAGAACTGGATCTGACCATGGCTCGGACGGTCGGAGCGAGCAGGTTACTTGAGGCCGAGGAGCTTCGCGGCGTTGTCCTTGAAGATGCCGGGCTTGACCTCATCGCGGAAGCCGCCCATCTTCTCCAGGTCGCTCATCCAGCGCTCCGGGGTCAGCACCGGGAAGTCCGTGCCGAACAGCACCTTGTCCTTCAGCAGCGTGTTCGCGTACTGCACGAGGATCGGCGGGAAGTACTTCGGCGACCAACCGGACAAGTCGATGTACACCTGGGGCTTGTGGGTGGCGACCGACAGCGCCTCCTCCTGCCACGGGAACGACGGGTGCGCCATGATGATCGGCATGTCGGGGAAGTCGACGGCGACGTCGTCGAGGTAGATCGGGTTGGAGAAGCCGAGCCGGATGCCGCCGCCGCCGCGCGTCCCGGCGCCGGCGCCGGTCTGCCCGGTGTGGAACAAGGCGGGCAGGCCCGCCTCGGCGATCGCCTCATACAGCGGGTAGGCGACCTCGCGGTCGTTGGGGCAGAAAGCCTGCGAGGACGGGTGGAACTTGAAGCCCCGCACGCCGTAGTCGGCGATGAGGCGCCGGGCGGCGGCGACCCCCTCGGCGCCGCGGTGCGGGTCGATCGAGGCGAACGGGATGATCACGTCGGCGTTGGCCGCGGCCCGCTCGGCGATCTCCTCGTTCGTCGCCTTGTTGGGATCGGGCGGCTGGCTGGCGTTGTCGACCATGAAGGTGACGGCCGCCATCTTGCGCTCTCGGTAGTAAGCGGCCAGTTCATCGACGGTGAAGGCGGCCGCGTCGGTCTTGAAGTACTTGGCCATAGCGGCGAGGTGGGCGTCGTCCTCCTTGGCTCCTGGAGCACTGATCGAGCGGTGGACATGCGTGTGAATGTCAATCGCGACCAGGCTTGCGACGTCCATGCTGCTCTCCGAACTTGCGCCGGGATGGCCTAAATGCGCCGTTTGATTGTTCATAATCGCAGCGCTTACCTCTCCAGTCACGGCCCGGAATCCGCCGTTGTCATCCCGCCATGACGCGCGCGGCTAGCGTTGGTTGACGACGACAAGTCTGCGATGACCGCCCACCTGGGGATCGGCGACTGGGGCATCCGGCAGTCGACCGCGACCCGGGAACGTACTTGCGCCACCCGTTCCCGAGATGGTGACTTATTGTTAGTTGACGACTTCGATCCGTATGGATACGTTATGTGTCTAAAAGATCACGAAACGGAGGGGCGGTCATGGTCAAGCTAGCCGACGACGACACCTGGGCCCGCTAGCGAACCCGGGGGCCGCGAGAACGCGCTGCCGCCCGTCACCCTGGACGCCGCTTGCCAGGGTGACGGGCCCACTCGACCGGGCGGTCAGGGGACTGCGGGGCTGGAAGGCCTGGCGGCTACAAGACGAGCACCGGCTTGATAGTGGCCCCGGATAGCGAATCCGCGATCGCCTGGTTGACCTCGGTGAACGGGTAGTTCCTGACCAGGCGGTCGAACGGGAACTTGCCGCGCCGGTGCAGGTCCAGCAGCCGGGGGATGAACACGGTCGGGTTGATGTGCCCGCCCATCACGCCGCGCAGGCTCCGGCCGCGCAGCAGCAGGGCCCCCGGCGCGATGGTGACCGGCGCGCCGCTGCTCGTGATGACTGACGCCGTGCCGTGCGTGGCCAGGGAGTCCACCGCCGCCGCGATCACCTCGGGGTTGCCCGTGGTGTCGAGGATCGTGTCGGCCCCGCCGCCGGTCACCTTAACGACCTCGGCGCTCACGTCGGCGAGCTCGCGGCCGGAGGTGTCGATCACCTGGGTCGCGCCGAGGCTGGCGGCCAGCGCCAGCCGGTACGGCACCCGGTCGATGGCGATCACCTCATCGGCGCCTTGCGCCACCGCCGCCATCACGGCCGACAGGCCGACCGCGCCGGTGCCGAAGACCGCGACGCCGCGGCCCGGGCCGACCGGCATCGCGTTCAGGATCGCCCCCGCGCCGGTCTGCACGCCGCAGGTCAGCCCGGCCAGGTACGACAGGGGCGCGTCGGCGGGGACGGGCACCACGTTTCGCTCGGTGACCAGCGCGCGGGTCGCGAACGACGACTGGCCGAAGAACGACGCCCGCACCGGGCTCCCGTTGTGGTGCGCGCGAGGCGAGCCGTCCGGGCGCGTGCCGGTGAACGTGACCGCGATGACCTGCTCGCAATAAGGCGTGTACCCCAGCCGGCAATACCGGCAGCGACCGCAGTAGTCCGGGGTGAACAGCACCCGGTCCCCGGGCTTGACGCTGGTGACGTCCTGGCCGGCCCGCTCGACGACGCCGGCGCCCTCGTGGCCCAGCACGACCGGGTACACCACCGGCAGCTTGCCGAGCCGGGCGCTCTCGTCGGTGTGGCAGACGCCGACCGCCTCGACCCGCACGAGGATCTCATCGTCGCGCGGCTCGTCGAGGTCGAGTTCCTCGATCGCGAGCGGGGCGCCCGCCTTCCAGGCGACTGCGGCTTGGATCTTCACGCGGGGCTCCCCTGTGTAAGGGTTGCGGACCGGCAGGACCCGGGGCTCGTTGGGGACGGCAATGCCCTTGACCTTCGGGCTCATATGATCCGGCCCTGCGGGGCATTGATCTTGGCGCGGTCCTCACCGACCCATGGCACGTCCTCGCCCATCCACTTGCAGATCTTCATGGACTTGAACAGCCATTCCCCGCTGGCCTTCGTGCAGACGTTATCCCAGTTGCCAAGGCCGAAGACGAAGTTGGTGCGGTAGTCCACGTTGTACTGCAGGATCGAGTAGTACGCCTTGACGTGCATTTCCCCGTCGTCGACGGGCGTCATGATGTAGTGGTTGGCCAGGTGCTGGCGGCCGATGAACCAGCCGGGCTTGGCGTACCACAGGTGATCCCAGAGCTTGCGGATGTCCTGGCCGTAGAAGATTCCCTGCGGCTGGTGCTCCATCGAGCCGTCCTCGGTGAAGCACTCCATGATGGCTGCGACGTCGCCGGTGTTCAGCGCCCACGCGTAGTAGGCGAAAAGCTCCATGATCTCCAGGCGGTCGGCGACCGCGATCTTCGGACGGGGCACGGGGCTACGCTCCCTTCGCGGGCTCGGTGACCTGGGCGACGAAGCGGGCCAGCTGCCCGCCGAGCGCGTCCTCATCGATGCCGAGGCTGGCGATCTCGGAGATGTGGTTGTGTCCCTGCACCCAGGTGAGGTGCGGAGTGGTGCCGTGGCGGGCGAACCAGGCGCTGACCAGGCCGGCCGCCTGCCGCTGGAAGTACCACGCGTCCAGCTCGGCCACGCTGAACATCAGCGGGAGCTGGCTGTCGACCAGCGCGGGCAGCGCGGAGACCTCACTGGCCGGGTGGTCGCCGAAGTACGCCACCTCCAGGTCACCGCGCTGCGCGGCGGCCAGGTCGTAGATGCCAGACAGCAACGCGCCGCCGACGACGCCGTCGGTGCTGCCGCCGCCCTGCCCGGCCAGGTACGACGCCACGTGCACGGCGCCGGCCGTGTGGCCGGCGACGACCACGCGGTTCGGGTCGCCGCCGTGGCTGGCGATGTTCTCCCGCGTCCACCGCACCGCGGCGGCGACGTCCTGCGCGCCGGCCGGCCACCCGTGTTCGGGCGCGAGCCGGTAGGTGATCGTGACCCCGACCCAGCCGTGCCGGACCGCCCACGCGCCCACGTGGTCGTACTGGGGGGCGCCGGGGACGTGCTTGTCACCGCCGATGAAGCCGCCGCCGTGCGCGAACAGCACGACGGGGGCGCCGGCGACGAGGTCGTCGCTGGCGTGGACGTCGAGCCGGTGCCGCTCGTGCGGGCCGTAGCGCAGGTCGCGGGTGACCCGGGGCGCGAGGTAGCCGAGCTTTTCGTGATAGGGCGCCATCAGGGCCCAGCTGCCCTGGATGAGGTCGGGGGTGAGGATCGTGCCGAGCGCGCGGACCTGCCGCTTCACGTCTGCGGGGAGAGGGGTGGTCACCCGCCCAGGCTCCCATCGCCCCGGCGGGGTGTCCATACGGCCCCGCCCCTACGCGAGGGCCGTTCAGGTGTGGCCGGGACCCGATCCTAGTGGCCGCGGAAGGCTTCCTCCAGCCACCAGGACGGCTGGCCCTTGGTGACCTTGGCGTCGATGACGAGCGGGCGGTCGCGTTGCCCGTTGATCCACTCCCCCAGCGGGGTGAGGTCGCTTTCCTGGCGGACCGTGACGCCCTCGCAGCCGAAGCCCCGGGCGATCGCCGCGATGTCGGTGGCCGGGAACGTGACGTTCTTCAGCGGGTACCCGTACGGTCCGAAGTGATGGACCTCGGCGCCGTACGCCTCGTCGTCGTACACCACGACGAGCAGGTTGAGGCCGAGGCGGACCGCGGTCTCCAGTTCGCTGATGCCCATGAGGGCTCCGCCGTCGCCGAGCGCCGCGACGGTCAGCCGGTCTGGCCGGGCGATGGCGGCGCCGATCGCGGTCGCCAGGCCCAGCCCGATCGCCTGGAAGGCCTGGGTGAACACCAGTCCGTGCTCGTCGGGGACGTCGAGGTACATCGCCGGGTACCCCATGAAGTTCCCGGAGTCGACGGCGACAGTCCGCTCGGCGCGGATGATGCCGTCCAGGGCTATCGACAGCGTGCGCGGGTCGATGCGATCCGGCTCGGTGACCGGCTCGAAGGGGATGTCCCGCCAGTCCCCTTCCTTGCCTAGCCGCTCGGCGATCTCAGCGGTCCGGTACCCGGAGAGGGTCCCGAGCGAGGCGCGGCGCTCGCCCTTGCCGCTCTCGCGGTGCCCGCGCTGGGTGAGCTCGGCCAAGACGGCGGCGGCGATGACGGCGACGTCGCCCACGACGCCAAGGTCGATCCGGGTGTGCGCGCCGAGCGCGCTGGCCTCGATGTCCACCTGGGCGACGGTGGCGTCCGGCCCCACCAGCGCCCCGTGCCGCATCGTCCACATGTTCAGCGAGCAGCCCCAGCCGACGATAAGGTCGGCGCCCTTGATCAGCTCGGCGGCCACCGGGGTGGCGAACCCGCCGCTCACGTCGAGGTTGAACGGGTCCCCGCGAAACAGCGCGCGGGCGACGGCGGACGTCGCGAGCAGCGCCCCGGTCCGCTCCCCCAGTTCCCGCAGTTCATCGGCGGCCAGCCGGGCGCCGCGCCCGGCGATGAAGACCGGGCGCCGCGCCGCCGTCAGCGCGTCCGCCAGCGCTGATACCTGCGGCCCGTCCGGGAAGGGGGCCGGCGGCGGAAGCGACGCCTTCGGCTGGAAGGGGTAGGGCGCGATCGTCGACTGCACATCAAGCGGGAGGTTCACCAGGACCGGGCGGCGCTGCGAGAGGGCGATCCGGTAGGCGCGCTCCAGGTCGGCGACGGCTGATTCCGCGGAGGTGACGCGCTCGGGGATGGCTCCCACCGCGGTGGCGAGGGCCGCCTGGTCGACGAAGAAGTTGGACCGGGGCGCGGTCGCCTCGGCCGCCAGGATCAGCATCGGCGTGCGGCTCTTGGCCGCCTCGGTGATCCCGGTCATCGCGTTGGTAAGGCCGGGGCCTTGATGCACGCTGAGGGCGCCCAGCTCACCGCTGACCCGCGCGTAGGCATCAGCCATCACCACCGCGCCGCCCTCGTGCCGGGCGGCGACGAAGCGGGCGCCGCCCGCGGTCAGGGCGTTGGTGACATGGAAGTTCCCGCTGCCCACGACGCCGAAGACCGTCCGCACCCCCATCCGGGCCAGCGCCGCCCCGACCTCGTGGGCGACCGTCAGGGACGGCAGCGCGCTACCAAACTCGCGCATAGCGCAAGACACCCCCTCCTTGAGCCGGAGACTACCTCACCGGGCGATGAGCGCGAGAACGCGGGCGGGTGACCCGGAACCGCCCGCGATCGGCAGTGGCGCCGCGATCACGATCGATCCGGTGACCGGCAGGCGGTCGAGGTTACGCAGCTGGGTGAGCCCGTACTTGTTGGCGCCGAGCAGCATGTTGTGACAGGGATAGGGCGGATCGAACCCGCCCGCCTGGCCGGCGTCGGTGCCGACGGTCTCCACTCCCACGCCGAGCAGGCCGGTGGCCGCCAGGTACTTGGCGGCGGCCGGGGTGAGCCCCGGGGTGTGCGGGCCGGCGTCGTCGGCGTTGGCGAACATGGCCGGGTCATCACCGTGCCGGCTCCAGCCGGTGCGGTACAGCAGCCATCCCCGGGCCGGGAGCGTGCCGTGCACGGACTGCCACTCCTCGAGGTCGGTCACGTTGAGCAGGTAGTCCGGGTCGTCGGCCACGTCGGCCGCCTTGTCGATGACGACCGCCGGTCCGACAAGCCGCTGCGGCGGGATCTGGGCGACGTCGGGCAGGTCCTTGCCGGTGACCCAGTGGTTGGGGGCGTCCAGGTGCGTGCCGGTGTGCTCGCCGGTGTGGATGTTGTTCCAGTACCAGGCCGGGCCGCGCTCGTCGTAGCGGCTGATCTCCTCAAGCGAGAATGGCGCGGTCTGGCCGAATTGCGCTGGCAACCGCAGGATCGGCGTGCTGGCGTGCAGCGGCGCGGTGAGGTCGACGACCTCGACGCTCCCGTCAACGAGCTGCGCGGCGAGCGAGGCAAGATCTGGCATGTGGATGACGCTAACGAGGCTGCTCACCCGCCGTCAACACGATCGCGAAGCCCGGCGAAATAGCCTGAAGGAAGCCTTCTCCACAGGGATTACGGTGCCGCTGACGGGCTAGTCCCAGCAGAGGCAGAATGGCTTGCCGGCCGGGTCGGCGTAGACCCGCCAGTTCTCCCCGCCGTAGGACAGCGAGGTGGCGCCGATCTTCAGTGCCGCCGCCTCGGCGGTCTCGACGTCGTCGACGGTGACGTCGAGGTGGACCTGCTGCGGGTAGGCGGGGTCGGGCCAGCGCGGCGCGTGGTACTCGGTGATCTGCTGGAACATGACCGGCTGACCCCCGTCCTCGCCGATCATCGCCACGCCGTCGCCCTCGTATGTGACGGGCTTGCCGAGGAGCTCGGCGTAGAACGCGCTCAGCTGCCTGGCGTCCGGGCAGTCGAGCATCACGCCCATGAGCGTGGTCTCCTGCCTGTCCGGGAACCGGCACAGGTCGAACGGGTGCCCGGCCGGGTCGGCCAGCGTGTACCAGTTCTCGTTCTTGCGCAGCAACTGCGCGCCCAGCTCGATCGCCTTCGCCAAGCCGGCCTCGAGGTCGGGCACGCGCAGGTCCAGGTGCGCCTGCTGCGGATAGGCCGGATCGGGCCACCGGGGCGGCACGTGGTCGGGGCTGAGCTGGGCGGCGACGCGCCACCCGTCCCCAGCCTCAATCGTCATCCACTCGTCGTCGCCGTCAGGCTCGGTCCACCCGCCGAGGGCAGTGTAGAACGCGGCGAGCCGCCGGACGTCGGGTCCGTCCAGCACCACCGCGCGCAAGGTGCCGATCACCGGACACTCCCTCCTGAGTCACCGCTCATCATGTTCGGGACGGCGAACAAATCGCTGGCCAGATGATACGGGCGAGTAGGACTCGAGCCCGCGACCGGCAGATCATGAGTCCGAAGCCTTGTTCGGTTCACTATAGCCGGGCGGTCGGGGCCAACCGGGACCGGCTCAGCTGGACAGGTGAAGCCTCTTCGCGAGTGACTCGACGGAAGCAATGGACTGCTGCTGGGCGGCCGCGCAGCCGGCCGCGCCCAGCGCGGTGTAGTCACTGGCCAGCTTGCGTTCCCACGTCAGCATCGCCGCGACGGACGCGGCGGTCGGCGTGCTCGGGTTCGCCGGCGGGCTGGCTTGGTCCTGGGTCAGCGTGTGCAGCGCGCCCGTCAGGCTGTCCGGCGGGGTCAGGCGGGCCACGCCTGCGCGGAAGGCCGCGCCCGCCGCGTTTGCCTTCGCTTGCAGCTGGGACTGGGACAGGTGCTGGGACGCCTGCAGACTGGGGAGGCTGCGGTTGAAGGCCGCGTTGGCCGCGCACAGCGCGTCCAGGCTCTTGCCGAAGTCGGCCGCGGAGGGGGCCGGGGACCCGCTGCAGCCCATCAGCACGAGCACCGTGCCAGTTACCGCGGCCCGCGCCAGCCGCCTGCCTCTCGTTAGCATGCGGGAACTTTACTAGCATTTTGTGAATCAGTGGGGCATATGTGACAGCGTCAAGGCGCCGCACTTTCCCGTAAGATCTACGCGCAATGAGCTTGCCCCCCCGTTCACCGGACACGCTTGATCATCCCCCGGTTTTCCGGAATGACTGGTGAGGAGTTGTGGGCCGCCGCCACCTGGCGCCAGGAACCATCCATCGACCGGCGCTTGTCCGCGATCGAAAATGTGACCACCGATCCATCAGTGGCGGCCGTCGATACAGTCTCACAGCCCATCCCTGAGGAGGGCATACGACCGATCGCGGGAGCGAAGAACCCGCAGGTTAAGAGGCAATGCCGCCTACCTCCAGTGTCGCTCCAGTCCCAGAGGCAACGGAGGCCGCAATCACCCCGTACCGCGCCGGGCAGACTAGGACATGGGCGACCGATGGGGCAGTATTTTCATATATGTTTGGTTTTTGCGGGGTGATCACCCCGCAAAAACCAAACATATAAGCGATTCAGTCCGTGCTGCACGCGCCAAAACGGGCATTCCCGACATGCCGCGCCGGATGCAGCCACCGACCGGGTGACGCGGTGCGACGCTTGTGATTGTGGCGGCGAGCGGAGCTTCTGGGAAGGTTGGGGAAGATAAGGTAAGCGGCATTTGGTTAAGAGGAGAGGGGTGGGGCGGGTGGGGCTCGAACCCACGACCGGCAGATTATGAGTCCG
>JAICYD010000009.1 GCA_025934375.1 Streptosporangiaceae bacterium | reverse complement strand
TGCCTGACCGCCACCGACGCCGTCCGCACCCCGGAACAAGCCCACGCCCGCTGCATGGCCGCCCTCGCCCGCCACCCCACCGCCATCACCCCGCGCCACTACGTCATCTGCCGCACCGCGCCGCCCGACCCGGCCGACCCCAGCGCCTGGTCCGCCCCCTTGGCCACCGGCACCGGCCGCGCTGCGGCCGGGCGTGGTTGGCTCCCTTGCAGAGAGGCAGGCTGACCGTGACGAGAACCGAGACCGAACCCGAAACCTGCCAGCACCACCGGCGCCGCGTGCAGCTGACCCCGGTGCGGCCGATCCCGGTCGCCTTCACCGGGGAGCGGGCCGGCGAGGGACCGTTCACCTTGGGCCAGCTCAACATCCACATGTGGCTGAGGCAGATGCCCAAGCACTTCTACGCGGTCTTGTGCGCCGAGCTCCCGGTGCCGGCGATGGTGTCCGTCAGCGACGCGGCCAGGGCGGTCGCGGCGCTGATCGCGCGGCACGAGTCGCTGCGCACCAGCTACGTGCCCGGCGAGCAGCCGTGCCAGCGGGTCGCCGGGTCCGGCGTTCAGCTGCTGGAGGTCTGCTCGCTGGGCGAGGGACAGTGGGGACCGCGAGACCGGCCCGCGGTGGCCGAGGCGCTCACCCGGTGGCTGCGCGAGTCACACGATCCGGGGTGTCCGGTGCGGGTGGCGGTGGCCGTCGCCCCGGACGCGGGCGACCGGGTCATCGCGTGCGCCACCGGGTTCACGCACATGGCCATGGACCACGGCTCAATCGAGGTCCTCAAGCGCGACTTCGCCGAACTGCTCAGCGATCCCATTCGGCGGCCCCCCGCCCCGCCCGGCCACCAGCCGCTGGACCAGGCCGAACTGGAGGCCACGGCAGCCGAGCGGCGCAAGGCCGAGGCCGCCCTGGCGCACATGCGGGAGCAGGCACGCCGGATCCCCCACTGCCTGTACGCGCTGCCGGGCGCCCGGCCCAGCGGCGAGTCACTGGCCGTCGAGCTGTCGTCGGTCGCCGCCGCGATGGCCGTGCAGCGGGTGGCGGCGCGCACCCGGGCCAGCCGGTCCAGCATCGTGCTGGCCGCCATCTGCGCCGTGGTCGCCCGCCGCGCCAGCTACCCGGAGCTGGTGCTTCCGCTGATTTCCAGCAACCGTTTCGAGCGTCGCATGGCGAACTACGTCGGCGCCCTGTCCCAGGGCGCCCTCGCCACCGTCGAGACCGCTGAAAAGAGCTTCGATGAGCTGATCCGCCACACCTGGACCACGGTGATGAAAGCAAGCCGTCACGGCAGGTACGACGCGGCCAAGCGGGACGCCATAGACAAACGGATCGAGCACGAGCGGGGCCTGCGCCTCAGCTACGACCCGTTGTTCAATAACATCATCCCCGAGTCGTGGTCCGCGCTTGCCCCGGGCGCCGGTGTGCAGCCCGCGCAGATCGAGGCCGCGCTGGCCAAGACCGAGCTGCGGTGGCGCCCGATGCCGGCCAACGGAAGCCCGATCCGGTTCAGCCTCACCCAGGTCGACGGCTGCCTGCGGGTGGACATGTGGAGCTCCGACACCGGCCTGCTGCCGCGGGCCGAGCTGGAGTCGGTCTTGCTGGCCGCCGAGCGGCTGCTGGTGGCCGCCGCCCGCGGTGACCTGCCCGCCAGCCGGATGCCCGCGCTCATCGGGCTGCAGCCCATGGCGGCCACCCCGGACCGGATGCTCATCGACCACTGCTGGGTCGACGTCGCCGACGTGCAGCGCCTGGTCGACGACGCCGTCGCGCCCGCCGTGGCCCGCGTCTTCGCCTCAGCAGGCGGCCGCCCGCTGGTCGCCTGCCTGACCGCCACCGACATCGTCTACACGCCGGAACAGGCCCACGCCCGCTGCATGGCCGCCCTCGCCCGCCACCCCACGGCCATCACCCCGCGCCACTACGTCATCTGCCGCACCGCGCCGCCCGACCCGGCCGACCCCGCCGCCTGGCCCGCCCCCCTGGCCACCGGCACCGGCCGCGCCTAGAGGCTGGGAAAGGGCCGGGGCCCGGAGGAAGCCACCCGACCGGGTACCCAGGGCGGGTCATTACCCGGACAGCGTTGCCTGGTGGATCCCGACCGGCGCCGCGGTGGCCTGCCGTGCCTTGGAGCCCCGCAAGACGCGCATGATCATGCGCGGGTGCATCAGCGTGCTCGGCGAATCAACCAGGCCCGCCACGCGGAAGAATGCCTCGGTCAACCGCGCGTCATGCGCGGCAGCGGTGTGCAGGCGGGCCATGTACGCGTTACCGAGGCGGACCTTGAGGGTCCGCTTCCCCGTCACCTCCGGGAAGCCGAGGTCCGCACCCGCGGAGATCTCCCACGGCACGTTGATGCAGCGGGCGATCTCACGGAAGAACCGGCGCGCCGATACCCCCGAGCCGCCCTTGAGGTGCTCGCGCTTCGCGGGTAACGATGGCAGCTGGATATCGGCGATCTGGACGTCGTGGAAAGCGGCCTGGACCAGCAACTCCTCGACGCCGAACAGAAAGCCCTCCATCGACGCGCGTGGCAGGTAGCACGTATCAGCGATGAGCACCAGCGCGGAAGCAGGCCCATGATCGACGACCTGCATGCAGAACCGGCACCGTGACCACGGTACGTTGCCGGATTCCCAGGTGAGCGAGGTCCGCGCCAGTGACTCGCGCACAGCCTGCTCGTTGCGGGCTTTCGCGGGACCGCTGGCTGCGTGGCTGTTATGGCTGGGCCGCCCGAGGCCGCGCAGGTCGTTGAAGCAGCAGAATGGGTTGACGTCTTCCCCGCGCTCGTGGCTGGCCTTCTCGATCACCCGGTTGATGACGCTCTGGTCGTAATACGCGTACCGGTAGGCGTCCAGGGCGGACATCCACGCTTGCCGGGCGATCTCCCGGAAGCTCAGCTCATGCCGCAAGTCGAGTACGACCAGGCCCAGCTGAATGAGGTTGCTGACGAGGCCCCCATGACCGGGCTGGACACGGTTGAGGGCAAGCGCGTTCATCGCGCTCACCTGATTCCCTGTCCAGACTCCCGCCATCGTGCAGGTGGCGGCCAGCAAGACAGCGGAGGTCGTCACCCGAGCGTCGCCCGCTATTATCTCCGTGGCCATCTCAAGGGCGGGTGATATCAGGACGGCCTGCTGGCGCCGGGGGTTCTCGGCCAGTCCGACCAGGGGGAACATCGTGGGCGGGATGCGCCGGTACTGCGCCGACCAGTACCGGGCCGAACGCTCCGTCTGCACCCGGAATTCCGGTGTTCGCTCCTGCATCCACGCCAGGTCGGACGGTTGCATGACGGCCTCGACCGGCATTTCCTGGCCGGAGAGAGCCAGCTGAAGCTCACTTATGAGAATCTGCGCGGCGGCACCATCAGCCGCGATATGCGAAAAAGTGAGGATAATGAAGCGGACGTTCTCTCCGGTCGTCACGAAACCGGTCCGCATGTGAAACTCTTCGCAAAGATTGAATTTGGCCTCGCGCTGACGGCGGGCGACGGTTACGACGCTAGTCATGAGGGTAGCCTCGCGCGCTTCAGTAATTGCGATCCTGAGCACGCCCGACTTATCCACGATCTGCCATACTCTGTCTTCTGAGCGTTGCAGCCGGGTTCGCAGTGCCTCGTGCCGCGCGACAATGCGGCTAATGGCGTCCGCGGCCGCGGCAACGCTGATGCCCTCGCCCTGGACGGTCAGCACGTATGAACCATTGAGGTCGCAATCGGGATCCCGCTGGAACTTGAGCCAGATGCCGTTCTGGCCCCACGTAAGTGGCGCCCGGCACGCCCTGGTCCCTGTGAAGCTGACGGTAATGCTGGCGGGGCCGTCAGCCGCAGGCGGGACACCGGGATCGGGGAATGCGCCCCCTGGGGGCCGGGAAGACAGGTTTCTCATCATCCGACTTCCTGGTTACTTCCGCTCTTCCATCACCACGGTCGCCGGGCGGCAAAGGTTGTCGCACCTTCCTGATTGCCTAGCCGTGGCGGGGCGGGCAACATAGAAGGTGCCCGCGCACCGGGCCGCGGCGATGATTGCGGAGTACAGATTCCGGTCATCGCTCAGCGGAGGAAGCGCTATGGGGCAGCTCACCGACGTATTCACCGACATAGTCGCCGAGGGCGAGGCCCTCGACAAGATAATAGCTGGCCTTGACGCCTCGCAATGGGCGCTGCCGACGGCGGCTCCGGGCTGGACCGTCAAGCACCAGATCGCCCACCTGGCTTCAGTCTTCCGCATCGCCGGGCTGGCGGCATCCAACCCTGACATGTTCGTGAAAGTGACCGCCGGCGCCGACAAGGACTTCGACGCGGCAGTGGCCCAGATGCTCAAGCCGTACTTGCCCGATTCGACCGATGACCTGTTCGCGCGGTGGCGCGCCGAGCGGGACGCCGCCGTGACGGCACTCGCCGCCCTGCCCCCCGACCAGTTGGTGCCCTGGGTGGCCAGGCAGCTGCCCGCCGGGGTCTTGGCCTGCGCCGGGATGATGGAGTTGTACGCGCACGGGCAGGACATCGTCGACGCCGTAGGTGCCCAGCGCGAGATCACCGACAGGATCGGCCACCTAGCCTGGTTCGCCACCAGGAACCGCGACTTCGGCTACCAGGTACGCGGCCTCACCCCGCCCGAGGCCGAGTTCAGGTACGAGCTCACCGCCCCCTCCGGGGCGACATGGGAATTCGGGCCCGCCGACGCCGACCAGCGGGTAACCGGCCCGGCACTGGACTTCTGCCTCCTGGTCACCAGGCGCAGGCACCGCGACGACCTCGCAGTCCGCGCAACCGGGGCAGACGCCGACCAGTGGCTGGACATCGCGCAGGTCTACCGCGGCTCCCCCGGCCCGGGACGCCAGCCCGGGCAGTTCAGCTAGCGGCCTGCGCACTCGCGCTGCCCCGCGGCGGCGCTGGCCGTCGAGTCGCTTTGCGGACGGCGCGCGGCACGGTGGCGAGCAGGCCAAAGGAGCCGTCGCACGACTCGATGGTCAACGTGCCGCCGACCGACTCCAGGCGCGCCACCAGGTTCTCCAGCCCGCCGCCATCGCGGTGAGGCACCCCTGACCGTGGCGCGCCGTCATTGGCGACGACCAGCGTGACGCACTCCCCGGCCTGGCTCGCCGCCAGCCGGCAAGTCCGCGCGGAGCTGTGCCGCAGCAAGTTCGTCACCGCCTCGCGCAAGACCGTGGCGAGCACCGTGTCGACCTTCTCGTCAAGGGCACCGCAGTCGATCTCGATGTCCGCGATGATCCCGGCGGCGGCCAGCAGGGACGCCGCCGAGCCCGCCTCCGCGACCAGCGACATGGCGCGGTAGCCGTTCGCCACTAGGCGAACGTCGGCCACCGCCTGCCGGGCGAAGACCACGACATCGGCCAGCTCCTCACGGGCTAGCTCCGGCTTGGCCACCATGGTCCGCCGGCTGAGCTCAGCCTTCAGCGCGATCGCCGACAGGCTGTAGCCCAGCAGGTCATGCAGGTCCTGGGAGAAGCGCGTGCGCTCCCTGATGACGGCGAGCTGGGCGATCTCCTGATGCATGACGTCCGCGTGCCTGACCAGCGCCACCAGGCGGGCCAGCCCGAAGACAACAATGCCCATGACCAGGTTCCCGGCCACCGCGAGGGCGATGTCGTAGGCTCCCGGCCGCGCCACGATGGCGGCGGCCAGCATGCTCAGCGCGACGGCCGTGAACGGCACCCATGCCTTCCAGCCGGGCATGAGCAGCAGTATTGACCCGGCGAGGAAGCCGGTCATGCCCGTCCACATGAGGCCGAAGGCCAGCAGCGGCAGGTAGCTGGCGGCCGCCTGGCCCACGACGACGGCACCCCGCCGCCGGGCTCGCCAGCGCTCCGCATTCGAAGAAGAACTGCCTAGATGCAGCGCGAAGACCGCGGCGGCCGACGCCAGGGCACCGGCGAGCCGGAATGGATGTGACGCCCCTGCCACCTGGACGATCAGCGTAACCTGCAGCGCGAAAAGGGCGCTCAGCGACGTCAGCAAAATCGCATATGCCAGCCTCCGGCTATACCCGACTTCCGGGACTGGCGACGTTAGCTGCTGCATGGGGTCAGGGCAAAGAGCCTGCATCCTTCATGTGAAATTACCATTTCATTGCCCGAGCCGATGCCGCCGGGGCGGGGCATCGTCCGCGTGAGTCGCCCGGACTGCCGCACACTTGGGAGCCGCGCGCCCGGCGCGGGACGGCAAAGCCGCGCGGGGAGGCGACCCGCCCGCGCCCCCCGCGGCGCGCCCGTCGAGCCGCCCGGGGAATTGCCCGAGGAGCCAGGCGCGCATCTCTTCGGAATATGTTTTCATATGTGCCCTTGTGTTGTATTACGAGATCCGGGTCTCCCTAGAGCATGCGTAGAGCCGAAGCATTAATTCTAGTTACAGGGCGACGGCGCATAAGTGAAAGATTAACGCCTAAACGGCCTAAACGTTCGCTTGCCCTGGATTTTCACCGGGGTTAGCGTTCTGACCAGCGTGGCTCAACACAAAAGTGCCCCTGAACTGGGACGATAGCGATTGCCGAAACCTTTTCGTCCGAGTTGAGGGGCACTTTCCGCCTGAACGTTACATGACGGAGGGCTGCAGCCGGAACACCTCGCGTCGCGCGCTGGTGGCGCCGTCGGGGGCGGGCGCGCCGTAGCTGACGCTGATGCCTCGCTCCCGCGCGGCGCTGACGATCGCCGGGACGGCCCGCTCGGCCAGCGCGGCGATCGTCAGGGCGGGGTTGACGGTCAGGGCTCCCGGCACCGCGGAGCTGTCGGTGACGAAGATGCCCGGGTGGCCGCGAAGCTCGTGGCGGTCGTCAAGCGCCGAGGTGGCGGGATCATCTCCGATGCGGCAGGACGCCAGCGGGTGGACCGTGTAGGCGCCGACCACGTCGTTGGTCCAGGGCCGGACCCGCGCCAGGCCATCGCGCTCCATGATGTCCTTTATCTCGGCGTCCGCCTCGGCCCAGCCGCGCAGCGTCTGCGGGGTCGGCTCGTAGGACAGGGCGCCGCGGCCGAGCATCTGCTGGGAGATCCGCACCGAGTTGCCGGTCGGCGGCGGCGACCCGAAGACGCCCTCGTTGTTGTCCTCGGACATGATGAAGATCGTCAGCCAGGACTTCCAGTGCCGCAGCATCTCCTTCTTGTCCACCCCGAACCAGCTCGGCCCCCCCGCGCCCGGCGCCTGCGCGAGGATGGTGCCAAGGCCCGGCGGGAAGTACAGCTGCTCAAGGGAGAACCGGGAGAACTCGGGCAGCGAGGCGTCGAGCCGGTCCCAGCTGGCCACGCTCGGCCCCCGGCCGATCTGGTTGGCCGCGTACGCGAGCCCGCCGGGCCGGGACAGGCCCAGCACCTCGCGGACCTTGTCCTCGTCGATGACGGCCGTGTTCAGCCGCTCGCCGTTGCCGGAGAAGTACCGGCCGACCGCATGCGGCATCGCGCCGAGAGACGCCTCCGACCGTTGCAGGATCACCGGCGTGGCCCCCGCGCCCGCCGCCAGGATGACGATCTTGGCGTCGATCGTCCCGCTGCCGACCGTCACCCGGTAGTCCTCGTCGTCGATGACGTTATAGTGCACGCGGTAGTGGCCGTCGTCCTCCCTCGTCAGCCGCTGGACCTCATGCAGCGGCCGGATCTGGGCGCCGTGCGAGACGGCCGCGGGCAGGTAGTTCAGCAGCAGGGAGCGCTTAGCGTCGAACCGGCAGCCGGCCATCATCCAGTTGCAGTTGGTGCACTGCGCGGTGTCGATCGCGACGTTCGGCGGGTTAGCCGTCCGCCCGGCGTGATCGCAGAGCGCGGCCCACAGCCCGCCTGGATAGGTGGCCTCGCTCCAGTCCTGCCTGCTGATCGGCAGCGCCTCGGTTACCCGGTCATACCACGGCTCGAGCGTGTCGCGGGTGATGGCCGACGGCCACATCCGCCTGCCGATGCTGCCCTGGCGGTCGAACACGAAGCGGGGCGCGCGCGGCATCGTGGCGAAGTACACCACGCTGCCGCCGCCGACGCAGTTCCCCCCGAGCACGCTCATCCCATCGCCGGCGACGAAGTCGAAGATCCGCGTGGAGGACGTGCCCAGCTTGAAGTCATGCTCGAACTCCTCGCTCGGCACCCACGGGCCGCGTTCGAGGATGACGACCTTGGCCCCGCCGGCCGCGAGGTGATAGGCCGTGATCGCGCCGCCGAAGCCGCTGCCAACGATGAGGACGTCGGTCTGTTCCCGGCTGCTCGTGCCGTTTGTGGTGGCGTTCGTCATGCCGGGTCTCCTGAGGGTGTCGTGGCCGGATGGGTGCGCGCCAGCTGGCGTCCATAGGAAAAGTCGGGGAACCGCCACAGTCCGTCCGGGTCGGGCGGCGCGAAGCCCATCGTCACCAGCCCCGGATGCCCGTCCTTAAGGGCGCTGACCGTGTCCGTATGCGCGGCGGTGTCAAACGCCATGAAGCAGAACAGCGCCGTTAGTATCCAGAATTCCTTCTCCGGATGATCGGGCGCGACGAGGGTCTCGATGAGCTCCGTGCGCTGCTCGAAGCCGAGCGCCGCGAAGGACGGGAGGTCCCGGTCAACAGGAATTCCGCGCTCTGCCGCGTACTGGGCGGCATGCTCATTGAGTGAGTCGGCGAGGTCCGCCAGGCCATCAGAGACACCGGTGGCGGGGGTTTCGAGCAGCTCCAGCGCGCCGGCCGCGACGGCGCCGGGACCCGCAGCGGCGCCAGCCACCGCGATATCACCGGGAAAGCGCTTCTCACCCGGCACAAAAGTATCCGCGAACGCCTCGAGCGTCATTGTCCGGCATTGCTCAACGGTCAGGTTACGCAATTTTCCTCCATCCGGCTGGCAGGTTATCGTCATGTGCATTGTGCGGCGCGATACCCGTTCCCGGCTTCTTCCGTGCTGCCTGATCCAGGACGGCTGGGCGGATAAGTCAGCCGCGAAGTGAGCGCGTATCCGCTGCCGCCAGGTCTCGTAGGGCGGCTCGGATCCGGGCTCGGGCGCCGAGGAGACCGCGGTGTCGTCGGCGACTTTCACCGCCTTGTCGACGGACGCGTCGGTCAGTGCCAGGCAGGCGACCTGAGTGTGGTCGGGCACGAAACCGGCGTAGGCGCGCGCCTTGACGGCGAACACGGCGCCGAGGGCCAGGTCCGGTCCGCAGCCGCCCGCGGCGCGCCGCAGCGCCGCCAGCCCGTCCGCGTCGCATCCGCCCGCGAAGGTGGCGGCGAGCCCGATCCCGCTCCATAGGTCGGCTTGCCGGTGGCTCGCGAACCGCCCCGCGGCGGCCGCGACATCCGGTGCGCTGCCGCCGCAGATGAACCACAGCGCCCGCCCGATGCCCTGGTCAACGGCACGCGGAAAATAGTCAGGCGCTCCTGCCCAGGGGTAGGACTTCGGCACCCGCTGCTCGTCCACCCAGCGACCGGTGTCGAAGTAGGCCCGGTCGAAGCCGAAGCCGTCCACCGCGAGCCAGCTCATCACGGGGTAGTAGGGGTCACCGGTCAAGTCGGGCAGGACCTTCTTCCACACCGGCCGGGGCAGCCTGGCCATCGCGAAGCCCATGCCGATGTACGCGAGGAAGATGTGCGGCCGGCCAGGACCGCGCAGCAGGTCCCGGGTGCGGTGCCCGCGCCCGGTCGCGTCCAGGATGGTGAACGCCATCGTCGCGCCCTCGTACGCGAAACCGAGTTGTTCGCGGTCCACCAGGCTAAGCCGCCGTTCCACCTCCCATTGATCGCGCGCGTCGATCCCCCACTCGAACCCGCAGATAACGGCCTGCGGAATGGCCTCAAGCCGCTGGGTCGCGGCGGACGGCGCGGCCGGGAAGCCGCGTTTGGCGAAGGTGACGTCAATGAGCTTGGGCGTCATCACGAACCTGCGCACCGAACCAAGAGCAGTCGGCATTATCTCCTCCTGTTGGCATGACGGCTAACGGGCCGAGCGGCAGGAGGGGCGCTCACGCGAACCGCTCCCTGATCCGCTCCCGCCAGATCTCGAAGGCAGGGACCGGGCCGTCGGTTCCCGGCAGGCCCAGCCGCGCCTCGTCGGTGACCGCGGCGGCCTCGGCGGCGGACATGCCGCAGTGCACCTTGACGCCCAGTTCCGTCCCCGGCGTGACCAGGCCCGCCATGACCCGGGCGCCGGCCGCGAACGCGGCCCCCTGGGCGGCGTTCGACCGGTACGGGCCGGCCAGCCGCACCATCTCCTCGAGTTCCCCGGCGTCGGCCCCGCCGGCGTAGACGCTCGCCAGGGCCGCGCCGCTCCACAGGTCCGCCTGCCTGGACGGCGCGAACTTGCCGATCGTGTCCGCGACGTGCGCGACGTCCGAGCCGTTGACGAACCACAGGGCACGGCCGATGCCCTGGTCGGCGACCCGGTTAGCGTAACCGGACGACCAGCCCGGGATCGGCGCCTGGTACTGGCCGCTCACGTACTTCGCGGTGTGGAAGAAGGCCTGGTGGAAGCCGTATCCGTCGAGCGCCAGCCAGCGCAGCAGGGGGTCGCGCGGGGCTATGGCCCGCCACCTGACCCGGGGCAACCGGGCCATCGCCCACCCGACGCCGATGTAGGCCATGTATATATGGGCGGCTCCCCGGCTGGCCAGCAGGTCGCGCACCCAGTGCCGGTTGACCGGCGTGATCCCGTCGCGGACCGCTAGTGCCATCGCACAACCCTCGTAAGCGAATCCGCGAAACGTGGGCTCGATCATCTCGAGCGACGACTCGATTTCCGGAAGCGACCGGCCGCCCATTCCATAGGCGAAACCCTCGAGGAACTTCGCTACCACTTTCTCCAGGTTCGCCTGCCGCGTCGCGTCCGGCGCATAGAATCCACGCCGTTCCCACGTGACTTCCGATTGATCTGGCAAGAAAATGCGGCAGCGCAGCCTGCCGGCCCAGGTTGTCTCCACTGCTGGATCTCCAGAATTTTCAGGTGTCCGATTCGAACGGTTCGTTATAGCGAACTCGCGCACTGACTCCAGTATGGCAGCGGCATCCGCATTCGCCTAGAGAAGGTGACGTATTCAGCAATATCAAGTAATCACTGCCCTCGTACGGCCGGGCAGCTGGCCGCCCGCGATGGCCCTTTACCGCAGGCCGGCCAGGCCGGGCTCCGGTCCTGGCGCCGAGTGACCAGATTGACTGGAGTGACCAATGCGCCATGTTGCCGATGCAGCCGCGGGGGAGAGCCAACTCATGGGTTCGCTGGGCTCTTCGCGGTGAAGTCGGGGCCCCGCCCGGCGGTGACCTGGACGGCCAGAGCGTGCCAGCGGCCCGCCTGGGCAACCGCCGGAAGGCGGACGTACGGACAGCAAGTTCTCACAAATGTAGTAAGTAGGATTAATCTCCCGGGTTGCCATTTTGCCCGATATAATACAATATAGGACAAAAACGACCAACCGTGTTGTCGGCGGCTCTGGGCGCGCGACAACAAACATTAATAGGGGAGCCATGGCTGGCGGGCAGAGGGGCCTTCGTAAGCTACAAAACATAACAAAGGAAGTGTCGAACAAGGACAGCGAGCACAATTTCACAGTCAGCGCCGGACTCGACCAAGCGCGTGCCCGCGCGATTCAATATGACGGTGGTATCTCGTATAAAATTCTGCTGGCGTCGTATAGCAGCTTCTTCGGAATACAGATAAGCTTCATCCTAAGGAGAGTGCCGCCGTCTCATCCACTCGAGGTCGCTTTCGCCCTGGCTTCGGCGACCGTAGTGTTCGCCCTCCAGCTGCACAGCTGCTCTCGGAGTGCCCAGCGCTGGCCAACGTGGAAACGAGGTGCCATAGTCCTGGGCCAGGGGCTGGCCACCTACCTGCCCCTGCTGGCATTCCACCTCGCGTGGACGGGGATGACGGGGTTTCTCGCCGGATCGCTGCTGCTCCTCATCACCGGCTGGAAGGCGTGGGCGCCGTTCGCCGCCATAGCCACGATGATGTTCGCCGTGGCCATCTTGACGTGGCAGGAACCCAGCGGCATCGTGAGCACGGCGATTTTCTGCCTGGCGTCCGGCATCGTGGTCTTCGGTCTCGGCCAGCTGACGCTGCTGGTCTGGCACGAACAGGGCAGGCGTGGGGAGATAGCCCAGCTGGCCGAGATCAAGGAGCGCACGCGGTTCGCCAGGGACCTGCACGACCTGCTCGGATACAGTCTGTCGGCGATCGCCTTGAAGGCGGAACTCAGCAGGCGGATCATGGACACCAAGCCAGACCTGGCCCGTGAAGAGCTGGCGGACGTCGTCGTCTTCGCCCGGCAGGCGGTGGCGGACGTGCGCCTCGTGGCGACCAACTATCGCGCCATGTCCCTGGCCGCGGAGCTGGTATCGACTGCGTCGCTGCTGGCCGCCGCCGGGATCATGGCGGACATCGAGATCGATTGCGGCGGCCTCGACGACAAGGTCGATACTGTGCTGGCGACAGTTCTCCGCGAGGGAGTGACCAACCTGCTGCGGCACAGCGCGGCGCGGACTTGCCGGGTCATGGCCAGTCAGGCCGGAGAGTCTGTCACGCTGCTCATTGCCAATGACGGCGCCCAGCAGTCCGGAATCGATTGCCGTGACGGGGTCGGGCTGGAGAACCTGGAGGCGCGCCTGGCGGCAATCGGCGGCACGCTGACCGCGGAGTTCCAAGATGGCACATTCTGCCTGTCTGCCGCTGTGCCGCACACCGTTCGCCGGGCGCCCGGCACGCCCGGCAGCGCAGCCGGGAAGTGAGGGCTAAGCGGATATTCCGCACCGAAATGCGACGACGGCGTCCAGAATCCATCGAGAGAAAACTGAGAATACAATGACCCAATCATTGGCCTGCCGGCGGGCTCCGCGGGAACGGTCCCGTCGATCGGGCACGTGGTCTCGCCAGTTGCGGCATCTCCATTTTCTTGTAACGCTGCGGTGCTTCCGTGGGGTAACGGTGTTATGCCATCCTGTCGAGAGTGAGCCCCCGTCGGCAGGACCCGAGCAACCGCGTCACGCTGCTGAACGCCGCCGCGCGGCTGATCGCGATGGGAGGGCCGCAATCCTTGTCGGCCCGGCGCCTGGCCGCGGCCACTGGGATGTCCACGATGGCCGTGTACACGAACTTCGGCAGCATGAACGGGATCGTCCGCGAGATCGCCCGGGACGGGTTCAAGCGCCTGGAGCGCCTGCTCATGCTCGCAGAGCAGACCGACGACCCGGTGGCCGACATGGCCGTGCTCGGGCGTATATACCGCTATAACGCGATGACCAACGGCCACGCCTTCGAGGTGATGTTCGGCTCATCTAATCTGGCCGGGTTCGCCCTGACCGAAGAGGACCGCCAGCATGGCCGGTACACGCTGAGCATGGTGGTGGAGTGCGCGCAGCGCTGCGTCGCCGCCAGCCGGTTCACCCCCGACGACCCGGTGCTCATCGCGCACCACATGTGGATCGGCGTCCACGGAACGACCATGCTCGAGCTCGGCCGGTATCTCGTTCCGCCCTACGACGGGAATGGCTTCCTGGAGCAGCAGCTCACCAGCTTGATGGTGGGGGCAGGCGACGAACGGGCCCGCGCGCAGGAATCGGTGGCCGCCTCCCTTAGCCGCTTCGTCAGCAACTTCGGGCCGGCAATGTAGAAGGCGCCCGCGCACCGGGCCGGCCGCAGGCCAGTGCGTTACTCCACTGGCTTGCCCGGTGGCCGGAACGGGCCCCAGCAGAACGCGGGAAGCCACGGTCCTGGCTCGGCGCTCCAGTTGACCTGCCTGATCTGCTCATAAGTGCGCCGCCCGGTTATCGAACGGTAAAGCTCCATTCTGGAGCCGCGGGCGACCGCGACCGGTTCGCCGTCTCCAGCAATCCAGCTTCCGCCATCGGTCTCCAAGAGAAACGGCGGCAGTCCCCGGGCCATGACCGACCCGGACAGGCCGCCGACCGCGACTTCGAACGCGCCGCGGAACGCGGGGTGGTCTACGGGGAGCACAGCGCCAAGCGCGAGCCTGATGTCAAGCTCATGGGTGAAGGCATCCATAACGAGCACCGCGCCTTTGTGCGAGTGCTCAGCCCGCATCAAGGCAGACTCAACCACGCCGCCGCTGCGTTCCCATTCGTCCAGCAGGGAACTCATGCCAAGCTCCCTGAGCCCATCCGCGGTCAGGCCGGATCGCGCGGCCGACCCGGGGTCCAGCCTGGCCTCGACATCACGGCAGATGACCAGCAAGTGAAGGACCGCGTCGCGGACATTCCAGCCTGGGCAAGCGGGCACCAGGGGTTCACCGGCTCCCTTGATTTCCCGCAGCAGGTCCAGCAAATTCCGCTGGACGCTAGCGTACGCCGCTCCGGACGAAACCGCGGCCCACCCGTCACCGGTTTTCACCGGCTCCCGTCCGTTTCCCGCCATGTTGCGGCCAGCACCATGAGCCATAACCCGCCTCACCCGACTTCGCGGCCGATAGGTTGCCATCCGATAAGACCGGCGGTCCGCGCCAAACTCATCGCGGCCCGCGCCCCCCGGCGCACTCGAAGCTACGTCACATCCTCCTCATCCGCCGCTCGCGGATTGCGGCTTGGCCGGGGCCTTCGGCCGGCGGCGGGGCAAGGCAAAGCGGGCGAGGGGACCATCGCTGAGGCTGGCGGGGAACTGCGCAATTCCCGACAAAACCGTGATCTCAGGTACAATCCAGGCTGGACGCGTGATAACGTTAGCCTGTGGCGTGGCTGAGAATTGTTTCGCAAGCAGAATCGGCGGGGGCGCTAGCCGAGGCTTATGCCATGGTGGACAACAGGCCAATGCCGCCAGTCTACCGCCCTCCGCACGGCGATGCGGCCGGAATTATCCGCGCGCACAGCCTTGACCCTGAATTGCTACGGCGGACCTTTGCCGTGTCCGGTGCGCTAGCCAGCACCGGGTTGCCCTGGGCTGACCGGGAACTGCTAGCGAGTACCACCTCACGCACTAACCAGTGCTTTTATTGAACGTCCGCTCACGCAGAGTTTCTGCGTGTCGCAGGCGGCGAAGCCGCCACGCCACTGGCCGTCCTGCAGGGAGACGACGAGTCCCTGCCGCCGCGTGCCCGCGCGCTCGCCGAGATCGCGGTGACGCTCACCGCCCGGCCGTGGGCGCTCACCCCCGAGGCCGTGGCGGGCGCAGGCCGCCACGGCCTGGACGAGCAGCAGATCGAGGCGTCAATCGCCGTGATCTCGATGTTCAACTACTTCACCCGAGTAGCAGACGCGACCGGCATCGAGTTCGACTACAAGACTCCGCTTCCCTCCTTCGAGCCGGACCTGCGCCAAGCCGCGGCTCCCAGGCCCCGCCAGCCCAGCTCACCGGCCAGGGGCGCGGGCCGGGGCCGTCAACGGCCCCGGCACGAGCCGTTGCTGGCGGCGTGGGAATCGTGGCGGGCCTACGTGCTGGAAGCCGATAAGCCGATAAGCCGGGATGAGCGCCGGCTGCTGGCCAGCATCGCCGCCCAGGAGAGCGGCGACTGGGAGGGCGCCGCACCGCCCGGCGAGCTCAGCGGCCCTGCCGACAGTGACAACCCGCTGATCAGGTTCGCCCGCAAGCTCAGCCGCCAGCCCTGGACAATGGCAGCCAGCGACCTCGCGGAGTTGCGCGCGGCCGGCTACTCCGAAGACGCCCTCCTGCACATCGTCTCCGTCGTGGCCCACCAGAATGCCGACTCAAGGCTTGACACCGGCCTGCGCGCCGCCAGCCAAAGCCCGCCGCGCTGACCATCGCCTGGCCAGCCCGGCCGCGACCTCACTTACCTGGGGCCAGCGGGGCTGGCGTTCCTCGCGGTGACCACGGGTCAGTAAGGAAGCGGCATTGCCGGTCGGGGGCTGTCAGGCGCCGTGCTCCGGCTGCGCCGTGTACCCGTATTCGACGATCGCCTGCGCGCCCATGGCGTAGAAGCCGGGGTCTTCGGGTGCGACGGTAGCCAGCCCGTCGACGTACCGGTTGTACATGCAGAATGCCGCGGCGATGAGGACCGAGTCGTGGATCTCGGCATCGGTGGCGCCAGCCGCCCTCGCCGCTTCCACGTGCTCGGGGGTGACCTTCAACCCGCCTTCCTGCACCGCGGCGGCGATCGCCAGCAGCGCCCTCATCTTGTCCGAGACCGGCGCCGTCTGCGGGTCAGCGCGTACCCGCTGGACCAGTGCCATGCCCTCAGGCAGCTGCGCCGCCGCGAATGCTGCGTGCGATGACATGCAGTAATAGCAGTCGTTCAGCGATGAGACGTGGGAGGCGATCAGCTCTCGCTCACCCCTGGTCAAGGTGCTAGGCCCGCGCAGCAGTACCTCGGCTAGCTCGGACAGCGGCCGGGCGGTCTCCGGCCTGAAGGAAAACAGGCTGCGTATGCCCGCTTCGTCCGGGTCAAGTGCTATGTGCGGCACGATGGCGCCTTTCTGTTTGCCGGGTACTGGCCCAAGATCACAGTCCGAGGGCCTGGGACGCTAGGGCCGTCCCCTCAACGCGCGCGCTGATCTTCGCGAACGCGGTCTCGCGCGGGGTCGAGGTGTCGTCAGCGAACGGCGAGAAGCCGCAATCGTCACAGGTGCCGAGCCGGTCCGCCGGCAACTGGCGGGCCGCCGCCAGGATCCGGTCACGGACCTGGCCGGGGGTCTCCACCCGCGGGTCAATGGGGTCCGTGACCCCGACGAAGATCCGGGCGCTCGCCGGAAGATGCTCGGCGATGACCGGCAGAACCCGGTCGGGGCGGGCCTCGCTGGCGAGCTGGACGTAGAAGTTGCCCGCCTTCAGCTGGAACAGCTTCGGCAAGAACCCGGCGTAATCGACATCCAGGCTGTGGGTTGAATCGTAATCGCCGCCCGGGCAGGTGTGCACGCCTATACGACTGCGCTCGGCGTCGGTGAAGCGCTCAAGAAGCAGGTTATCGAGGGCAATGAATTCGTCAAGGACGGTGCCACTCGGGTCGAGCTTGAGGGAAAGCCGTCCCTCGGTGAAGTCGAGCTGGACGACGTGGGCACCGGCGTCAAGCGCGCCGCGGACATCGGCCTCGGCCTCGTCGAGGAGGTCGGCCAGAAAGGCCTCGCGCTCGTAGCCGGGCAGGCCGTGGGCCGGGTAGAGCAGGCTCAGCGCCGATGGCGCGATGACCGCCTGCTTGACCGGAGCCGTCGCGTGCTGGAGCGCGGCCCGCAGCTGGGCTACGGCGTGTACTTGATAGCGGAATGGCCCGCCGGTCAGCACGGGCAGTTGCCGCTGGTGCCCGTCGGCGAACGAGATGATGACGCCATCGGGCGCCAGCTCCTTCAGCCCGGCGAGCGGGTACGTGGCGAAGCTCGGCCGGGACTGCTCGCCGTCGGTGACGACCGGCGATCCATCCTGCTCAAGGCGCTGGATGGTGTCGCGTACGGCCTGGTCCGCGGCGGCGGCAAGCTCCGCGTCGCCAATCTCACCGCGATCGCGGGCCGCCATCGCGCTGAGCAGTTCCGAGGGACGGGGGATGCTACCGATTGGCTCAGTGGGGATCGCCACATTCCAAGCCTAGGTTACGGCCTGAGTTAAATCAATGAGCACCGCGGCACCATTAATGCACCCGATCAATTCCCGTACCTGGCGCCCCGCTATCACCTGGGGCTTTAACCTCTCGCGCCTTTTACATGGAGCGCTGGCTCATCCAGCTGCCGATGTGCTCGGCGATGGCCTTCCGGAGCTGGCTCGCGGGGATGACGGCATCGACGGAGCCGACCTGGACAGCGCGCTCGATTGAGTGAGTGGCGTCGAACTCGGCGGCCATCGCCGACAGCTTCTGCGCCCGCACCGAGGCGCGGACCTCGGCGAGCTCGCCGGCCAGCTCGGCCTTCTTCTCTGGCCTGGTGGTGGCGGCCAGCCGGGCCTCAAGCGCGGCGACCCGGGGGTCGGCGGCGGTGCGGGCGTCGACCTGCCGGGCGAACACCACCGCGGCCGCGGGCGCACCGCCGATGACGGAGGCGAATGAGCCATCGACCGCGAGCACGGTCATGTTCTCGTTGAGCGCCTTGGAGAAGACCACGAACGCGCCGCCGTGATAGCGGGAGACCAGGCAGAACACGATCTTGCCTTCGAAGTTGACGATGGCGCGGCCGATCTCGGCACCGTACTCCAGCTGCAGGCGGCGCATCGACTCGGGCGAGCCGTCGAAGCCCGACAAGTTCGCCAGGACCACCACCGGCACGGTGCCGGAGGCGGCGTTGATCGCGCGCGCGACCTTCTTGCTCGAGGCTGGGAACAGCGTGCCCGCGGTGAACTGGTCGGGGCCGTCAGCCGGCGGGAAGCCGCGGCGCGCTTGCGGGCGGGACTCGATGCCGATCAGGCAGGCCGGCCAGCCGCCGATCCGGGCGTCGGCGACGACCGCTATTTCCGCTTCGGCCATGTCCTTCCAGCGTTCCAGGACCGGGTGGTCCTGGTCGGCCACCGCCCGCATGACCGCGCGGATGTCGAAGGGCTTCTTGCGGTCCGGGTTGGCGGTGGCCGAGAAGATCTCGCCGACGCTGGTGAAGGGCGTGTCGGGATGGCTGTGCGGGTAGCCGGTGACGTCGCGCGATTCCGGGTCGGAAGTCGGCGCGCGGCGCGGGACCGACTCACCGCGGGCGATGTAGGTGTGCTCGTAGTGGCTCATGAGCACATCGCGGGCGGCGGCGAGGTTGGGGGCCCAGTACTGGGCCTGACCGTTCGGGCCCATGACCCGCGCGTACCCGCCGATGCCGAAGTTGTCCTCCGCCGATACGCCGCCGGAGAAGTCCAGCGCCTGCTTGCCGGTGAGGACCATGGCTGAGGCCGGGGTCATCACGAGGATGCCCTTGGTGTGCATGAGCATGGTGGCCTCGGCGTTCCAGTACGGCTGGGCACCAACGTTGATGCCCGCCACCACGACGTTGATCTCGCCGCGTCCTTGCGTGAACTCGACGATCCGGCGCAGCGCCCGGGCGATCCAGTCCATGTTCTCGGTGCCGGAGTCCATGGAGATGCGCGCGCCGGCCGACACGGCGAACCATTCCAGCGGGATGGCCTCCTGCTCGGCCCGGTCGAGTGCCGCGATGACACGGGCGCATTCTGGCTCCGACAGCGCCCCCAGCGCCTTGGTGGGGTCGCCGATCAGCACCACCCGCCGGACGCCCTCAGGGTGCAGTGGGGTCGGCGTGGAAACGAGGCCGGCCACGATTCCCGCGGTATTGTGACCGGCCGGCCGGGCGGTCGCCACGAGGCTAGTGCCGCGCAGGTCGAGCTCGGTGAACTGACCGTGCGGGCCGGTCAGCAGCCCCACCAGCTCATACGGGTACACCGTGCCGCGGCGGCGTGCCCGCAGCACCTTCTGCTGGTAGGCGCTCAGTGGCGCGAGCGGTCGGGTGGGCGGCTCCTCCACCGATACGGCGACGCTGCCGCCAGGCTCGTAGCACAACCGGGTCACGACGGAGCGAACCGTGCCGTCCGCGCCGGCCAGCCGGCCCTGCACGAGAACCTCCTCGATGCCCGCCTGGGGAGGCCATGGCGCGATGGCCCGCTGCCATGCGGCTTGTTCCTCCGGTCCTATCTCGGCCACCGGGCGGATGTCGAGCCACACGTGGTTCATGTCCAGCCACTGGCCCGCCGGGTCGAGGTCCTGGCGGGCCCGCCCGATCGCGTCCGCGCAGGCCGCTAGCGCCGACTGCGCGCCCTCGATCCCGGTGATCCGGTCGTCGCCGTCCCGCGCGACCTCGAACCTGTTCACCTGCGCCAGCGCCACCAGCCGCTGGTCGTCGGAGTTGTCCTTGGCCACGCAGTGGTACAGCAGGACGCCCTCCGTCACCGGGCCGGCACCGGCCGGGACCCGGTCAGCGATCCGGGTGACGTGAAAGTTCTGCAGGCGCCACAGGCGCAGCCGCCGGCCCTCCAGCGGGTGCACGCCGCGGACGAGGGCGTCTTCCGTGAACTCCCCAGCGCCGGTGGCCACGCGACGGCGGAAAGTGAAGTACTCGAGTTGCTGGCTGTCCGGGTCGCGGCCGGCTACCCCGACCACGATGCGCCGGACCTGGCCGGCGATCCCAGTGGCGGCCAGGGCCTCGCGCAGCGCCGCCGATCGCTCCTCGGCGGCGGCGGGCGCATCGGCCCAAGCCAGGTACAGGTCCGCGACGCGAACCCGGCCACCGGGGGCGGCCGCTAGCCGGGCGTGCACGTCGGCGCACAGTCGGCTGCCGGCGACGAGCTCATCGAACCGGCCCACGGTGACGACCGCGGTGGTCGCCGAGAGCCGGTTCGGCTGGATCTCCAGGTTGTAGTCGCACACGACGAAGGGGCGCCCCCCGACGTCGAACGCGCGCAGCGACTGCATGTCCTGCAGGCCGTAGTGCCATCTCGCCATGGCCTCGAGCATCGGCTCGCGCGCCGACCACCGGCCGGTGACCGCGCCCACGAGGAACCCGTCCAGGGGCTGGGGGATGTCGGCCAGGGCGGCGATGCGCCGTTCGCGCTCCGGCCCGTCGGGCATGCCGGTCAGCGCCTCCAGCTCGCCGGGCACTCCGGCGAGCAGGGCGGCCCGGGCGGCCTGCGCCTCCGGCCAGCGGAACCAGCGGAACGCCACGCTGCGGGCGATATCAGCGGCCAGCGGTGAGCGCGGCTGCAAGATCCGCGCTAGCCGGTCAAGCAGCCCGCGCGCCCGCGCGGCGGGAGCGGGCTCGGTCACCCATGCCGTCAGCAGCGCGCTCACCGCGTGCACGCCAGCGTCATACCGGTCGCGGGCGAGGAAGAGCCGGAACACCGCCTGCTCCAGGCCCGGGGTGGCGTCCAGCCCGGCGACGCCGTAATGCCTCAGTGCGCGCTCCAGGACGCAGCGGAACTCATCCGATGCCCCGGCCCGGTCCACGTCCAGGCTCTGCAGGTAGGCGTGGAGCTGCTCGCGCATGCCGCGGTGCGAGCCAGCGTCCGGCTGCGCCGACCAAAGCTCGGCGATGTCGGCGAACGCCGTCACCAGGTCCAGCTCACCATCGCGCACCGACATGCCCGCCGCGTCCCGCCCGGCCAGGTAGCCGGCGATCAGGTCCGCCTCTTCCCCGGCCACATCGAACCCGAGCACCAGGCCCCGTAGCTGTGCCAGCCCGGCGAGGGCGCGCCCGGCCGCCGAGCCCTCAGCCTCGGGCGGGATCATCAGGTCGGCGGGCGCGGCCGAGGACCGCGCGGTGACGGTGCCGCCCTCGGCGGCGACTGCCTCCAGGCGGGCCAGCGGAGTGCCCGAGGAGACCTGACTGCCCACGGAGACCAGCAGCTCTCGCACCCGTGCGTCGAACGGCGCTCGCAGCACGGACTCCATCTTCATGCTCTCAAGTACCAGCACCGGGGTGCCCGCGCTCACCTCCGCACCGACGGCCGCCAGGGTGGCGACCACCAGCGCCGGGGCCGGGGCGCGCAGCAGGCCGGCTTCCTCGCGGCTGACCCGGTAGGTGACGCCGTCCACCTCCACGACGTGCACCGAGCCATGGATGGCGGTGGTGAGCTGGTAACCGCGCCCGTTTACCGTCAGCCGGCTCACGTGCTCATCCAGCCGCTCAAGCGATGCGCCGAACGAGGCGTCCTGGCCCGCGGCGTCGCTGATGCGGACGCGATAGCGGTCTACGTCGGCGCGGGCGACCCTGACCTTGTACGGCCGGCCGCCGGCCTCCAGCCCCATCACCGGGCTTGGCTCGTGCTGAACGTGCGGGCGGCCGCCGCGGCCAGACTCTCGCAGCCGGGCGCGCTCGACGCTCTCGGCCTGCTCGTAGCCGTCTATCGCCGCGGCGGTGAGCGCGATGCCGACATGCTGGCGGGCAACCAGGCGGCCCGCGGCGCGCGCCCGGTCCACCCAGCCGGTGTCGGCGGTCGCCTCGATCACCTCGGGCGCTTCCAGCAGCGCGGCCAGGAAGCTCTTGTTGGTCGTGCCGCCGTCCACGATGATGGTGGTCTCCGCCACGGCGTGGCGCAGCCGCGCCAGGGCCTCGGCCCGGCTCGCCCCGGTCGCGATGATCTTGGCGATCATGGAGTCGAAGTCCGGCTGTATGACGTCGCCTTCGGCCACGCCTGTATCGATGCGGATCCCGGGGCCGGTCGGCCAGCGCAGCAGCTGGATGCGACCGGGGGCGGGCGCGAAGTCGCGATCCGGGTCCTCCGCGTTCAGCCGCGCCTCCACCGCGTGTCCTCGCTCCGCCGGCCGCGCCCCTTCCAGGCGGCCACCCGCGGCCACGTGCAGCTGCGCCTTGACCAGGTCGAACCCGGTGGTGGCCTCGGTGACGGGGTGCTCGACCTGCAGCCGCGTATTGACCTCAAGGAATGCGAAGAACCGCTCGGCCGGGTGGTAGAGGAACTCGACTGTGCAGGCGCCGCAGTAGCCGGCCGCCACGGCCAGCCGCTCCGCGGACGCGCTCAGCTCCCGGACCTGCTGCGGCGATAGCAGCGGCGAGGCCGACTCCTCGATGACCTTCTGGTTGTGCCGCTGGATGGAGCAGTCGCGCACCCCCAGGGCCCAGGCCGTGCCGTGGCTGTCGGCGATCACCTGCACCTCGACGTGCCGCGCCCCGCTGACCATGCGCTCGACGAAGACTCCGCCGCTGCCGAACGCCCGCGCGGCCTCCTCGCTAGTGCGCTGGAAGACCTCGCGCAGCTCATCATCAGAGCCGACGGCGCGGATGCCCCGGCCGCCACCGCCCGCCGTCGCCTTGAGCATGAGCGGATAGCCGATGCGCCGCGCCTGCTCCAGTGCCTCCTCGATCGTGCTCACCAGGCCATGGCTCCAGGGCGCGACCGGTACGCCGATCTCCTCCGCGAGCCGTTTCGCGCCGACCTTGTCCCCGAGCCTGCGCATCGCCTGCGGGGACGGACCGATGAACGTCACTGCGAGGCGTTCGCACAGTTCGGCGAACGCCGCGTCCTCGGCGACGAAACCCCAGCCTACCCAGGCCGCGTCCGCGCCAGTCCGCACCAGTGCCCGCTCCAGCACCGCCAGGTCCAGGTAGGGCCGGGCCGATGCCGGTCCCAGGCAGTAGCTCAGGTCTGCTTCGCGCACGAAGGTCGCGTGGCGCTCATGCTCGGTATATAGCGCGATCACCTGAAGCGGCGCGCCCCCGCCAGTCAGGACGCGCTCGGCGCTGAGCTCCCGCACCGCGTGAGTCAGCCGGCGCGCCGCCTCACCTCGATTAATTACGGCAATACGCGTAAACGTTCGCACCGTCCGGTCCGATCCGCCCTAGGTCAGGCTGCTGCTGATGAGGGCCGGCTCAGCGAGCGCGGACTCCAGTTCCGGCAGGGCGAGCAAGATGGGCAGGTCGGTCGGTTGCTGGGGGCGCAGTTCGAGGGGGGCGTAGCAGGTGCTTCCGGTCGTGTCCAGGTCACAGCCGCCCATGAGCAGCGTGCGCCGGGTCCACGGTTCGGGATCGGAGGTGTCGGCCACGGCCACGGCACGCAGGTGCCATCGTCCCTGCGGCACTCCCGCGAGCCGGTAGAACACCGCCTCCGAGGTGTCGCCCGGCTCCACGATGACCGCGGCGGCGGGCTGCCGCTGCACGATGGGCGTGTCGAAGGCGCCCAGGAATACGCGCGCGCCCGTGTAGCCCTTCGGGAAGGTGATCATGCCGGTCACCGTCGAGTCAGCGTAGGGCGATCCCCCGGGCGTCCGGCGCAGCCCGAGCCCCCCTGTCCTGGCCACGCGGCGGAACCGGCCTGGCGAGATGCCGACGCTGTCGGTGAAGTGGTTGCTGAACGAGCCGAGGCTGTTGAACCCGACGGCGAACGAGATGTCAGTCACGTTCATGGCAGTGTTCAATAGCATGCGCTTCGCCTCGTAGATCCGGATCGCCGACAGGAAGCGGCCCGGCGTGACGCCCGTGGCACCCGCGAAGACACGGCAGAAGTGAAAACGGCTCATTATTGCGCTGCCTGCGATATCATCGAGAGACAGCGGCTCGCTGTAATTCTCTCGGATGAACCTTATTGCGCGCTCCACGGCGGTGTTCATTGCACACCCTCTTTGGCCTGGCACCGGTACGTTTGATAAATCATCTGCAGAGCGCCCCAACCGCTCGCATCACTACTATGCGCTATAGGGTTTGTGTCCGTCTTGGGCCTGCCTCGCGCGCCGCTTGAGTCAGCCTTGGATCTCGCTAGGGTGAAAGGGCTTCGCGACGGAAAAATAGATAAGGGCAGCCCAGGCGTGCGCGAGGACTTCAGGCGACAATTGAACGCCGCGAAAGAAAGCGGCGCGTTGCGCAGCAGGCAGCCTTCGCCAGGCTGGAGGTAAATTCAGGGCCGTGCCATGACAGCTGGCGGCGGGCACCCGGCCCAGATGGTTATCGCGCCCGCAGCGAAGACGCGATCGTGCGGGCGGCCGTCATGCTCGCCCATGACGTGAGCATGATCAGCGAATCGCTCCAGGTGCTCTTGACCTCCCTGATGTCATCCTGGGTGACCTGATACGGGGCGAGCGCCGCGAGGAGCGCGAGCCGGCCGGCCGGGCGATCGGCGGCCGCCAGGCCGGCCACCGACTTCTCGGCCCAGCCCCGGTCCATGCCCGGCGGCCGGCCATCCCAGCCGCGCAGCCGGTCAAGGACGACTTCACGGACCGGCTCAGGAACGCCATCCTGGCCAGCTTTCTCGATGGTCGCCGCCGCCCGCGCGAGCGCTCCCGCGATATGGGGCTGACCGGCCGCCCAGGAGAACTCCGCGGGCAGTGGCGCATCGGGCAGCAGGTCAAGCGAGGCGCCGGGGACGGGCGCGGGCGCGAGCATGGCCGAGGCGAGCATGCCCATCACCCAGCCGCCCATGGGTTTTGGCGTCAGGGGCGGCAACGGCGACTCGGGCAGGAAGATGCTGACCATGCGGTTCAGGTAGTGGAAGGTGACAGCCACCCCCGCCAGCTCGGAAAAGCTGTCGGCGGGCACGGGCGGCGGCCCCGCCACGTCGGGCTTGCCGGCCGACGCCGCCCACGTGGCTATCTCCCTGAGCGCGGGATCGGCGATCTCCTCGAAGCGCCCGGCCGCCAGCTGGGCCGGCACGCTCCCGCCGATCAGGCCGCGAACGGTCGACGAGTGCACCGCGACGCAGTAAGGGCACTCGTTCGCCACCGACACCGCCGCGGCGACCACCTCCTTCTGCTCCCGCGCTGCCGATCCGGTGGCCAGCAGGGTCTCCCTCAGCATCAGCCACGCCGCGGCAAGGGCCTGCGGCGCGGGCGAGTGCAGCACCAGTGGCGGGGCGACCAGGCCGAAGTCGCGCTCCGCCTGCTCATAGACGCGGGCGACAAGGCCGCTGGCCTCACCAGGCAAGACCGGGGAGACGTACCGGATCTGGGCCAGCGACCGGCGGACCCCGCTGGCCAGCAGGGCGCTGCTCACCGTACTGCCACGGACGGCAGCAAGCCGAGGGCTGCGCCGGCCGCCAGGTGATAGTCCGTGAGCGGGCCAAGCTCCTGGCTTTTCATTCCGCTCGTTATTCTGCGTTTCATGAGGACTCCCGCTAGGGCAGCATTTCTGTCATGTTCAGTGTGCGGGGCGCCACGCCGGAAGACTTCTTCTGCGCTGCCGTTCGGACACCACGACTCACGTGGCATATCGCGTTGGCCAGGCATTACTCCGCGGTGAAATGAGCGTCCATCCGTTGCTGCCCGACTGGCGGTAATGACGTGCAGGCCGTGACCGCCGCCGCGGATGCCGCCGGGTAAGTGCCCACCATGAAGTGCCCCACGCACGGTTCGAGCCGCCAGTCGATGCCGAGCGCGGACGCCACGGCGTCCAGCCCAACCGCGCCAATCGCGCAGGTAGCCAGGCACATCGCGGTACTTACGAGGTACAAGCTCTGCATCAGCGCTCCCGCGCTCATCAGCATCAGCCGGTAAGCCGGCCCTTCAAGCCGCCACGACAACTGGCGAAAGCGGGCCGTGATGGTAATCAGCACCTGGGGCGGATCGTCCCCGCCAGCCGCCATGCGGACGCTCTTCAGCAATTCTTGCCACGCGAGGTGATCGGTGCCGACGGGCTCGAGGCAGTGCGCGTACGGGTCGTACTGGTAGACGCCGCGCTCAAGGCCGACGCAGTCCCGGACCGTCAGGTAAAGCTCGAACTCGAAAGCGGCGCCGCCGGGGGCACTCGCCCCCAGGGACATCGTCCGGGCGGCCCGGTACAGCAGCTCGCCAACCTGCACCACGGAAACCGGGTCGCGACCCTTGCGGTGCTGCGGGTGACGGCCCTCCATGACCGCCGTCAGGGGCGGGTCGATCACGTACAGGTCTGCCCATCGCGGCGTGTGCAGCGGCACGCCCGGGCCGACCCGTGCCCGGCTGGCCGGCTTCGCGGAGGCCACGTCGTCGGCCGGGAAAATGGCGCCGAAATCGTGGTCGTGGCGGCCAAGGGTGCTGCGGGCATGGAACATCATGTCGGCCGGCGACCAGCCGATGAGCCTGGGATCTGAGTCTTCGGCGAAGACCGGGGTGCTGCCCGCGGCCGACTCGGCCACCACCACCATCCCGGCGGCCACGAGGTATTCCAGCACGGCGGCGACGACCGGATGCGCATGCGCCACGGCGCGGTACACAGCCGGGGTGACCGGGCTGATCAGCGGCGCGATCAGGCGCACTGACTCCGCCCGGTGCAGCACCACCCGGTGCAAGGCCAGCGGCGATTCGATGGTGCACTTCCTGCCGTCCGTCCGCAGCTGGGCGTAGGTCGACAACCGCACCGGGATGTCGGCCGCGAGCGGTGCTGGCCGGAACCGCGAGCGAATGGTAAGCGGCACCACCGAGATGAGCGGCTCCCCCCTGTCTTGCCGGAGCGACCGGATGATCAGCGGGTCGAGGCGCTCCAGTACGCGCTGCAGTTCCTCCCATCCGGCCGGGTCGCTGTCACACTCGCCAATGACGTTCCGCAGCGAAACAGGTCCTAGCCCCATGCGGTTCAGCGCCTGGCGGACCGCGGGAGATGGCTGCCGGAGGGTGACATCGCCCCAGCGGCCCCGCACCTGCAACGACTCATCGCCAGGCCCGGATTCCACGCTCACGCACTCGTGCAGGGAGCATAGCTCATGCCATTCCGTGCTGGGTGCCTCGTTATCGCGACCTGCCGTCGTCACCGGCTTATCCACTCCTCAGATATACGCGCTGCTGCCAGATTATCCGCGCGATACGCGACCGTGGCAAGTGAGGGCCTAAAGCATTGGGTATGAATCATTCATGAACCGGCCATGAATCGATACCGGAGCCATAGGAACCGCGTACCGCGAGCGGACCATGAATCTTTCACTATGCAATTCGTGACAACCTAACTTGAACTAACGCTGCAACTCCAAGCATGCTCAAGTAGTGACGAACAGCAACGAAGGCTACAGCGCGCAAGACAAGAACCGCACCGATTCTGACAAAATCAGCGTTCAGGTGCTCGGATCGTTTTCCGCGAGCCTGCGGCAGCGGATAGTCACCCCGACCGCCGGCAAGCAGCGCCAGGTCCTCGCGCTGCTCGCACTGCGGTCGGGGCAGGTCGTCACCACGTCCACGCTGGCCGAGGAACTGTGGGGAAGCGACCTGCCGCCGAGCTTCGTGGTCACCCTGCAGACCTACATCTTCCAGCTGCGCCGGAGGCTGGAGACCGCATTGCCGCAGGGGCAGGACGCCAAGCTTTTCCTCAGCACAAGGCATTCCGGCTACCTGCTGGAGTGCCAGACCGACGTCGAGGAGTTCAAGCGCCTCGCCCGCGCCGGGCGCGACGCCGCCGAAGCGGGGGACTCCCGGACCGCGTCGGAGCTCCTCCGCCACGCGCTGACTCTCTGGCAGGGGCCGGCGCTGGCGGACGTCCGGCTGGGAGCCGTCCTCGAGGTCGAGGCGGCCTCGCTCGCGCAGACAAGACTGGGAACAATCGAAACAAGAATCGAATGTGATCTGGCCATGGGCCGCCATAATGTCGTTATCGGCGAATTGATTTCTCTAGTAGCCGAGCATCCCCTCAATGAGAATTTCTGCGGGCTGCTGATGCGCGCCTACTACCATTCCGGCCACACGTCCCAGGCCCTCGATGCGTTCCGGCGGCTGCGTGACGCACTCAATCGTGAACTGGGCCTCGAGCCAGGCCCCCGGCTGCAGCGGGTGCACCAGTCCATCCTGTCCGGCGAGCTGACGGCCAATCCGGGCGATCCTCCGCAGGACCCGCCCTGAAGGCCAGCTGCCCGCGCTCGGCGGATTTTTCCGCCTCCGGATATCGCGTTCCTCGGTGTCCCCGGGGATAAGATCGACACCGTCATGGCGACGGCCCTGCGTGAGGGAGAGCGAGTTGCCAACGCTTAGAATCCTGCTCGCCGAAGACGTCGCCATGGTCCGCGGCGCGCTGGTGGCCCTGATCGAGCTTGAGCCCGACTTCAAGGTGGTCGCGTCGATCCGCAACGGATCCGACATCGTGCCCACGGCGCTGGCGTGCCAGCCAGACGTCTCCATCATCGACATCGACCTGCCGGGACTGGACGGCCTGTCAGCAGCCGCGCAGCTTCACCAGGCCCTGCCCACCTGCCGGACCCTCATCCTCACCAACTTGTCGCGGGCGGGAACGATACGCCGGGCATTCACCGCCCGGGTATCGGGATACCTGCTCAAGGACGCGCCCCCCGAGGAACTGGCCAGCGCCATCAGGAACATCGCGGCCGGCGGCAAGGTCATCGACCCCCAGCTTGCCGTGACCGCCTGGGACGACCGGCAGAACCCGCTGTCAACTCGCGAGCACGAGGTACTCAGGCTCACCGCGGCGGGCGCCGACGCGGCCGAGATCGCCACCGTCATGCACCTGTCCATCGGAACCGTCCGCAACTACCTCACCACCATCGTGACCAAGCTGAACGCGCGCACCCGGGTAGACGCGGTCAAGAGCGCCTACGACGCGGGCTGGCTCCCGTAAAGGGCCCCGCCCCAGACCGGTCGCCGGCGGGCCACCCCGGCGGTTACGCGCGCACGATCTTGACCGGGAGGCCGCCGCGCATCCGCAGCGACAGGTTGGGCTCGGTCTCGCGGCGAGCGGGCCCTTGCAGCTCGAAGCGGAACCCGCGCGCCATCATCGCGGTGACAAGGACGGCCTCCATCATGCCGAGATGACTGCCAACGCAGACTCGCGGGCCCGCCCCGAACGGTATGTAGGCGTACCGGTGGGCGGGCGGCGGCGCGGAGGGCGCGAACCGCTCCGGGCGGAACTCGTCAGGATCCGGCCAGAACCCCGGGTGCCTGTGCAGCGTGTAGGTACAGATCATGACGTCCGCGCCCGCCGGAATCGCGTACCCGTCGATCTCGTCGGCGCTCACCGCCTTGCGGGTCAGCCCCCACACCGGCGGGTACAGGCGCATGGCCTCCTGGATCACCATGGTGGTGTACGGCAGCCGGGCCAGGTCGTCGATGACGGGCATGCGGTCGCCCAGCACCTCGGTGGCCTCCTGGCGCAGCGCCGCCTCCACCGCGGGCTGGCCGCTGACCAGGTACCAGGTCCACGACAGGGTGCTCGCCGTCGTCTCGTGCCCGGCCAGCAGCATGGTGATGAGCTGGTCGCGCAGGCCGCGCCAGCGCATCTGGGCATCCGCCTCGCCCTCGGACGCGGCGGCCAGCAGCGAGATCAGGTCGCTCCCCTTGCCACTGGCGGCCGGCCGCCGGGCGGCCAGGAGGGTCCGCACCGCGTCTTCCAGGTCCCGGCGGGCGGCCCGGAACCGGAAGTTGCGCGGCAGCGGCAGCCATAGCGGCACGGCGCCCAGGGTGAGCATCTCCCACATCGCCTGGCTCTGCGCCACCTCGAAGGCGGGTCCCAGCATGTCCAGTTGCGACAGGTCGGCATCGAGCAGCATCCGGCCGAGGACGTCCATCGTCAGCGCGGTCATCTCGCGAGCCAGGTCGACGGTACCCGCGCCCACGTGGGCGTCGAGTCGCCCGGTGAGGGAGGCGCCGGCGTCGGCGACCACCCCGGCGAAGCTGGCCACGCGCTCGCGGCGGAACGCCGGGGAGATTACCTGGCGCTGCCGCCGCCAGGTCTCCCCCTCGCTGGTCAGCAGCCCGTCACCCAGTGTCCGGCGCGCCTCGTGGAGCCCCATTCCCTTGCGGTAGTTCGCAGGATTGTCGGTCAGCACGTGCTTGGCGTGATCGGGATGGTTGAAGAAGTAGATGGTCTTGGGTCCCATGTCGAACCGGACCACGTCCCCGTACTCGGCGGCCGCGTCGGACAGCAGGGCCAGCCGGTCGGCCCAGAGCTTGCGCAGCAGCCCGGGGACCGCGCGCAGCGGCGGGCCCGGGTAGGCGCGCGGCCCCGGGCCGGCTGGCCTGGTCGCGGGTGTGGGAACCGGGTCGACGCTATTACTGACGGTCATCTGATTTTCCCAGGCGAGCCAATGATGGCGTCCGGGCCTCATGTGAACGGGGCGCCACGTCACGATGCGGTGACCGGCTGAAGCCGCCGCGGTGAAAAAGCAGCGCGTCCCGCTGCGGTTCGGCCCCGCTGGCGAGCACCGAGCCGAGGAAGATCTCGTGGTCACCGCCGTCGTGCGAGGTCACCAGGGCGCAGTCGAACCAGGCGACCACGTCGTCGAGCACGGGTGCCCCGGTGCCGGGCCCGGGCGACCAGCCCACCGTGGCGAACTCCTCCGGTCCGCGCGGCCGTGAGTGGTTGGCGAAGTACCGCGCCACATCCTCCTGGCCGGCGGCGAGGACCGAAATGGCGAAGCAGCCCTCCCTGAGCACGGCCTCGCACAGTTCCGAGTCGCGGGTCAGGCAGATCAAGATCACTGGCGGGTCCAGCGACACCGAGGTGAAGGAGTTGGCCGTCATCCCGCAGGGAGTCTCGCCGCCCGCCGCCACCACGGTGACGCCCGTCGCGAACTGCCCCAAGATCGACCGCAGGCGGCCCTTGTCCGCAGGCGGTTGCGAGAAGGCCGCCGCCGTCACGCCCGGCCCCCGGTCCCGGTCGCCCTGGCCTGCTTGGGCACTCGGATCTCATAGTCCTGCAGCGCGCGCCGCAACTGCTCAGGGACGCGGGCCGGCGCGGTGGCGCCGTTCGCTCCGCGCATGCACGCCACCCGCTGCCGGCCGCGGGCGACCAGTTCCTCCATTCCGTCGCCGACGCGCACGTAATCGAAGGCGAAGCTGACCTGGGTCTGGGTCAGTTCCTCGAGCCGCATCCTGACCGACACCTCGTCGAAGGCAGTGATCTCGGACAGGTACTCGCACTCCGACTTGATGGTGAACAGCTTGAGGTCCCCGCGCAGCTCATCCAGGATGCCGGGCGCGTGCTCGAGCAGGAACATCTCGCGGCACCTGCCCTGCCACCGCAGGTAGTTGACGTAGTACACATTGCCGACCAGGTTCGTCTCCTCGAAGCCAACAACGTGCCGGTACTCGTAATACCGATTCATGGCCGTCCCCTTCGGTGCAGATCGCGAATATCACCGGACTCGGTTGATCGCGCAGGCGCGTGCAGAACGTGGCGATCTTCGATTGGCCGGACTCGAGCAGGACCCATCCGTCCCCGCCGACTCCCGCGAGGACGACCGGTCCGGGCAGGACACGGCCGGCCTTGCGCAGGGATTCGACGGCGCTCCAGACCCGGGTGGCCGCGACCGGAAGCTCCTCGCCCCGCTCGCGCTGTACCAGCTCGGCGAGCTCGAACATCCCGGCGCCGAGTAGTGCCTGCCAGTCATCTACTGTCCGCTCCCTGATAACTTCCACGTCGCAGCCAATGCGGCCCGGGTCGCCAACGGCCAGCGTCACGCCCGCGCCATGCGACGCGGAGACCGTCATGCCCTCCCCCGCCACCTCCGGCTTGCCATCGCCGCGGTGCAGCAAGGTCACTGGCCGCGCGAGCATCCCGCTGACCGCCGCGCTGGTCCGCTTCCGGCGGGGAGCAGCGACCTGCGAAGTGACCGCCGGGTCCGGCTCGATCGCGCACCTGACCGGACGGTGCAGGAACGGCGCGGACTGCCGTTCCAGGTAGGGAGCGAGCAGCACCGGAACCCACGGGCCACCGCCGCCGGCCTTGCGGACCGCCTGCAGGCGCAGTCCCTCCCAGCGCTCGACCAGACGCCCCTGGCTGTCGACGACATCCAGGTCATAGGTGTAGGTGTCGCCGTCCCGGGCTCGCTCGGCCGCGTGCAGGGTGACCTGCCCGCCGGCGGCTTGCGGCCAGCCGGCGTACAGGCGCTCGACGCCGGCCGGCAGCAGCGTGGCATCCGGCACGCAGCACTGGATGGCGTGCATGAACGCGTCTCGCGCCCCCGGGTCGCCAAGTTGCAGCTCCGCGGGCAGGTAGGCGGCGAACCACCCATCGCCGGGGAGTGCCGAGATGTCGGCCACGCACGACGTGGCCGACAGCCACCGGTAGCCGGCTACCCGCTGGAAGCGCTTCCCCTGGAAGAAGATGCCGCCATACAGGTCAGTGGCCGGGTCAAGCGGGAGCAGCTTGCTGGACGCAGTCACCACGGCTCGTTCGGCGGAAGGTGGCAGGCCTTCCCCGTAGTGCAGCGTCGCGCGGAAGTGATCCGCGCGGAAGCTGGTGTCACTGCTGCGGATGGCGACATCGACGGAATCCCCGCGCCGCAGCGCGGCAACCCTGATCGTCGTCGTGCCGTCGGGTGGCACCACGATCGGGCGGAGAAACTCCATGTTCTCGAAGACTGGTCTTCCCGGCGCCCCGCGCAGCCCCGGTGCTCCTGACTGCGCTGCCCCGGGCTGCGCTGCCCCGGCCAGCACCGCCCCCGCCTGGGCCATCGCCTCCATGCCAAGCACCGCGGGGAACAAGAGGTCGCCGTCGAGCAGGTGATCGGCCAGGTAGGGATCGCTGTCGGCCGACAGCTCGGTGTCGGCGACCAGCTCGATGCCTGGGTAGTGAACGCTCGCCCGGTCGATGAAGCGGGCCAGTGGCAGGTCGGCCGGCTCCAGGGAGATCGTCGGCAGTCCCCCCGACCGGCCCATGACCACCAGCGCGGGCGGAAGCTGCGGGCTGGCCAGGATCTGGAGCAGTATCTCGATGCCGTCGTCGAGCGGGATGGGGCTGATTCCCTCCCTGATCAGCGATTCGAGCACGCCGAGCCGCTCGCCCATGCCGGCGCCCGCCCAGACCGACCATTCGAGGGCAACGCAGCGGCACTGCGGGTACGACTCGGAGAACCGCTTGGTCATGTCGGTCAGCCAGTCGTTGGCGGTGGCGTAGTCCGCCTGCCCGCGCAGCCCGGCCCGCCCGATGATGGAGCCGAACGTGACCAGCATCTTCAGCGCGGCCGGGTCCACCGCCGCCAAGATCGCCTCGAGCCCGCCGATCTTCGGCGCCAGGGTGCGCTGGAAGGCGTCCTCGTCGAGGCTGGTCAGCGCGGCTGGCTCGTTCCGCCCGGCACCGTGCAAGATCGCGGTGATGGCGCCCAGGCTGGCGCTGGCCTCGCCGATCGCCGCGGCCACCTCAGCCGCTGAGGTGACGTCCGCCCTGACGTAGCGGTACCGGATCCCGGCCGCATCCAGCCGGCCGAGGTTCGCGGCGAGCTCGGTGTCCGCGGCCGGGTCGGATCGCCCGAGGATCGCCACCGCCGCTCCGGTCTGCCTGCCCAGTGCCAGTGCGCACTCGGCGGTGATGCCCTTGCCGCCTCCGCTGACCAGCAGGACGTCGTCAGGGCCGATCGGCAGCTCGCCGCCGGCGGTCAGGTCCATGACCGCGCGCAGCAGCGGCACCCGCCGGGCACCCGACTCGTCGTAGCTGACCTCACTGAACCCGGCCGTCGCGGCAGCGTCGGCCGCGATCGCCTCCGTGAGCTGCGCGGCCCGCTGCTCATCCAGCCCGGCGGACAGCGGAGCGGTGACCACGGTGACCGGCACGGCCGGCATTTCCAGGTGCAGGGTCTTGGCTAGCCCGGCCGCACCGCGCTGGTCCTGAATGACCACGAAGCGGCAGCTGCCCCGGTGGGCCAGCACCGCCCGGGCGGCGCTCAGCATGAGGCCGGCGTGCCCGGCATCGCAGTCGGCCGGCAGGCATAGCAGCACGCCGTCGCCGAGGGTGCCGGAACGCAGCGCCTGCGCGAGGCGCTCGCTCAGCGGGTGCCCCTCCGTGGCGAAGACCTGCCACTGCCCGGCCGCGCCGGCTGTCGCGGGCGGGCGCTCGGCCTCGGCTAGCTCGACCGAGAAGGCCCGCACCCAGGGCGCGATGCCATCCGGCGCCGCCTCGGCGTCGCCGTCGGCCGGCAGCTCGGTGGCCGCGAGCTCATCGAGTGCCTGCGCCAGGTCGGCCAGCGTCGAGGTGGCGAAGTTGGATGTCACCATGGGCGCGGAAACGCCCATCTTGCGCGCTGCCTGGTTCATGATCTGGCCGACGGTTATCGACGACAGGTGCAGCTCGTCCAGGGGATGGCTGTCCGGCAGCACCGTATCCAGCGGAAGCTCGGCCCGCTCGGCGGCGAGGCGGCGCAGGATGTCCAGCGTTTCCCCGGGTGATCCTCCGTCTGCCTGCCCGGCGTCCCCGTTGACGGACGCCAGGGCCTGCGCCGTGGCCAGCTCAATTGCCTGTCCGGCCTCGGCGCCGGCCGCCGGCACGTCGGCGGGAACCAGCTCGCAGGGGCTGGCGAAGAACTGGAACTCCTTGTCCAGCGGAAACGGCCGGGTGAACCGGTCGGCGAAGAGCCCGTCGGACCGGACCGGGGCGCCGAGGACGTATGCCCCGGCCACCGCCGACAGCAAGCCGGTCAGCGACTCGCCGTCAGTCTCCAGGGCGATCACCGGAACGTCCGGCGCGATCTGCGCGGCCAGGGCGGACAGCACATGCCCGGGGCCGACCTCGATCAGCAGGTCCGCGGCGGCCGCCATCTGGGTCACCGCGGCGGCGAACCGGACGGGCTCGCGCACCTGGCGCACCAGCAGATGCCGCAGGTCGGCGTCGGGCGGCAGGGCGTCCCCGGTGACGGTCGACAAGACGCGGCGGCGCAGCGGACGCAGCTGGCAGCTCGACAGGTACCCGTCGAGCCGGGCCGCGGCGGGTGCCACGAGCGGCGAGTGGAAGGCATGCGAGACCCGGATCGGCATCGCCGCCAGGCTTTGCGCGGCCGCCGCCCGGCTCACCTGGGCCACCGCCGTGGCCAGGCCCGAGATGACGGTCTGCTGGGGGCCGTTATAGCCCGCTATCACGACCGCCTCGCCGACCGTGTCCGGCATCTCGCGCATCAGTGCCTCGACCACCTCAGGGCCGGCCCCGATGCCCGCCATGGCGCCGCCGCCCTCGCTGGCGTCCGCCATGACCCGGCCGCGCTCAGCCGCCAGGTCAACCACTGCTTGCTCGCTCATCGCGCCGGCCCAGTGCAAGGCGGTCAGCTCGCCCAGGCTGTGCCCGGCGGCCGCCGTGGCCTCAATGCCGAGCAGGCCAAGGACGCGCAGGCCCTCAAGCGAGGAGCTCACGATGCGCGGCTGCGCCACGTCGGTGGCGACCTGGTCGCCGTCCGCCGACGCGTTGGCCAGCCGCGGGGCCTCCCGCGCCACCTTGAACCGGCGGCTCAAGGCGCCCTCGGCGGCGCGGCCCGAGCCCTGACCGGGGAACAGGTAACCGATCCGGACGGTCGCCGCGGCGTTGCCGAGGAAGACGCCTCCCCACGAGTCGACCAGCCGGGTGGTCCCGCTGTCGATCGCCTCAAGCAGCCGCCGCAGCCGTTCGGCCGCCTGGTCGGGGGACCTGGCGACCACGGCGGCCCGCACCGGGCCGTCACCAGCTTCGCTGGCCCGGGTGGCGGCCAGGTCGCCGAGCTCGGCGAACGACAGGCGGTCGGCCAGTTCGGCCAGGCTGGCCACCCGGTCGCGCAGTCCGGCCAGGGTGGTGGCGTCCAGCAGCAGCAGCTCGGTGTCCTGGCGGGACCCGACCAGACGGGTGGTGAAGGCGTCAAGGTTGGTCCGGCGCATGCTGCTATCGCCGGCCAGCACGACGTGCGCGTTGATCCCGCCGAAGCCCATGGACGAGACGCCAGCCCGGACGGGCAGGTCACCTGGCCACAGCTCGGGGGCCAGCGGGACGCGCAGCGCCGGGCGCTCCTCGGTGAGCACCGGGTGCGGGGTGGCGTGGCCGGTGGCCGGCGGGATCACCTGGTGGTGCACCGCCATGGTCGCCTTGATCAGGCCGGCGATGCCCGCCGCCGCCTTGGTGTGCCCGATGTTTCCCTTGACGGTGCTGATCAGGGCGGGCGGGGCGTCCGGGCTGGCGGCCCGGCGGGCGTCGGTGAAGGCGCGCAGTTCCGTCCCGTCGCCGACCGCGGTTCCGGTGCCGTGGCCCTCCAGGTAGCCGACGCCGCCAATGTCGAAGCCGGCCAGCCGGTACGCCCGGTCGATGGCCCGCCGGTGGCCGCTGGCCTCCGGCCGGGTGATGCCGCCCCGGCCGTCGGATGAGTAGCCCCAGCCGACGATCGTCGCGTACACCCGCAGGCCGCGCGCTTCGGCGTCGCTCGCGCGCATCAGCACGAGCATGCCGCAGCCTTCCCCCGGCCAGAAGCCGTTGGAGTGCTGGTCGTAGACGCGCATCTCGTTGCTGGCGAGGGCTCCGGTCTTGGCGAAGCCGATGATCTCGAAGGGGTCGATGCTCAGGTCGACGCCGCCGGCGACCGCGGCGTCGGCGGTGCCGTCAGCGAGGGCGTTGCACGCGGTGACCACCGACAGCAGCGATGACGAGCAGGCGCCGTCGACGGTGTAGCCGCCGCCGCCGAAGTCGAACTGGTTGCAGATCCGGCCCGCGATGGTGTTGGACAGGCCGCCGGCGAGCGTGTCCTCGTCGATCGGCGGGAAGGCGCTCTTGTAGCGGCTCTCCACCGTGGCGAGCAGGTTCGCCAGCCCGGCGTCATCCCAGCCCATCTCCTTGAGGGTGGCCCCGAGCGTGCGGCGGACGTACGGCCAGCGCAGCCGCATCAGGTTGGCCCGGGCGAACTCGCCGGTCAGGCTGTTGCCGATGATCACCGAGGTGCTGGCCTTGGGCAGGCCCTCGCCGTCGGCGAAGCCCGCGTCCTCCAGGGCGCGCGCCGCGGTGTCCAGCGCCAGCCAGTGCGTCATGTCGGTGCCGCGGAAGGTGCTGCCGGCGATCTTGTACTTCACCCGGTCGAATTCGAAGCCGTCGATGACGGCGGCCTTGCGCGCGTAGAACTTGTCCGGCGCGGCCGGATCGGGCGACCAGTAGTCGTCAAGCCGCATCCGCTCGTCGGGTATCCGGCGGAAGGCCCGCCGCCCGGCCAGGACGTTCTCCCACAGCTCGCCCGGTGAGCTGGCATCCGGGTAGCGGCAGGAGACGCCGACTATCGCTATCGGGTCGGTCATGACGCTACCGGCTGTCCCGTGGTCATGCCCTCGCCCGTGGCGATGATCGGCTGACCCGCGCGCGTGGCGGCTTCCTTGCGCTTGCGCCGCAGGTGGGCGACCCACCAGCCGAGGCCGCGTCCCCCGCAGACGATCGCGGTGGCGAAGAACAGCGTGTAGACGATGTTGAATTGCATGAGGATCGCGTAGACGGTCGCCACGCTGCTGCCGAATATGAACTGAGCCCGCGGTTTGGTGGGGGTCGTGCCCGGGTCGGTGATCATGTAGTTCGTGAAGAGCACGAACGCTACGCCGGTCATGACGCTGAGCGCGGTGTTGAGCTGGACTCCCCACAGCCAGTGGCGGACGAAGCCCTGGATCATGAACGCCCCCAGCCAGCCGACGATCAGCGGGACCCGCTTAGTGAGCATCGCGTTGATCACGGTTCCGGAGGTCAAGATGATGATCGGGACCATGAGGCGGAAGTAGCTGCTGGCCCATTCGGTGAACATGTAGGGCGGCGAGATGCTGACCCAGCCGCTGAAGAGCAGCAGGACCATGGCGATGCCGAAGTTGGACGGGTTCATGAAGTGGCGGATCCGCCCGTTGATGGGCGCCTGCAGGAAGTGCTTCTGGCTGACCGCGATCACCACTCCGAAGGCCACCGGCCAGAACTGGTTGTTGGCGTACAGCAGCATGTTGACGGCGAGGGCGGTGATGTGCGACGGCAGCAGGAACTCATACATCCCGCGCGCCCCGTTGCCGAGGAACCTCGCCTTGTGCTGGAAGGCCCAGGCGTGGATGATCTCGAAGCCGATCTCAGTGGCGTACGCGATCAAGACGGCGAACAGCGGCCACAGGTAGGGCTGCTCGAAGCCGAGTAGCGCGAAGCCGAAGGCGTTGAACGCGCTGATCGAGATCGCGAAGTTCCGCAGGGCGAGGTAGCGGGGGTCGGCGGGCTTCCTGGTCTTCGCCGGGGCCTGGCCGACGGTCAGCTTGCCGTTCGGCGACTGGGTGCCGTCTGCCGGCTGGGTGATGGCGGTCATTAGCTCGCAACCTCCGTGGCGGTGCTGGTGAGCATGATGTTGTGTGTTCCTGGGTTGAGCGTGATCGTCTGCTGGTGCTGCAGGCCGGTGCTGTCGACCCACTGCAGGCTCGCCTTCACCGGGCCGTGGTAGGTCCCGAGGCCGAAGGAGACCTCGAAGCTGCGCTTGCCGGCACTGCCGCTGCCCCCGTCAAGCTGGGAGACCTGGGTGTGCCCGGGCGTGTAGACCTGCACCGTCGTCCCGTAGGCGGGGGCGCCGAGATTTTCCAGGTTCTGTCCCGGGCTGCCGCCCCCCGTGGTGGGCCGGTAGAAGTTCAGGCCGAGGTAGTTGCCCATGTCGGGCGACTGGTTGGCGTAGAAGGCGGGCGGCCCCCATTGGCGGGCGACCGCGAAGTCCAGGTGGCCGTCGCCGCGGGTGTCGGCGGTCGCGACGCCGCGGGTCGGGGTCGGGTCGCACAGGCCCAGCTGCTTGCTGACGTTCACGAAATTGCCCCCGCCGCCGTTCGCGTAGAAGGCGAGGCACTGGTATCCGGCGATGTCATCGCCCTGCTCCACGAGTGGCCAGTTCGCGGGGTTGCTGAGCAAGTCGTCGTTGGTCATGGCCATTTCCTGCAGCCAGTTCCAGCGGTCGATTTTCCCCTTGATGAACCCGTCGGTCTGGACGATGTCATCGTTCCCGTTGTTGAGGAAGTCGCCGAACTTCACGTCCCATGCCCATCCGGTCCAGGCCAGCCCCATCTGCTGGGCATTCTGGTCGAACGGGGCCACGCCCCGGGCGAGATCCTGCTGCATCTCCTTGCCGTTGGACGCCTGGTTCATGAAGACGAAGTTGCTTTCCTGAAGTCCCCAGGGCGTGGTGATATTGCTCACCATCATGTCGAACTTGCCGTTGCTGCCTAGGTCACCGAAATCGATTCCCATGCCCTTGAAGGATCCGCGGCCGAGGACGAACGACTTGGGGGTGACCAAACCGCGCCGCCCGACGACAAGGGAGAACTTGATATGCCCGGGCGTGGACTGGTTATAGAGGAGGTGACCGGGGCCGAAGTCATTTGCGATGTACATGTCCGGGAGCCCGCTCCCGGTGAGGTCGGCGGTGCCGGCCCCCAGCGTCCAGCCAGTCGAGGCCTGGTAAGGGATGGCGTCCTTTATTTGCTTGTAGCGGACGGTCGGATCAGGGCCTGAAGTGCCACCGAGCCACTGGAAGATGTAGTCGCCGCCGCCGTTCAGCGCGTCAGATAGCGAGGAGGGCATCTGCACGTTGTTGATGCCGTTCGGGTTGAGCACTTCCGAGTCCGGGAAATAGTTCCCGACGAAGAGGTCCGGGTGCCCGGTGCCATCGAAGCCCGCGACTCCCACCGCGTTGGTATTCCACTGAGGGCCGCCGTACTGGCCGCCGCCTGAGTCCTGCGGGAGCAGCTCGACCGGCTTGTAGGCACTTGGCGACGGCGTGCTCGCTGTCGAGCGCGCGAGGTAGATGATCGGCGTGCGGCCCCAGTAATACACGATGAAATCGGTCCGGCCGTCGCGGTTGTAGTCCCCGGGGACGCAGCCCATCGGTGCCATGGTGGAGTTCATCACCAGCGGCGCCGGGTCGAGCACGAACGGCGTGAACTGGTCGGCGGTCGCCGCGGTGGGCGTGTAGGTGATGATCACGTCGTCGGTCCGCGGGTCGACGATGCACATGCCGTCACTGAGGCCGTGACCGGTGACGTCGGTCATCGCGATGCTGGCCCCCACCGATGAGATCCACGACACCAGGTGCTGGTATGCCGGGTTCACCTTGCGGAGCGTCTGGGTCTGGTGATAGCCGGGCGGCATCGCGATCGGCATCTGCTGGAACTTATACGACGCGGCGACTTTACTGGCATTTAGCGGTGAAGCTACGGCCATTTGGGCCGCGACCCATAGCGAGGAAAGCAACACGACGGCCGCTGCTAGGGGTACCAGAAGGCGCAATCTAATCCGCGAGATAGGCATGTACCTTACGGTGCCTCAGGCGCGGTCGCCCGACATCTCGGAACTTGCTTACTGACGTTTCCGCGTACCGCGCGCGATCGGCGGGCATGCCTTTGGCGCTGACGAGTTCCTCGTCAGCGCCAAAGGCATGAAAATATCCTGTCCTATTCGTGATAACTTCCCGATAGCCCGCGCAGGATGGTGTCCACGAGCGCGCGGTAGGTCTGTGCCGGGTCCAGGGTCTGCGCCAGGCCCCTCAGCTCAAGGGCGACAGCGCCGTGCAACGCGCACCAGATCTGCTGAGCCGCCTCAGCCGCGTCCCGCACGGCGATCACGCCTGCCTTGGCCGCGACGGCCCGGACGGTCAGGCCGCGCACGCCGTCCGTGACCAGCATGCTCTCGGCGGCATTAAGCAACTCCGTTGCCACCCGCGCGCTCGGCGTCCGGGGCCGCCGCCCGGTGGCGTGGTCCGCTCCGTTCATGGCCAGCGTCCTTCCGCAGGCCTCGCCCGTGCGGAGTGCTTTCTGCCTGGCTCGCGGGAACGCGGCCAGCCTCCCTCCGGCTAGCTATCGGGCCGATGGACGATGTCCTGCCGCACCAACAATTGCAGCGGCTGGTCCGCCCGGCTTCTCCCTGCGTGCGCCTGCTGAACGCTGGCGGTAACTTCTGGTTGAGGGCCTGCCCTTTCGAGCCGGCCGGGCCGGCCGGGCCGGCAGCTTGGAGGAGTGCGCGCATGGGCATCTCGCGAAGGCCGTGGCGACTGGCGAGGCTCGCCGGCTGCGCCACGGTGGTGCTTGGCCTGGTGGCCGGCGGGTCGCCCGCCGCCCGGGCCCAGGGGCAGCTAGGCCCCGTCTTCAACCCCGAGCGGCGCCGTGAGCTGGGGATTCAACGGTGACGGGAACCTGGGCGACGGGACCGCGGTGGCCCGCTACCTGCCCGGCCCGGTCAGCGGGCTGACCAGCGGGGTCGTGCAGGTGGCGGCCGGGGGCGGGCACGCCCTCGCCATCACGTCCGGCGGCATCGTCTGGGCCTGGGGGTCGAACGCTGACGGCCAGCTGGGCGACGGCACTGTGACCGAGCATGCCACGCCGGAGCAGGTGGCGGGGCTGTCCGGGGTTCGCCAGGTGGCGGCCGGCGGGGACCAGAGCCTGGCCGTGCGGTCCGACGGCACGGTATGGGCCTGGGGCGGGAACGATCACGGCCAGGCGGGCACCGGGGCGGCGGGCGCGAACCAGCTCACCCCGGTCAAGGTGGCCGGGCTGACCGGCATCACCAAGATCGCGGCGGGCTGGAAGTTCAGCCTTGCGCTGCGCTCCGATGGCACGGTGTGGGCCTGGGGACTCGGCAGCCTCGGCCAGCTCGGCAACGGCGCGACGTTCGACAGCGCGATCCCGGTCGAGGTCAGGCTGACTCAGGTGACCAGCATCGCGGCGGGCTGGGACGCAGCCTATGCGGTCCGCGGCAACACCTCCGGAGCGACGGTGTGGTCATGGGGCAACAACGCCTGTGGCGGCCTTGGCAACGGCACTACGACCATGCTGTCCTTCCCGCAGCCGGTGACCGGGATCACCACCCCGAACATCGCCCAGGTCGCCGCGGGCCAGCAGTTCGCCGTCGCGGTGGGCACCGACGGCCAGGTCTGGGGCTGGGGCACCGACGCTGATGGCCAGCTGGCCGGCAAGCAGCCGGCGAGCACGTGCGCGCTGCGCGCCATCCCCGTCGTCGGGGGCGGCAGCGGGATCACCCAGCTGTCAGCCGGCCAGGACCACGTGCTCGCGCTCACCGGCGGCACCATCCTCGCCTGGGGACTCAACGTCTATGGCGCGCTCGGCACTGGCACCACCGCTCCCGTCACCGGGCCGGTGCACGTCGCCGGCCTGTCCGGCGTCACCCAGGTGGCCGGCGGGGACGCCTACAGCCTCGCCGTCTACAGCCAGCCGCAGGGCACCGCATAACCCCCGCCTGAAACTGAACCGCGCTACCCGGCGAGTCCTTTGGCATGGAGCCATTCGATGTCCGCCATGTAATCGCGGAACCTCTTGGACCCCTTGGGCGCGACTGCGACTATCGAGTCAAAAGGAGTCGACTCGAACCGGCTCACCCAGGGGCCAACGACCCCGGGCAAATCCCGCCACTCCATCCCGGCGAACGCCTCGCGCCTCAGCAGCACCTGGGTATTCTCGTCACGGCGGATCAGCTCGCCCGGAACGCCGAAGAACTCGGCGGCGCCGGTGAAGACCGCATCCCTGATGTCGAGAGCCCAGTTGACCTCCTTGTACTTCTCCACCGTCGCCGTAGCGCTCCGCGGAGTCCGGCAGCCCCCGGACCGGTCCGATTATCATCATCGACCCGATCTTCCCCCGCAGCGTGACGTGCCGGAACACGCACCCCCTATTCGGGCGCAGCTGCGCGAACCGCAACGTGTCGACGGTGACCTCATCGAAGAAAACCCCTCCGCGTCGCACGCGTCCAGCCGGCAACGCTCGAGAACGGCATTCCGGACCACGTTCCGGAACTCCAGGTCATCACGCCGCACGAGCGCGCAGACCCGCAGGGTCACGTCGGCCAGGTGGATGTCGCGGTACTCCCGCGGCTCACCGAAGAGCCGCACACCCGTGACGGTCTGCCGCTTAATCTCAAGCGCCATGCCCTCTCCCTCCTCGCCGGGTCCAGGGCGGCCGTTTAGTTCATCGAAAAGTCAGCCGCTGACGTGGGCGGTGTTGTCGAGCCAGTGCTGGGCGAGGCTGGTGTCGCCGTCGACGGTGATGCTGGTGGCTTCGCGGCCGGTGAGCGGCAGTCGCCGGGTCAAGGTCAGCAGCAGCGACTCGGCCGGGCCGGTCATCGTCACATCGGCCTGCCGGGCTGCGGGCTGCCAGGTTGCCCCGTCGGGCCGCCGTTCGATGAGCCACGCGCCCGCGCCGTCCGCAGTGTCGGTGGCCAGCCACTGCAGGGTCTGCCCGGTGCCCCGGATGGCGCGGGCGGACTCCGGCCGCTGCATCTCCCACGTCGGGGAGGTGAGCATCGCGAGGTGGTTGCTGATGAGCGCGGCCGCGATGCCGGCGTCAACGCCGGCCGGCCGGCCCGCCGCGCTGGCCGCGTCAAACCCGTGGACGACGGTCTCGTTGAGGACGCTGGAGAGCCAGAATCGCGTCCCGGGCCGCCCGTCCCCTGCGGGGTTGAACACCGGCGCGTCGAGCGCGTCATCGGAGCAGGCGCTGGCGACCCGCTGCGCGGACTGCGACAGCCACGCCTGCCACTCACCGGGGTCGGCGGGGAGCGCGGCCATCTCCGCGGGCAGCCGGGCGGGGTCGGTGATGCGCCGCTCGATGATCTCCGCGACCCAGTGCTGGGTCTGGCCCACATGCTGGACTAGGTCAGTGATGGTCCACTGCGGGGTCGTCGGCACGGTGGCACCCGGCCCGGCGGCGGCGGCTGATTCCGCCAGGCGCCGGGTGTGCTCGACGATCGCCCGCCGGGCATCTTCCGCGTTCAGCTCGGTCATCGGATCCCTTCCATAGGCTCGCTGTGCTGTGAATGACTCGGCGGGCCGGCCAAACTCATCGTCTAGGCCCGTACTCGGATCTGGTTGGCCGGTGAGGGAGCAATACTTTGCGCGTGACGGCGGTAGGGCCGCACGCGCGCCTGCGGGGCTCAGGCTACACAGCGCTGGCCGCTCTGATGTGGTCCCTGGCCGGGATCCTGCAACGCCAGTTGCATATGAGCCTCGCTTCCCAGCTGGCCGGGCGCGCGGTATTCGTGCCTGGCGCAGGTCAGCGCGGTTTCAGGCTCGTTTCAGCGCCCGCTGACACAGTCGCCATGGGGGGCCGCGAATAGCGGCCTGGAATGCATTCGGGGTGAGCGATCACCCGCAGAAAGGATGTACGGGGACATGTCCACAATGGTTAAGACAATCGTCCGTGCCGCCGCGGTGGCGGTCATGCTCGGGAGCGCCGCCATGGTCGCGACGGCCACTGGGGCTCGCGCCGATGGCGCGTTCCACCACATCATCAACGCTGGCAACACCGGCTGGTGCCTGCAGCCGCTGGCGACCGGCTCCCAATCGCCCGTCGTGCAGCGGCCCTGCGACAACACCAACTCGCTGCAGTTGTGGACGGTGCTGTCCACGCCCTCGGGCGGCACCCACTACCGGTTCCAGAACGCCGACGGCTGGTGCATCTCCACCGACAGCCTGCGGAACGGGGACCCCGTCCACACGGACGAGTGCGCGGTTAGCGGCGGTACTACCGTCAGCAATGCCGAATGGAACGCGAGCTCGTCCATCGTCTCCGGCCAGGCGATCGTGGTGGCGCTGCAGAGCAGGCTGGGCTTCGTCAACCGCGCCGAGTGCCTCGACGAGCCCGGGGCGCTCCCCGGCAACTCGAACATGCAGATGTGGGTCTGCAACGGCACCAACGCCCAGCGCTGGCTGGTCAACAGCAACAACTGAGCCGACATGGCCCGCACGTCCGGCCGCCGCGCAGCGCGTGGCGGCCGGCGTGCATTCCGGCTATTGACTGGCGTGGTGTCGTTAGAGACGAGCTGGCTGTTGCTGCCGTCCCAGGCCGGAGTGCAGCCGCCGGAGTCGAGGACGAACGACAGCATGAAGTCAGTGGCGGGGCTTGTCTCCGCCATCCGCGCGGCGGGCGGGGACGCCGGGGTGAGCTTCGGCGGCTACAACGGCACCGAGCTCGGGCAGTCTTGCGCGAGCGCCAGCGCGCTGGCCGGCGCCTACCAGTCGGTCATCACCAAGTACCAGCTCATCCACGTGGACTTCGACATCGAGAACACCGCGCTTGGCGACACCGGCAACGAGCTCAAGCGCTTCCAGGCCATCGCGACACTCGAGCGGCAGGACCCCGCCCTGAAGGTGTCGCTGACCATCCCGGTGACCTCCATCGGGCTGCCCGACACCGGCAAGAGCGAGATCCAGCAGGCGATCGCGGCGGGCGCCCGGATCGACGTGTTCGGCGTCATGGACTTCGACTACGGCCTGACCAGCGGCACGCAGGTCGGCAGCGACGAGACCGTCGCCAGCGACGTCGCCAGCCAGCTGGAATCGCTGTACGGCTGGGCGGCCGCCACCGCCTGGTCGCACATCGGCATCACGCTGATGAACGGCCACACCGACCAGCCCAGCGAGCTGTTCACCCAGGCCACGTTCACCAGCCTGCTGGGCTTCGCGCAGGCCAACCACGCCGCGTGGCTGTCGTTTTGGTCATTCAACCGCGACCAGCCGTGCCCGGCCGGCGCCGTGGAGCCATGGGCCCCGGGAACCTGCAGCAACATCAGCCAGGGTCCGGAGGACTTCACCAAGATCGTCGCCCGGTACGCCGGGTAGCGGCTGCCCGTCGTGATCCCGGGTCAGCATCCGGGGGCGCCGAAGCGGCTGATGCGGGTGGCCCACTTGCCGTTGGTGGCGGGGTCGAAGTACTCCTGGGCGGTGACCGCGCAGGCCTGGCCGGCGCTGGCCGGGTCGACCGAGACGGACGAGTAGTCGCCGAACCGGTTGTCGTTGGTGATGCCGCCGGCGACCAGCCGGATGTCCTTGCCGTCGAGGGGCGGCGGGGAGTCGGTGGCGGCGATGGTGACCGCGGTGACGGCCGGGGAGACGGGGATCCCGCCCGCCACGTCGGTGTAGGCCCAGTTGAGGAAGATAGTCCGGGACGTTCCGTTGATGCCGACCGCGATGGAGGGGTTGAAGTCGTCGCTGGACGGGCTGTGGAAGGCGACGTTGGTGGCGACGGTGTTGCTGGCGGGGTCGATGGCCCCGTACCGGACCGCGGGGTGGTTGGAGACAGCTGCCTGGTGCGTGAACCAGATGCGGGTGCCGTCGTAGGTGGGAGTCGATGTGATGCGGGTCGCGAGGGTCACGTTGCTGGCACCGATGTTGATAAGGCTCGATGTCCCGGGCTGGGCGGCGTCGCGCGGCGGCGGCACCACGGACTGCGCGCTGGCGATGGTGGCTTGAAGGGTGAAGATGGTGGCGTTGGTATCGCCGCTGTTGTCCATCCGGTACAGCTCGTAGCCGAAGTTGGAGATGGCGGCGACGAAGTAGCTGTGCGCGGTAGCGATCATGGGGTTGCCGCCGCTGGAGGCCGGGGTGGCGAAGTGCGCGGGGCGGAAGACCTGGAAGTCGGTTGTGCAGGTATTGCTGTAGGCGCAGCTCTTGGGGTAGGAGAAGGCCACGTGGGAGATGAAGCTGTTGCCGTTGGTGAAGTTCTCGCCGGCGAACAGGAAGGCATTGCGGTCTTGCCCGATGGCCGGCTGGTCGATGAAAGTGCCTTCCGCGATGCCCGTGACCGAGGTTTGCCCGAGGATCGAGTACTCGGTCCACAGGCCGCAGGCGTCGCCGGGCGCGCTGTGCGCGATGCGGAGAAGGTCAACAAAGGGCAGATGAGGCTGACCGGCGGGCGGCGGCGGTGTCTGAACGGCCATGATCACCGTGAACCGGCCGCTGACGTTGTCGTAGATCACCCGCGGGTCGAACATGGACTCCCCCGGCTGCTGGCCGAAGAAGGCACTCAGGTCGGCCGGGCAGCCTGCCGAGGCCCCGCCCTGGGTGTAGACCTGCAGGCGATTGTTGACGACCTCGACGATCTGGGTCGGGCTGGCGGCGGCGTTCGGGTCCGGGGGGTGGTTGCCGTCGGAGGCCAGGCCGGGGAAGTTCACGTTCAGCGTCGGCGCGAACGCCGCCGCGACGCTGACCCGCGGCTGGGCCGCCGTCCCCGCGGCCGGTGCCGTGGCCGGCTGCCCGCCGGCGGCCTTGCCCCCGGCGGCCTTGCCAACGGCGGCCAGGTCACGCAGGCTGACCACTGTCTTCTTCGACGTGTGCCAGACGCCGGCGGCACGCTGTGCGATATTGCCCGCATTCGCCGCCGAGTGCGCCCGCGGGGCGGCAGCCCCGGCGGGGTGGACCGTGGACAGCGGCGCGATCGCCAGTGCGCACGCCATCAGGGCGGCCCCGGCCGTCAGCCGCCCCGGCCCGGGTATGAGCTTCACTAGTAACTCCCTGGATCGTCATTATTTGAGCCCGTTGGCGGCGAACGGGCTGCGGTCGGTGCCCACCCCGACGGTCGTGGTCTCGATCGCCCCGGACGGGTTGCCGGTGATCGACCGGGACTCCACCACGCACGCGGGGGTGCTCGGGTCGTCGGCGGGGCAGCCGCCCTGCTGGGAGTCGGTGACCACCACCAGGTAGCTGCGCTGGGCGGCCGGGGTGAACGGCAGCGGCTGGCTGTCCTTGGCCGCGCAGCCGCCGGTCTGGGGATCGCCCTGGTACGGCAGGCTGCCGATCTTCTGAAAGCTGGCGCCGGCGGTGGTGTCCTTGACCCACACCGACACCGCATGCTTGGCCGCGTCGCAGTTGAATACCCGCAGCGCCCCGACCCCGGGGTCCGCCGCCGGCGGCTGCGTGATCCCGCCACCCGGGGGCGGGGCAGACGGGTCGAACCAGTCCAGGTCGACGCCGAACGTCTGGTGCCCGGTGACCAGGTACCGGCGGGACTGATCGTTCCACAGCGCATGGGCACCGCCGCGCTCCAGGTCGAAGCCAGATTCCGCGGGACCGGTGGCGGCGTTGTCCCGGAAGGCGGAGTCGCCGATGACGTGCCACTCATACGACGGAGAGCCCTGCAGGACCACGTCCACGCCGAAGGTCTGACTGCCGTAGGCCAGGTACTGGCCGGTGCCGTTGCCGTGGCTGTCGCACACCTCCATCGCCAGCGCCTGGCCCATCAGCAGCTGGTCACCGCTGCCCTTGCCGCGGAATATCCAGCAGCTGCCCCCGGTGTTCCAGTCCAGGTCCACCCCCCAGGTCTGGCCCCGGTTAACCAGCTCCTGGCCGTCGTTAAAGTCGCGGGCGATATTGCTCAGGTCATCGACCGGGGCGCCGTTGACGGCCGGGGGCCGGTGATTGGCCGAGAACGTGTTCCACTGGTCGGCCGACAGCGGAACCGACTGCGGGAACCGGCCCGGGTCCGGACGGACCGTGCACCGCTCGCCGCTGACGCCGGGCGAGGCGGCGCCGACCGCGACCACGGGCGTGGCGAGGACCCGGTAGCACTCGGCGTCCGGCCCGGTGCTGAAGTCGGTGTACTGGTACTCATCGGCAAGGAAGGTGCCGGCCGGCTCGTCGGAGTACGTCGAGTAGATGTCCGCCCAGCCGTTGTTGCCGTCTCCGGTGACGCGCTTTTGCAGGACGAACTGGGACTCGTTGGTGGAGTTGTCGCTCCAGCTGATGGTCACGCTGTTGTCCCTGGCCGTCACCGGGCTGAGCTCCGGGGCGCCCGGCCGGGAGCCGCTCGAGCCGGCGATGGCGGGGCTGGTGCCCGTGGCGATGGCCTGGCCGGTGTCATGGCTGGTGTTGTCCGGGCCGGTGATGACCACCGTGTCGTGATCGCCGTGGACGGCGATCTCGTAGCCGGTGTTGCCCAGGACGACCGCCGGGCTGGAATTGGCGGCCATGCCGATCCCGCCGCCGACCAGGGAGACCGGCCCGTCGGGAACCAGCCACCCGTTGCCGGTAGCCTTCTTGTACACTAGGCCGTCGCTGGCCGCCTGGAACACGACCACATACTGCCCGGTGGTGGGCAGCGCCGTGATCGCCACCCCGCTGCCCGGCTTGAGCAGGTACGGGTACTGCACGTTGTTGCCGAACGCGTCCACCGTCCACAGGTGGTCATCGCTGCCGTGCACCGCGATCTCCCACGCGCTGCCCAGGCCGGGGCCAAGTCCCGCCGCGATCGCCGGGCTCGTCCCCGGCGCCAGCGACAGCCCGCCGCCGACCAGGTGCCCGCCGCTGTCCCCGACGCCGACCTCGAACTGCTGCACCCACAACTTCCCGCCCGGCGCGGTGAACGCCTCCTCGAACACCCCGTTCCCCTTCGCGGTGATCGACGGACTCGTCCCCGCCAGCATCTGCCCAGCAGTCCGCACCGCGTCCCCGTGTGGGCCAGCAAGTGCCCAGTCCAGGCCGGTTACCGCCTGCACGTCACCCATCCACGGGCCCGTCCGCGGGCCGGTCAGCTCACCCGCCATCGACGGGCTGCTACCAGGCGGCACGGTGCCCGCGGTGAACCCGTCTATCTGACGCTGGCCACCGCTGGGATCGGCAATCCAGTACGAACGATCGGCCGACACGAACGTCGACAGCCACGCACCACCCAGCAGCCCCACGAGAGCCGGGCTGGTCCCCGCCGCCAGCACCGACGCCGACTGCGTCGCCGTCCCGTCCGGGCTGATATGCCCTAGGTGGCCATCCGGCCCCTGGTAGGCGACGTCGTATCCCTGGTCCGGGTTCGGGACCGGGAGGCTCGACCCGGCCGGCAGCGTCCAGTTCTGCGCCGCGGTGCCGTTGCATCCCCACACTTGCAGCGGGGTGCCGTCGGCGGTACTGCTGCCCGCGTCCAGGCACAGCCCCGACTGCGGGTTGTACAGCTGCGAGCCCCGCAGTTGCCAGTGCTGCAACCGGTCCACACCGGCACAGTGCCACAGCTGCACCAGGGTCCCCGCCACAGCCGGCGCCCCGCCGCTCCTGCCCGCGGTCAGGCACTTGCCTTGCGCGATGATCGCCCCGTAGACCTGCGGAGCCCACGCCTGCCCCGGCGTCCCGTTGCACGTCCGCAGCACCACCTGGGCGCCGTTGCTGCCACCGCCGTCGTCGATGCACTTACCGGCGGGGCCGATGATGCCGCCGAAGGCTCCGCTGCCGGGCATGCCGTCCAGGTTCTCGATCAAGCCCGGCACCTGCTTGGCGGTGAGGGTGAACGAGCCGTCCCCGCCGGACAATGCCACCGGCACCGCGGCCGGGCCGGCCCCGGACTGGGTGCTGGTGACCACGGCCAGGTCGGCCTTGCCGTCCCCGTTGAAGTCACCGGCCACGTTCCAGCCCTGAGTGTCACGCTGCGCCAGGTACGTCAGCGCCCGCCAGTCCGGCGCCGCTCCCCCGACCGTATCGTTGGTCACCGTGAACGACCCGTCGCCGACTGAGAGTGCCACCGGGATTGTCAGCACACCGGGTGTCCCCGTGTTCGCGCAGCCCAGCGCGATGTCGGTCTTCCCGTCGCCGTTGAAGTCGGCCGCGTGGACGCACTGTGCCGTGTTGGCGTGGGCGGTCTCCCCGGTTGCCCACGCCGCGAAGGCGAAGTTCGGCAGCCAGTCATTGACAACGCGGAAGCTCCCGTCACCGTTACCGAACGCCACCGGGACGCTCAGCCACCCCTGCCCGCCGGTGAGCGCGACGTCAGTCTTGCCGTCCCCGTTGAAATCACCGGAGATGACCTGCGCGCCCGCTACCTGCGCCCAGTTCCAGACGAAGTCGCCCAGCTCCGGGGTGTTGGTCACCGTGAACGAGCCGTCCCCGCCCGAGAACGCCACCGGGATCGTGGACCACCACGGGTTCCCCGGCGGCGGCATCATCGCCAGGTCCGTCTTCCCGTCCTTGTTGAAGTCACCCGTCAGCACGTGCACGCCCGCGACCGAGGACCATGCCGACCAGTCGGTGTCGGACAGGGCGCCGGTCACCACGCGGAAGCTGCCGTCACCGTTGGAGAAGGCAACCGGGATGGTGGTCCACCACGGGGCGCCCACCAGCGCGATGTCGGTTTTGCCGTCCCCGTTGAAGTCCCCGGTGACCACCTGGACCCCCGGGATCTGCGCCCAGTTCCAGACGAAGTCGCCCAGCCCGCTGTCGTTGGTCACCGTGAACGAGCCGGCCCCGTCCGACATCGCCACCGGCACCGTGAACCACCACGGGTTCCCCGGCGGCGGCATCATCGCCAGGTCCGTCTTCCCGTCCCCGTTGAAGTCACCGGTCAGCACGTGCACGCCCGGGGTGGAGGACCACGAGGCCCAGCCGGTGTCCGACAGCGTCCCCGCCGGGGTGGTGAACGACCCGTCTCCGGCCGAGGCCGCCATCGGCACCGAGGTGAAGAACTGCGACCCGGTCACCGCCAGGTCCGCCTTCCCGTCCCCGGTGAAATCACCGCTGACCACCGCCACGCTTGGGCCGGCCCCCGTCGGCTGCGGCGTCGTCACGTCCGCCCGCGCCGGCCCGCGCGCCACCATGAACGTCACGCTGGCCGCCACCAGGGCCACCGCCAGTACCGGCACCGTCAGGCGCCGCCCCCTGCCACCGAACACGACCGCTCCCACTCATCCCGGCCCGCCGGCGTCATGGGTGCCGGCTCCGCCTCACAGGATCCGCGCCCCCGCTGGAACGCCGCTGAAACGGCACTGAAGCGGACCACCCCCCGGTTAGGCGAACCCGCAGCTCCGTGCGCAACCTTGGCGAGCTCGCCTACCTAGGAAACGTCGGGCCAGGACAGCACGATCGTGCTGTGGCGCTTGTTCAGGACATGCCCGCTGGGAAGGGCGTCGGCGGGCGTGTCGGCGGGGTGGACGCTCAGGACCGGGTCGGGCCCGGCGCGGTGGTCCCGGTCCCAGGCCTGGATGTGGGCGGCCAGCCGCTCGGCGAGCTCGGCGCCGGGCGGGCCGTGCCCGTAGGCGCCGAGCTCGTAGGCCGTGCGGTCTTCGTCGACCGGGCGCACCCCGGCGCAGTAGGCGAGGCTGGCCCCGCTGGCCAGGGCGGGGGTGTTCGTCTTCCCGTAGGGGACGACCTGGGCGAGCGGGGCGACCAGGCCCCGGTCCTGGGCGTCCTCGCCGGCCTTGAGCCAGCACAGGCCCGGGTCGGTGACCAGCCAGAGATCCGGGGTCGTTTCCGGCTTGCCCCTCACGAAGGTGACGCCGGTCCAGGCTTCGCAGCGTTCAGCCGCCAGCGCTGCGGCCAGCGCGGCCCGGTCGACGCCGGCCGGCTCGGGCTCCTCGCCCCACAGGCTCACGCCGGGCTCGTCCATCGAGACCGTCCACGTGTGGTACTCCCCGGCGCCCTGCATCGGCACGAAGAGGGCTGGCAGGTTGCTGCGGCTGACCAGGTGCCCGTCCTGGTGGTCCAGCGCCCATGACCTGGGCAGCCCCGGGTCAGCAGCGGGACCACAAGTCGGCCGCCCGGGGCGAGCTGCCCGGTCCAGGCCGGCGGGATGTCCCAGTCCTGCACGGCGACGATGATCTTGTCGAACGGGCCGTGGCCGGGCGCGCCGTACTCCCCGTCCGCGCAGACCGTGCGCACGTCGCCGTACCCGGCCCGGTCCAGGCAGGCCCGGGCGCGGCTGATCACGTCCGGGGCGATGTCCAGCGTGGTCACCGACCCGTCCGGGCCGACCAGTTCCCGCAGCAGCGCCGCCTGGTAACCGCCGCTGCCGACCTTCAGCACCGACTGGCCCGGACGCACGTCAAGCTGGGCAAGCATCCACGCGATCATCGACGGCTGCGACACCGAGGTGAGGCCCGCGCCGCTCGCCCCGGAATTGGGGACGACGACTACATCCTCATATGCCCTGGCCAGCGGCACACCGGGCGTGAACAGGTGCCGTGGCACCTTCCGCAGCGCGGCTACCACCGGCCCCGCCACACCGTCCCCTAGCTGCTCCCAGCGCTCGGGGTACAGCGTGGCGACCTGCTGGAACAGCTCGGCGATCTGGCTGGCCAGGGCGCCGCGCAACGTGGCTGCTTCCCGGTCCGCAAATGGCTGCACCCACACGGCTTCTAGGGTAACTGGAACGCATGGCCGGACAAGTCGGGACAGGAACGGACATCCTCGTGCTGGCCGGTCCCGTCGGCGGCGGCACATACTGATCGTGTGCAAGCCGAGGACGAGCATCCGGCCATGGTTGATGGCGCCGCTCCCGAGGTCATCCAGACCGAGCGGGAGTTCATGGACGCGCTGCGCGCGTTGCGGCCCGGCTGGGCTGCCAGCGGAGTACCTCCGATACGAGCGGCGCATCACCCCACGCTCGCCCCGCCGGTACTGACCACCGCCCGTTCGGCGGGTTTTACCAGCGCTTACCAGGCGATCCACGGCAGCGTGAGCCCGAAGTTGGCAGGGGCGCCAGCGGTTATCGGAGCGGACGGCGTGAAATGGCCGTTGCTGATGGTTCCCAGGCGTATGGAAGTGCTGCCGTTGCCTGGGTTGACGATTAGTTCCTCGATGAACGCCGTCCTGCCCGTGGAATCGATCCAGAGCGTTGTTCCCCCCGGCGGGTTCCGGAGCGCGGAGTACGGCATGGACACCTGGTAGAGCAGGCGCCCGCGCGTCGGCGCGGCGACCGAGAACGCCAGCCACGTTGCCGTCATCGTGGAGCTGGACGCGGACTCGCGGCTAGTCGAGACGCACACGATGGTGCTGCCGTCGCCGCTGATCAGCGGGGATCCGCAATATCCGGTCGTGGTCCAGGCCACCTTGCTGTCCGCCGCGAGGTCACTCCCCCGGGAGGTGACGTCCAGCCGCCGGACCGTCTCCGGGTTGGTGTTGATTTTGGCTAGCCGGCCAAGGGTGTTGGTCGCGAACATGATGCCCCGGTCGCCATCGACCCAGGTCAAGCCCTGCAGGTGCGAGTTGGCGCCGAAGACGTTCGTCGCCGAGGTCCAGGCGCGCAGCAGGCGGCCGGTGGTCACGGAGTAGATGGAAACCGAGTAAGCGGGGACCGCGACAGAGGTGTTCGTCGCCGAGGCCACGGCGAGCTTCTGGCCCGACTGCGATAGCGCCACCGCGAGGACGCCGACCGGCGGCGTGACGGCCAGCGGGGTTAGCCGAGACGGCTGGGCGGTGCCTGGCGTGAGCCTGACCAGGTACAACTTCCGGCCCAGGAAAGACCCTTGCCCTGGCGGCGCGACCCCCAGGGTGGCGTGCGGCGGCGGCGGGGCAGGAGCGGCCGACACGATGAACATCTGGTCATCGGGGCCTGCCGCCACGCCGTCGAACACCAAACCCGGCGGCGCGTCGATGGTAGCTACCGTCTTGCCCGTCTTGGTGTCACCCGCGACCAGGTCACCCGAAGGGGTCACGGCCATGTAGTGCTCCGGCACGCTGGCGGACGCGCCCGCGGACGGGCTGTTCACCGGCGATGCGCCGTGCTCGTTCGGGGCGACCCGGGCCGTTATCACCAGTGCGACGGCGACCGCGGCGACCGTGACCACCGCGCCGGCCGGGGCCAGCCGTGACCGCCAGCGGCGGTTGCGTGTGCGGCCCGGCTCACTCGGCCCGATGATCACCACATCGGTGCCGGTGCGGAGCCTCAGGGGCGGGACGTCGCGGACAGTGGCCGCGATGGCAGCGGTGGTGGAGCGGATGAGATCTTCTTCCCGGGTCATGATGCCTCCTTCACGAAGCGGCCGATCGCGGCGAGGCCGCGGTGAGTGGCGGACTTGACGGTGCCGCGGGAGATGCCCATGGTCTGGGCGATCTCCTCTTCGGACAGGTCAAGGTAGTAGCGGAGCACGAGCGCCTCGCGCTGCCGGCTCGGGAGCAGGCTGAGTGCCCGCGCCACCTGGCGCTGCTCCTCACCGAGCAGGGCATGGGATTCGGCGGATCCGACGGGAATGTCGGTGAGGAAGGGCAGGCGGGATTCCCTGGCCTTGCGGCGCATCGCGGTCCGGCAGCCGTTCAGCACGCTGGCGCGCACGTAGGCGAGCGGATAGGTGGTGTCGCGCAGCTTGTCCCAGCGGCGGTACAGGCCAAGGAACGCGTCCTGCACGATGTCCTCGGCGCTGGCCCGGTCGCCGGTCAGCACGACCGCGAGCCGGACCAGGCCGAGGGCATGCTCGGCGTACAGCGCCGTCACCGGGACAGCGGCGCCCGGCGGCAGATCCGTTTCGGTTACGTCCACGTATCACAAACTCTGCACCCGGACGGAGGTTGCCTCCACCCCGCGAGAACTTACGTCCCGCCAGGGTTGCCAGGGGGTGAGGAGTCGCTCATCGCGCTAGACACGCCAGCAACAGGAGAAGCCGGCATCGCGTTCTCATGCCGCAGCTCGCGCGGGTCCGTTAGGCGCGGGGAAGGTGGCGGGAGGACTGGGTGGGGAGGTCGGCGCAGGTGACGATGCCGGGGCGGGCGGCGATCACGGCCGGGATGGCGTTGACGACGGGCATCGCGGTGATGACGGAGCCGATGGCGAGCATCTCCTCCAGGGTCATCGAGGCCATGTCCTGGGGCAGGACCTCGACGCGGAGGTTCACCTGCGGGTGGCCGCGGACCTCGATGAGGTAGGCCATGGCGACCTCCCACGCGGGGTCGAGCTCGGCGGTGATCGTCCAGCGGATGTGCGCCTCGACGACGTCCGCGCCGCCGACGGCGCCGATCCAGCGGATGTCCAATCCGGCGACGGTGCCGCTGGCGACCGGGCGGCCGGGGATGTCCAGGTCCTTGGTGGCGTGGGCGAAGCCGACCTCGCAGCGGACGTCGTCGATCGTGGTGCCGAGCAGTTCGGCGAGCGCCTCCAGGGCGTCGCCGAACGGGCCGGTGGCCTTGATGACATCGTCGGCGTGCCCCGGGTCGCTGGCCGGGCGGCCCCAGCCCAGCTCGTCTTGGTTGGCGTCGCCCGCCCACATGCCGATGTCGAAGGACTCGAATACCGTCACGTGGTCGACCTGGCGACAGACGGCGGAGGCGACGGCGGCGAGCTGATCGGCCCACCCGGGGTTGATGCCGCTGCCGAACAGGCTGGCGTTGAGCTCCTGCAGCGGGCGCAGGCGGACGGCAAGTTCCCCGCCGAGCTGGACGTGCTGCACCTGGCGCGCGGCGCCCAGTCCCTCCTGGAAGCCGGCACCCGCCACTGGGCGAGTGGGGAGTACGGCGATCGGTCCTTCGCCGAGGTGGTGGGGCGGGACATCATGGCGTTCATCATTGGGCACAGTCAGATCGGCTGACGTGCGCGGCGGTGCCGTCGGCCGCTCTGGTATCCCCCAGGTACCTTGCGTACTCCGAAGTGCCTACTTCCCGGTGGGAAGCTGCGCCCCAATACTGATCCAAGGATCCGATAGGCACCTCTCGGCTCATGTGAAAGGCAAGGGATGAACATGCTTCCTGCAGCGCTTCCCGGTGGCAGCTGGATGCTGGGCGACCTGGCCGTCACTCGGTTCGGCTACGGTGCCATGCAGCTCGCCGGCCCCGGGGCATGGGGCCGCCCGCCGACCGCGACGGCGCGCTGGCGGTCCTGCGCGAGGCGGCCGACCTTGGCATCACCCACATCGACACCAGCGGTGCCTACGGGCCGCGGGTCACCAACCAGCTGATCCGTGAGGCACTGCACCCGTACCCGGAGTCGCTGCACATCGTGACGAAGGTTGGCGCGTCCCGGGATTCAAACGGTGGCTGGCCTCCGGCCCGGGACCCGGAAAGCCTGAGCCGGTCTGTACGCGAGAACCTTGCCGACCTCGGCGTTGACGTGCTCGACGTGGTCAACCTTCGGCTCGGCGACGCCCGCGGACCTCAGGCGGGGTCGCTCGCCGAGCCATTCGAGGCGCTCGCAGGACTCCAGCAGCAGGGGCTGATCCGGCACCTCGGCGTGAGCAACGCGACGGCGGAGCAGGTCGCAGAGGCGCAAGCGATCACGCCGATCGTGTGCGTGTAGAACATGTACAACCTGGCTTACCGGCATGACGACAAGCTGATCGACGTGCTCGCGGAGCAGGGGGTTGCTTACGTGCCGTTCTTCCCGCTGGGCGGGTACAGCCCGGTGCAGTCTTCGGCGCTGTCGGCGGTGGCCGCCCGGCTGGATACGTCGCCGATGGCGGTCGCGTTGGCGTGGCTGCTGCGGCGCTCGCCGAACGTCCTGCTGTCAGGGCGGGCGGCTGGGCGAGTTGCTCGCTGCGCAGCGCCGCAAGGATCGCGCTCGCCTTGTCCGGGATGTTCCGACGGCGGGCTCGCTTGAGCGCTGCGCTGACCTGCGCGCGGGTGAGTTTCCTCGACCTCCCGGGGTCGGGGGCCTTGCCGAGCAGACCGGAAGGACCAGGCCCTCATCCTCGGCGACGTCCTTTACCTCACAACTCGCGTGCCTTCCAGCGGCTCCCCGGCCCCGACCAAGCAACCGAGGAACAGCCCGATCGAAGGTAGCTATTCAGCCTGAGTAACCGGATAGGTAGGCTGGGGCGTTTTAGTCGTGCTGTTGGCGGCGCTCTGCTGGCTGCGGTTCGATGCTCGCCTATTTGGCGGGCGCGGTGCGCTGTGGTGGAGTGCGGCTTGTGCCCGATGCGCCGCATGTGCCCGCGCCTGATGAGGTGGCGTGGCTGCGCGCGCGGGTCGCGGGGCTGGAGGACGTTAACGCACGGCTCCGGCAGGCGGCACGGGACCGGGACGAGCTGGCAGCGGCGCAGCTGGCCGCGCGGGACGCGCAGGTCGCCGCGCTGGCCGCCCAGGTAGAAGAGCTGCGGCGGCGGCTGGACAAGGACTCGGGCACGTCATCGAAGCCGCCATCGTCGGACAGCCCGTATAAGAAGAAGCCGCGTGACCGGTCGCTGCGCGGCACGTCCGGGCGCAGGCCGGGGAAGCAGCCCGGCGCGGAGTCCCGCACGCTGAGGCAGTCGCCTCATCCGGGCGAGACGGTGCTGTGCGGGCCGGCCGCGTGCGGCTGCTGCGGCCACGACCTCACGGGTGAGCCGGTGCTGGGCACCCCGCAGAAGCGGCAGGTCTTCGAGGCGTCGCCGCCGCCGCCGCCGCCGTCAGTGACCGAGTACCAGGTCGCCGCGAAGGAATGCCCGGGATGCGGCGGCGTCTCCGTCGGGCTGGCCCCGCCAGGGGTGACCGGCCGGGCACAGTACGGGCCGCTGGCCCACGCCAGGACCGCCCTGGCGGTCTGCGCGAACTACCTCCCCGTTGCCCGCGCCGCCCGCCTGGTCGCCGCCCTGACCGGCGTGAACGTCTCCGCCGGGTTCGCGGCCGGCATCCGGGGCAGGGCCGCGCGGCTACTGGCGCCCTTCATGGACCGCGTCCGGGAGCTGCTGCCCGCCGCCCCGGTGCTGTACGCCGACGAGACCCCGGCCCGGGCCGCCGGGAAGCTCCGCTATGTCCACGTGGCGTGCACCGAGTTCCTCACCGCCATGCACACTGGCGACCGGACCAGCGAGGCCATCGACTCCGGCGGCGTGCTGCCCGGATACGCGGGCACCATCGTCCGCGACGGCTATAAGGGATATGAGCACCTCACGGACGCGCTGCACGCCTGGTGCGGCGCGCACGGGCTGCGCGACCTGGCCGGGCTGCACCGCTTCGACCCTGACGGCCAGCTGTGGGCCCGCTCCATGGCCGACCTGCTCCTCGACGCCAACGCCAGGGCCGCCGCCGCCCGCCGGGCGGGGCAGGCCAGCCTCAGCGACACTGACCTCGCCGGCATCCGGTCCTGGTACCGCGGCGCCGTCGCCAAGGGCCTCGCCGGCAACGCCGGCAAGCGCACCCAGATCGCCCTGGACGGAGCCCGGCTGGCCCGCCGGTTCCGCGACCACGAGGACATGATCCTCCGCTTCGCCACCGACCTGGCCGTCGGGTTCACCTCCAACCAGGCCGAACGCGACATCCGCCCCGTCAAGGTCCAGCAGCGCACCTCCGGCGGCACCTGGCGCACCATCGTGAGCCTGGCCGACTTCGCGATCGTCCAGTCCTACCTTTCCACCACCGCGAAATGGGGCATCGACGCCCTCGACGCCCTCACCATGCTGTTCACCGACGGCCCCTGGCTCCCGCCGGCAGTCGCACCCCCGTAACACCGCAACAGGCCGCCGCCCTCACTCCAAATCCCCCACCGCAGGCGTGTCCAACGCCACCGGGCCATCACCCACGCCCACAGCCAGCACCATTCAAGCCCGACTCAGGCTGAATAGCTACGATCGAAGAGCTAACTTATCTCGTCGGCTATCCGGTCAAGCAGAATTATCGACTCAGCTGGCTCAAGGGCTATACGGCTTAGCATCTCAAAACGGTCTTCGTATATAGCTATCTCTTCGGCCGCGTCATCGACAGCAGGAACCTCCCGGTTAAAAACCATGCCTTCCTCGGAGATCAGAAGGTTCTCATGCCAGGTACGCGAGCCTTCTAGATATAGGATGCCGCCGAGGGGAACATCGAAGCCAAGCAGCACGAAAGGCCCCCTGTAGCCGTAATGCGGTCCTGCCTCGAAAGGGATGATCCGGATCGTGATTTCTGGCTGCCTTGCCAGCTCAGCCAGGCGTTGTACCTGATTCGGCATGACGTCGTCGATCCGACGCCGCAGAATTGCCTCGTCCAGGATATGGGACTGTTGCGGCGCCCGCGCGAATACTTCCCTCTGGCGCTCCATGCGCAGCAGCACCATAGCATCAATATCTTCCGGCGCGGCGTAGCTTCTGGCCATAAGCCTAGCGTATTCCTCGGTCTGCAGGATACCGGGGATCAGGAATCCCTGAGACATGCGTATCGACGTCGCACCGGACTCGTAGCCGATATATCGCTCGAAAGCTTTGTCTCGTATGCTGAATCTTTCCCACCAGCCCGGGACGCTCGCCTCTCTGGCCCACGCGGCCATTTCATCGATCCGCTCCTGATCGGTGAATTCGTAGAAACGCAGCAGGGTGTCCAGGTCGGAACCTGATACAGTTGTATTGCCATTCTCGATCCGGATTAGTTTTGAGACTTGCCATCCCAGGGAGCCAGCGACCTGTTCCCGCTGCTGGCCGGTAGCCTGCCGCAGTCGCTTCAGCGCGTGCCTCAGCAGCGCATTCGATACCACGGGTCCGTAACCGCTCGTATTCACTTACACTGTCTCCACGTCGCAGGGCAACGGTAAGTCACACAGGGCGCGACACAGCGCGCCTGCTCACCCGGCCCACATGAGGGGTATGCCCGCTACGGCAGCGGATAATCCGGTGGTAACCGGGCAAAGCCCCTAGTGGCCAGTCCTGCACTTTGCATCTCCAGAGGGCAAGCGAAGACCCTGCTCTCCGGACTAGTGCTCGCATGCCGACAGGGTCTCGCAGGATGATGCTAACGAGTGAGGACAGCAGGTAATTGTAGATCAAACTAACGGGCCGGCATCTCAGGGCCGACCCTCTGGCGAAACCGCTAACGGGATACCCGGAGAAAGCTTCCGCCGCAGAGGAACGGTACCGGCTCAGCCCTGGATCGTGGCGAAGACTCCGCAGGCGTGGGCGCCAGAGCCTACAAGGGCGGCGCCGCCGAGACGGCGGCGCCGACCTGCGTCATCAGACCGAGCGCCGTGCCCTGGCGGACCCGATTCGGCACCAGGCCCGTTCGCCATCTTTCTCTAGTGGAGTCGACACTCCGCCGACCTGCGTAAGTTTACGTCGTTGCTTACGGTCTGAAATTCTCGACCGAGTGTTTACGTTTAACGGCCAGAAACGCCTGGATAACCGGCTCCCATGGACGACGCGAATGAACTCGCACCATGTCTGCGGCAGGAAAGAAATAACACTGGATCCATCGGCGAGTTTGTTGTCGCGAACAAGCACTAGTCCGTTTCCGTCTGCTACCTCTACACAGTTGCCGGCCTCCGAGTGCGAACTCTTGCGCCACGCCGAAGCCGATATATCGACTTTATGCACTATATAGTCCTTTCGAAAGCAATCTCACTTATATTTGTGTCATTCCGGCATTCGGACGGCCAGATTCCTGAGGTAGGTCAGCGTATCAGCCGCGCTCAGGGAATCCACCCTCAGATCCTCGAATACCTCACGGTAGCCCGTGATTTCTCCGGCCTCGTCCTGGCTAAAAATCGTGTCTCTCGAACTTTCCGAGAAAAGAACGTCGCCGTCCTCAGGGTCGGGAAATTCCGCGATTAGGAAGGATTCGAGCATCCCGCGGTGGAACCCTGCACTGAACGGGACGATCTCGAGCGTCACGCTTGGCCTGCCCGCCAGGTCGATAAGCCGTGCTATCTGACCCGGGGCGACGTCCCGCTGGCCGGCCATGCGCTGGACTGCCGATTCGTCCAGGACGCAGAATATGGCCGGCGGCGAGTCTCGCTCGAGCAGTTCCTGTCGTTTCATCCGGATCTCGATCCGGGTCCGGATCAGGGCTTCCGGGGTACCCGGGTCCGCGAGCTCCCGGATGATCGCCGTGGCGTACTCCCGCGTCTGGCAGAGCCCGGGCAGCAGGAGCGGCTCGTACATCCGCAGGACGGAGGCCGCCTCCTCGTACTCGATGTACTGCAGGTACTGGGCCGAGATGTCCGGCCTGTACCTGCTCCACCAGGAACTCTGCCGCGAAGCCCGGGCGAGGTCGAGCAGTTCATCAGCCCGGGTCTGGTCAGTTATCCCGTAAAGACCCAGCAGTGCCCTGAGGTCGTTGGCGGACAGGCCCACTGCCCCTGACTCGATCCTGATCACCTTCGACAGAGACCACTCCATAGACCTCGCCACCTGGTCTTGGGTGTAACCGGCCTCGGCTCGCGCTCTCCGCAACTCCGTTCGCATGCGGCGGCGCTGCACAAGAGGGGTAGAGCTGGCGTCCAAGGTACGGCCCCTTTCGCTGCAAGCTCCCTCACTGTTGCATTGCAAATTGCCAGGTGCATTACGTTACTACATGCTCTGACATATGGCATATCGCCTAGAGCATGTCAGGCAGCTGACCACGTGAGTCGGTCGGCGTCACAGCAGTGCGACGCTATCACAGACAGTCGGGGGTCGATCTGCTACATGTCATTTTGTCTCCTTGCGTTCGGCTCGTAGCGGACTGCATACTGTCGATATGAGACGGAACGACTACAGACGGTTACGTAAGTGGGCAATTATCCATCGACCAAGAACCCGACACCTGACCAGCGGTCCAAGCCCAACCTGATTCGCGCGAAGCCCGTGATGTGCCTTCTCCCCGTGACCTCAAGGCGAGACGGCCCAATCTCCAGCCATCGCGCCCGTAGAGGAACAGCATCATGAACCCCCAGTCGCTGTCCACAGCCCTCGTCAGCACCGCGACCCGGATCGGCTTGGCCGCCGGCTGCGGGACAGCAGGATCACTCACAGCGCTCGCCTTCGTGCACCACGCCAACGCTCCCTTGATAGCAGCGGGAGTCGCCATAGCAGCCCTTACTGTCAGCGCCGCCTCGTCGGCCCTGAACTCGGTCCCGGCTGCCGTCGAGGCAATCGGCGGCCTGCTCACCGCGCTCATCCGTGCGCGGGCTGACGCCAAGGCAACGGTCATCATCGCAAAGGTGCGAGCTCAACTGGCCCGCGCCGGACTCGACCCCGCGAAGACACACCAAGCCATCGAGATGCAGCGGCTGCTGCCCGTGAACCCTGACCTTCCGCAGGGCCGTCGACCCTCCGACGAAACATTGCTCAAGCTCCACCTAGCCTCCCGCGTACGCAACGGCGGCGAACCCGTCACTGGCCCGGACACTCCGGGCAATGGCCCGGGCAGATCGAAAGCCGCCACCAGCAAGGTCGTTCCTATCCGCTTTGACACGTGAAGGCGCGATGGTTTTCTCGCTCGCCTCCTTCGACGCCGCCAGATGGCGAACCCCGGATCGCGGCCACAAAAGAGGTGGGTCTCCCCCGCAGTGAATTCCGCGAACTCACTTCCAGGTGGGGGCTAGCGCCGCCGCCTTGTGGTGGTGGGCTTCGAGGTGGCGGCGGGTCATCAGCAACGCGGCGATCCCGTCGCCGACGGCGGAGCCGAGTTGCTTGGTCGACCCTGAGCGCACGTCCCCGGCGGCGAACACGCCGCTCATGGATGTCTCCATCGTGGGGCTGGTGACCAGGAAGCCGCCCTCATCGCGCTCCACGTTCTCGCCCAGGAACCCGTTGTTGGGCTTCAGCCCGATGAACACAAACGCCGCCGCCGCCGGGAAGCGGGAGACGGACCCGCTGCCGCGGTCGCGGGCCACGACAGCCGCGAACCGGCCCCGCTCACCCTCCAGCTCGACGATGTCCACGCCGGTGCGGATGTCGAACTGCGGGTCGGACCGTACCCGCTCCTGGAGGACGGGCGAGGCGGTCAGGCCGGAGCGGGCCAGCACCGTGACCTTCTTGGCGAACTCCGACAGGTGCAGCCCCTCCTCCAGGGCTGAGTTGCCGCCGCCGATCACCACGACCTCATCGGCGCCCTTGTAGAAGGGGCCGTCGCAGGTGGCGCAGAAGTGGACGCCGGCCCCGATGAGGTCCTCCTCGCCGGGGACGTCCAGGCGCCTGTACGTCGAGCCGGTGGCCACGATCACGGCGTGCGAGGTGAGCTGCTGGCCGGACGACAGGGAGGTAAGCAGGTCATCACCATCGCCGTCGCGCTCGACGGCGGTGACCGACACCGCGGAGACGAGCTCGACCCCGTACCGGCGAGCCTGGGCCACGAACCGCTCGGCCAGCTCCCCGCCGGAGACGCCGTCGGGGAACCCCGGGTAGTTGTCGATCTTGTCGGTGATCCCGGCCTGGCCGCCCATGCTGCCAGCGTCCACGACGATCGCGTCAATGCCCTCGCGGGCGGCGTAGATGGCGGCCGCCAGCCCGGCCGGGCCGCCGCCGACGATGACCAGGTCATAGGCGGACCGGTCGGCTTCCAGCGTCAGGCCGATGCGGCGGGCGAGCGCCTCATCGCTCGGGTTCACCTCGTGCGTGCCGTCCGGGTAGACCACCGTGGGGATGACCCGCCCGCCGTCTTGCAGCTCCCGCAGCCGCTCGATCGCCTGGGGGTCGTCGTCGATGTTGGTGAAGGCGTAGCGGACCCGGTGGGCGGCCAGGAACTTCTTCACTCGCCGGCAGTGCGGGCACCACGGCGCCCCGTACACGGTCATGACCTGCTCGCCCGCAGCGTTCATCGCACTCACCCCAGCAGCCGGATCCCAGGCCGTCCCCCGCGTCGGAGACTGCGAGCATGCTAACGCAACCCGAACGACCGCACCGCCAGCCGCGGTCCGAGAGTCAGGCGACGTGCACGTCGACCACGTCGATGTCGCTGCGGTCGAGCGTGAGGCCTAGCTGGGCGCGGGCGGCCCTCCGGACGGCCGCCCGCACGGCCCGCGCGGCGGCCAGCGCGGGCATGTCGAACCGCAGGCTGATGGTCAGCGTGAGGTCGGAGGCGGTACTCCCGCCGTGCGGGCCCGCCGGGAGCCGGCAGCTGCGGGCGTGGACGCCGTCGACGGTGTCGCCGGCCGCGCGCAAGATGACGGCGGCGGCGTGCTCGCTGATGGCCAGCTGACTTCCCGCCGGGCCCGGCAGGGCGATGCGGGAAGCGACGCCCATCCGGGCGCGGACCGCGGTGATGACCCGGGCGCGCAGGTCGGCCGGGGGACGCACCGGCTCGGCGGCGAGCACGCTGGTGGCCGTGCGCAGCGGACGGATCTCGGTCAGCGCGGCCTGGCAGTGCTCACACGACCGATGGTGCTCGCTGAGCGTGTCCTGCGCGAGGTCGTCCCACAACTGGTCGATGTCGCGGCCGCACGGGAGGCGGTCGCCCTCCGGGTTCACCGCCATGGCTTCAGCTCCTGCGCCAGCTGGAGGCGGGCCCGGTGCAGGCGCCCGCGGACCGCGCCGGGAGTCGTGTGCAAGATGGTGGCGACCTCTTCATAGGACAATCCCTCCATCTCCCTGAGTATCCAGCAGGCCCGCTGCTCCGGGGTCAGGCGGTTCAGGGCGCAGCGCAGCGCCGCCGCCAGCCCGTCGGCGAGCGCGTGTTCCTCGGGCCCGGGGAACTGGTCACGGGCGGCAGCGAGGTCGTCGAGGGGCACGCACGGCCGGACAGCGCGCAGGGCGCTGAGTGCCCGGGTGACGGTGATGCGGTACAGCCAGGCGGCGAAGGCCTGCTCGGCCTTGATCTCGGGCAGGCGCCGCCAGGCGGTGACGAATGCTTCCTGTGCGGTGTCGGCCGCGCGGCACGGGTCAGGCAGGATGCGCACCGCGATCCGGTAGACGGGCTCCCGGTAGCGCTGGACGAGGGCCTCGAACGCGGTGACGTCCCCTTCCCGGGCCCGCACGACCAGGGTGGCGTCATCGAGGGCGGCGAACGCCGGCTTGCACGGCATACAGTCCGCATGCCCAGGCCACGACGGATCAACCTCGCAGCATGTGACGCAAGTCACATCTGTTGTACCCGTGACGTTGGGTAGCAATGCTGCGTCTTACAGTAACGAGATAGATATCGACGTACGGGGGGCCAAGACGGTGACTACATCTGAAACGGAAACCACCACCAGCGCGGGCACGATGACGTCCGGGGTGCCCGGGCAGCGGCGGGGCAGCGCTGAGCTGGCGACCGAGCACGGGCGCACCAGCATCTCCGAGGCCGTGGTGGCGAAGGTCGTCGCGATCGCGACCCGCGAGGTGGACGGCGTGTACACCATGGGGACGGGAACCGCGCGGATGATCGGGTCCGTCCGGCAGCGAGTCCCCGGCGGCCGGGCAAGCGACACCCAGGGGGTGTCGGTCGAAGTCGGCGAGCGGCAGGCCGCCGCGGACCTCGACCTGGTCGTCGAGTACGGCGTGTCCATCCCGGACGTGGCCGCCGCGGTCCGCGCCAACGTGATCGGCTCGGTGGAGCGCATCTGCGGCCTCGACGTCACCGAGGTCAACATCGGCATCGACGACGTCCACCTGCCCGGCGACCAGGACGCCGATACATCCACGCCGCGGGTTCAATGACCCAACGAGGTGACTGGCGGCTGGATAAGGTGGCCGCGCTCGCCGACCGGATCGCCGCGACCGTGATCAGTTGCCCGGACGTGGCCGGGCTGACCGAGAACCCGAGCGTCCCGGTGGCCACCTACCTGCCGGGCCGGACCGTGTCCGGCGTGGCGGTCCGGCCCGCGGAGATCGAGATCTGCGTGGTGGCTCGCTACGGGCCGCCGCTTGCGCAGGTGGCGGCCCAGGTCCGGCGGGCCGTAGAGCCGCTCGTGCCCGGCCGGGTGGTCGACGTCGTGATCGGCGACATCACGGCGCCGCCGGCGCCGGAGGCGGTGGTGGCAGTGACGGCGGTGACCACTGTGGTCGCAGTGGTGTCAGTACCCGATCCGCACCAGACGGAGTAACACAGATGAGAGGAAACGGGGGAATCTGCCCATGGATGAGGTTCGCTTGATGCCGATCCTCGGGTTGGCGTTCGGAATCGCCTTGGGCTTCGCCGGCGCGTTCGGCGGCTGGTCGGCGTTCGTGATCGTGCTGGTGCTCGGGCTGGTCGGCTACGTCACCGGGCGGGCGCTGACCGGGGAGCTCGACCTGAGCAAGCTGTTCGTCACCCGGGAGCGGAGGCCGCAGTGAGCAGCCTGGAGCTGGCGGCTCCGCCGGTCGCGGTGGCCGTGCCCGCCCAGCGGGGCCGGACCACCATCGCCGACCGGGTCGTCGTCCGGGTCGCCACCCGGGCGGTCGCCGAGGTCGAGCAAGCCGGCGGGGCCGCCCGGCAGCTGGCCGGGATCACGCTCGGCCGCCAGAGCGGGCAGGGCCCGGCCCGGGTGTCAGCCCGCGTCGACGGCCGCCTGGCCATGATCGAGATACGCCTGACGCTGGCTTACGCCGCCCCGGTGCGCACCCTCAGTCGCGAGGTGCGCAGGCACGTCATGGAGCGGGTCGCCAGCCTGACTGGTATCGAGGTGCGCCACGTGGACATCGAGGTGGCCCGCCTGCTGATCCCGGGGCAGCGGTGAACGACGCCAGCAGCCGCCCCGGGGATACCGCCGTGCTGCTACCGGACTCGCTGCCCCCCGGCAACCGGCGACCAGGCCCGCCGCGGGCCGACGCCTGGTCACATCGTGGCCCGCGCCGCCAGGCCCGCCGGGAATTCCGGCCCCGGCGAAGGATCCCGGGAGTGCTCACCGCCGCGGTGATCGTCGCGGCTGGAATCGTGGGCTGCATATGGGCGGCATCGGCGGCGCTGGGCCATCCGCTGTGGAACATCCCGCACGGCGATTTCGCCGGCCCGCTGCAAGGCAGCGTGCACTGGGACGATACAGGGACCCTGATCGTCGCCTCGGCGGTCGCACTGGTCGGCTTCCTCCTCATCCTCATCGCCGTGATCCCTGGCCGGGCGCGGGCGATCCCGCTGGCTTCCGGGGACGACGCGCTCGTGATCGGCGTGCCCCGGCGCAGCTTGCGCCGTTCGCTGGGCTGGCTCGCCGAAGACATCGCGGGCATCGACCGCGCCAAGGTGCGGACCGGCCGTCGCTCGGTGAAGGTGAAGGCCACCACCCGGCTGCGCGACCCGGCCGGCCTGCGCGAGAGCGTGCAGGCCGTCGTCGAGGACCGGCTCACAAGGCTCGATCCGCTGTGGCCAGTGCGCGTCAAGGTCCGGCTGCGCCGGAAGGAGGGCTAACGGCGATGACACGGCACACCGCGCGGGTCAGCCGCACCGGGCTGGCGATCGTCGGGCTGATACTCCTGCTCGGCGGCGGCGCCGTGCTGGCCCGCGGTCGCAGCGCCTCCACGTCGGTGCTCGGAAGCCCGCACGCGCCGCTGCTGACGCACGGGCAAGCCCAGTACCCGGTGACGAACACCTGGGTGTGGCCGGCCGCGGCCGCGGCCAGCTTCCTCATCGCCATGCTCGCCCTGTGGTGGATGGTGGCCCAGACCAAGACCAGGGCGCTGCGCCGCCTTCCGCTCGAACCCGACCGACTGCACGGGACGACGACGCTGCGCGCCGACGCGGCCACGGGCGCCCTGACCGACGAGCTCGAGAGCCATCCCGGCGTCCGCGCAGCGGGCGCGCTCTTGCACGGATCCTCGACGACCCCTGGCCTGCGGCTGGGCGTCACCGCGGAAAACCGCGCCGATCCGGGCCTGGTCCGGGCGGGCATCGAGAACGAGGCCCTCCCGCACCTGCGCGATGCCCTTGAGCTCGACAAGATCCCCACGGTGGCGCGCCTGCAGTTCAGCCGGGCGTTCGACAGGAACCTCAGCTGATCACGGCCTGGCCAGGCGTGATAATGGGCGCATGGATGAAGGATCCCCCGAGCCAGACATCCTTGAGCAGCAGGGCAAGCCACCGCTGCCTCGCCTGCCCTGGCCCGGCTGGCGTCCCCCGCGCGGCGCCGGCGTCATGGCCGCCGTGACCCTGGCCGTCGGGCTGGCCGCCGGCTACGCGGTCGGCTACGGCCAGGGGCGTGGCACCGCCGCCGCGCCGGCCAAGCCCGCCGCGCCAACCGCCCCGGCGCCGACGGCCGCCTCCCAGGCCACCGAAACAGCGCCCCCGCTTCTGCCCGGTTTCTTCGGCGCGGCCCTGACCCAGGACGCGGGCACCTGCTCGGTGCAAACGGGGCGCGACCTTGAGCTCGGCATCCCGCTTACCAACCAGTCCACGGAGACGATCCTGCTCCAATCGGCCAGGCCCGTGTCCGTCATGCCGGAAATGCTCACGGTGCGGTCCTGGCGCTGGGGTCCCTGCGGCCTCGACGGCAACAGGATTGTCCCGGACACGCTCGCGCTCGGCCCCGGCCAGACCACCTGGGTCACCGCCGTCGTCCACCCCCTGATCGCGTGCCCGGCCCCCGTTCCCGTCCAGTTCCGGGTCGCCTACTCCGTCAACCGGCAGCCGGCCACGTCCAGCCTGCCCGGCTTCGTCGACCTGAGCGGGGTCCGCTACAGCGGCTGCCCGGCCGCGTAGCACGCGCCAGGGCCACGGCCCGAGGTGACCGCGCCCGGCGTCCGTGCTCGTGATCGGCGCCCCAGTGCCGGCTCGCCCTGGAATAGTCCCTTCACCGGGAGGCTGGGTTGATGAAGGCGCCGATGCCGTCGATGATGCGCTGCAGCCCGAACCCGAAGGAGCGGGCGGGGTCGTGGGCGGCGCCGTACTCGGCGCCGGCCGCGGTGCCGACGCGGATGGCGGTGGGGTAGCGGGCGGGATCGACGACCTCGGCGAGCAACGGGCCGTAGGCTTCCCGCCATTGCTGGTCTGAGATGCCGGTGCGGGCCTGCGCGGCGGCTGCCTCGGCCGCTCCTCGCGCCGTGCCGCGGACGTAATCGTCGAGCAGGCTGACGATGAGGTCCATGTCGATGTCGGTGAGGCCGAGCCCGTCGACCGCCGCCAGCTCGGCGTCATACAGGGCGGTCACGTTAGGGCCCAGGAGCGGCCGGCTGGCCGCGATGTGCAACAGCCAGGGGTGGGACAGCAGGAGCGACCAGTGCTGCCGCGCGAGCGCGGTCAGGCGGTCCTGCCAGGCTGGGCCGGGGTCACGGCGTGAGCTGATCTCGCCGTAGGCGCGGTCGGCCATGACGTCGAGCAGCTCTGCCTTGCCGGGCACGTACCCGTAGAGGGACATGGCCGTGATGCCGAGCTCTCCCGCGAGCCTGCGCATGGCCTGGACCTATCCGTGCCGCAGGGCACCGTGCACGGCCTGCTGGGAGCGAACGGGGCGGGCAAGACAACCGCCGTCCGGGTCCTGGCGACGCTGCTGCGCCCTGATTCCGGGCACGCGCGGGTCGTCGGCTTCGACGTGGCCCGCCAGGCGTCTGAGGTACGCGCGCGCATCGGGCTGGCCGGGCAGAATGCCGCCGTCGACGAGATCTTGTCCGGCCGCCAGAACCTGGTCATGTTCGGGCAGCTGTGCCATCTGCCCGCCGGCGCCGCCCGGCGGCGGGCCGGCGAACTGCTCAGCCAGTTCGCCCTGGGCGAGGCAGCGGCCAAGCCGGTCCGGCAGTACTCAGGGGGCATGCGCCGCCGACTCGACCTGGCGGTCAGCTTCATCGTCGCCCCGCGCGTGCTGTTCCTGGACGAGCCGACCGCAGGGCTGGACCCGCGCGGTCGCAACGAGGTCTGGCAGATGATCCGCGTGCTGGCCGCCGCCGGCACGACCGTGCTCCTCACCACCCAGTACCTGCAGGAGGCCGACCAGCTCGCCGGGGCCATCACCGTGATCGCCGCAGGCCGGGTTATCGCCGAGGGCACTCCGGATGAGCTGAAGACGCTGGCCGGGGGCGACCGCATCGACGTAACGGTGCGCGAGGCTGATGACGTGGCTCCCGCAGCCAGGCTCCTTCGGACCCGGCTCGGCACTGACGTGCGCGTCGATCAAGAGGGCCGGGGGCTAAGCGTCCCGGCCACCGACCGCATCGCCGCGCTAACCCAGGTCATCGGGTTGCTGTCCGAACAGAACATCACCGCCGAGGACATCACCGTGCGGCGGCCCACCCTGGACGACGCGTTCCTGCACCTGACCGGCCAGCAGGCCCCTGGCCACACCGCCGGAGCCGCCGAGGTGATCGTGCCATGACGATCACGCTCGCACCCGAGATCCCGCGGACATTCCGCTCCCGGGTCGGCTGGGCAATCAGGGACACGTGGGTGATCACCCGCCGCGGCCTGGCCCACTGGAGGCAGCAGCCGGGAGCAGTGATCGTCAATACCCTGGTGTTCCCCGTCATGATCGTGCTGATGTTCGGCTACCTGCTGGGCGGTGCGATGACCGTGCCCGGCGGCGGTGACTACCGCGACTTCCTCATGCCGGGCATGTTCGCCATGACCATGGTGTTCGGGATCGGCGCTACCGTGACTGCCGTCAGTACCGACGCCGCGCGGGGGGTCACCGACCGGTTCCGCTCCCTGCCGATGGCAGCCCCGGCCGTCATCGCGGGACGGGCCGCGGCGGACATGCTCAACTCGACCGCCGCGCTGACCGTGCTCACCGGATGCGGGCTCGCGGTGGGTTGGCACCCGCACCGCGGCGCGGCCCGCGCGATCGCCGCGCTGAGCCTGCTCCTGCTCCTACGATTCGCTTTCCTGTGGATCGGCGTCTACCTCGGGCTGCGGTTCCATTCCAGCCCCGAGGCGGTCACCGCCGTTCGGACCCTGGAATTCCCCGCCGGCTTCCTGGGCAGCCCGTTCGTCGCCGTCTCCACAATGCCCGCATGGCTCGGCGCCATCGCACTGTGGAACCCACTGTCGTCCACCGCCACAGCCGCCCGCCAGCTATTCGGCGACCCCATGGGGGCGAACTCTTCCTGGATCACCAGCCACGCACTCACCATGTCGGTCGCCTGGCCGCTGCTCCTCACCGCCGTCTTCTTCCCGCTATCCCTGCGCCGCTACCAGAGACTCAGCCGCTGAACACGCTCCCGGCCCGGCACCCCAACCAGTCCGGGCGCGGCTTCAGGGGTGAGGCTGGCTGGTGGCGCCGTAGCGCAGGCCGTCGATGAGGAGCGCGACCATGCGCTGGCTGTAGGCCGGTCCCTCGTTAGGTATGGGCATGCACAAGTTGGCGACGGCGTGCAGGAGATGCCGGGTGCTGGTCCCGGCGCGGATCTCGCCGCTGGCTATCGCGGCGTCGAGCAGGGATGTGAGGGCTGGCTCCAGCCGCCGCATGAAGTAGCCGGGCAGGGCGCCGTACGCCGGGTCGCCGGAGTGCAGGGCCGCGGCGAACCCGCGCTTGGTCCCCACGAACTCGGTGTAGCGGTGGAGCCACTGCTCCAGCGCCGCTCCCGGCTCGTTCGCCGCCGCCAGCGCCGGGGCCGCGTCGGCGCAGGCGTCACCCCGTGCTGGGACACGGCCTTGACCAGGTCCGAGCGCTGCGGGAAGTGCCGGTACAGCGTGCCCACGCCAACGTCGGCCAGATCGGCGATCTCTTTGGCAGGCGCGTCCACGCCCGCTGGGCCCTCGGCAGCCCTGCGGGTTCCGTTCCTCTTATCACGAGTTCCGTTCATTTTCTGCCCGGATTGTCCTGGTTGTAGCGAGCGGAACTCGTGATAAGAACAAAACTCGTGATAAGTTGTCGGCCCGACCAGGTCCCGCGAGTCACACTGTTCCCGCAGGTAACATCATGGTTGGCGGCGGCCGCACTCGGGCGGCGGTGCGGGGAACGAGCGGGCAACGATGGCTTCGATGCCGCTTCAGCGCCGTTTCAGCCGGGTGCGCCCACTGTGTGCTGGTGCACGCTCAGGCCTGTTGGCGTGCGGGAACGGGGAGGATGCACGCGATGATCGAGCCATTCATGAAGCACGTCCAGTGGAGACCCGCCGGGGGGGCGTGGCTGCCGTTGCCGCGTTATCCTGTTGGGCCGGGACGGGCGTGAGCGTCATGGCGCTGCCGACCCGAGCGGCCACGACGCGAGCGGCCACCCCGTCAGCGCTGTCAGCGCCAGCCGCGGTCGCGGCGCAGACGCCGACGGCACCCGGCGGCTGCGGTTTCGCCAACTTCATCAATCACACGATGGGGCCCGGTTGGCATCGGCCGCCAGGTCCTCACCGGTGACTTCAACGGCGACGGGAAGACGACATCGCGCTATTCGCGCCGCGGTACTCAAACTGGGGCGGCATACCGGTCGCCTACTCCAACGGCGACGGCTCCTTCAAGATCCGGAGTTTCTCGCCTCTAAAGCGATTCAGAGACCCGTTATATGACGAATCGGTGGCATGTGCATCGATATCCGTCATGCGGCGTATGATCACTTACCGTGCAGTATGCCCGACTGACGCCACAGCGCACTCTCGCGCGCGATGCCGATGGCGGGAAGGAAGCCGGAAACACCCTTACGCTCTTCCGCTCGTACTCCGATAACGCGTTTTCCCTGACGCCGGGCTGGCAGCGGCTCGCGCGCGTCCTCACGAGCGATGGCGGCGCCTACGGGCTGTACGGGCCGCGCGGGTCGGGCAAGTCCTGGCTCATGTTGCGGGCCATCCGGGAGGCCGACCTGGACGGCGGAATGGGGCTGTGGTTCCCGTGCCCGAGCGAGTACGCCGACGCGGCCGAATTCCTCTCGGCGTTGTCGGACAACCTCGCCAATGCAGTCGAGCAGCGCTACATCCGCAACGACCTCTGGTGGACGGCGACGCGCTGGCTGCAGCGGGGACTGGCTCTGGTGGTCGCGGTGCCCGTCGCCACGGCCGTGGTGTCCTATGCCTCGCACGGCCTGACCGGCAAGCTAGCCAACGTCTTCGCCGCGCTGCCGACGGAACTGTGGGCGGCGACCGGGGCCGCGCTCGCCGCCCTGTGCCTGCTCGCGGTCGTGCAGTTCGTCCGGGTAAGCCGGCCCGCCGGGCAGCTAGCCCGGCAGGCGACCGCCGTGCGCGAGCGCATCCGGTACAACGCCGCGCTGAAGCAGGGCCACGAGGTGGCTGTCTCCTCCGTGCTCCACCTCACCGGAACCTACAAGCGGACCCACGCGAAGGACCTCGACGAGCGGCCGACAACGGTGGCCTCGCTGGTCTTCGAGTTCCGGCGGCTGGCCGCGGCGATCGTCGCCACCACCGGGAAGCGGCTGGTCATCGGGATCGACGAGCTGGACAAGATCGACGACGAGGAGGCGGCGCGCAAGCTGCTGCGCGACATCAAGGGGATCTTCGAGATCCCCGGCGTGTTCTTCCTTGTCTCGGTCAGCCAGGAGGCGGCGACCGCGCTGCAGCTCGGCGCGCTGCAAGGCAAGGGCCGCAACGAGTTCAACAGTTCCTTCTACACCGTCATCGAGATGCCGCCATTCAGTCCCGGCGACGTCACTGGCATCGCGGCTGCCCGCGGCCATCCAGTCGGGCCAGCCGTAGCCGGGCTGTTGTGCCTGCTCAGCGCGGGCAACGGGCGCGAGCTGATCCGGCTGGCGGACCTGTGGCCCAAGGTGCTCCCGGGCGGAGCCGACAAGCAGTCCTGCGAGCGTGAACTGAACGAGGAGGACTGCCAGCTGGCCCGGAGCGTCCTGGCCGCCGAAGCTGAGACGCTGCTGCGAGAGATCGTGCGCGCCTGCGGACCCACTGCCGATCAGGTACTTCCGGACGCGTGGAAGGCGCTCCCAGAGAGTGCATTCGATTCTCCGGATGAGTTCGCCGCACTGAGCCAGTCCGCGATTCACGACTTCTGGGACCTGGGAGAAGCGGATCCCGCCTGGCGGGGAAAGATCACCGAGTCGTGGCGGAGATTCCTGATCAGGCTGTTCGTCACTGGCCGGGTCGTCCCCGGGCTGCCCGGCACTGGTAATGCTGGCCCCGGTCACCCGATGATTTGCGACCTGCGCGACGTGCTGATCATGGCCGGGCACAGCACCCCGGTGGCACTGCTTATGCTGAAGGCCAGATTCGGGGGGGACCTGGCGGGCCCCTATACCAAGCCACCAGGCAGGACCGTTTTAGCCGCGTGCCATATTCGTTACCGTGGCGTAAGATTCATGGGACGGGGTTCGGAGAGGCGGTTGTTGTGCCGACATCAAGCCACGAGGCGAACGAGGCAGGTCAGGCGACGAGTGTAAGCGGGATGACCGGGGAAGGCCGCTCAGCAGAGGAAAGCCTCCTCATCTTGTCCCGGCTGTCCCTGGAAGATCTTTCGCACCTGGACGACTCAGTCGTCGCCGATGTTCTCCGGGATCTCGTGGAACGCCGCCGCTGCGGAATCGAACCTGGCGAGCGTTATCAAAACCATGGATCAACTGTTTGAGTCATGAACGCGACTCGCGGCAATGGCGCGGGCTTGGACCTTTCACCACGGCGGCTCCGCCCGGTTGAACTCGGCAAGCACAAGGCGCTTCTCGGGGGCATCATTCGCCTGGCCAATCGCCACGCGATTCCCGATCGCGAGCGAGCGCTGGGCATCCCCTATCGCCTGCTGTCCGAGGTTGCGGTACTGACGCCGCCGGTGGTCACCGACATACTCGCGTCGCCGCAGTTCGGAGCGTGGGCAAACGATGCCCTGCGCTGCCTGTTGACGGGTGCGCCCGCCATGAATGGGGTTCCGCGCGCGATCGGCCTTGGCCGCCTCGCCCTGTTCGCCGCGACGGCAGCAGTGCGGGCTGGGCATCCCTTCGACGTAACGATCCCGCTCACCGACGGGATGGCGTCCTTCCCGGCCCTCGGGAGCGCGTACGTTGACGCCCCCTCTACTGGCGCCGCCCGGCCGTGGGAATGGGGTCGCGCCTGGCTGGACGACACTGGATGCCACGTTCAGTCGCCCTCCGCCACGGTTGACATCCCGGCGACGCTAGCCGGCGCGGCCGGGAACTGGTCACCGTTGCCCCGGGTCACCGTCACCGAGCGGGGACTGTGCCTGGATGTCGTGCTCGATCACAATGATCCTTTCCTCGACCGGTACGGGACCGCGCGCAGCCCAGCCGGCGGCCCGGACGGGCTACGCTGGCGAAGCCTGCTGGCCGCGGGATGGCGGATCCTGGCCGGAGATCACCAGGCGCTGGCATCCATCGTCGCCGGCGCCATCCGAACCGTGGTCCCTCTGGTCGAGCCGGACCCCCAGCACATGGCCAGCGGGACCGAGGAGACCGCCTTTGGCGCGATCGGCCTGTCGCTGCCGCCCGACGCGCTGGCCATGGCGCAGGTCCTCGTGCACGAATCGCACCACGCCGTCCTGGGGGCCTTCCGGGATATTGAGCCACTGGTCCGCGCCGATGACGAACGTGACCGGGAGCGGCCGTTCCTGGGGTATGCCCCGTGGCGGGACGACCCGCGTCCGGCGCATGCCCTGCTGCAGGGAATCTACGCGCACTACGGCATGGGGCAGTTCTGGCGGCGGGAGTACCTGGAAGGAGCGGCCTCGCACCGGGAGCGCGCGGCCATCGAGTTCGGCCGGATGCGCACGATGACCGCCCGCGGTGCCAGCACGCTGGCCGGGTCCGGATTGCTCACCGACGCCGGCCGGGAATTCCTGGCGGGTATCGAGGACGAGGTCGCACAGTGGCAAGGCGAGCCGCTGCCCGCCACCACCCAAGAGCACGTCGCCGACCTCACTCGCCAGCACGAGGTTCGCTGGCGGGCGCGCTGGCTCGCCCAGACATGATCCCGCACCCGGACTGGCCGCACCAGCAACTCGACATCGGCCACTTGCGGGCAACGGGAGTCGCAGCCGTCCCGTTCCGCTCGGTTGTCCTGAAGGTGCATTCGCGGTGCAACCTGTCCTGCGACTACTGCTACGTGTACGAGATGGCCGACCAGGGCTGGCAACGGCAGCCCTTCACCATGAGCAGGGATGTCGTGGCGGCCGCGGTCCGCCGGATCGCCGAGCACGCCCGGGTCCATGACCTCGACTCCATGCAAGTCGTCCTGCACGGGGGCGAGCCGCTGCTGGCCGGGGCTTCGTTTATCGAGGATCTCGCCCAGCGGGTACGGCGCGCGCTGCCCGCCCGCACGCGGGCCGAATTCACCATGCAGACCAACGCCACGCGGCTGGACCGGCCCTTGCTCGAAATGCTGGCGCGCAATGACATCAGGGTCGGCGTAAGCGTAGACGGCGGCCAGGAGGCCAACGACCGGCATCGCCGGTATCCCAGCGGGCAGGGCTCCTATGAGTCGGTCGCCCGAGCCTGTGAACTGCTAGGGTCAGCGGATTTCCGGCAGATCTTCGGCGGACTGCTCTGCACGGTCAGCCTGGAAAACGATCCGGTCGCGACTTACCAGGCGCTGGCCGCGCTCGGCCCGCCGCAGATCGACTTCCTCTTGCCGCATGGCACATGGACCGCCCCGCCGCCGTACCGGGCGCCGGACGCGTCCACGCCATACGCCGACTGGCTGCTGCGCGCGTTCCGGTGCTGGACGCAGGACCCCAAGCCCCGGCCCTCGGTGCGGATGTTCGACGCGATCATCGCGATGCTCTTCGGCGAATCTACGCACGCGGCAACAGTCGGCCTCGCGCCCTCCGCGGTCGTCGTGATTGACACCGATGGGGCGATCAAGCAGGTCGATGCCCTGTACGCCGCCTACGACGGGGCAGCGGACACCGGCTTGTCGGTCCTGACCGACGACCTGGACGCGGCCCTTGACCACCCCACGACGGTGGCCACCCAGATGGGGCTGCTCGCGCTGAGCGACCAGTGCCAGGCTTGCCGGGTCCGGGACGTCTGCGGGGGCGGGTACTACCCGCACCGGTACCGGGCAGGGGAGGGGTTCCGGAATCCGTCGGTGTACTGTCCCGACCTGCTCGCGCTGATCATGGCGATCCGGGACCACGTGGCGGCCGAGGTCCGTCGCCTCGTCCCGTCTCCCCCGGGAGGCACCACGGCCTAGTAGAAGGCGGGCTCGAGGTCCAGGTCCACCCGGCCCTGCTGGCGGGCGCGCCTGGTCAGTGGGTGCTCTGGCGACAGCTTCTCGTCGAACCCGGCCAGCGCCTCGCCCGCCAGCGCGCGGGCCGCGTCCCGGTCTCCGGTCGCCCGCAGGTCCAAGGCGAGGTTGGCGGATGCCGCGAGGGTCCACGGGTGCAAGGGCCCGCGGGCGGCCGTGCTCTTGGGGACGACTTCCTCGCCGATTTCCCGTGCCCGCCGGGCCTCCCCGATGGCCGCGAGATCGCTCGCCAGGTTGGTCATCACGATGAGGATGCTCGGATGGTCGTAGGCGTACAGGCGGCGGAAGGCCGCCAGAGCGGCCTGGTTCAGCTCTACCGCGGCGGCCGGGTAACCCCGTGCCCTGAGGACGACCGCGAGGTTGGCCTTGGCCCTCAGCGTGCAGGGGTGGCTGCTGCCGGTGATCTTCTCCCAGGCCGCGACGTTCGCCTCGCCGAGCTCGGCGGCGGGCACGAGGTCGTCGACCATCCGGCGGTCGCACATCAGGTTGGTGGCCATCGCCAGGGTGGCGCGGTGCTCCTCCCCCGCGTAGTCCACGTACCTCTGGTAGGTGTCTTCGGCGAGGCGGTGCGCCTCCACGTAGTACCCGGCTCGGCGCAGGGACACCGCGAACCCGCCGGTCATCAGCAGCCGGCGGAAGTCCCATGGCTCGCCGCGGGCGCCCAGAATGTTGTCGATTTCCCGGCAGACTTCCAGCGCTTCGTCGTATCGGCCGAGGTAGCGCAGGTCCCGTGCCACGCCGAACTTGGAGTCAACGAAGGGCAGGCTGCTCGCCCCGAAGAACCGTTCCCGCCGCGCCGCGACCTCCAGGTCATAGTCAAGCGCCTCCTCATACCGGCCGACGCAGCGCAAGTCGATCGCGATGTTGCTACGGAGGCTGAGTGGCCAGTACTGGCCTGGACTGAACACCCGGTCGTAGGCCGGAAGCAGGGCGAGGTCGTGCTCGAGCGCCTCATCGTATTTGCCGAGCATCCGCAGGTCCTCGGCGTAGCTGTCCGCGACGAGCAGGTAGGTGTCATCGTCGGTGCCGTAGTGGTCGCGCAGCCGCTGCAGCGTGCCGGCGTTGAGCGCGAAGGCCTCCTCGACCTGGCCGAGGTCTCGCTTTGCGCAGGCGACCTCGGCCGCGAGGGCGAGAGTCTGGAGATCGTCCGGGCGGACCTGCCAGATCGACAGGGCCGCCTCGCCGAGGCTGAGCGCCTCCCGGTTCCCGCCGCGCAGCCGCAGCCGGCGAACCTGGTTGATGACGAGGTTGCGGACTAGCTCGTTATCCGATTCCAGCGCGCCGGTCGGGATGAGGTGCCCGATGGTGCGCTCGTAGGCAGGGTCGCTCTGCTCCCGTTCCGGGCTTTCGGGATCGGTTGACGCCAGCAGCGTGAAAACGGCCTTCTGCAAGGCCCTCGCGAATTCGGGGGACTCCTTCTCGATGCGCGCACGGGTCACGGCCTGCACGACCCTGTGCAGCTGCGACACGTTTCGCTGCCCGTACACGCTGATGAGGGAGAAGCGGGCGAGCTCGCGCTGGGCGCGCTTGAGCTCGATGCGGGACAAGAGCACCTTCTGCAATGGCGCGGGCAGCGGCGGGTCGAACGTCACATTGCCTGGCAGGAGGTTCTGCTCCGAGATTGGCTCGGCCGCGAAAAACGCCAGCAACTGGAACAACTCGCGCGCCTCGGGCGACAATGAGTGCCTGGTGACGCTCCATGTGGTGGACACCACGCGGTTCGTGGCGAACATGTCGGCGTCGAGGCTGAGCACGGCGTGGGCATCGCGCTCGAAGGCGGCGATGTAGTCGGCCACCGCGGCGCCGGTCTGCCCCAGGTAGGCCGCGGCATGCTCGGCCGCGAGCGGCAGGTCACCCAGCACCTGGGCGAGCCGGTCCGCGTCCGCGCTGGCCGCTGCCTCCGCTGAGGGGTCGTCAGCCATGGCGAGCTGAGGCACCCGCTCGCGGAGGAACTTGACCGTTTCCGCCCGGTCGAATTCCCGGACCTCGATGCCGTCGGTGTTGAGCACCTGCCGCCATTCGTTGATCCGCGAGGTTACGATGACGTGGCCACCCTGCGGGATGTAACGACGCAGCTTGCCGGGCTGCGTCACGTCATCGAAGATCAGCAGCCACCGCGCGTACGGGTCGCCGGCCTGGAGCGCCTCAATGACCAGGCGCAGCGACCGGTCCCGGTCACCCGGGCTGACATCCGGCAGCCGAAGCTGGGTCCCGAGGCCGACGAGCGAGGCCTGGATGGCGTCCTCCTGGTCGGAGCGGACCCACCAGATCACCTCGTACTCCCCCGAGTAGCGGTGAGCGTACTCGGTCGCGATCTGCGTCTTGCCGACCCCGCCCAGCCCGTAAAGCGCGCTCGGCGGCTGCCGGATAACCGCCGAGCCGTCGGCTAGCAGCTGATCGCGAAGTTTCCGCAGTTCTGTCTCGCGGCCCGTGAAATGCGGGTTTCGGAACGGGATCTCCGAGCCCCAGATGTGCGTATGGTACTGGCGCCTGCTCGTGGTCTGGGAGAAGCTGCCGGAATCACCGCGGTCCGGCGTCATCCCCGTCATCTGGCCCACTCCCTCATCCTGCCCATTTACGCGGGATCGTTATCACCCTGGCGGGCCCCTTGACATCCAAGCCCTTCAGTGACAGCGATCAAACATGTTACATCCCAGCCTAAGCGACCGTCGCCCGCAATCCCGCCGTGTCGTTATACTTAAAAGGATCTATATGCGAAAGTAGCCCACACGGGAACAGATGTTCGGCGAGATCCGCCCGCCAAGGGATCAACCGCGCACCCGACGAGGCGCAGGCCCGAGATTAATTAGGACTCAAAATGGGTACCCGGGTGGCCAGCCCGGCTCTGGATGGCTATCGTCACTGGAGTGGCGTGGCTTATAGCTATGGGGAAAGCTGTAGCGCGGGGGCAGGCGGATGAGTACCGCTGACCGCGATGCTGCCAGCCTTGAGGCAGCGGCCAGCGCCGAGGCAGCGCGCTGTGATGCCGCCCGGGTCGCCGATGAGCACGAGGCGGCGGGTGACTGGCGCGGCCTCGCTGACGCGCGGCGCCGTCAGGCCGACGTCGCGCGGGCGGCGGGCGAGCTTGACCGCGCCGAGGAGTACCTGAGAGCCGCGCGGTCGCTGTACATCATGCTGAACGACGGCTACTGGGCCGCGCGGGCGCTGACCTCCCTGGCGGAAATCCGGCTGAGCATGGGAGATTACCTCGTCGCCGCCGAGCTGAGCGGGCAGGCGGTCGAGCAGATGCCAGGCGACACCGAGGCGCTCACCGTCCTAGCGTCCGCCGAATGGCAGGCCGGCTCGCCGGCGGACGCCGAAGTGACCTTCAGCCGGGTACTGCACTGGGACGCCGACACGCCGTCCGCTCTCGCCGGGCGCGGACAGGTTCGCGCTGACATGGGCAGCTACTCACTCGCCGTTGACGATCTCGACCGTGCCCTGAAATTCTCACTTGACCGTGAGGACGAGGCCGACGCGCGCTCGGCCCGGGCACTGGCGCTGGCCGGACTTGGGCGGCCCGCCGACGCGCACGCGGAACTGGCCGAGAGCCTCCGGCTCCTGCCCGGCCGGTCGCGCACCAAGGGCCGCGCGGATCGGATCGCAATGCTCGTCGGCGATCTAGCCGGGGAAAGGGACTCGCGTTCGTAGCAGGCCGCGCCGAAACTGGCCGCCTTGGCCTGGTTAGCGGGCGCCGAGGGCGGTCAGGCGGGCAAGGAGGGTAGCCGTCTCCGCTTCGGTCAGGGCACCGCGGGGCGGGACGAGCCATGGCTGGCCGATGCCGGTGCTGGCGACCGCTGACTTGAACGCCGCCGGAAGCGAGCCGACCCCGCACGCGGCGTTCACCGCGCGCAGCGTTGCCTCATGGCGCAGCGCGTCGTCCAACTGGCCAGCCCGGACCGCGTCATAGGCCGCGAGGACCATCTCGGGCACGATGTTGGCGCTGCCGCAGATCGCGCCCCGGGCGCCGGCCAGCATGTAGGAAACCAGCATCGAGTCGGTCCCCGTTAGGACCGAGAAGTCATTGGCGGCGCCCGTCGCCGCTACCGCGTCGAGCAGTTCCGCCGCGTACCTGAGGTCCCGGCCCGAGTCCTTCAGCCCGGCGACCCGGGGATGGGGAGCCAGGGTGACGGCCGCCGCGGGCGCGATCTGGACCTTGGTGAAGACGGGGATGTTGTACAGCACCAGGGGCAGCGCGGCGGCATCGGCGACGCGGGAGAAGTACGCTTCCTGTTCCGCCGCCGTCAGCGGGTAGTACCCGGGCGGTGCCATCAGGACGGCGGTGCCGCCGTGGCCGGCGTAGGCGGCGGTCTCCGCGAGGGCCTGGTCGTGGTTGTGGGCGAAGACGCCCGGGATCACCGGCATGCCCGCCGGGACCGCCCCGGCCACGGTGTCCACGACCGCGAGGCGCTGTTCCAGGCCGAGGCTGTAGCCCTCGCCAGTCGAGCCGAGCGGGCTCACTCCGGTGACGCCCCTGGCGACCAGTCGCTCGACCAGCTGCCTGAGTGCCCCGTGGTCCACCCGCCCTTCCCGGTCGACCGGGGTGAGCAGGGCGACGATCACACCTTCAAGAAGCGCCACAGGTTGATCCTAGGCTTCTCGCCCCGGCGGCAAATCGCTGGCCGCTCGCGGGCCGGTGCCCAGCAGCCGCTTCCTGTGATCGCACGCGGGCCGCATGCAGCGTAGGCAACCACGCATCGCCAACCAGGCCAGGAAAGTTCGGGGGTGCCCGTCGGAGTAGTGGGCGCCCGGACGACGATGAGGGTATGACGCACCCGCAGGTGCGGCCCGACCCGGCGTTCGGGCTGCTGAAGCTGTATGACGATGCGCTGCCGCACGTCTACGGCTACCTGCTGGCGCGGTGTGGCGACGCTAGCCTGGCCGAGGACCTCACGGCCGAGTCGTTCCTGGCTGCCGTGCACGCGATCCGCAAGCCGGGCGCGCCTGATCCGTCGATCCCCTGGCTGATCGGGGTGGCCCGGCACAAGCTGGCCGACCACTGGCGGCGGGTCGAGCGGGAGCAACGCGGACTGCGCCTGCTGGACGGCGAGCCGCCGGGAGTCGATGACCCATGGGATACCGCCGTCGACCGGATCCGGGCCCGCGAGGTGCTCGGCCAACTCGGCGCGCACCACCGGGCCGCCCTCACCCTGCGCTACCTCGACGGGCTGCCGGTCCCCGAGGTGGCCCGCTACCTGGACCGCACCGTGCACGCCACTGAGGCGCTCCTGGTGCGGGCGCGCGCCGCGTTCCGCCGCATCTACGAGGGAGAGGAGGGCTCGTGATGACCGATCCGTTCGAGGCACCGTTCTTTGAGGCACTGCGCGAGCCCGTCACGCCGGCCGATCCCGATCCCGACTTCGCCGGCCGGCTGCGGCAGCGGCTGACCCAGGAGATCTTCGCACTCCAAGGAGGAACCATGTCCCAGCCGACCGCCACGCCCCGCATCGAGCGCGAGCCCGCCTGGCCTCCGGCCCTGACCCCCTACATCATGGTGTCCGACGCCCGGCGCGCCATTACCTGGTACACCGACGTACTCGGTGCCCAGCCGCGCGGCGAGCACTACGTCAACGCGGACGGCACGATCGGCCATGCCGAGCTCGGCCTCGGCGACGGCGTGCTGATGCTGTCCGAGCCCTCGGACTTGTGGCCCGGCATCCCCGTGCGCGCGCCGCAGGCTCCCACCACGTTCAGCCATACCCTCCACCTGGAGGTCGATGACGTCGACGGGACCACCGAGCGGGCCCGGCGAAACGGCGCCTCGGTGGAACGGGAGCCCACCGACCAGCCGTACGGTCGCGGCTCGGTGATCATCGACCCGTTCGGGCACCGCTGGATGCTGCTGAGGCCGCCGGCCGGGGCCACCCGGGCGCGCCAGGGCGATGTCGCGAACGTGACCATGGCGGCCCCGGACACGCAGCGAGCAAAGGAGTTCTACGAGGCCGTGCTGCGGGTGCCGTTCACCGAGAATCACCCCGGCGCGTGGCGCACCGAGGAGACCAGGCCGCCGCTGGGCATCCTGCCGTCGCCGGGCGCGGAGCTGGAGGTGCAGCTGTCCTACCGCGTCGATGACATCGCCGCCGCGGTGGAGCGGGTCCGGGCGGCGGGCGGACAGGCCGTCGAGCCCCAGCGCAGGCCGTTCGGCCTGCTCGCCGAGTGCGTCGATAACCAGGGCGCGACGTTCCGCCTCTGGCAGCCGCCTGCCTGACCGCCCCGGGGGCCCGCCAGCGCGCTCGCGCCCGGCACCGCCAATGACCAGCCGAAGCTAATAGGTATTTATGCGTAACGAGGGGTGGTGAACTGGCCGTTCCAAGAGTTTCAGGTGATTAGATGATCACCAAGTATGAGGCCCGCGCCATAGAAGCTCACTGGAACGTTGGAACGGAAGGGATACGGCCCTGATCCGGACACTCATCGCGGGAATGACGGCCTTGCCCCTGGAGGGACTCGTCGCGATTCTCAGCCGGGAGCCTGACATCGACCCGGTCGCCACCGTGGGGGGCGCTGAGGTCGTGCCGACGGCCCGGACCTTGCGACCCGACGTGACACTGCTCGCGTCACTGCTCCCGGCCGATGGCGAGATCGGCGACTGGATCACGGTCGCCGCGAAGGCGCACGAGGCCGTGCCGGGCTGCCAGTACGCGATCCTGGCGTCCGCCTGGCGCTGCTGTGACCTGCAGCGGGCCAGGGCCGCGGGCGTGCGCGGCTTCCTGATCGGTGACGCGCCCCCCGGCCACCTGACCTCGGCGGTACGGCGGCTCGCGGCCGGGCAGCAGGTGGTCGACTCGCGGCTCTCGCTGACGACCCGCTCACCGCTGACGGCGCGGGAGGCGGACGTGCTGCGAATGGCCGCACAAGGGGCGACGACGGCGGAAATCGCGGCCGAGGCATGCCTCTCCGCGGGCACGGTGCGTAACTACCTGTCAAACGTCATCGCCAAAACGGGCGCCCACAACCGGCAAGGCGCCGTCCGGATCGCCACCGAGTCCGGCTGGCTATAGCGGGTAAAGCGCTTCGCACGCTCCGCCGCAGGCGCCCAGCTTGCGGCCCCCCGCCCGGCCGCGCGCGGCTGAGGCGGGCATGGGAAAGGCCTGCGCCTGGCCGCCACGGCGGACGGTCAGGCGCAGGCCCCGCTGGTGGGTTAGTTAGGCGAGTTGGTCAGCCAGAACCGCTGGTTCTGCCCGCCGTTGTAGTACCACTGGTCGATCGTGCCGCCGGCCCAGGGGTAGGCCCCGGCGACATCGGCGTACTCGCCGTCCAGGGCGCTTTCGATGTAGTAGTTGGTGCCAAGCGAGATGCTGCCCATGTACCACAGCTGGTTCCAGGCGCCCCCGCATGGCCACTGAACGAGCGGGTTGCCGGGGGTGGAGGTGTTGTTCCCCACCGACAGGCACTGACCGCTGCCGCGGCTGACGATCTCGTACCAGCCCGCGTACGGGCTCTGCACGAACGCCCAGTTCTGGTTGTAGCTGTTGGGCAGGTTCAAGGTCCAGGTGTCGATGCCGGCGTTCGGCGACTGGGAGCCGCCGGCGACGTCCATGACGAGGAACTGACCCGAGTTGGTGTAGGTCCAGATGTCGAAGTACGTGGTGCTGAAGCCGAACGCGTTAGCGATCTGCGGGCCGTACTGGCCGATCGAGGACAGTGCGTTGATGATGTCGTAGACCTGGTAGCCGAACTGCTCCAGGGCGGTCACGACCTGGTTGAAGGACAGGCCCGCGTTGGTGATGAAGAACTGCGCCAGCTGGGTGATCGAGTTGCTGGCGTCGCTCCAAGACAGCGACCCCGGCAGCGAGAAGCTGAAGCTGACCGGGCCAAGCCAGGTCCCGCCCGCGTACAGCCAGCCGCTGCCCGTCGCGCTGACCCAGGCGCCGCTGCCGTCCCCGTGAACCGCTCCGGACAGCGTGGCGCCGCCGTAGAAGTACGTGGGCAGGCCGCCGGTGATGGACAGCCAGATGCTCGCGCCGGCCATCGACGAGCCCAGGGTGAACTCGACGGTCGCGTTGAAGGTGTCGTTGTTGTAGGAGACGCCGCCGGTGATGGCGAGCGACACGTCGCTCGGGCTGAGGTTCAGGTGGAACACGGTGTTCGAGGTCTGCACCGGCCCGATAGTGAACGCTCCGACGCTGGCGTTCGCGCTGACCGACGGGGCGGTCAGGTCGACCGCCGCGTCCACGTGCACCGGGACGTTGTCCACGCTGGCGTCGAAGATGACCGATACCCCGGGGTTGAGCGTGTCACCGGCGGGGGTCGAGCCGCCGGCGGGCGCCAGCCAGAACGAGGCGGTGTTCACCACGAACGAGTTGACCTCGGCGGCCGAGGCGTTGGGGTCGATGGCCAGCGGGGTCAGCGCCGGTCCCCCGTACGGGTTGTAGATCTTGAAGCCGAGCACCGGCTGGGTCAGGCTGAGGTTCGCGTTGAACCAGACCGAGGTGCCGTTCACCATCCCGATCGCCTGGTTCCAGGACGGCGGCAACTGGATGTTGTCGCCGTAGACGCCCAGCGAGGGCGTGGGCACGCCGCTTTCCAGGGTCAGGCCAAAGGTGCCGCCGAAGTCCTGCACGCTGAGCCCGGTGACGCCGAAGGCGGGACTCCAGTTGCCGAAGTTGAAGCCGAGGCTGATCGTGAGGCTGGTGATGTTGAACGATCCGCTGATCGTGACCGAGACGTTGGATGAGCCCAGGCCCGGGGCCAGTGGCGGCAGCACCAGGTATCCGGTGCCGGACAGCGAGAGGCTGTTCTGCGCGCCCAGCGCCAGCTTGATGTCGAACCGGTTGAGGTAGAGCGCACTGTTGTTGCTGTTGAAGAGGGTCAGGCCGTTGCTGGTGGTGCCAAGGCTGACGCCTAGGTCCACGGTGAACCCGGAGGTGGACAGCGACGCCACCGCCTGCAGCGAGGTGCCCGCGGTGAGGCCGGGTATCGTGCGGTTGCCGAGGCCCGGGATGAGCTGCTGGAGCTTGCTCTCGATGCCTGATGGCAGGGTGTAGTTCAGGGCGACCGACAGCCCGGCCGGCAGGTCGAACTGCGACTGGCCGGCGATGCTGAGCGTAGCCGGATCGAAGCCCTTCACCGCGACGGTTGACACGTACAGCGCGCCGCTGCCGGACAAGCCGCTAACGCCAAGGGCGCTGCCCAGGTCGCTGACCCCGATCCCGGCGGTGATCCCCGCGCTGGACAGTTGCAGGCCGACGTTGAACTGGGGGTTGCTGCTGACGCCGCCGCCGGTGACCGTCACGGTGGCGGTTCCGGTGAGCGAGTAGGTGCCGCCGATGTGCGCGGTCAGGCCGACCGTGTCCACCCGGAACGGCAGCGTGGCGCCGAACTGGCTGGTCAGGTTCCCGGTCGCGACCGTGCTAATCGTGGCGTGCTTGCCGGACAGGTCAAAGCACCCGGTCGCGGACAGGTTCAGGTTCGCCGGGACGTAGCTGAACGTGCCGCCGATGCCGATCCACAGGTCGCCGGCGGCGACGTTGTCGGAGGCCTTGCAGGCGGCGGTGGCGCCGGGGGCGGCGTTGGATATCTCGAGGTTGCTGACCGACACCATGGAGCCCTGGTCGGGCGATACCCAGGTGGCGGATCCGGTGCCGGAGCCCAGGTCGAAGCTGACCGAACCGTTGGCGTCGGACACCGAGCCGCTGAAGTTCGGCGTGATGGTCAGGCCTGCGGCGGGCTGCCAGGAGGCGCCGCTGGCGTTGCTCACGGACAGCGACCAGTTGGAGATGCTCGTCAGCGTGCCGTTGACGGCGATCTCGGTGGTCTGCCCGTTGTAGGTCAGGTCGGCGACCCCGTTCAGCGTGAGGCCGGATCCGGTGGCCAGCGCCAGGCTGGTGCCCGCGGGGATCGTCACGACCCCGTTGGCGAACGTGGCGGCCGAGGTGAGGCTGCCGGCCAGTGACGCCTTCAGCGCGCCGCTGGCGTAGCCGAGGGTGAAGGTGAGGCCGGCGGTGGCGCCGCCCACGAACGGCACGCCACCCAGGGTGAGGCTGCCGGTGACGTCGGTGCCGTTACTGAGGTCGGAGGTGGCCGCGCTGGCGATCGCGACGCTCAAGGTGGCGGTCAGGCCGCTGGAGGTGCCGGCCTGCGCGACCAGCGTGACGGTGTTCGCCGCCTCGTCCACCGTGACCTGCGTGTTCACGTAGGACGGGCTAGGCAGCCACGACGGCACCGAGGACGGGAACGCCGTCGGCGCGGCGGCGGAGAGCGTCAGCGTGGAGCCGGACAGCGTGCCGGTCAGCGTGGCCGAGCTCAGCGGGATGTGCAGGTTGCTGGTGATGAAGTTAAGCACCGGCCCGGACAGCGTGTAGCTGGCGCTCGTCCCGGTGGCCGCTTGCGGGGCTACCGAGGCCCTTGCCGCCGAACGGGCAGTGGCGGCTGCGGATGCCTTCGGCTGCGCCGCGGACGGTGATGTCGTCGCGGGGGGCGTCGCGGCGGCGGGCGTCCAGCGCGATAGCTGCCGGGGCAGGCTCGCCGTCACCTGTCCCGAGGAGGACACCGTCAGCCCGCCGTGGAAACCGGCGGAGTCGTGGATGACCGTGCCCTTCGGCGTCTGCAGCGTGACCGGGGTCCGCCCGGCGCTGGTCAGCAGGCCCTGGCCGGTGGCCAGGTTGATCGCGGCGCTCCCGTGGGCGGACACGCCGGAGGCGAGGGCGACGGTGCCGGTGACGTCGGCCCACGAGCCGGAGCCGGTGAGGCCAGGAGCGGGCACCAGGGATCCGTTAGGGAGATCATTGGAGAATTCGACCGCTCCGGCCACCGCGACGCCGGGAGCGGCCTCCCACGGCCGGGCAGTGCTGCCCTTGACGTCGTAGGTGACGCGGTCATGGGCGTCGGTGACCGAGCCGCTGGCCCCGGGGGCCAGGGTCAGGCCGCTCAGCGGGGCGCCGGTGACCGAGGTGACGGCCAGGTTCCAGCCTTCCCGGCCGGTGACAGTGCCGCTGACAGCGCCGGCCACGGTCACGGCGAGCTGGTGGCCGGCCGGGCCGAGGGTGGCCGGGCCGGCGACGCGCAGCCCGCCCGCGGTGGCCGCGGTCACGGTGGCGCCGGCGCCCAGTTCGGCGACGCCGTGCTTGACGTCAGCGCCGGCGGGCAGCGTGCCCCGCAGCGCGACCGTGACGGGGGCGCCCGCCTGGTAGCCCAGGCTCCCGGACAGCGTGGCGGTCTGGCCGAGGACCGGCACCCGCGCGGTCACGGTGCCGGACAGCCCGGACAGCGTGGTGCTGGTGACGTCGGGGATGGTGACCTTGAGCGACCCGGCCGGGGCGGACGCGGTCAGCGTGGCCGCGCCGGTCCGCTGGTCGATGGTCAGCAGCGAATGGGTGAAGGCCGGCATGCTGGCACCCGGGACGCTGGCCCGCAGCCGCTCGGGCGCTGGCAGCGAGACCGTCAGCGACGAGCCGGAGCGCACGCCGGTGAAGGTAGTGCTCGCGCCCAGCGGGATGCCGAGGCCGACGCCCAGGAACCGGAGGGTGGCGGCGGACACGCTGTAGCTCGCGGTGCGCTCGGTGGTGCCGGCGTTCGCGATGACCTGGGCCCGGAACGCGGCGGCGTTCGCGCTGGACTTCGGGGCCACGTGCGGCTTGGCGCGGGCGGCCGACCAGGGCAGCGGGTGACTCGTCGGCGGCGTCGGATCGGCAACCCCGGTCGGCGGGGCCGCGGGATGGTGCTGGGCCGGCTTGGGCGGCGGCGTGACCGCGCTGGCGGTCAGCGGCGCGATGACCTGGGAGGCCACCACCGCGGCGGCCGCCGCCGAGAGGATGGCGATTCGCGCCAGGGGGGCGCGTGGTCGTGCTGGCATCTGAAGTTCTCCCCGAAACGTGCGATGGCGTGGACGCCGCCATGCCGGCGGCGCCCATGTCACGATGCGCTCCCGGGCGCCGCGCGCGCATCTGGAGAATGTCTAGGTTTTCTCGGCGGGTTGTTTAGGAGTGTTTAGCCGACTGCGCCGGGATGTTTACTGGCGCTCCCTGGTCTGGTACCAACTAGTGGGAGCGGAGGCTTGGTGGATACCGATGGTGCGGTTATGCGCGACGTTGCGGGCAGCCTGCCGGTCACGCTGACCAGCCTGGTGGGCCGGCAGCGGGAACTGGCGGAGCTGGCAACCATGCTGCACGCGAGCCGGCTGGTCACCCTGGCGGGAACTGGCGGCAGCGGCAAGACGCGGTTGAGCATCGCGCTGGCGTCGGCCGCGCGGCATCGGTTCTCGCACGGCGCGTGGTGGGTGGACCTGGCCGGGGTGACCGGCCGCGATCAGCTTCCGGGGACGGTGGCGGCGGCCTTGGGGGTGCCGCAAACTCCCGGGCAGGACACGACCGCCACCGTGGTCAGGCACCTGCGGTCGCGGACGGCGCTGCTGGTGCTCGATAACTGCGAGCAAGTCGTGGCCGGGTGCGCCGAGCTGGTGGAGCGGCTGCTGACCGCGTGCCCGGGGGTGACCGTGGTGGCCACGTCGCGGGAACTGCTGGGCGTTCCGGGTGAGCGCGTGTTCCGGGTGGACGGCCTCGGGCTGCCCGCGTCGGATGAGGACGCGGCCGACGCGGTGCAGCTGTTCACCGAGCGGGCGCGCGCTATCACCCCTGGCTACACGCTTGATCCCGTTGGCCGCAGCGCCGTCGCGCGGCTGTGCCGGCAGCTGGACGGGCTGCCGTTGGCCATCGAGCTGGCCGCCGCGCGGGCGGGGATCCTGGGCGCGGCGGAGATCGCCCGGCGGCTGCGCGGGGACGCGGGATTGCTGCGCAACCCCAGCCGCAGCGCGCCGGAGCGTCACCAGACGTTGCAGGCCACGCTGGAGTGGAGCTACCGGCTGCTCAGCGAGCAGGAGCAAGTCCTGTTCCGCCGCCTGTCGTGCTTCAGCGGCTCGTTCTCGCTGCCCGCCGCCGAGGCGGTCACAGCGGTGTCGACGTCTGGCGGGCCGGCGCCGGGGCCGGCGCCGGGTGAGGTCGCGGCCGCGGACGTGGCCGGCCTGCTCACCGCGCTGGTGGGCAAGTCGCTGGTCCTGGTGACGGCGGGCGGTGAGTCGGAGTACCGGTACCGGATGCTGGAGACGATCCGCGCCTACAGCGCGGACGTGCTCGCCGCCAGCGGCGAGCAGGCCTCGGTGCACGCGGCCCACGCGGCGTACTACCTCTCGGTGGCGACGCGCGCGCAGGCGGGGCTGGAGGGGGCGGACCAGGCGCGCTGGCTGGCGCAGCTGGGGCGCGATCACGACAACATCAGGGCCGTGCTGGAGCGGACGCTCGGGTCACCGGAGCCCGCCCGCTCCCCCGCCAGCACCACCACTAGGGCCATCGCCACCCATTCCCGCGCCAGCGTCCCCGCCACCACCGACAGCGGGGCGGAGCTGGGCGCTCGCATGGCCGCGCTGATGTGGCCGTTCTGGTACCGGCGCGGGGACTATCACGAGGCGCGGGCGTGGCTGGAACGGGCCGCCGAGATCGTGCTCCGCGAGCCGGTGGCCGCGCAGGTGATGGCCGCGGTGCTGACCGGCGCCGGCGTGCTGGCGTTCTTGCAGTGTGACTACGCGGTCGCCGGCGAGCGGCTCACCAAGGCCCGCGCGGTCTATGAGGAGGAAGGCGATCAGGTCGGCCTGGCCACCACGCTGCAACGGCTCGGGTCGATCGCCCGCGAGGAGGGCCGGTACGCCGACGCCCGGACGCTGCACGAGGAGAGCATGGCGATCTGGGAGGGCCTGGCGGACCCGGCCGGCGTCGCCGCCTCGCAGGATTACCTGGCGTTCACCGCGTGGCTGGCCGGAGAGGCGCAGCGGGCTGTCGAGCTGTCGGCCACGGCGGTGGCCGCGTTCCGCGCCGTGCGGCTGCGGCAGGAGACTTCCGCCGCCCTGGTCAATCAGGGGGTGGCGGTGTGGCTGGCGGGCGACCCAGAGCGCGGCGGCGCCCTGCTGCAGGAGAGCCTGGACATCGCCACGCGGCTTGGCTACCAGGAGGGCATCGCGTGGGCGCTGAACGAGCTGGCGGTGATCATCGCCGACGATGATCCCGAGACCGCCGCTGACATGCTGGCCGAGAGCCTGGAGATCCACGCCAGCCTCGGCGACCGCTGGCGGGTCGCGAGCGTGACGGAGGCGATCGCCGGCCTGGCCGCCCGGCCGGACTTGGCGGGGGCGGCGGGACCGACGATCGCGACCACGCTCCTCGGCGGCGCCGCCGCGTTGCGCGAGTCGCTCGGCACGCCGGTGCCGCCCGCCGAGCGCACCGCCCGGGACCGTTGCGTGCGCTCACTGCGGGAGCAGCTCGGCCGTGGGTTCCCGGCGACGTGGGACCGCGGGCAGGTGATGACGCTGGATGAGCTCGTCGACGCCTCGCTGCGGGCGGCCCGCTTGGTGCAAGATCCGCTGGTTGCCCCGGCGGGCTCGACCGCGGAGGGCGTGGCCGGGGGTGCCGTCTGCGCCCCTGAGGCCCTGTACGGGCTGACCGAGCGTGAGCTCGACGTGCTGCGACTGCTCGGCGCGGGCCTGACCAACCGGCAGATCGGCGCCCGGCTGCAGATCAGCACCGGGACGGCGGGCGTCCACGTGTCGAACATCCTGCGCAAGCTGGGCGCGTCCAGCCGCGCGCAGGCGGTCGGGGTAGCGCACCGCCTGGGTATTGGCGAACGGGGCATCGGCGACCGGTAACTGGCACCGCTCGTGCCCTGCTCGCCGGGGTTGGGCCGGCGGATCCGCTGGTTGGCCCGCGGGCGGCCAGGAAGCTGCCGCCCGCGGGTGCCCCGACTCCTGCCTGCTGATTATTCCTTGGGGATCACCGTCTCGAATGATGGCGGGATGATCCATTGGCCGTTGAGGCGCCGTACCGCGCCGGTGTACCTGATAGTCGTGGTTACCGTTCGCGAGAACGGAACATTGACCGCCCCAATACTGCCCGGGGCGACAAGCCTGGTCTGGCTTCGCCCGCCGTTGACGGACCAGATCAGTTGCTCCTCGGTTCGCCCGGTGTTCTTAAGCGTCAGGACTACAGCTCCGTTCGTGCAGTTGCACGTTTCGGACTCGGACACTACCGGCAAGGCCGGGCAGTCGATGACGAGGCGCCCCGGTAGGGGAATCACGCCGGACAGCTTGCCATTGACGTTGTAGCGAGCGCCGAACGTGAGGACCTGCCCATCCGGTATGACAGCCGCTACTGACTTGCAGGCCGCCGTGGCGCTGCGCCCGAATGACACCGAGCCCACCGTATGCCCGTCGGCGAACACGATGTCCGATGCCGCCGCCAATCCCGCTGGCTGGCAGAACCTCACCGTGACCAGCGGGCGGCCATTGCACGCCGAGCTGCAGTCGTAGCTCATCGTCGGGCCGCCAGGGCTTGCCTGGTAGGTGACGCTGGCGGTGGCGGTAGTTGGCCTCGTGCCACTGACCAGGAGCTGCTGGCCGGGTTTCGGCAAGCTTGCCAGCATGGTGTCCGGTGGCAGGCCGGCCGCGCGGGCAACCAGCTTGACCGGGCCGGTGCCGGTGCGCCGGTAGGTGAAGGCGACCTGGCCGTTGCGCCCGGTCTTGACGAACCTCGCCACGATGGCGTTTGCCGCGGCCAACTCCACCGTGACGCCGGGTACGCCGCGGTGGGTGGCCGCCACGGTGGTTGCGATGGCCGTGCCGGCCTGGCCGACGAGAACCTTCGTCCGTAGCGTAAGAGCGAGCCTGTCCGGGCCGAAGTAGGCCTTAACCGCGTTGACCTCGTCGGCCGCCATCCGGCCGATCTGGGTCCTGGTCGAGGTGTTGACTCCCGATGGCACGTCGCCGACGATCTCGAGCAGCGCCATGCGGGTTGCCGCCGCGACGCTGTTGCTCGAAGTGTCCCCCCACTGGCTGAGGACGTACGCCATCCAGCGCGACTTAGTCGCACCGACGCGGAACTTCCTGGGACCGACGGTGACGATAGGCAGGTTCGTTGTGAGGCGGAACGATTCCTGGGCCAGTGCGAGACCGGGTGCGAGGCACCAGACTTTCTTCCCCTTGTCAACGTAGTAGCCGAACCAGTCGCCGGCGATCACGAGACCATGGCCGCGGGTCGGTACCGCGGCCGGCGCTTGTGGTTGAGCGCTCGCGCTGGCGACGGCCGGCTGGGCCGGTGCGGCATGCGCCATGCCGCCTGCGCCGCCAATGCAGAGCACGGCTGCGAGCAGGGCAGCGAACACAGTCCGTGTTAGGGTAGTAGGTCGCCAAGACATACTCCAGTCCTTCCTTGTGTTGGGCTTGCGATATAAGGCATTTCCGCAATTTTGAGGTCATGCGAGGTTGCCGCAGGCACCGCTTTCCTCCCCGGCTCTGTGCAGCATTTCGAAGGTATCAACGCGTCCGGATGTCAGCTTGACATTTAGTGCATCGCGCGTCGCTGAAATTCATCCCTGAACGCATGGCCGCGCTTCCCAGTGGCACTTTGAGGTGCCGAAACCCATTACATCCGCGCATTTAAGGCATTAGGCGTTTGCCGTCATCGACTCTCCCACGTAAGGCGATAACGGCCATCACGGGGCGGACGGATCGTTAAGCTGAGGCTTGTGCGGTTGGCGTCACTTAACACGCGGGGCATTCCGGTGGCTGGGTCGCGGCTGGCCCAGCGGTACGCGGCGATCGGCGCGGAGTTTGAGGCCGGCGACGCGGACGTGGTGTGCGTGCAGGAGGTTTTCTCGTACTGGCACCTGCGGATGCTGGTGCGCCGGATGCCGTCGTTCCGGCAGGTCAGCTATCGGCGGTCGGGCGTCGGGCCGGCCGGGGGGCTGGTGACGTTCTCGCGTTCGGCGATGGCGAGCGTTAGGTACACGGGCTTCGGCATGCCGCCCCGGGCGGACCGGTTGCCGGCGCTGGAGCGGTTGCGGGCGGGGTTCAAGGGAGTGCTGGTCACGCGGCTCGCGGAGCCAGGGCTGACCATCGTCAACGTGCACCCGCTGGCTAACCGGGACGGCGACTGGTCGCCGGGCGGCCGGTTCTACCCGTGGCACCAGGCACAGCTGACGGCGCTGGCCGACGTGGTGCGGGGCATCGCGGGGCCGGTGGTCGTGTGCGGGGACTTCAACGTCACCGGGGGCAGTTCGCTGTTCGCGGGGTTCATTGCGGGAACGGGGCTGGCCGACGTGTTCGCGGGCGACTGCCCGGCGACATTCCGCGCGGAGTACCTGCCCGCCGGGACGCCGACGTCCGTCATTGACTTCATCCTGGCCGGCGCGGGGGTCCGGGCGGAGGCCGCCACGGTGTTGTTCGCCGGCCTGACCGAGATGCCCGGCGGGCCAGGATACGTGTCCGATCACCTGGGCCTGTCCGCCCGCCTGTACGTCACTCCCCCGTAACCGCCCGCGCGAGCCCCGGGTCGCCTGGCTCAGGGCATTGTCCCGTCCGACGTTCGCACGGCGACGACCGCCGTGCGCACTAAGTTGATAAGTGTCAGATAGCATGCAAATATGGCGAAAGCAGCGTTCTATGGGGGAAGCCGCCGTGAACGAAGTTGAACTCGAGGAAATGAACAGGGCCGTCATCGCCGATTTCAGGGCCAATGGCGGCGAGGTGGGCGGCCAGCACGAATCGCTCAACATCATCTTGCTGCACCACCTGGGAGCCCGCTCAGGACATTCGCGGGTGACTCCCCTGGCCTACGTCAGTGACGGCGAGGATATGCTGATCGTCGGGTCGACCGGCGGGTCGCCGCACCACCCTGCCTGGTACTGGAACCTCAAGGCTCATCCGCGGGTGACAGTCGAGGTGGGCACCGAGACCGTCGAGGTGATCGCGGGCGAGGTCGCCGACGAGGACTACGCCCGGCTCTGGGCCATGGTCACCGAGGCCATACCGGTCATGGCCGAGTATCAGGACCAGACAACGCGCCGACTGCCGATCATCCGCCTTGCCCCCGCGCCGCGCTCGCCATTCCGGTCGCGATAACCGCGACGGCTACCACCGTCAGGCATTCCATGACCCTGCGGGCAGTCCTCCTGCGCACTCTTTCCCCAACTGAAAGCTTGACAATGGCCTTTAATACGGCTGGGAACCACGCAGGCCACGTAATTCCCGGCAGCGTCCTTAGTCTGGCACGACGACGGGCTATGAGGTAATGAGCCGGAGCCAGGACGCAGGCGCCCGGTGTTCGTTAGGGATCAGAGATGGAAGGCGGTTGTCATTACCGGGGCGGAGGCGGCCTGGCCGAGCCTGGGAAGGCCTAGTAGCTGCTCGGTGGTGGCTAGCAGGGAGTAGTGGCTGAAGAAGGACCGGGAAACCACGCCGACGGGGGTGGTTGGGCTGATCACGATCGTGGGGACGTGGCAGCTGGCGTCGGTGGCGGTGGTGTCGTCGCAGTCTTCGATGGGGTAGCCGCCGTTGCCTTCGTCCCAGGTGATGAAGACCGCCGTGGTCCCGGCGCGGTAGGGGGCGCTGGTCACGATGGCGGGCAGGTTGGCGGCCAGCCAGGCGTCGCCCTGGGCGATGGCGCCGTCGTGCATGTCGTGGAGCAGGTTCGGGGTGATGAACGAGAACGCGGGCAAGGCGTTGGCGACCAGGTCGGCGCGGAGCTAGGTGTAGGGGCTCCCGCCGTGGACGGTGCGGTGGTCGCCCCGCACGCGGCGGTTCCGCCGATGGCCGCCAGCATGATGGCCGCGCTGAGAAGGACTCTGCCGCGCATAAGCACCTCCGGGCCGGCGTGGTCGGCTCGGCCAGGGCGCGGTCAAGGGGCTTGGCCGGGGTGGCTGTCATGCGGCCTGTGCCGGGTCGAGAGGGCGGGTACTGGATCCTGGCATGACGGCGGCACCGGACAACCGCCGTTCGCTAGGGAGCGCGGCCACGTCGGCCGGTCGGTTTCCCCGGCCGGGCGGTCCGGGTTAAATGACGGATGTGCTGGTTGAACGGGAGGAGTTCCTGGCTTCGTTGCGGCGGCTGCTCGGCGAGGCACTGGACGTCGATGGCGGCGGCCGCCTCGTGTTCCTGGGCGGGGAGGCCGGCGTCGGCAAGACATCGCTGGCGGCGGCCCTGGCCGAGGTGGCCGGCGAGGCGGAGGTCCGGCGCGGTGCTTGCGACAACATCACCGCCGCCGAGGCACTGGGCCCGATCCTGGACGCCCTGCCCGAGCTCGCTGCGGCCGCTGGCCTGGAGGAGGGCATGAGCCGGTTCCGCCTGTTCCGGCAGGTACGCGGCCTGCTATCCGGATCGCCTATGGTCTTGGAGCTGGAGGACGTCCACTGGGCGGACGAGGCCACGCTGGACATCTTGCGATTCCTCGGCCGGCGGCTGACCGGCACCCGGCTGCTGATCCTGGCGACCTACCGCAGCGAGGAAGTGGGCGCCGATCATCCGCTGACCGTGGTGATGGGGGAGCTCGCGGCCTCGCCGGACGTCATCCGGATGCAGCTCCCCGCGCTCACCCGCGGCGGCGTGCGGAAGCTGCTGGATGAGGCGAGCTCCGCGCTGGACGCCGGGGAGGTCTTCCAGCGCACCGGCGGGAACCCGTTCTACGTCACGGAGGTGCTCGCCGCCGGCTCCGAGTACGTGCCGGCCACGGTGCGCGATGCCGTGCTGGCCCGGGTGTCCCGGCTTTCGCCGGCGGGCCGGGACGTCGCCGCCGCGGCCTCGGTGCTGGGTCGCCCGGCCGAGCCCGATTTCCTAGCCAAGGTGGCGGCGCAGCCGCTCGGCGCGGTCGATGAGTGCCTGCGCCTGGGCGTCCTGGTTGCCCTCGACGAGGCGATCGGGTTCCGGCATGAGCTGGCCCGGCAAGCCGTGGAGGACGCACTTTCGCAGGTGCGGCGGGCGACTGCCCATTCCCGAGCGCTGGCGCAGCTGGTGGCGCGCGGGTCGGCCGACCACCGGCGGCTGGCCCACCACGCCGCCGGCTGCGGCGACCGCGCCGCCGTGATGCGTCACGCTCCGCTGGCCGCCGCCCGCGCGGCGCGCCTGGGCGCGCATCGCGAGGCGGCCGGCCAGCTGCGCTTGGCGCTGCGC
>JAICYD010000137.1 GCA_025934375.1 Streptosporangiaceae bacterium | reverse complement strand
GCTCGCGGCGGGCGCCCCGGCCGCCGCGGCAACCGGGATCGCGGCCCGGGCGCGGGCCGAGGCCCGGAGGCGGACCGCGGCCGGCGAGGCGCTCGCGGACACGCTCACCGAGCACACGGCGCGCGGCGAGCGCGCGCGCATCGCCCGCGAGCTGCACGACGTGGTCGCGCACCACATCTCGATGGTCGCCGTGCAGGCGGAGACCGCGCGGCTGACCACGCCGGGGCTGCCCGCCGCGGGGGCGCAGCGGTTCGCGGAGATCGGCGACACCGCCCGGGCCGGGCTGACCGAGATGCGCCGGCTGCTCGGCGTGCTGCGCGAGGACGCCGAGGACGCCGGCGCGACCGTCGCCGACCGCCACCCGCAGCCGGGGCTGCCCCAGCTCGCGGAGCTGATCGACGCGGCCCGGGAGGCCTCGGGCGCGGCCGCCCGGCTCATCGTGTCCGGGCCGGTCGCCGAGTTCGACCCCGGCGTCGAGCTCGCCGCGTACCGGATCGTGCAGGAAGCGCTCACGAACGCGCGCCGGCACGCGCCCGGCGCCGCGGTCGACGTCGAGCTGCGCTACGACGACGACGCGCTGCACCTGCGGATCCGCGACAACGGCCCGGGCCCGGAGCGGCCGCCCGAGAGTCCCGCAGGCCAGGCCGTGGCCCCGCCGGCCGGCGGCGGGCACGGCCTGCCGGGGATGCGCGAGCGGGCGCTGGCCGTCGGCGGGTCGCTGCGGACGGGCGCCGACGCGGGCGGCGGGTTCCTCGTCGAGGCCGACTTGCCCGCGAAACCGGAGGTCACATGATCGGCATCGTGGTGGCGGATGACCATGAGGTGGTGCGGGCCGGGTTCGCGGCGCTGCTGGACACCCAGCCGGACTTCACCGTGCTCGGCACCGCGTCCGACGGGGAGACGGCCGTGCTCGCCTGCCGGGAGCTCAAGCCCGACGTGGTACTGATGGACGTGCGGATGCCCGGCATCGACGGCATCGAGGCGACCAGGCAGCTGGCACCGGACGAGAACCCGCCCCGGGTGCTGATCTTGACCACGTTCGACCTGGACGAGTACGTCTTCGACGCGCTGCGGGCGGGCGCCAGCGGTTTCCTGCTCAAGGACGCCACCGCCGAGCGCCTCTTCGAGGCCGTCCGCGTTGTCGCGTCCGGCGAGGCGCTGCTCGCCCCCGGCGTGACCCGCCGGCTGATCAGCGAGTTCGCCCGGCTGCGGCCCGGGCCCGCCGGCGGGGTACTCCGTCCCGCCGCGGCGGGGGCCGGGCCCGTCCCGCCGGCGCTGGCGGCGCTGACCCCGCGCGAGACCGAGGTGCTGCGCCTGATCGCCGAGGGCTTGTCCAACACCGAGATCGCCGCGCGCCTGATCGTCACCGAGGAGACCGTGAAAACGCACGTCAGCCGACTGCTCGCCAAGCTGGGGCTGCGCGACCGCACCCAGGCGGTGGTCGCCGCCTACGAGTCCGGTCTGGTCGTGCCCGGCCGCTAGTAAGGTTCATGGTGTGTCAGAACCGGTGATCGATCCCAATCGACCGCATCCCGCCCGGATATACGATTATGGCATCGGCGGCAAGAACCACTTCGCCGTCGACCGGGCGGTGGCCGAGCAGGTCCTCGCGCAGATGCCCGCGGCGCGCACCCTGGCCCGGGAGAACCGCAAGTTCCTCGGCCGGGCGGTCCGCTTCCTGGCCGCCGAGGCTGGCATCCGGCAGTTCCTCGACATCGGCAGCGGGCTGCCGGCCACCAACAACGTGCACGAGGTAGCGCAGCGGGTCGACCCGGCCTGCCGCGTCGTCTACGTCGACAACGATCCCTCGGTGCTCCCGCACGCGCGGGCGCTGCTGGCCAGCTCCCCGCAGGGCCGCACTGGCTACTTCACCGGCGACCTGCGCCACCCGGCGGACATCCTGGCGCACCCGGTGACCGGCAAGATCCTCGACTTCAGCCAGCCGATAGCGCTCGTGCTGGTCTCAGTCATCCCGTTCCTGGTCGATGACGACAACCCGCGCGAGGTCCTCGCCACGCTGCTGGCCGTCTTGCCCACCGGCAGTTACCTGGCCGCGACGCACACCACCGCCGAGCACGACCCGCACGGCTGGGACGGCGTCAAGAAGGCCTACGGGAACGCCGGCATCGCTGGCCAGCTCCGGGACTCCGGTGACTTCGCCCGGATGGCGTTCACCGGCCTGGAGCTAGTCCCCCCCGGGGTAGTGCTGGTGCCGGAATGGCGGCCAGACGGCGACGGGCCGCTCCCGACCGCCGCCGAGGTCAGCTGCTACGGCGGTGTCGCCAGGAAACCTAGGGGGCCAGAAAGCCATAGGCCGCCCTAGGCCATTAGGTCGCCAGAAAGCCTGAGGGAAATAACAAGGTGCCTACAGTTCCATGGGAGACTGCCGGGGTGACGTTTCTGGTCGTGCCCGGAGTGCCATTTCCCCTTGAGCCCTCCGGCAATCCGCCGCTTGAGGCCGAGCTAGCCGGGGACACGCTGAAGCTGACCGCGGCGGCCGCGACCGACCTGTTCATCGACCCCGCGGCCGACGGCACGCCGCCCCCGGACGCGGGGCGGTATACCGGGCTGCCCGCCGACCGCGACTTCACGCTGTCGGCGCGGGTGAGCGTCGACTTCGCTGGCACATTCGACGCCGGCGTGCTGTTCCTGCACGTGACCGAGCACCGCTGGGCCAAGCTCTGCTACGAGTACTCGCCGCAGCATCAGCCGACCGCCGTCACCGTGGTGACGCGCGGCACCTCCGACGACAGTAACTCCTTCACCACCGAGGGCGGCCCGCTGTGGATGCGGATCACCCGCAAGGGCCGGGCGTGGGCGTTCCACTCCTCCCGGGACGGCGAGTGGTGGCACCTGCTGCGCTACTTCACGCTCGGCGAGGCCTCCGGGGCGCGGGTCGGCTTCCTGGCCCAGTCACCGCGCGGGTACGGCTGCACCGCCACCTTCGACCAGATCTCCTACCAGACCGGCTCCCCGGCCGACCTGCGCGACGGCACCTGAAGCGGTCCGCCCCCTGCCCGCCCCGGCCGGCCCGCGGGGCGCCTGGCTAACGGGGACGAGTTCGCTCGCGGATCTCGGTGAAACCGCCCTCCGAAGAACACGCGGATCAGCCGCAGGCACACGGCCGCTACGAACAGGTCCGCGGACCAGTGGTGCACCTGCCGGATCAGCAGCCCGCCGCGCACGTCGAAGCTCACGTGCAACGCCGACGCGAACGCGCGGCTCATCGTCAGGCCATCCAGCTTGCGGTAGGAGCCGTGATAGACGACGGGCGCCATGCTGGGCTGGAAGAACGGCAGCAGGAGCACGCCGGTGACTACCGTCACGGCGAACGAGTACACGGCGATGCGGCCGAACGCCGCCGCCCACCGGTCGCTGGGATCCGCGCGCACCAGGCGCCGGAACGCGGCCTTGATGAATTGACCCACATAAGGGAGACAGAACGGGCGGCGCCGGAGTGACGCGTCCGGGGTGAGACGCCCGTCACGAAGGCTGGCGCGGACCTGAGCGTCAGTGGAAGTCCCGCCATTCCGGCGCGTTCAGGATCTGCGACGGGTACTTCTGCTCGGCTATCGGATCGCCCTGGCCAGCTCGCGCGCGCAGCCCCACGACAGCGTCACGCCGGCGCCGCCGTGGCCGTAGTTGTGCCACAGCACCCGGCCGCCCCCGAGGTCTTCGGCCTCCAGCCGGGCCTCGGCGCGGCAGGGACGCAGGCCGACGCGCACCGCGATGATCCGGGCGCCCGCCAGCCGCGGGCAGGCGATGGCGCAGTCACGCAAGATCCGTTGCGTGACATGGTCGTTCGGGGTGAGGTCCCAGGCACCCTCGTCGGCGGTGCCGCCGAGCACGACCACGTCCTCATGCGGGTAGGCGTAGACCGACTCCGGGCCGTCGGAGGGGGCGCGGTAGAACTCGGTCAGGCCCGGGTTGGCGACCACCACGACCTGGCCGCGCACCGGGATGACCTGCGGGTCGGGCACCAGGTCGCGGGCGCCCATCCCGGTGCAGTTCACGATGAGCGGCGCCGGGAGCGCGCGCAGCGCAGTGACCGGCTCGATCGTGATCGAGCCGCCCGCCCGCTGGAAGCGCCCGGCGAGGTAGGCCAGGTAAGCCGGCATGGCGACGACCGGCGCGGTGTAGCGCCAGCCGCCCGCGAACCCGGCGGGCACCTCGGCCCGGGTCAGCGGCCGCTGGTCGGGCAAGATCGCCAGCCAGTCCGGGGCGGGCCGGGTCACGTGCTCGACCATGATGCCGCTGACCTGGCGGATCGCCGCTCCCGGATCGCCGGCCAGCCCCGATAGCACCTCTAGGCCGACCCGTGCCCACTCAAGGGTCCGCCCGGCGGCGCTGGTGCGCGACGGCCCCCAGACCGCGCCCGCCACGTATGACGTGGTCCGCTCGGGCGGATCGGCCGCCAGGACCCGGGTCGCCAGCCCGGCCTCGGCCAGCGAGATCGCGGTGGTCAGCCCCACCACGCCCGCGCCGACCACGATCGCGTCAGCCTGCTGCGTCATGCTTAGCACGGTACCCAGCCGGCCCGCGGCGGGTACGGTGACGGGTTACTAGGTGAAGAACAAGGCGACCACCGTCACGATCGCGGGGACGGCGATGACCATCCCCGCGACGATGACGATGACGCGCCATGGGCTGTCTCGCCGCATGCCCGCCCTCAGTGGTGGCTGAAGAACAGGTAGCTGACGATCAGGTAGGTCCCGTGGGCGACGAAGTACGCCCACAGGACCCCCGTGACGATCCGCGCCTTGCGGTTCTGCAAGACGCCGGCGTACCAGGCCCGCTGGTCCGGCAACGCGGCCAGCTGGCCCTGCGGGCTGAGCTCGATCTCGTCGGGCTGGCCGCCGCCCTCGTGAGGCGGCCAGAGTCCGTCGTCGTGCATATGGGTCCCCTTTTATGCGCGAGCTCCACCCCGCGCATAGGGATACGAGCCCCGGCCCAGAAGGGATTGCGTCATTGTCCCCAAGGGCGTGCGGCAGCTACGAGAGGCGCAAGGCTTTCCGGATGAGGAGGGAAAGTCGCGCTGTCGCGTACTGGAGGCGGCCGGGGACGGGTCGGCCGGGGGCCTGGGTCTCGCCGGCGGGCGGGCGGTAGATGCCCTCGTAGGGCAGCCACTGGTCGTCAAGCCGCCCGGGCTGGGCGGGCTGGGCGGGCTGGGCGCTGGCGTGCGGGTGCCCGTGGTGGCCGGGGCCATGCCGCTCAGGGCCGTGCTGACCTGTCTGACACCGGTCGCCTGCTGAGGCTGGTGCAATCCCAGCAGGCTGGACGGGGTTCCGGTGGTGCTATCCAGCAGGAGGGTTACCGGTGCGGCGGATGAGGAGCATCACGACCGACAAGACCACGACCGCGCCGCCGAGCAGCGTGGCCGGCGTGAGCCGCTCGCTGAGGAACAGCGCGCCCAGCGAGACGGCCACCACCGGGTTGACGTAGGCGTAGGTGGACACCGCGGCGGTCGGCAGCCGCCGCAGCGCGATCGTGTAACAGGTCAGGGCGAGCAGTGACCCCGGGCCGATCAGGTACAGCAGCCCGAGCAGGGACTGCGCGCTGACGTGGGCGGGATCAACGCGAGTGAGCTCGCCGGTCGCCGCCGCCAGCCCGGTGAGCACGATCCCCCCGGTCAGCATCTCCATCGCGCTGCCGGCCAGCGGGCTGGCCGGCGCCGGCAGTCGGCCGGCCAGCACGGACCCGACGCCCCAGCTGACGCTGGCCCCGAGGACGACCAGGACCGGGAGCACCGCGCCGTTCCCCGAGGGCCGGGCCAGGGCCGCGATCCCGGCCAGGCCGAGGACCAGCGCGATCCAGCCCCGCAGCGGGATCCGCTGCCCGTTGATGACCCGGTCGGCGAGCGCCATCCACAGCGGGACGCTGGCGACCAGCAGCGCGGCCAGCCCCGAGGGCAGGGTCTGCTCCGCATAGGACACCCCGCCGTTGCCGAAGGCGAGCAGCAGCGTGCCCACCACCGCCATCCCGCCCCACTGCGCGAGCCGCGACGGGGCGCGGCCCCCGGCCGGCCCCGGCCCCGGCGCGGTCCGGCGCCGGCTGCCGAGCCACGCGAGCGGGTAGAGCACCGCCCCGGCCGTCAGGTACCGCACCGCGGCCATCGCGAACGGCGGGATGGACCGGTCCGCTACCCGGATGGCCAGGTAAGTCGATCCCCAGGCCACCCAGACCACCAAGAGCGCGGCCCACGCGGACCAGCCCGCGCGGGAGCCGCCGGGCGTATCCGCCAGTTCATCCGAGCCGCTAGTCGCGTCCGAGGTCATCTGGGCCATGCCTCAAGCCTGTTCGATCACGGTCCAACCGCGCCAGTGGCAGGAATGACAATCACCAGTACTTTCCTGCCGTAGCCCGATGACATGCTGTCGTCAGTCGCGGTCCTCGCCTACGAGGGCGTGTCAACGTTCGGCCTCGGGATCACGGCTGCCTGCACGTCAACCGCCTGGACGCGGGATCGAGCAGATCGCCGCCGACTGCGGGCTGGCGCCCATGATGCTCCGCCGCCCCTTCACCCGCCGCTGGGGCATCACCCCCAGGCCTACCGGCACCGCTTCAGCCAGCTGGCCGGCTAGCGTCACCACATGACCCATCCTCTGGACCCGCTGACGGGCGCGGAGATCCGCCAGGCGGCGGCGATCACCCGCCGCGAGCGCGGGGTCGGCGACGGCTGGCGCTTCGCCTCCATCGAGCTGAAGGAGCCCGCCAAGGCGGACTTGCCCGCCCTGGAGGCGGGGCACCTGGCCAGCCGGGAGGCGGTGGTCGTCTGCTGGAACCGCGCCGACGGCCAGGCTTACCGGGCCACCGTGTCGCTGACGGCCGACGAGGTCACCGGCTGGGAGCACCTGCCGGGGGCGCAGCCGAACATGACCGTCGATGAATGGCATGAGTGCGACGCGATGATCCGCGCGCATCCAGCCGTCATCGAGGCCCTGGCCGGGCGGGGGATCACGGACATGACCCGGGTGCTGGCTGACATGTGGGCCTACGGCGCGGCGCTCGTCCCCGAGCGCTACGCCGGCCGGCGGATCGGCTGGTGCGACGTGTGGTGCCGGGGCAGCGAGCAGGGCAACCCGTACGCCCACCACGTCACCGGCCTGCACCCGGTCGTGGACCTGAACACCATGACCTTGCTGGAGCTCGAGGACACCTACCAGGGCAGTACTGACCAGGGCGCCGCCGAGCCGGAGGTCATGGGGGAGTACCTGCCCGGCCTGCTGCCGATGCGGCTGCGCGAGGTGGCGCCGCTGCACGTCAGCCAGCCGGACGGCGTCGGGTTCACCCTGGACGGCACCCAGCTGAGCTGGCAGGACTGGTGGATGCGGGTCGGCTTCAACCACCGTGAGGGCCTCGTGCTGCACCAGGTGGCCTTCCGGGACGGGGACCGGTACCGCTCGGTGGCGCACCGGCTGTCGTTCGCCGAGATGGTGGTCCCGTACCGCGACGCCAGCCCGGACCACTACCGGCGCACGGCGTTCGACATCGGCGAGTGGGGCCTGGGCTTCATGACCACCTCGCTGGCCCTGGGCTGCGACTGCCTCGGCGAGATCACCTACCTGGACGCGACCGTCCACGACACCCGCGGCGAGCCAGTCACCATCCCCAACGCGATCTGCGTCCACGAGGAAGACAGCGGCGTCTTGTGGAAGCACGTCGACGAGCGGGCCGGGGCCCAGGTGCGGCGCGCCCGGCGCCTCGTCGTGTCCTTCCACGTGACCGTGGCCAACTACGAGTACCTGGTGTACTGGCGGTTCTACCAGGACGCCAACATCGAGTGCGAGGTCCGCGCGACCGGGGTCATGGTCACCTCGGCGGCGGCCGCGCCCGGCAGCCGCCCGGCCAACGGGACCCCCGTGGACCAGGGCATCTACGCCCCGTTCCACCAGCACTTCATCGTGGCCCGCCTCGACCTCGACGTGGACGGCACCGGCAACACCGTCTACGCCACCGAGTCCGTGCCCGCCCGGCCCGGCGGCGACGACCCGCACGCCCTGGGCCTGACGGTCAAGAGCACCCCGCTGCGCACCGAGGCGGAGGGCAAGCAGGACTACGACTGGGCCACCCAGCGCGGCTGGAAGGTCGTCAACGACCACGCCGTCAACGCCCTCGGCACCCCGGCCGGGTACAAGCTCGTTCCCTCGGCCTCGTTCCCGCCGCTGCTCGACCCCGCCTCCCCGGCGTTCCGGCGGGCCCTGGTGATCGGCCACACCCTGTGGGTGACCCCCTACCACGAGGACGAGCGGTGGCCCTGCGGCGACTTCCCCGTCCAGGCCGCCGAGGACACCGGCTTGCCCGCCTGGACCCGGGCCGACCGGCCCATCGAGAACACCGACGTGGTGCTGTGGTACGTCTTCGGCATCCACCACGTCACCCGCCCCGAGGACTGGCCGGTGATGCCCACTGACATCGTCTCGTTCTGGCTGAAGCCCTTCGGCTTCTTCGACCGCAACCCCGCCCTCAACGTCCCGCCGAGCCACCAGCGCTAAGCCAGGCCAGCTCTCGACGGCACCGTCGGCGACGGCCCGGCGGAGCTGGGCGTGATCTCGCTCGTTCTGATCGGCATACAGCTGTGCGAACCGGCCGAGCTCGGCGGCGAACCGGGGCCCTTTTCCGATGTAGCCATCGATGGCCACGGGGTCGCCGGTCCGGGCGTGGGCCCGGGCCAGTGCCTTGCCGCACGCGGTAGCGAACTCGACAAGGCGGGGGGCAATCAGCTCGGTGGTCGGGATGATCTTCATGTCGCGGAACTGCCGGACGTAATAGTCCTTCCCGTACAGCGAGCCCCAGCCGACGAAGATGTCGGTGGCGCTCTGGACCAGCCGCTTGCCGCTGATCACCCGCGCGCCGTGACTCCCGTGGCGGCTGGGGCGGGTATGGGCCTCGTACACCGACGGTCCGGCCTGCTTGACCTGAAGGAACAGCGGGTCGGCGCCGGTGCGGCCCTCAAGCAGCACCAGGTAGACCTGCATCCCCACGCTGCCCACCCCGACCACCTGACGCACCACGTCGACCACCGTGAACCGGTCGAACAGGCTCTGCCGGTCCTCCTGAAGCGTCAGCCGGTACTCGGCCAGGAGGCGCTCGACGATGTCCGCCTGCTCGTCGTCGCTGATCGTGACGCGGACCGGAGGGTCCTCGGTGATGCGGGGGCGCCCGTGCACCAAGGTGGTGAGCTTGGCGAACGCCCCGCGGCTGGTGCGACGGTCCCGTTTTCTCTCGATATAGACGGAGATCAGGCCGCGGTCGGGTGGCTCAAAGTAGCGGATCAGGCTGTCGACGCGCATGCCGTCGTACCAGATGTCGAGCTCTGGCATCGTCCGGTACCGGCGCATGCGCCGGCGATAGGCCTCCATGGCCGCGGTTACCGCGGCGCCGGCCACTGTCGGCGTGACCTTGTTCTCGCGCGCCGCCACGACGAGGCTGGCGGCAAGGCGCTTGACATCCCATTCGAAGGGGCCGGGAAGGGTTTCGTCGAAGTCGCGCACATCGAACAGCAAGTTCCGCTCCGGCGTGGCCCACAGGCCGAAGTTCAGGACGTGGGCGTCACCGCACAACTGGACGATCAGCCCGCTGTCGGGCTGGGACGCGAGGTCGCCGGCCATGACCGCCGCGGCGCCCCGGTAGTAGGTCCACGGGGAGGCCGCCATGCGGTAATGGCGGATGGGAACGAGCTCGGGAACGCGGGCCTGGTTCTGGGCCACGATCGTGGCCAGCGCGTCTTGCCCGCGTTCGCCCGCTTCCCAGTGCCCCAGCGCGCCCCGCCGGACCCGTTTCCTCGCGGCCTTCCCGTAGGCGCGCCGGTCATCGATCGTGGCGGGCAGGTCGCGCGGCGCGGCGCGCGCGGGCGACGGCCCGGACGGGCTGGATCTGGCCATGGAACCTTGATGCCCGAATGTGATCGGCTAGACGCTCCCCGTCGCGGCGGATCGTGATCGCGCCGGGGCCGGCGGCCTGGTGGCGGATCGACATCGGGGCGGCTCAGCTGACCGCCCCCTCGGCGCGCGGTTCGCTCGCGCCGGAGGGGGCGGTTCACCCGGTTACAGCCTGGGGCTGGCGTCCTGGGCTAGCTGCAGCGCCTGCTGCGGGAACCACGAGCCGGCGGCCGGGTCGTCGATCCCCCACAGCGGGTCGAACAGCGCCTGGCTAGCGGCGTCGGTCGGCCAGCCCGGCTGGGTGTAGGCGGTGTAGTCCCAGGCGCGCGCGTTGCCCGCGGCGTCGCACGAGCCGTCGGACTGGCCCGGGGTCTTGACCCACAGGTACGCGTCCAGCAGCGGCACGTTAGTGCGCGTGGTGGGCCGCACGCCGAGCCCGGCGCCGGGTGGGTTGCACCAGTTGGCGCTGGCCAGGGCGCTGATCACGGAAGCGGGCTGGTTGAAGGGCGGCTGGGCGAAGGCCTGCATGTTGTTCGGGCCATTGCCGTTGCGGCTGGTGTCGATGACGAAGTGGGTCGTGGCGACCGAGCTGCCCATGATCTGCGCGAACTTGGCCGTGGTGAGGCCCCAGGTGCTGAAGTCCGACTGGGTAGCCGGGAAGTACTGGCTGGGGCAGGCGGCTGGGTTGTTGAAGAGGGGGTTGGACGGGTCGGTCACGATCGCGATGCAGTCGGAGACCCAGGTTCCGTAGTCGACCAGCTCCGGGGTCGGCTGGAAGTTCGACAGGTTCACGAAGAACCCCTGTGCCCGCTGCACGCCGGCCGTCAGCAGCCGCGTGCTCATGTCGCCGGTGTTGAGCCAGGCGCTGTGGGTGCCGTCCAGGTAAACGGCGGCGCCCGGCCGGGCCTCGAGCGCGGTGACCGCGTACTGGATCTCTGCGTACCGGTCGGTGTCGGTGAACGGGTAGGTGGGGTTCGGGCCGCCGCAGTTCGACGGCAGCAGGCCGAGCGCGTCCGGCTCCAGGATGACCACGGCCCGGCCGTGGCCGATGCCAGCCGCGAAGGCGCTGATCCAGGCCTCGTAGTCGGCCAGGTTGAGCGCCCCGCCCGCGGAGAACTGCGCGCAGTCCCGGCCGGGGATGTCGTAGGCGACCAGCGTCGGCACGGCGCGCTCGAAGGCCGCCTGGGCCATCGTCTGCCGCACCTGCTGCTGGACCTGGGCCGGGGTGCCGCTGGTGAACCACACGGCGCGCGGGATCGCCTCCATCTCCGCGAGGAGCAGCGCGTCCTTGACGTCGTGGCCCTTGGCCAGGCTAAGGATCTGCTGAGGCGCCCCCGACGACGGCGGTGGCACGAACAGCCGGGAACCCGGGGCCGCGCCGCGGGCGCTTACGGAATGGGCGGGTGAGGCGGTCGCGGCGGATGCCGCCGCGGCCGACCCGGTGATGAGGGCGGCCGACAGCGCGGCCGCGAATGAGACGCGCCGCGCAACGCGGCCCGCCAGGACAGGGCGCATGAACACTCCCGCGACATTGAGGGGATAGGCAACTGGCAAAGACGGTAACAGCGCCGATATCCGCGGTCAATAAACCGTTTAAGCTGAAGTTGGTATGAGCAGGTCGTAAAGGAGTTGGCGGGCCGCGTGATCGTCTTTACGCTTTGACTCATGCGCCCGATAGTTTCGGATATCAGCCTCGTCAGCGTGGGGGCCGGCGCCCTGGCGCTCACCCACCGCCCGAAGCTCAAGGCACTGCCGGGCATTCACGCCGCGGGCGTGACGCACCTCGTTACGTTGCTGTCCGAGCGGGAGGGCGCGCTGGCCCTGGGCGCGGCGGCCCGGGCGGCCGGGCTGGAGTGGACCTGGGTGGGACTGGCCGATGGCGGGCAGCCCGCGCCGCCGGCCCGCGAGGAGGCCGTCGCCGCCCTGGCGACGCTGGCCGGGCTGGTCGGCGGCGGAGCGCGGGTCGTCATCCACTGCTCGGCCGGCATCCACCGCACGGGCATGTTCGGGTACGCGCTGCTGCGGACCTGCGGGCTGGATGAGGACACGGCGACCGAGACCCTGGCCCGGCTGCGCGCGGTCACCGCCGAGGGAGTCGGCCAGCAGCGCCTGGCGTGGGCAGAGGAACTGGCCGCCACGGCCCGGCGTACGCTGACGAACGCGGGCCGGCCGTAAGCAGCTGGCCGCGGTCCGCGCTGAGCGATGCAGGGAGGCTATTGATGGATCGTCCTGGGGGACTGTCGGCCATCGGCGGCACGCCGGTGGTCCGGCTGGCTCGCCTCGCCGGTGACGAGTGCGCCGAGGTCTGGGTGAAGATGGAGGCGGCCAACCCCACCGGATCGTACAAGGACCGGATGGCCTTGGCGATGATCGAGGCGGCCGAGGCGGACGGCCGCTTGCGGCCGGGCCAGGTGGTCGTCGAGTACACCGGCGGGAGCACCGGCTCGTCCCTGGCGTTCGTCTGCGCGGTGAAGGGCTACCCGTTGCGGATCGTCTCCTCCGACGCGTTCGCGGACGAGAAGATCGCCACCATGCGGGCATTCGGCGCCGAGGTGGAGCTGATCTCGAGTCCCGAGGGCATCACGCCCGACCTGATCCCGTCGATGATGCGCCGGGCGGCGGAGATCACCGCGCAGACCGGCGGGTTCGCCACTGATCAGTTCAACAACACCGACATGGTCGACGGCTACCGCCGCCTTGGCGAGGAGGTGCTTGACCAGCTCCCGGGGTCGCCGCCGGTGAGCGCCTTCTGCTCCTACGTCGGCACCGCCGGCGCCTACCTGGGCGTGAGCCGCGTGCTGGCCGCCGCCCGGCCGGACCTGCTCCGGGTCGTGGTCGAGCCCGCCGAGTCGGCGGTGCTGTCGGGGGGCCGGGCGGGGACCCACCACATCGAAGGGGGCGGGATCGGCCGCCGCCCGCCACAGCTCCACCCGGCCGACTACGACGAGGTCATGGCCATTCCCCAGGCCGAGGCATTCGAGACCGCCCGCCAGGCCGCCCGCGCGGAGGGCGTATTCTCCGGACCGTCGACTGGCGCCAACATCACCGCCGCGATCGCCATCGCCCGCCGCCTCGGCCCCGGCCACCGCGTTGTCACCATCCAAGTTGACAGCGGCCTGAAGTACCTGGCGGGCAAGCTGTACTCATAAGGACAGCTCGACCATGCATGACTGCTGCCGGCGGTGAACGTTTAGGGAAATGCGCGCCCGTGTGTAGTCGTTTCCGGTATTGTCGCCATCATGTCATCAGGCCATCAGGCCTGCACGAGCCAAAGGCGCTCAGGAAGGCCGCGGAGGTTAGTGGAAGATCAGCGTCGCGATGCCGACGACGGCGAAGACGGCGACGAGGATGATGATGGAGTCTCCGGCCCAGCCCCAGGGTCCCCGAGGCCGCCGCAGGAGGCGCCGGCCGGACCGGCTCTCGTCCCCGAAGAGCGGGATGACCTGGCCGCCGCCGTCCTGATGCCCATCGTGGTGATGCTGGTGGTCACCCCCGGCATGGTGACCACCTCCGAAGTGGTGCCCGCCGAATGACCCCCCGAAGTCACCGCCACCGTGCATGACAATCCCCGTTTCCCGTTTCCGGCCCAATCACCAAATTGGCGGGCCTGTATCGAGAACGGTCAGCTCGGCTCTCCTGGTTCCCCGGTTAGGCCAGCAGGTAGATGTTCAAGGCGATGATCACCGAGCCCACCGCGCAGGCGGCCCAGCTTGTCAGGCGGCGGTTGACGAGCAAGCCCATGATCTGGCGGTCACGGGTGAACCAGATCAGCGGGATCAAGGCGAACGGGATGCCAAAGGACAAGAACACCTGCGACAGCACCAGCGCCCGCGTCGGATTGAAGCCAACCCCGATCAAGGCCAGGGCCGGGATCATCGTGATGGCCCGGCGCAGGAAGACCGGAACCCGCCACCGCAAGAACCCCTCCATGATGAGCTGCCCCGACAGCGTGCCCACCGAGGAGGAGGCGATCCCGGAGGTGAGCAGGGCGATGCCGAAGATCGTGCCGGTGTGCGCGCCCAGGAAGCGATCCAGCCCCGAGGCGATCGAGGCCAGGTCGTCGCCGGCGCCGGGCAGGCCGCGGGAATGGAACACCGCCGCCGCGGTCGCCAGCATGGAAAGGTTGATGATCCCGGCGATCCCCATCGCGAACACGACGTCGATGACCTCGAAGCAGAAGATCTTGCGGCGGGCCGCGGGGTGCGCCCCCACGATCCGCTTCGTCGTCAAGGACGAGTGCAGGTAGATCACGTGCGGCATGACGGTCGCGCCCACGATCGACGCCGCCAGCAGGGCCGAGTTCCCGCCGGCGAAGGCGGGCACGAACATGCCCCGGGTCATCCCCGAGACCGAGGGGGCGGCGCGCAGCAGCTCCAGGCCGAACGCGGCCACGACCACCACGACCAGCGCGGTGATCGTCGTCTCCAGCCAGCGGAACCCGCGCACCTGCATTGCCAGGATCAAGAAGGCCGCCAGCGCCGTGAGCACCGCCGACATCCACAGCGACAGCCCGAACACCAGCCGCAGCCCGAGCGCCGCGCCGACGAACTCCGCCAGGTCGGTCGCCATCGCGACCGCCTCGGCCTGCAGCCACAGCAGCCAGACCGCCCGGCGCGGCAGGCGGTCCCGGCACACCTCGGGCAGGCTGCGCCCGGTGGCGATGCCCAGCTTGGCGCTCATCGACTGGATGAGCATCGCCATCAGGTTGGCGGCCAGCACCACCCACAGCAGCGCGTAGCCGAACTGCGCCCCGCCGGCCATGTTGGTGGCGAAGTTCCCGGGATCGACGTAGGCGACCGCCGCGATGAACGCCGGCCCGAGGAACGGCAGCACCGCCCGGATACCCCGCCGTTCCCCGGCGAGGGCCGCCTCGGCGGCCAGGACGACCCGGGCCTCCCCGGCCGCCGCGCTATCAGCGATGACGATGTGCCGGGGAGCAACGGATTCGACGGGCTCAGCGGACACGCCGCTAGCCGACGCTCGGACCGAGGCCCAGCGACTGCGGGGTCGAGGAATCTGGCGACGGCTGGTGCAGGCCCTCATCCAGCGACCCGAATTCGGTCATCAGCGCCCGCGACCCGCCCCACGGGGTCTGCTCCTCGGCGACCAGCGTGTTGGTGGTCAGCAGCAGTCCGGCGACCGACGCGCCGTTTTGCAGCGCCGAGCGCACGACCCGCAGCGGGTCGATGATGCCCATCTCGATCATGTCCCCGTGCCGCCCGGCCAGCGCGTCGAACCCCTCGTCGACGCCCAGCCCGGCCGTCGCCTCCACGACCGAGGACGCGTCGTACCCGGCGTTGGCCGCGATCAGGAACGCTGGCTCGCGCAGTGCCCGCCGCACGATCCCGACCCCGATCGCGTGGTCGCCGGTCACGTCCCCCTCGCCGACGACGCCGTCGTCCAGGGCGGACTGCGCGTGCAGCAGGGCCGCCCCGCCGCCGGCGACGATCCCCTCGGCCATGGCGGCGCGGGTGGCCGACAGGGCATCCTCGACCCGGTGCCGCAGTTCCTTCAGCTCCGCCGATGTCGCCGCGCCGACCCGGATGACCGCGACCTTCCCCGACAGCGCGCCGATCCGCTCGGTGAGCACGTCCTCATCGATGCCCGCCGTCGCCCGGGAAAGCTCGGCGCGCAGCTGCCCCAGCCGGAACTCCACGTCCGAGGAGGACCCCAGGCCGCCGATGATGGCCGTGTAGTCCGCGTTGACCCGCACCTGCCGGGCCTGGCCGAGCTGCTCGATCGTCATGGTCTCCAGGGTGAACCCCGAGTGCCTGCTGTAGACGGCGCCGCCGCACAGGGCCGCGATGTCCTCCAGCTTGTGCAACCGCCGGTCACCGAACCCCGGCGCGCGCACCGCCACGCACTGGAAGACCCCGTTGACGTGGTTGTGCACCAGCATCGACAGCGCCACGCCCTCGATCGACTCGGCCACGATGACCAGCGGCCGCGGGTTGCGCATCACCTTGTCGAGCAGCGGCATGAGCTGCTGCACCTTGGTGATCTTCTCCGCGCACAGCAGGATGTACGGCTCGTCGAGCACGGCCTCGAGGCTGGCCGGCGAGGTCACCATGTAGGGCGACATGTAGCCGTTGTCGAACTCGAAGCCCTCGACGAAGTCCACGCTCATCCCCGGCCCGGGGGCGTCCTCCACCGTGACGATCCCGGCGTCCCCGACCGTGTGCAGCGCCCTGGCGATCACCGCGCCGACGTAGTCGTCGTCATTGGCGGAGATCGCCGCGACCCGCCGGTAGTCAACCTCGGAGGCCACCGGGTGTGCCACGCCCTCCAGGTAGCTGACCAGGCACCCGACGGCCAGGTCGATGCCGCGCTTGACCAGCACCGGGTTGGCTCCGTCGCCGATCGCCCGCATGCCCTCGCGGACGATCGCCTGCGCGAGCACGGTCGCCGTGGTGGTGCCGTCGCCGACCACGTCGTTGGTCTTGATCGCCGCTTCCTTGACCAGTTGCGCGCCCATGTTCTCGAACTGGTCCCGCAGGTGGATCTCACGGGCGATCGTCACGCCGTCGTTGGTCACGACGGGGGAGCCGGTGATCTTCTCCAGGATGACGTTGCGCCCCTTGGGGCCGAGCGTGGACTTCACCGCCTCGGCGAGCTGGTCGACGCCGGCCAGCAGCAGGGCGCGCGCTTCAGCGCCGAAGCGCAGTTCCTTGGCCATGGGATTACTCCTTTGTCTGCCGAACGAGCGGTGGTGTCAGGGGATCAAGATCGCTCGGCCCCGGACGCGGCCGGCGTCCAGGTCGGCGAGCGCGTCGGCGGCCGCCGCCAGCGGGTAGGTGCAGGTGTGCAGGGTGACCTTGCCCGCCTGGGCCAGCGACATCAGCTCGGCCAGGTCGTTGTAGGTGCCGACGATGTTGCCGATGATGTTGCGCTCGGTGGAGATGATGTCCAGCGTCGGGATGTGCACGGTGCCGCCGTACCCGATGACGAAGTAGGACCCGGCGCGGCCGGTCATCTGCCAGCCGTCGGCCTCGGCGCCCTGCTCGGCGACGAAGTCGAGCACCACGTCGGCGCCGCGCCCGCCGGTCAGCTCCCGCACCGCCGCGACGTGCCCGCCGTCGGCCACGATGGCGTGGTCGGCGCCGAGCTGCTCGGCTAGCTTGAGCGCGGCGGGGTTGCGGTCCACCACGACGATCGTGGTGGCGGTCAGCGCGGCCAGGCACTGGATGCCGATGTGGCCCAGGCCCCCGGCGCCGATGACGACGGCCGTGGTGCCGGGGTACAGCAGCGGGACGGCCTTGCGGACCGCGTGGTAGGCGGTGATCCCCGCGTCGGCCAGGGCGGCCACGTCCTGCGGGCGGGTCGCGGGGTCGAGCTTCACGCACGCCCGCGCGGACGTGAGCAGGTACTCGGCCATCCCGCCGTCGGTCGACAGGCCCGGGAAGGTGCTGGCCACGCAGTGCATGTCATCCCCGGCCCGGCAGGCCCGGCACAGCCCGCAGGTGGGCGTCGGGTGCAAGATGACCGTGTCGCCGACGGCCACGTTGGTGACCGCCGGGCCCGCCGCGTGCACCCAGCCGGCGTTCTCGTGGCCGAGGATGTACGGCAGCGGCGTGCCCATCGCGGCGTCCCACTGGCCCTCGATGATGTGCAGGTCGGTGCGGCACACCCCGGCGCCGCCGATCTTGACGATGACGTCCAGCGGCCCGGTGATCGTCGGCTCGGGCACCTCGTCGATCACCGGCGTGGAGTGAAACTTGTGCAGCCTGACAGCCTTCATGAGCTCTCCTGATACCTGAACGTGAACATCCCGGAGCAGATGCCCGCGTTGGCCTCGATGCCCGCGCGGGTGACGCGGGCGCGGCGCAAGTGGAGCGGGATGCTCTCGGTCGCTACCCGTTCCCCGGTTTCCGGGTCGATGAGCAGCGGCGCGTCGTCGCGGGCGGGCAGGCTCAGCTCGGCGCGGCGCTGGCGCAGCCTGCCCAGTTCTGGTGAGGACGGGACGTCGCCCAGGGTGAGCGCGCTCAGCTCGGCTGGGGTAGCCCCGGCGTCGACCAACGGGCGGCACACCTGGTCGGTGCCCGCCATCACCGCCTTGCGCAGGAACCGCGCGCGCAGGTCGCCGAGCTCAGCCACCGCCTCGCCGTCGAACGAGGCGACGAAGCCCGCCTGCGCGGCCACTCCCGCGTTGATCTGGTCCGCCGCGAAGTGGTCGTCCAGGATCACCCGCGCCGCGCGGACGCCGTCCACCTTGATCACCGCGTCGTAGGCGTCGGCGACCATCAGGTAGGCGAAGTTGGGAGCGCAAAAGTAGGTGGGCAGGCGCAGCCGGACTGTCGCCTGCCCACCCGCGGAGACGGTGCACGACCCGACGAACCCCAGGGTGGTGATGGGCTCGTCGAGTTCCGGGTCGCGCACCGTCTCCAGCGCCGCCCAGGCGGCGCCCTCCACGGTAGGTAGCAGTGTCATGTCCCGGAGACCAGCGCCGCGTCGTCCTTCGCGGCCGGCGTCCCGGCTTCGGCGGGCAGCTGGCATTCGGCGGGGACCTTGATGTCGTAGAGCTTGGCGGCGTTCAGGCCGAGGATCTTCTTCTTGGTCGCCGTGGTGAGCTTCTGGTAGTCCGAGAGCTCGTCGTCGTCCGGCATCTGCCAGTCGACGAACCCCTCGACCTGCCACCTGGGCTCCCAGATGCCGTAGTCGCTGCCGAAGGTCATCTTGTCCTCGCCGACCCAGAACAGCAGCTCGCCCATGACCTTGGCGAAGAACTTCGGCCG
>JAICYD010000034.1 GCA_025934375.1 Streptosporangiaceae bacterium | reverse complement strand
GGTCGCCGCCGCCGCCGGGGTCACCATCGCCGCCATCACCGAGCCCGCGCTCGCCGCCATCGAGCTCACCGAGGCCGCCTGGTGGCACCCCATGCGCGCCGCCGACCCCGCCCTCACCTGGCTCCGCACCACCCTCCGCGACATAGCGGCCCAGCTCGATGGCGCCGCTCTCCCGCCATCGGGCCAGGCCGGCTGACCTGCGCTGGTTAGGACTGCCCGACCGCGAAGACCCGGGACAGGTGAAGCACCTCGACGCTCTCGCCGCCGATCGGCAGCGGCGGGTGGGCGAGGCTGACGCGCCGGGAGTACTCGGCGAGGAACCGCTCGGCCTCCGGCGGCGTGAGCGGGGCGAGGGCGGGGCGCAGCAGCGCGCCGGTCGCGTACTCCACCAGGCGACCGCCTCCCGTCAGCGGGTAGGCGTACCAGGTCTCCCACGCCTCGGCCCGCAGCCCGAGGTCGCCGAGCGCGGTGATGTAACCCACGGGATCGAGGAGGTCATTGTCCGCGTAGGCATCGCTCAGCTTGTCCCGCCACTGCGGCTCGGCCGTCATCTGACGGGCGATGTCCAGCATGGCGCTGGTCCCCGGCCCGCTGGGCACCCGGCCCGGCATCTGGAAGCCGAGCACCCCGCCGGGGGCCAGCAGCGCGGCGAGCCGGGGCAGCAGCGCGGCGTGCCCGGGGATCCACTGCAGCACGGCGTTGAGTAGCACGACGTCGAAGGACTCGTCCGGCTGCCAGTCGGTGATGTCGGCCTGGTAGAACTCCAGCCGCCCGGGTCGTTCCCGCTCACGCGCGGCGGCGATCATGTCGGCCGAGCTATCCACGCCGATAACGACCGCATCCGGCCAGCGCTGCGCGATGAACTCGGTATTGTTGCCCGGCCCGCAGCCCAGGTCGGCGACCCGGCTCGGCTTGGGATGCCGGACCCGCGCCAGCAGGTCCAGCACTCCCTGCGTGCGCGGCATCGATGATCGGAGATATGCACCGGAAATCCAGATTTCAGAGGACATTACCTCACAATAGCAGTTACCAGCCGTTTTAAGCGCCTTCCCTCACGCTCTATGCCCGCCATTCGAGTCCGCACGGAAATAGGCCCGCACGGCAGCCGCCGCTCCTCGTAATTGCCTCGCCGACTTTCCAGGCCCGTAAGATTTTCACTCCCGCGCGGTGAAATCTCCGCGACCAGGGCAGCGCCCTTTCCCGGCCGCCTCCCAGCGAGCGCGGCGGCCCGGCCCGCTCACTTTCAGTGATCGGCCGCCGCCGCCGGCCTCCGCCCGGTAGTTGTGGCGTCCTTATCAAGATGATTAGCTGTTCCCAAGCCAGCACTGGGGAGGTCACCGATGAAGGCGTGGAAAGCGGGCGGCCTGGCGATCGTCATCGCGCTCAGCGGCGTGGGCGGGACCGCGGCGGCCGGGGCCGCCCCCGGGGCCGCCCGGGCCCCCGGGCCCGCCCAGCAGGCGGTCGCCGTGGGCTCGGGCGGCGCCGTAGCCTCCGACAACGTGCAGGCCACGCGGGCCGGGATCGAGGTGCTGGGGCACGGCGGCAACGCGGTCGACGCCGCCGTCGCGGTGGCCGCCACCCTGGGGGTGACCGACCCGTTCGTGGCCGGGATCGGCGGGGGCGGCTTCCTTACCTATTACGACGCTCGCACCCGCCAGGTGTACACGATCGACGGGCGGGAGACGACGCCGGCCAGCGCCGGGCCGTCGCTGTTCATCGACCCCGCCACCGGCCAGCCGCTGGCATTCCCGGTCGCGGTGACCAGCGGGCTGTCCGTGGGCGTCCCCGGCACCCTGATGACCTGGCAGCAGGCGCTGCGTCACTGGGGCACGATCAGCCTGGCCGCCGCGCTGCGCCCCGCCGAGCGCGTGGCCCGGCACGGCTTTCCGGTGACCGACACCTTCCGTGAGCAAGTGCGGGAGAACGCGTTCCGGTTCGACCAGATCGCCCCCACCAGCGCGCTGTTCCTGCCGGGCGGCCAGCTCCCGGCCGCCGGCTCGGTCTTCCGCAACCCCGACCTGGCCGCGACCTACGCCGAGCTGGGCCGCGAGGGCGTCGCCGACTTCTACGGCGGGGCGCTGGGCGCGTCGGTCGTGAACGCGGTGCGCCACCTGCCGCTGGCCCCCGGCGCCACCCTCGTCCCCCGTCCGGGCCTGATGCGGCTATCGGACCTCGCCGCCTACACCGCGCCCCGGCAGGCGCCGACCCACGTGACCTACCAGGGCCTGGACGTGTACGGCATGGCCCCGCCGTCCAGCGGTGGCATCACCGTCGGGGAGTCCCTCAACATCTTGTCGAACTTCGACTTGCGGCACATGACGACAGTGCAGGCCCTGCATCACTACCTGGAGGCCACCCGGCTGGCCTTCGCCGACCGGAACCGGTACATAGGGGACCCGTCGCAGGTGCCCGTGCCCGAGCGGCAGTTGCTGTCGGCCGGCTTCGGACGGCAGCGAGCCTGCCTGATCAACCCGGCCAAGGCGGCGACCAGCCCGGTCCCGCCCGGTGACCCGTTCGCCGGGCCAGGTGGCTGCGTTCCGGCGCGACCCGCGCTGACGGGGCAGCCCAGCGACGGCGCCAGCACCAACAACCTGGTGGTGGCCGACCGCTGGGGCGACGTGGTCAGCTACACGACCACGATCGAGGAACTCGGCGGCAACGGAGTCGTGGTGCCCGGCCGTGGCTTCCTGCTGAACAATGAGCTGACCGATTTCGACTTCGTCCCCATCCAAGCGGGCGTGCCCGATCCGAACCTGCCCGCGGCGGGCAAGCGGCCCCGGTCGAGCATGGCCCCGACGATCGTCTTGCGGGACGGCCGCCCGTTCCTGGCCGTCGGGTCCCCCGGCGGGGCGTCGATCATCACCACCGTGCTGCAGATCCTGCTGGACCGGCTCGACTTCGGGATGACGCTGCCGCAGGCCATCGCCGCCCCGCGGGCCTCCCAGCGCAACGGCGCCACGACCCAGGCCGAGCCGGACTTCATCGCGCTGCCCGCCGCGCCGGGCCTGCAGGCCCTGGGCCAGGTGTTCGCCGTCGCCGACACGTCGCCGCTGAACCCGTCGATCATCATCCCGCCGACCATCGGGGCCGCCAACGGCCTGGAGTTCCTCGGCCGGGGCAGGGTCCTCGCCGCCGCCGAGCCGGTTCGCAGGGGCGGCGGCGATGCCGCCGTCGTGAGCCCGCGCTCCTGAGCCGTCGGCCGCATGACCGGGCAGCTCGCCCGGTCACGCGGCCCTTTCCCGGTCAGCCGCCTATCACGCAGGGCGAGCTGCCGGGGTTGGCGCGCTCGCAGGCCCCGGCGGGGTTACCGAAGAGGCTGATCGACGGGAGCGCCTGGCCCTCGAAGTTGAAGAGGGTCAGGTTGACGTTCGGCGAGCCGACGCCCGGCCCTGGCTCCCAGCCCACGCCGGGGATCCAGTCCGGCGCCCAGTAGAACAGCCCGGCGCCCAGGCCGCCGGGCACCTGGGCCAGGATGGACAGCTCGTCGGTCACGAAGGACAGCTGGCCTCCGGGGGTGGCCGGGTAGCCGGCCGAGAGCTGGCTGGCCTGCCAGACGAAGTCGCCGGTGCCGTCGCCAAGCGGGGAGTTCCCGTTGGCGAGCGTCCACGGATACTGGGTCTCGGCGATCACGATCGGCTTGCCGAACTGGGCGGCGAGCCGGTCGACGTTGGCCCGCATCGCGGAGAGCGTGCCGTGGAAGAACGGGTAGTACGACAGCCCGATCACGTCGAACGGCACGCCCCGCGCTTGGAGCTGCGAGTAGAACGCCGAGCTGAGCGCGAAGTCGCCGCCCTGGTCGTAGTGCATCATGATGCGCAGCTGGTGGCCAGCCGGGTCGCCCGCCCGCGCCCCCGCGACGCCCGCCGCCAGGAGCCGGGCGAGGTTGCCCCATCCGCCGCAGGCCGTGCAGTTGACCTCCCCGACGGGCCACAGGATGCCGTTGCGGATCTCGTTGCCGATGGACACGGTGTCGACCGGCGTGCCCTGGCGAGCGAACGCGGCGATGACCTGCCGGGTGTAGGACCCGACGGTCGCGGTCAGCTGCGCCAGGTCCTGGCCCTGCCAGGCGGCCGGGATGTCCTGGTGCTGCGGGTCGGCCCAGAAATCGGAGTACATGATGTCCAGGTAGATCTTCATCCCGCTGGCGTGGACCTGCCGGGCCAGGGCGAGATCGGAGGCAAGGTCGCTGTAGCCGGGCGGCGGGGCCACCCATAGCCGCATGCGCACGTAGTTCGCGCCCGCGCCCCGCATGATGCCGATCGGGGTGCCCGGCCTGCCGTGGTCGCTGAACGAGGCACCCGCGGCGAGTTCCTGCGGGGTGAAGGACAGGTCCCCGCCCAGGCTCATGGCGGACGCCGCGCGGTCCCCGCCGTAGGCACGGAGCTCTCCCACGCACACGTCGGCGCCGGTGTCGCTGTACACGGTGAGCTGGGCGTACCGGGCAGTCAGGTTCCTGGGCAGCGGGAAGTACATCGGGCTCCGGGGGTCGAGCGCCACGTCGCGCAGCCCGCGGACAGGCTGCCAGCTCCCGGCCGTGGTGGCGACCTGGATGGAGGCCGAGGCGGACGGGCTCGCCGGGTCCAGCGTGATCCCGAGGTCACTCAGCGCCCGGCCCTGGCCGAGGTCCACGGTCAGGGTGCCCGTCCAGCCGGACGTGCACCAGTCGGTGCCGGCGTCGCCGTCAACCGCGCCGGAGGCGGGGGCGCTGGGTTCGGCGGTGGTCGCCGTGGCGGTGCCGGACAGTGCCCAGTTGACCGCCGGCCCGGCGCCTGCGGCGGTCGCCGCCGACGTGGCGGTGGTGGCACTGGCACTGGTACTGGTGGCACTGGCACTGGTGGCACTGTGCGCCTGCGTGATGGTGGCCGCGGTCGCGAGCGGCGTCACGAGCAGCAGTGCGCCCGCGCTGAGCCCGAGGCGCCAGCCGTGTGAAGTTTTTCGCATGGGAGTCCCCTTCGATCCGGTTCCCGAGCCGCCCCGCCTGGGTGGGCCGGCTAACGGCTTCGGACTTGAGTGGACAACTCCCCGCTCATTCGCACAAGAGGGATAAACCGCCCGGCGGTCACGCGAACGGTTGCGGCGGGGTTCCCGCTACCGCCCCTGGCTCGTCCCGGAGGCGGTAGCCAACCCGGGGAACCGTCACGATCATGTGCTCGCCGAGTTTGCGGCGCAGGTAACGCACGTACACGTCAACCAGGTTGGTCCGGGTGTCGAAGTCCATGTCCCAGGCCATCGACAGCAGTTCCTGACGGGACAGGACCTGACGAGGGTAGGTAACGAAGGCCTTCAGCAGCGCGAACTCACGGCCCGACAGCCTCACCGACCGTCCGTCGACGGTTACCTCGCGCAGCAGGAGGTCGAGGTGGACGCCGCCGACATGGAGAAGCGTGCCCGCGGAGCGCTGCCCCCGGGGCCGGAGGTTTGCCCGCACCCGGGCCAGGAGCTCCTCGAACGCGAACGGCTTCACCAGATAATCGTCCGCCCCGAGGTTAAGCCCTTCGACCCGGTCGGCCACTCGCGCCCGGGCGCTCAGCACGACGACCGGAACATGGCCCCCGCGCTCCCGGAGCCCCTGGAGCACCTCCAGGCCGTCCAGGTCGGGCAGGCCGAGGTCGAGTATTACCAGCGAGATGTCCGTTCCCGCGGCCCGCTCGAGCCCTTCCCGCCCGTTCCGCACCCACACGACGCCGTACCCGTGGGCGCGAAGGCCCTTTTCCACGAACGCCGCGATGAGCTCCTCATCCTCTACGACTAGGACGTTGACCACGGTATGTCGATCCAGAACGTCGCGCCCTGCCCCGGCCGGTTGACGACACCGCAGTCCCCGCCGTGGGCTTCCGCGACCGCTCGAACGATGGACAGCCCCAGGCCCGTTCCTGCCTTGGGAGACGATCCGGTCTTGAAGGGCACGAACACGAGCTGCTCTTCGCCTGGCACCAGGCCTCCCCCGTCGTCGGCCACCTCGAACCGGCAGCGGGCCGACTCCGGAGCTACCCGGAATCGAACGCGGGAATCTCCCTGTGCGTGCTCGGCCGCGTTCCGCAGCAGGTTCAGCAGCGCCTGGGTGAGCCGCTGCGGGTCGGCTTGAAGCCGCGCGCCAGCGACGCCGGGGTCTATCGTCAGGCGATGCCCGAGAATGGGCTCTGCCTTCTTCGCGATGCTGGTCATGAAATCAGCCAGAAGCAGCGTCTCCCTTTTGAGCTGAGCCCGGTCGTCCAGCCGCGCCAGGGTAGTCAGGTCCTCAACTAGCCGCGCCATGAGGCTGAGCACGTTGATGAGTGTCTCCTTGACCGCCCGCACTTCCCGCTCGCCCGCCCCCGGCTCCAGCACGTCCAGGTGGCCACGGCAGATCGTGATCGGGGTCCGCAGTTCGTGGGAGACGGTCAAGATGAACGCGTCCTTCATCTCATGCAGCTCGCGAAAACGCTCGGTCCGGTCCCGCTCCTCCCGCAAGGCAAGTTCCATCCGTTCGAGTCTGCGCAGGCTCCACGCGATTCCCTCTCCGACCAGCACGCAGACCGGGATGGTGATCGCGGTCGCGTAGAGTCCCGGCTCCGCGTTGCCCGGCAGGAAGGACAGGGGCAGCGCGTACGCCGCGGCGGCGAGGGGAGCCATGGCCGCCGACGTGCCTGGCCGCTGTGACATTCCCACCCACGCGAAGGCGACCAGGAAGAAGACCCCGTAGGTCTGCAGGTCCTGTCCGCCATAGACGCCGACCAGGGCAATGAGCGCGAACGCGGGCACCACGAGGGCCAGGCTGGCCAGCCGCGGCCAGGTGTCCCATGGGGCAAACCAGGTCGCGATGCCGACCGCCATCGCGGCCAGGGAAATAGCCGTGGTGGCGGCCACGTTCAGCCCGGGCGTGGGAATCGGGAGGGTGATCAAGCCAAGCAGCCCGGAGCCGGCGAAGAACACGCCGGCCAGACGCCCATGAAGACTGCGATCTTGGCGAGGCTCGCGGTTTAGCGGCGAAATTCCGGCTTGGCCGACCGCGAGATTCCAGCCGCGGGCTGGATTTCCCGGCCGGGCGTAAGGCTGCTTGGGTGCCGCCAGGGCCACTGCCCGCAGCAGATGGCCTTGGCGCGCCGCCACACTCCCGGCTGGGTGTGCGGTCAAACGACTTCCTTGACGTCCCAACGATCCCGCCCCATGTCCGGAAGTATAGGGCTACCTGGTTTCGTACTGAAGGGGCTTGCTCTCACTGGGTGATGACCCTGACGCCACAGTCACTCTTGCGAGGCTAGGGACTGGAGCTACCGATCTGGTGCGAGTGGGGGGATTTCCGAAGCCAGGTCATGAGAAGCCATTAATTAACGCCTGGCAGATGCTGCGCAGAGGAATCCCGCTACCTGCGCAGAGGGCCGGGAGTGCCGCAGATGTGGATGTTTCGGTCATTAGAATTTTCTAATTGAGCTCATACCCGGTTTCGACAGGGGCAGTAGGCGTTCCGAATAAGGGAGAGCCGGGGGGCGTAGCTTCAACGACGAAGGAGGTTGGCTTGTTGTGATCCGGACCCTGATTGCGGAAAGCGTCGCCCTGATGCGGGCGGGACTACTTGTCCTTCTCGCCAGCGAACCCGACATCAAGGTGGTGGCGGAGGTAGATCGCCCCGAGCTCGTCCTCCCCGCCGCGCGCCAGCTGCAGCCGGACGTCGCGGTGGTGGACGGGGCCATGGCGGCCCGTGACGGATTTGCGACCATCCGGGAGTTGCGCGCGGCCGTTCCGGCGTGCGCGTCAATCATCATGTCCCTCACCCGCAGCCCCGGCGAGCTGCGCGAAGCGATCGCGGCGTGCGCTGATGGCTTCGTGGTGAAAGATTCAGATCCCGGCAAGATCACCGATGCAATCCGCCAGGTCGCCGCGGGAAAGAAGGCGCTTGATCCGGATCTCGCATTCTTCACCCTGAACAGCCAGATTAGCCCGCTCACCGCGCGAGAAGTAGACGTGCTACGCCTCGCCGCTCAAGGCGAGCCAGCCATGGAAATCGCCGAAAGACTGTACCTTTCGGTTGGAACTGTCCATAACTACATGTCTCGGGTAATAGGGAAAACCGGCGCGCGCAACCGGGTTGACGCGATTCGCATCGCTGTAGGCGCAGGCTGGCTCTAGGCGCTTTTCCGGCCTTGATCAATGCTCCCTCGAAGGAATTCGCCCTTGCCAGGGACGAGCATGGGCCAAGGGCATGCATGCGCATGAGCAGCCACTATGCAAACTGATGAGAAACCTCACAGTGCATTGGTGATGCGGATCACTATCGCGGGCAGGTAACGCTCTGACAATATTGACTCCGACACTTGGGCGATAGGCGCGACGCCGTTGCCTGGTTAACGAGTCTGGTAACAACTATTAACGACTTCCCGACCGCGCCCGGAAGTCCTCTTTCGGAGGCGTTTAGTGATCGGGCGCCGAAGGGGGTAATGGTGCGGCACCGGGACGTGGTGGCGCTGGCGGCCGACCGCCGGTTCGCGGCCACGCCCGGGTGCTGCCGCACTCCCCCGCTGCCCTTCGGCGCCTCCCGCACGACAACCCCCTCTTCCCCGGAAAGGACGCGGTCCTTGCCTGCGCCAATGGCTTCCCTAGAACCGCAGTCACATCCGAATTAGCAGTTATCCCGGAAGGAGAACGAAATGGATGACGACGCGAGGTACCAGGTACTGCGCAACGACGAGGACCAGTACTCGCTCTGGCCAGCCCACCTGGAAGTCCCGGCCGGCTGGCACCCGGCAGGCAAGGAGGGAACCCAGGAGGAGTGCTCCGCATACGTGGACGAGGTCTGGACGGATATGCGGCCGCGCACCCTGCGCGAGCGGATGGACGCCCAGACATCGTCGTGAGGTGGCCGGCCCGCCCCGGGCCCGTTCCGGGCCGGGCCGGCGACGTAGCCGCGAAGGGAGACGCTGATGCCTAAGGACGACGGCGCCGACCGGGAGCCCGGAGGCCGCCGGGCCGGCCCCTGGGTCGTCAATGAGGGGAACGGCGCCGATTGCAGCGCGTCCCGGTTGCTGTTCTGTTTCTCGCACGCCGGCGGCGGGCCGGCCTTCTTCCGTCCCTGGAGCGCCTGCCTGCAGCCGGAGATCGCCGTCCGCCGGGTCCTGCTGCCCGGGCGGGAATGGCGCCTTGAGGAGCCGCCATTCCGGCACATCGCGGACCTCGTGGACCCGCTCTGCGCTGCCCTGGAACTCCACCTTGACCGGCCCTACGCGCTCTTCGGGCACAGCATGGGGGCAGCGGTCGCCTACGAGGTGGCGCGCCGGCTCTCAGCCGCCCGCGGCGAGGGTCCCGCCTGCCTGATCGTGTCGGGGCGCCGGGCGCCAGGGCTCCCCGGTATCGATCGGCGGCTGTCCGCGCTGCCCGATGACGAGTTCGTCTGCGAAGTCGCGCGGCTCAACGGGATACCGCCGCAGGTGCTGAGCGAGCCCGAACTGCTCAGCATGCTGCTCCCCACGTTGCGCGCGGATTACGAGCTCGTGGAGACGTACCGGCCGCTTCCCGGCGGCCGCCTTGACTGCCCGGTTGTGGCCTACGCGAGCACCTCCGACCCGGCCGTGCAGTACGGGGAGATGCTGGCATGGCGAAATGAAACGACCGGAGAGTTCTCGGTGCGCGTGTTTCGCGGGGACCATTTCTACCTCAAGGGCGGCCGACCGGATGTCCTGAACGCGATCCGGGAGGACCTGGCTGAACGGTAAGGACGTAAGGAAGCCAGGACTCGCGCTATTCACCGGCTTCCTTACGTCCATACTGCTGTGAAGCTACTCGCAGTTGGCTCAACCCGCCCCTCGGCGGGGTAAGGCCTATTTAATTGTCGCAGTTTCCTGCCAGCTCCAAGGCTGGCATATCTCCCCGGGCCGCACCAGTGACTATCCTCACCTATCAATAATTAGCTTCCTACCTCGTCACCGAGGGCGCTCGGGCTAGGGGTTTGACGGTCTTGATGCCTGCGCACGCCGGGGCGTGTCTGGGTGCGGGGCCGAGTGCAGCGCGGAAAGGTGCGGGCCGAGGCGACCGTGATCGTAGGCGGTCTCGGCGTGCTGGGCTTCGTCGAGCCCCATGCGCTCGTCGTCTTCGCCCGCCCGCAGCCCGACCGTCTTCTGGACGAGCCAGGCAATGCCGAAGGTGCCGATGGCCGAGTACGCGATCGTGGCGACGACGGCGAGAGCCTGGTGGCCGAGCAGCGTGATGCCGCCGCCGTAGAACAAGCCGTCGCCGCCCGCCGGGTTGACCGCGCCGGCCGCGAGCAGGCCGGTCAGGAGCAGGCCGATGACGCCGCCGACGCCGTGCACCGCGACAACGTCCAGCGAATCGTCATAGCCGAGGCGGTACTTGACCGTGACGGCGAGCGCGCAGGCGGCGCCGGCCAGCAGGCCGATCGCCGCGCCGGCGATCGGCTCAACGAAGCCGCACGCGGGGGTGATGCCGACCAGCCCGGCGACCATGCCGGAGGCGGCGCCAAGGGTGGTGGGCTTGCCGTCGCGCATTTGCTCGACGACGAGCCAGCCGAGCATGCCGGTGCCCCCCGCGAGCATCGTGTTAACGAAGGCGGTGGCGGCGAGGCCGTCGGCGGCGAGGGCCGATCCCGCGTTGAAGCCGAACCAGCCGAACCACAAGATGCCTGCGCCGAGCATCACCATCGGCAGGTTGTGCGGGCGGGATTGTTCCCTGGGCCACCCAAGGCGCTTGCCGACGACCGCCGCGAGCGCCAGCGCGGCTGCGCCGGAGTCCGTCTCGACCGCGGTGCCGCCGGCGAAGTCGTCGATGTGCAGCTTGGCGCTGAACCAGCCGCTCGGGTCGAAGACCCAGTGGGCCAGGGGGATGTAGATGACCGTCACCCACAGCGCGGCGAACAGGAGGAAGGGCCAGAAGCGGGTGCGCTCGGCGACCGCCCCGGCCAGCAGCGCGACGGTGATGATCGCGAACATGAGCTGAAAGGACGCCAGGGCGAAGACGGGGATACGGTGGCCGGGCGGCCCGGTGAGGGTCGTGGCCAGGCCGTGCAGGCCCGACTGGCTGAGGTCTCCGATGAAGCCACCGGAGTGGTCGGGGCCGAAGGCGAGGGAGAAGCCGAACGCGACCCAGATGACCGAGATGACGCCAAGGCAGGCCGCTGTCAGCGCCATCGTGTTGAGGACGCTCTTGGCGCGGATCATGCCGCCGTAGAACAGCGCCAGGCCGGGGGTCATGAACATGACCAGGGCGGAGCCGACGAGCACCCACGTGGTGTCGGCGGCGTTCACTTCCGCGTCCCCCGGCCGTGGTGTGCCCGGCCGTGGTGTGCCCGGCCGTGGCCGTGGTGGCTGTGCCGCACGCGTTTACCTCCCGCGTCCAGGTCTGTGTCCCCGTGTTACGGTCAACGCCCAATATTTCGGCTGTGAGACTCATCTATTTCGCGGATGTTAAATCCGCGCGGCCGGCCGGGCAGCGCGACGACCGCCAGCACGAAGCCGACCGCGGCCACGCCGCCAGCGACCGCGCAGCCGTAGGCCAGGCCGTGCAGGAACGCCTCCACGGCGGCGGCATCCAATCCGCGCGCCGCGCTGTGCGCGCCGGCCGCGTGCAGGTGCTGCGCGGCGAGAGCGGCACCGCCCACCGACCCCTTCGCGGTGGCGACGGCGCTGGCCGGCAAGCCCCGCGGCAGCGTCTCCAGCAGCCTGCTGGCATACAGCGAGGAAGCCACGCTGCCAATGACCGCGACCCCCAGGGTGGCGCCGAACAGCCGGGTCGATCCGTTGATGGCCGAGGCGAGGCCCGCCTTCTCCACCGGGACCGCGCTCAGCGCTTCGTCCGCCGTCGGCGCCTGCGTCAGCCCGAGCCCGGCGCCGAGGATCACCTCCTGGGCCACCATGATGGCGTACGGGGTGGCCTGCGATTCCCGCGATGTCCAGAACATCGCCAGTCCGAACAGCGCGAGGCCAGTGCTGATGATGACCTTGTTGCCGACGCGCACCGCCAGCCGGGTGCCCGCTACCGAGGTCACCATGACCGCCGCGGCCAGCGGCAGCAACCGCACGCCGGTGCTGAGCGGGCTGTAGGACTTCACGACCTGGAAGTACTGGGTCATCAGGAAGATGAAGCCCAGCAGCGCGAACAGCGCCATCGCCACCGCGCCGCAGGCCGCGGTGAAACGAGGGTTGCGAAACAGGCTGACGTCGATCATCGGGTGCGCCGTCCGCGACTCGGCGACCGCCGTGATGGCCAGCACCGCGACGCCAGCGGCGATGACCGCGGCGGTCGAGGCCGAGCCCCAGCCCCAGCCGGGCGCCTCGATCACGCCGAATACCAGCACGCCCATCCCGGCGGCGGACAGCACCAGGCCGCGCCCGTCGACCGGCGGCGTGGCCGGATCGCGCGAGGTGGGCACGGCGGCCGCCACGCCCACCGCGACCACGGCGGCGAGCAGGGCCATCGCCGCGAAGATGCTGCCCCACCAGAAGCGCTCAAGCAGCCAGCCGCCCGCGATCGGGCCGACCGTCACCCCGGTGCCGGCGCAGGCGCCCCATAGCCCGATCGCCCAGGCCCGTTCACGGCGGCCGGTGAACACGCTGGTGATCAGCGACAGCGTGGACGGGTAGATCATCGCCGCGCCCACGCCCATCGCGGCCCGCGCGCCGATCAGCCCGGCCGCCGAGCCCGCCTGTGACCCGGCCACGCTGGCCGCGCCGAACACCGCGATCCCGGCGAGCAGCATGCCCTTGCGGCCCAGGCGATCCGAGAGGCTGCCCGCCGCGAGGACGAGCGCGCCGAACGCCAGGCTGTAGGCGTCCACCACCCACTGCAGGTCGGTGGTCGTCGCCCCGGTCTGCCGCACCAGGTCAGGCAAGGCAACGGTCACGATCGTGGTATCGACGTTGAGGATCAGCGCCCCCAGGCACAGCGCGGCCAGCGCCGCGTTCTTGCTGCCGAGCGGGCGGCGCGCTGGCGTGCTGGTCACCGTGCTCATGGTCCGGCGGCTCCGGCCGGGGGCCGGCCGCCTGCCACGGCCCGCGTGCCGAGGCCGGTCACGCGGTAGATGCGCCGGCCGTCCACCCACAGCCAGCCGTCGGCGATCGCGTACCTGCCGCGATCGTCGTGGCCTGCCGCGGTGATCTCTAGCCCGACGGTGAGGTGGCCGTCTGTGGGCTGCACCTGGCCGCGATACTTCCAGGTCAGCGGCTGGCCGGTCATGATCGGCTCGATGCGGGGGGTGGCGGCCAGGTCCCGGGGCCCCTGGGTGTCCGTCGCGCCGCGCTCGATCAGGTACCACTGGAGCAGCTGGCACATCGCCTCGACGCCGAGGGAGCCGGGCATGACCGGGTCCTGGAAGAAGTGCGCGCGGAAGAACCACTCGCCGGGGTCGAGGTCCTTCTCCGCGCGCAGCCGTCCCAGGCCGGCGGCCCCGCCGTCGGGCCAGTAGCCGGTAATCCGGTCGAGCATCATCAGCATGGGCCCGGCTTGGCGCGCGCGGCGCGCGGGGTCGGGGAAATAGAGCGCCGGGGCGCGTTCGCACGGTTCGGTCAGGCGCTCGCGTTCGGCGAGCGACGGGGGCAGGCCGGGCTGCTGCTCGAAGGCGGTGGTGAGGAAGTACCCGAATACGGCGGTGCCCGCCAGCAGCGGCTCTCCGTCTGCGTGGCACTCGATCCGGAAGGTCTCGATGATCATTCCGGCGGCTCGGGACACGCCGGCGAGCTCGGCCCGGGTCCGCACGCGGCGCGTGCCCGGCCGCACTTCGCGCAGGAACCGCACGTCGCCGTCGAGATTGCGGAACAGCAGCTCCGCGTCGATCTGCACGGGGCTGCCGACGTAGCAGCCGAGCCATCCGCAGGGCTGCAGGGCGATCTCCATCAAGGCGGCGGCCGGCATGGTCGGCTCGGCGTTGTCGGCGAAGTACCAGGCCTCGCCGGGCACGTCGTACTCCGCGGTGACCGCGCTGCCGACCGCCATGCCCTGGTACGGGCCCTCGACCGTGATGATCCTGCTCATGAAGTGGTACGGCGGCCCGGGCAGGCGTGGTCCGCGGCGTGTGCCCGCGAACGCCTCGGCCATCGGCCCGAGCCCGTCGGTTGGCTTGCCCCAGGCACAGGCCAGCAGCGAGGCGTACCCGAGGGGCATTCCGCTGACCTCGGCGAGGGGCCCGGCGTCACGGTGCCCGGCGAGGCCGCCCAGCTGCTGGAGCGGTACCGGCTGCGCCGTGCGCTGGACCGCCGGCGGCCCGAGATGCCGCCAGTGCTCGAGCGGCCAGTCCGGCGCCAGCCGCACCGCGCAGTCCGCGACGTGCAGCGCCTTCACGCCGTCGACGGTGACCAGGACATCGGCGATGACGGTCGGGAGCGGGCCGTCGGATACCTCGCGGACGAAGACCTCGTAGGTCAGCTGCTTGCTGTCCGGAGTGACCTGGCCACGGCAGCGCATGCGCGCGGGACGCCCCGGCACCGGCTCGAATCGCCAGCCGTCCCGGGTGATGGTGTACCCGCAGGCGGTGAGGTAGAACGAGACGGCCTGCAGGCAGCCCTCGGACATGAGGGTGCCGGGCATGCACGGGTCGTTGTGGAAGTGGCCGTCGAAGTACCAGTCGCCGGGACTGATGGCCGACTGTGCCCTGAGATAGCCACGGCCCCACGGTCCGCCGGACGAGTCGAAGACGGGGACCTCATCGAGCAGGCGCAGCCGCCCCGATCCCGTGCGCGGGGTGCGCACGTGGGCGCGGGCCGCCTCCCACCCGGGACCGAAGCACGCGTCGGGGCGGCCCTGGGCGAGCGCGTGGATCGCGTCGGAGTCGAAGGCCGTGCGCGTGCACCGGATGGCGGGCGGATCCAGCGGCGCGCCCGCAGGCGGGCTGACGGTCGCCGCGTCCCACAGGACGCCGCCGGTACTGGCCAGTTCGTCATCGTTGAAGAACCCGGCCTGGCCGTCCCGCACGGTGAGCACCAGCGTGTCCCCGGCGTGGCAGTCGTACTCGAAGAAGAACAGCCGGACCGGGCCGTGCACGACATACCCGACGACGCGGATCTCGAAGGTGAGGGTCTGGCCGGGCCCGGGTGGCGCGGCGTGGAACGTCACGTCGCTGCCGAGCAGGCGGTAGACCCGCTCGCCCCGGTTGCCCAGGTCGGCCCCCAGCCAGCTGATCAGCAGCAGGTCGGCTTGGCCCGCTTCGACGACCAGGCCGGCGGGCATGCGGCCCGCGGGGTCGAGGTACCAGGCGCCGGCGGGCACGTCGGTCTCGGTCCAGATGGTACCCTTGCCAAGCGACCCCTTCGCGGCGTCGATCCCGGTCACCCGGTCGGCGAGCAGGAGCGGTGGCCCGGGCATCCGGGTCTGCCGCACGTCGGCGTCCTGGACGGCGAACATCGGCCCGAACAGGTCAGATACCCGGCCAGAGGCGAGGTGCTCCAGCTGGGCGCGGTCGAAGCGCGGGCCCGGGTGCCCGGTCATTGTCGACCGGACGGCCCGCGCGGCGACTGGCGCGATCACGGGCGCGCCGGCCGGGGCGGGGAGCGCGGCGGGGGCGACCGCCCCGGCCGCTGGCCATCCCTGGCGGGCCCCGGCCGCGACAAGGCTCGCGGCCGGGGCGCGTCCGGCCAGGAAGCGGAGGTGCGCCGCGGCCTGGATGTCCAAGTACTGCTCGTGCGCGGTGGTGATGGCGGCCTGCCAGGCCGGCACCGCCAGCGCGATGCCCGGGACCGCCAGCGCGGCGGCGGGCTGCGGCCGCGGCACCGGGCGGTCGGCCACGAGCGGCTCCCGGCCGCCCGGCCCGGGAGCGAGGTCAGGGGCGCGCTCCATCACCGTGTAGCCGGGAGCCGCGGGCCCGGGATCCGCGGGCCCGGAGGCCGGGTGCCGCCGGGCCGCTGGCTCGAGCGCCGGCGCGGGTTCGAGCGCCGGCGCCGGGAGGCGCTTGGGCAGGCTGATCGTCGCGCCCGGCGTCGGCCCGGCCGCAGGCGTCGCGAGGTAGGCCGCCAGCGCGTCGTGCCGTACCGCGACGCCCGAGGCGGCCAGCTCCGCGACCGCGGCCGACAACGACCACAGGCCTTGGTCCCGCACCGTGTCCAGGGCCACCGCGGCATGCTCCCGGTCACCAAGGATGCGGCGAATCCAGTTCGTGCACTGCGCGGCCGGACCGTGCTCGATGAACACCCGGACGCCGTCTTGCCAGGCGCGCTCGATCACGGTGGGGAAGTCGACCGATGAGAGCATCTGCTCGGTGATCGCGTCCGCGGCGCTCTGCTCGGTCGGGTGGTACCAGTCGCCGGTCGCTCCCCGGTAGAACCGGAGTCCGGGCACGCTCGTCGTCGGGCGGCGGTGCAGGGCGTGCCAGCGGTCGCGCACGTCGGCCAGCTCGGGTGCGTGCGCGACGAGGTCGTACTGGATCCGGATGCGGGAGGCGGGGTCGAAGCGCTCGACGAAGGCCGCGCAGGCCTGCTCCTCCCCGGCGACCACGCAGGTTCCGGGGGCGCAGACCGCCGTCAGGTGCACGGCCCGCTCGCCGGCGACCATGTCCCGGACCAGCTCCGGATCCGCCGAGAGGATGTAGCCGGCCCACCGCTGCCCCGCGATGCCGTTGCGGGCCCAGAAGCGGCGCACGGCGCGCAGTTCGCCGCCCAGGTCGTGCGTGAACAGCCCGCTGGCGCGCGCGTCGGCGGACATGGCCGTCACGTCGTTCCAGACGCCCAGCGCGACGAGGGCCGCCGATTCCCCGGAGGAGTATCCGATCGCGGCCTGCGGCTCGATGCCGAGCACCTCCCGGCTGATCCGGGTGTGCAGGCGCGCGATGAAGCCCACGGCGAGGATCTGGTCGAGGGAGTCGTTTGGCCTTTCGCGGCCCTCGTAGATCCAGGAGACCAGGGCCGCCTCGTCGATGCTGTCGGCCAGCGGGGCGAAGGCGAGCGCGAGGTCGGCTCCCATGCCCGGGTAGAAGGCCGAGCCCTTGGTGTAGACGAACGCTGTCTCCCCGCTGACCGGGATCTCGCGAAAGGCCATGCCGGGCGGGCGCAGCGCGCCGCCGTCGAGCCACGCCCGGGCGGCGGCGAGCTGGCCGGCCAGGTGCGCGGGGTCGCGGGCGAGGACGGCGAGCCGGGCCGGGCCGGTGTCGCTCTCCTGGCCAGAGCCGATGGCGGCGAGAACGTCCGACCGCGTCGCCCCCGAGTAGACGTGCAGCCGGGGCACCGGACCGGGCGCCCAGGGGGCGCTATCGGCGGCGCGCAGGCGGATGCGGGCGGGCGGGGCACCGAGCACCGGGGTGATGACGTCGGCCGTGGCCGCGCCGAGGCGTGGCCGCGCGCGCTGTCCCGCCAGTGGCCGGGCGCGGTGCCGGAGCGCGAGCCCCGCGACGGCCACGTTGAGCAGGCCGCGGGCGGCGTGCGACACGCCGAACAGGTCGCCGGTCACGGATCCGGCGGTCGCGCCGGCGCCTGGCTCCCGGTCCAGCGGTTCCCGGTCGAGCGGTTCCCGGTCAAGCACTGCGATGACCCGGTCGCCGGCGCGTCGCGCGTCGTCCAGTCGCTTGAGCACGAGGACGACCGCCGCGTCAGCCGGGTCCGCGGTGAGGCCGAGCTCGGTGACGGCGGCGCGGTGCACGGGCTCATCGCAGAGGTCGACCGCGCCGACGAGGGCCGCGTCGGCTTCCCTGGCCCGCAGCGCCCGGGCCGCCAGTTCCAGTGCCGCGATCCCGGAGGCTTCCTCGGCGCACACGGCGAAGCCGGGCCCGGTCAGCCCCAGCTGTCCGCTGATGCGGTTGGCCGTGATGTTCGCCATGGCGCCGAGGACCCGGGCGGCGGTCAGCGGCGGGCTGAACTCGTTCCCGGCCTCCGCGCCCGGCCCTGCCGCAAGCCGCGGCAGCCAGGCGCCCAGGCGCCGGCGGGCGTGGACCCGGGTGGTCTCCGGGTCGCAGCCCAGTCCGACCAGGACGGCCGTGCGCTCGGGGGGCAGGTCGATTTCGGCCGCGGCTTCGCGGGCGGCTTCCAGCACCAGCACCTGCTGGCCGAGCGTCTCGCCGAGGTCGCGCGGCGGATAGCGCAGGCCATCGAGCGCGACCTCGATGTCGGGTGGGGGCTGGTCGGGGGCCTGCCCGCGCAGCAGGGCATCCCGGAGCGGGCCGGCGCCCAGGCCGGCGACTCGGGCGCCGATGGCGACGATCGCGATTTCCGCCTGGGCCGGGGCTCCGCGTTCCGGGTACCGGGGTACCGCGACGCTGAACGTGTCCGGTGCGCCGTCGAAGGCCTCGATGATGAGATGGGCGTTGTTGCCGCCGAACCCGAAGGCGCTGATCGCCGCGCGTCGCCGTCGTCCCGGCCACGGTTCGCTCGCCGTCAGCAGGCGCAGCGGGCCGTCGCGGAGCTCCTCGATGGGGTCGGCGACGTCGGCCGTCGCCGGAAGCGTTCCCTCGTGGATCGCGGACAGCAGCTTGAGCAGGCCGGCCGCGCCGGAGGCGGTCAGCAGGTGGCCCACGTTCGACTTCACCGCCCCGATGGGGAGCGGTTCGTCTCGTCCGCCGAAGAAGCGCGCGGCTGACCGGGCCTCGACCGCGTCGCCGAGCGGCGTTCCCGTGGCGTGGCACTCCAGCAGTTCCACCGTGTCCGGGCCGGCCCCCGCCTGATCGTACGCCGCGCGCATGGCGCGGACCTGGCCTTCTTCAGCGGGTGCGAGGAACCCGCCGCTGCGCCCGTCATTCGACAGCCCGACGCCCCGCACGACGCCGAGGACGGGGGCGCGCGCGGCCACCGCGTCGCGCAGTCGCATGAGGGCGAGCAGGGCCGTGCCTTCGGCGGGGACGAGCCCGTCCGCCCCGCGCTGGAACGGCCTGCTGCGGCCAGTCGCGCTCAGCGCGCCCAGGGCCTCGAATCCGGAATCGATGATCAGCCCGTCGCAGCCGCTCACCGCGCCGGCCAGCATGAGATCCGCCGTGCCGTCGTGCAGCCGGTCGCAGGCGATCTTGACGGCGTACAGCGCGGAGGCGCACGCCGCGTCCAGGGCGAGCGAGCCGCCGTGCAGGCCCAGGGCGTTGGCCGCCGTGTGCGCCCACATCCCCGGGCAGAAGCGGGCGCGGGGATCGGCCGCGCTGGGTACTTCGGGAAGGGCGGCGCGCAGGTCCGGGCGGCCGGCCAGCCAGATCCGCTCGGCATACGCGGCCAGGCTCCGGCTCGGATACCCCAGGTTGCCGAGGATGAGCCCGGTCCGCGCCGGACGCGCGCGGTCTCCGGCCTCGCGAAGCGCGGCCCGGCCCGCGTGCAGGACCCACTGAAGCGCGGGGTCATACGCCGCGACCTGTCCGGCGTCAACGGCGAAGCCTTCGGGATCGAAGACCTCCGCGAAGCCGCGCACGAGGCCCGCCGTCGCCAGCCTGGCCGAGCCGGAGGCTGCCCCGCCCCCGTCCCCGGCCGGCGGCAGGCGCCAGTCCTCGGGCCGCACCGCGTCCAGGCTGACCCGCCCGGAGGCGATGTTGTCCCAGAACTGCCCGGGGCTCAGCGCTCCCGGCAGCACGCATCCGCGGCCGACGATGGCGATGGGCCCGAATCCGTGCGCGTCCGGCGCTGTCACGCGGTACGCGCCGGCGCGGCGGTGACGACGAGGCCATCCGCGCCCAGGGCGCGGGCGCCGTTTGCCGGCGCCAGGTCGGGCCGGCGGATGAGGCTGACGCCGAGCAGTTCCGTGCGGACTTGTCCGTCCTCGTCGAGCAGCGCGATGTCGCAGCGGCTCTGGTCAGCGGCGATGGATGTAGCGTGCACGAGGCAACGCAACGTCCCCGGGGCTGGTCCCGCGTGATGGACGCGGAGCGCGTCCACGCTCATGGGCAGCGTGGCGTCCCCGGCGGCGTGCCCGGCCCATAGGACCGCCGCCTGCAAAGCGCCGTCGATCGCGGCCGGGTCCGTCCACCAGGGACCGCCGGGCCAGCCGATCGCGCGGACCCCGGCGACCCGCGCCTCGGCGCCGCGGCGGGACAGGCCCCGCAGTCCGCGCAGAACGCGGAAACGGGGACCATGGAACAGCTCGGCGGCTTCGTAGATGGGCCCGGTGAAGGGCTCGCCCATTTCGTCGGGCGGGTCCCAGGCGCGCGGCGGCGCGGCCGGTGCGATGAGGCGTGCCCGGTAGTGCGCCGCGCCGGCTGAGGTCAGCTGGAGGTCGAGTGCTCCGGGATCGTGCTCAGCCCCGGTGCCCGCGATCGTGAACCGATGGCCGCCCGCCGCCAGGCCGGGAAGCTCGACCCGGCTCAGGACCCGGATGTCGGACAGGAACGTTGCGCGGCCGGGGTGGCACGAGTGTCCCGCGGCGGCGAACCACTCCATTGCCATCGCCAGCGGGAGCACGGGGACGCCGGCCGGGGCGTGGTCGCGCAGGAAGCCGTGCGTGCGCGCGCTGACGGTGGCCTCGACGGCCACCGTGGACGGCCCGGTCGCCAGCGGGCCGCCGTCCCGCTCACGCGCGGCGGCGACGAGCACGGGGGCCGTGTCGTCGGCCGCGCTCAGTTCCGCGGCGAAGGCTCGCGCGCCCGCGGCGAGCGGGATGAGCGGTACGCCGAGCCTGGTGAAGTGCGCGGCATGGGACGCGGTGACCATGCCGGCGTCCCACGGGCCCCAGCCGAGCGCGTGGACTCGGCAGGACGGTCGCCGCTGCCGCTCGGCCCGCACGACCTGGTTGAGGACCTCGTTCGCCATCGCGTAGTCGCACTGCCCAGGGTTGCCGTAGCGCGCCGCGACGGACGAGAAGGCGCACAGCAGTTCCAGCGGGTCGGATGAGGTGGCCTCCAGCAGGGCGCGCAGCCCTGCGACCTTGGTGGCGTACACGTGGTCGAACTGCTCGTCGGTCTTGTTCGCGATGCGCTTGTCGGCGAGGACCCCGGCCCCGTGCACAAGTCCGGTGACGGGTCCCCATTCCTGGCGCACGCGAGCCAGCTCGCGGCGCACGGCCTCGCGGTCCGTGATGTCCAGCGCGGCGTAGCGCACGGTGGCCCCGGCCTGCTCCAAAGCGGCGAGCGTCCCGCGCGCCTCTCGCCGGGCCAGGATCGCGCGCGCCTGGATGGCCAGTTGCGCCGGGGAGTCACCTGAGTGCCCTCGTTCGGCCAGGAGCCGGGTCAGGGCTGGCAGGTCACGGGCCGCGGCCAGGAACTCAGGCTCGTCGGCGAGCGTGGTGCGTCCGATGAGCAGCATGCGCGGCTGGACCCCCGACGCCAGCGAGACCAGCGCCAGCGAGACCAGCGCGGCCGCGGTGACGCCGCGGGCGCCGCCGGAGACCACGAGGACGGAGCCGGGAGACAGGGGCGGGTCGGGGGCGGGCGCTGGCATCGGCTCACCGTCGGCCAGGGCCCATCGGGTGCCGTCGGCCCGCAGGCCGACGTCGAGCGTGCCCCCGCCGGTGACCAGCTCGTCGACGATCGCCGCGGCTACGGCCGCGCTATCGCGCTCACCGCGCTGACAGTCGATCGCCTTGACCGCGGCCAGCGGCCACTCCTTGGCCGCCGTCCGGGTGAGCGCGGCCAGGCCGCCGAGCCAGGCGCGCTGCTGATCGGGGTCTTTCAGCCCGAAGCAGCCGCCCGTGTCCTGCACGGTCACGAACACCCCGCCGCGCTCCTCCATGCTGGCGGCCACCGCGCGGGCGGCCTGGAAGGCGGCTCTGCTGACGGATCCGGCCTGCTCGGGGCCGGATACGGGTGCCAGCCCGCCCAGCAGGATCGCCCCCCACGCGTCGCGCTCGGGCACATCCCCGGCCGTGGCCCGGATGCCGTGCGCGTCGAGTCGCGTGACCACGGCCGCGGCCAGTTCGCTGCCGCCGTCGACGACGGTGATCGGCCCGCCTCCCAGGCCCGCCAGCGCCAGCCCGCACGCGGGAGCGGCGACCGCCTTGACCGGTATCCGCTGGAGCGCTACCGCGGGACCGTGCCCGGCGGCGCCGGCATCGGCGACGCCTGGGACCGCACCGGTGTCGGTGGCAGTGGTGTCGGTGGCAGTGGTGTCGGTGGCAGTGCTGCCAGCGGACAGGCGCATGACCTCGTCCAGCGAGCGCGCCTGGAAGAGCAGCTCCATCTCCGGGGAGTCGGTCGGCGGCAGGCCCTCGGCCCGCTCGCGGACCGCCGCGAAGATCTCCACCTTCTTGATCGAGTCGATACCGAGGTCGGTTTCCAGGTCCATGCCGCCGTTGAGCATGTTCACCGGGTAGCCGGTCTTGTCGGCGACGACGGACAGCAGCAACGCGAGGCTCACCGGCTCGGTGGTCTCGGTGGTCCCCGCTGGCGGTGGCGCGGGACTGTATGCCTGCGGGATCGGCGGTTCCGGGGTCGCCGGCGAGGCGGCCCGCGGCCCCGCTGCCGCAGGCATGGAGACAGGCGCCGTAGGCATGGAGACAGGCGCCGCGGGCATGGAGACCACTGGCGGGAGCGGCGGGGCGGCGGCCAGGCCTGGCAGCGGTGGCGGCTGCCCGGCGAAGGCCGCGAACGTGTTCTCGGCCATCTGGAGGAAGGCCTGGTGCGAGTCTGCGAGCACGCGCTGGAAGTGCATGTGCGCCTCGGCGGTCTGGCGCTGCAACTCCTGGGCGGCGGCGAGCCACTGGGCGGCGGGGTCGGGCTCGGTCATGGGGGCGGCGGGCTCCGGAAGAGTCGGTATTGGAAGGGAGGGCGCGGGAAGGGAGGGCGCGGGCGGGGTTGGCGGCGGCCGGACCGGTTTCGGCGCCGGAGGCGGGACGTAGCCCGTTCCGTTGACGCGCACGGACATCCGGGGAGCGGCCGCGCGGGGCGCTGGCCTTGCTGACGCTGGATTCCCGCCCGGCGAGAGCTTGGGCAGGTCCATCGGCACGCCTCGCACCGCGAGACGGCCGACGGCTTCATGCCACGCGGTCACGCCGTCGCGGCCGCGCTTGTCCAGGCTGACCGCCACGTGATCGCGGTCGCCGAGAATCTGCCCGATCAGCCCGGTGAGCGCGGACCCGGCGCCCACCTCGATGAACGTCCGCACGCCGTCGGCGTACATTGCCTCGATCTGGTCACCGAACCTGACCGGCGCGGCCGGATGCTCGGCGAGCCTGCCGCGGATCGCGTCGGGCTCAGCGCGGTAGATCGCCGCGTCGGCGTTGCCGTAGACATCGATGCGCGGCGTGGCCAGCTCTAGCTTCCCTAGGAACTCGCGCAGCGGCTCCACGGCGAAGCGCGCCAGCGGGCTGTGGAACGCGGCCGACACCGCGAGGCGGCGCGCGGTGACGCCGGCCGTGGACAACCGTCCGCGCAGTTCCTCGATCGCCCGCACGCTCCCCGAGACGACGGTCTGCCGCGGCGCGTTGACGTTCGCGAGCCACAGGTCCGCGAGCGCCGATTCCCTGATCGCCGCCGCGACCGCGTCCGCGTCCGCGCCGACCGCGAGCATCGTGCCGGGCTCGCCGTCCATCCGCGCCAGCAGTTCGCCTCGATGACGGGCCAATCGCAGCAGGCTCTCGGCGTCCATCGCGCCGGCGGCGTGCAGGGCGACCAGCTCGCCGAGGCTGTGACCCGCCGCGCAGTCCGGCTCGACGCCGATCGAGGCGAGCAGGGCGAGCATGGACAGGCTGTGCGCGGCCAGCGCCGGCTGCGCCCACCGCGTGTCGGTCAGCCGGCGCTCTTGCCCCGCGCGCTGCTCATCGGTGAAGGCCGGCACCGGGAACACGATGTCGCTCAGGGCTTGCTCGCCCAGGTCGAGGCCCGCCGCGAGGTCCCACACGTCCTGCGCCGCCGGGAAGGCCATGGCGATGTCGCCGCCCATCCCGGTGTACTGCGACCCCTGCCCGGGGAAGACGAACGCGATCCGGCCCGGGACGGCGGGCCCGCAGTCGTAGCAGACGCCGCCAGGAAGGGCGAACGCGGAGTCGGGCTGCCGCCCGGCCATCTCGCCGGCGCGGTCGAGCTTCTCGCGCAGGTCATCCGCGCCGGTGGCGACCACTGCCAGCCGGCACGGCTGGCCGTGGTCGAAATGGCGCCGCGATTCGGCCGCCAGCTCGGCCAGGATCGGGGCCGGGCGCCCGTGGCCGTCGTCGAGCAGGCGCGCGCGCAGGTCCCCGGGCGAGTCGCCGCTGAGGAGAACCAGTTCGCTCGCGGCGGCCAGGACGCGCGCGGCCCGGCGGCCTCGGGACGCGTCGACCCCGCCGTACTCCTCCAGCGCGACGTGGTAGTTCGCGCCACCGAAACCGAAGCTCGACACCGACGCCCGGCGCGGGTGGTCCGCGCGCCGCGTCCACGGGCGCACCGTGGTGTTCAGGTAGAAGGGGCTGGCCTCGATCCCGAGGCCGGGATTGGGCGTGCGGACCTTGATGGTCGGGGGAAGCACCCGCTGGTGCAGCGCGAGCACGACCTTGATCAGCCCGGCGGCTCCCGCCGCGGCCTTCGTGTGGCCGATCTGGGATTTGACGCTGCCCAGCGCGCACCATCCGGTGCCCGGCCGTCCCGTCTCGCCGAAGACCTCCCGCAGGGACGTGAACTCGGCGGCGTCCCCGGCGCGGGTCGCGGTACCGTGCGCCTCCACCAGCTCCACCGTGTCGGGCCCGTACCCGGCGCTCGCGTACGCCCGCCGCAAGGCTCGCGCCTGGCCCGTGGCCATCGGCGCGTAGATGGCACCTCCCTTTCCGTCGGAGGAGGTTCCGAGCCCGCGGATCACCGCGTAGATCCGGTCGCCGTCCCGCTCGGCGGCGTCCAGCCGCCGCAGCGCCAGCATCGCCAGGCCCTCGCCGAGCAGCGTGCCGTCGGCGTCCTCGGAGAAGGGGCGGGCATCGCCGGTCGGGGACAGGGCCGGTGTCTTGCTGAAGCACACGTACATAAGGGGGTTGTTCGTCGCGTCCACGCCGCCCGTGAGGACCAGGTCCGCCTTTCCCAGCGCCAGCTCGTTCGCCGCCGCCGACACCGCCGCCAGCGAGCTGGCACAGGCGGCGTCGACGGTGCAGTTGGTGCCGTGCAGGTCGAGCCGGTTCGCGATCCGGCCGGCGACCACGTTGGATAGCAGGCCCGGGAACGAGTCCTCCTGCCACGGCACGTACTGCTCGGCGATCCGGTCACAGGCCTCTTGCGCCTGGGCTTCCTCGATCCCTTGCTCGCGGAGCGCCTTGAGCCACAGCGGACGCTGGATGCGCGCGTCCATCGTGCCGACCCGGCTGAGCGTGGAGCTGCCGAGGATGACGCTGACGCGTTCCCGGTCCAGCGGCGCGGCCAGGTTCCGGTCGAGGTCGCCCAGCAGCGCGTCGGCGACGGTCAGGCCCAGCAGCTGCGCGGGGTCGATGGCCGCCAGCGTGGCGGGCGGCAGCCCGTGGGCGAGGGGGTCGAACTCGATTTCCGGCAGGAACGCGCCGCGGCGGCTGTAGGTCGTGTCCGGCGTCGACGGGTCGGGGTCGTAGAACTCCTCGGCGGGCCAGCGGCCGGCCGGCAGCTCGGTGATCAGGTCTCGGCCGGTGACGATGTTGCGCCAGAACTCGGCCGCGTCGCGAGCCCCGGGCATCAGGGCGGCCAGCCCCACGACGGCGATCGGGACCCCGGGACCAGCGAGGTCGCGGTCGATGCCGCGTGCACCAGCGCGCCCGGGACCTGGACCGCCGGACACCTGGCCCGGACGACCGTCGGATGGCATATTCCCCCTGCGGTTGCGAGATGGACGTCGGCTGCCTCAGCGCAGCCGGCGCGGAACGAACGTGAAAGCACGCGGCGGGACCGGCACCCCGTACGTGCGCGCCTGGTGCGCCCGGGTGACGACGGCGGCGCCCTCAAGCAGGTTGAGCGCGATCTGGGTGACCGTGCGCTCAGCGGGCTCGGCGAGGAAGCTCCCGGCGGTCCACCGGTTGAACGCGCCCACGGCGGACCCGGCCCAGAGCTGGTAGTCGGCCCGCCGCGAGGTGTCGCCCTCGACCGCCCACCGGCTGGAGTTGCCCAGGTACCAGCGGAAGATCAGCGCCATCTTGTGCCTGGCGTCCTCGGCAGCCCTGGCGAGCTGAGCCGGGTCCCGCTGCCGCCAGAAGGTGACCGTCTGCGCCCAGACCTCATCCAAGCTGGCGTGCAGCACGTCTCGTTCTAGCGCGCCCCGGACCCGCGCGGGGAGCTCCTCGACCGAGGAGTACGCGCGGTAGGTCTCATACAGCCGGCGGGCCCGCGGGCCGAACATGGTGCCCCGGCGCAGCACCTGGACCTGGACGCCCATCTCGAACATGTCCGCGGCGGGTGCCATCATCACGTCCGCGAGGTCCGCCTGGGCCAGCAGCGCGCGGGCGTCGTCCGACACGCCCGACTCGACCGCTAGCTGGTTCACCGACCCGGTCAGCACGTAGTCGGCCCCGAGCGCGAACGCGCCCGCCACGGCCTGCGGGCTGCCCAGGCCGCCGGCCGCGCCGACCCGAATCCGGTAACCGCGGCGGGCGGCGACCGCGTCGCGCAGCGCCAGGATCGCCGGCAGCATCGCGCCAAGGGGCTGGTTGTCAGTGTGGCCGCCGCTGTCCGCCTCGACCGTCACGTCCTCGGCGATGGGCACCTCGGCCGCCAGCCGGGCCTCGTCCTGGGTCAGCTGGCCGCGGGCCACCAGCGCCGCGAGCAGCCCGGCGGGAGCGGGCGACATGAACTTCTCGGCGACTTCGGGCCTGGACACCTTCGCGAAGATCCGCACCGGCCGCACGATCCGGCCCGCCGGGTCGCGCCGCAGCCCGGCCGCCGCGCACCTGGCCAGCGGCGCCGTGATGTCCATGTAGGCCGACGCCGAGATGATCGGGACGTTGCCGCGCAGCAGCAGGTCGGCCGTGCGTTCCTCCAGCGCCTGCTCAGCCGGCGAATAGATCAGGTTGACGCCCCAGGGGCAGTCGCGGCCAAGCGCCTCGCTGAGCTCGTGAACCGCGCGCTCGATGGTCGCGGCATCCAGCCCGGCAGCGCCGTAGATGGCCAGCATCTCGGCGCGGGCCATCGCGATCACCATCCGCGTGGTGGCGATGCCCCGCGCCATCTCACCGGCCACGTACGGGAAGCGAACGCCGTGCGCCTGGCCGAAGTCGCGGTCGCCGAGCCATTCCGGGTACAGCGGCGGCAGCGTGCCCAGTTGGTAGCAGCCCGCCTGGCCGGCCTTCACTGCCTGGCTGGCAAGCGCCAGGCCGCGCGGGCCGCCATGGGGCGTGCCGATGACGTGCACTGGCTCCCGCACCTGCTCTAGGCACGCGGCGATCTGGTTCGCCGCGAACGCGGCGCCCGCCAGGGGGGCGCCTTCCAGCAGGTTTGTTGACGACATGGCAGCACGCTACTTTCCCCGTGACCCAGGTGAACCTGGCCCTTTCTCGCCGCGATCCTGGACTTTATCGATTATTACCCCCCAGGCAGGCACAGGCAAAGAAAAGCCCAGGCCACTCCCCACCACAGAGTAATTTCCGATGATTTAGAGATTGTTTCCCCTGCTGCCAAGGGGTCGCTTGCGGTCTTTGTGACGTCCGGGGAAGCATTGACCAAACGCACCAATGAGAAGTATTCGCCGTTTCGGACTCCGTGTCGGATTGTCAGCGAACGCTGCCGGGTATCAGGCCACGTCGGCCTCGGCGACCCGGCCATCAGAAGCGAGGAGCCGGCGGGTGAGCGACACCGACTCCAGCATCCTGCGGTCGTGCGTCACCAGCAGGAACGTCCCGGGGTACCCGTCCAGCGCCGACTCCAGCTGCTCGATAGCGGGCAGGTCGAGGTGGTTGGTCGGCTCGTCGAGCACGAGCAGGTTCACCCCGCGCGCCTGCAGCAGCGCGAGCGCGGCCCGGGTCCGCTCCCCCGGTGACAGCGATGAGGCTGGACGGAGCACGTGGCCCGCCTTCAGGCCGAACTTGGCCAGCAACGTCCGGCTCTCCTCTGGGACCTGGCCGGGCACCTGCGCGGCGAACGCCTCAAGCAGCGGCGCGGAGCCGCCGAAGAGCGACCGCGCCTGGTCTACCTCCCCCACCAGGACCCCGGGCCCGAGTGACGCCGAACCGGACGCGAGCGGCACCCGCCCGAGCAGCGCGCCAATCAGCGTCGACTTGCCCGCTCCGTTCGGCCCGGTGATGGCGATCCGGTCCGCCCAGTTCACTTGCAGGTTCACCGGGCCGAGCGTGAAGCCGCCGAACGACACGACCGCGTCACGCAACGTCGCGGCGACGGTCCCCGAGCGCGGTGCCGCCGCGATCGTCATCCGCAGTTCCCATTCCTTGCGCGGCTCGTCCACGACCTCGAGCCGCTCCAGCATCCGCTCGGTGATCTTGATCTTGCCGGCCAGCTTCTCCGTCCGGTTGACCTGCGCGGAGAGCCTGTGCTTGTCCTTGTCGGGAGCCTTGGCGCGCGCCTGCCGCACCCCCTTGTCCGCCCAGCTGCTCTGCATCCGCATCCGGTCGGCCAGGGCATCCTTCTGGTCGGCGTACTTCTCGTAGGCGTCCCGCGCGTGCTGCTGGGCGATCGCCCGCTCTTCCAGGTACGCGAGGTACCCGCCGCTGTACAAGCGCACCGACTGCTGCGCCAGGTCGAGTTCGAGGACCTGGTCCACCGTCCGTTCCAGGAATGCCCGGTCGTGGCTGACGAGCACCGTCCCGGCCCGCAGCTTCACGATGAAGTCTTCCAGGATGGCGAGCCCCTCGATGTCCAGGTCGTTGGTCGGCTCGTCGAGCAGGAAGATGTCGTACCGCGACAGCAAGAGCGACGCGAGGTTCGCCCGTGCCGCCTGTCCGCCGGACAGCAAGGTCATCGGCGTCTCCAGCTGCCCCCGGGTTCCCAGGTGCCCAGTGAGCCCGAGCGCGGCAGCGGCCTTCGCGGTTCGCTCCTCCAGGTCCGCTCCGCCCAGGTTCATCCACCGGTCGAACGCCTCCGCGTACGCGTCCCCGGCCCCCGCCTCCCCGGCCTCCAGTGCCGCTGTCGCCGCGTCGAGCTCAGCGGCGGCGCCGGCGACCCCGGTCCGCCGCCCGATGAACGCGAGCACGCTCTCGCCCGGCCGCCGCTCCGGCTCCTGCGGCAGGTACCCGACGGTCGCCGTCCCCGGGTTCAGCGACACCGACCCGGCCTCGCGCCCCATGTTGATGAGCGCAGCATGGTCCAGCCCGGCGAGCATCCGCAGCAGCGTGGATTTCCCGGCCCCGTTGGCGCCGACCAGCCCGAGAACCTTGCCCGGCGAGACCACGAGGTCGACTCCGGAGAAGATGACACGGTCCGCGTGCCCCGCGGACAGCCCCTTGGCCGTCAGTACCGCATTCACCCGAACAATCTAGGCCAGCCGGCCGCCATGCCCAGCCGCCAGGCCGGCATGTTCACAACGCCCTGCCGCCCCTAGTTACCAGATGGTAATGTCCCCTTACCCGCGCCATAACCACTCGCTCTGTGGAGAGAAACCGTTATGGCCAAACAGCTGGACCGCCGCCGGCTCCTCGGCTACCTGGTCGCCGCGCCAACCCTGGCCGTCGCGGTCGACTGGACCGCCGCCCTCGCCTGCCCGCAGGCCACCAGGGCCGCCGTCCCCTCCCTTCCCCAGCCCGAGGAGATCTTTGACCTCGGCGACATGCAGGATCTCGCCGCCGCCCCCACGAGCGGCCTCATCACCGTCGTGGTCAACGGGGATGGCACCGCGAGCCTCGCCGTTCCGAGGGCCGAAGTCGGCCAGGGCATGACCACGGCCATCGCGATGATGGTTGCCGAAGAGCTCGACCTCCCGCTCGGCAAGGTCACCATAACGCTGGCGGACGCCCGCCCCGAGCTCCTGATGAACCAGCTCACCGGCGGCTCCAACTCGATGCGCAGCATGTACATCCCGGTCCGGGCCGCCGCCGCGGTCGCCCGCCAGCGGCTCGTCGAGGTCGCCGCCGCCACGTGGGACACCGACCCGGCGCTGCTGACCACGCGCCACGGCGTGATAACCGCACCCGAAGGCCAGACGGCCACGTACGGCGAGCTCGCCGCCCCGGCCGCCGCCCGCACGACCCTCACCGTGACCGCACAGCTCAAGCCGCAATCCGCGTTCACCATCCTCGGCACTCCGCAGGGCCGCATTGACGCCCGCGACATCGTCACCGGCCGTAAGCAGTTCACCATGGACCTCCAGGTCCCGGGGGCCAAGCCCACCATGGTCGCCAGGCCGCCGACGATCAACGGCACCGTCGTGTCGGTCAACAACGTAGCGGCAGTCCTGGCCATGCCGGGCGTCACCGACGTCGCCGCTCTCGCGCACGGCGTCGCCATCAGGGCGGAGGCGTTCGGCCAGTGCATCGACGCGATCCAGGTGATCGACGTGACCTGGGGACCCGGCACCGTGGACGGCCAGTCCGATGACACCGTCGAAGCGCAGCTCAAAGCGGCCCTCCCGGACCTGACGACGCCGCTGTCCCTGCTCGCGGGCTCCGTCGACGCCGAGTTCTTCTTCGCGTTCGCCAGCAACAGCCCGCTCGAGCCCGACTGCGCGATCGCCGACGTTCGGCCGGGCAGCGCCGAGATCTGGTCGAGCCTCAAGGCGCCGATCGTGGCCCAGGGCGCGATTGCCGCCGCACTCGGCCTGCCCGTGAGCGCGGTCACGGTTCACGTGACCGAGGGCGGAGGTTCGTTCGGAAGGCACCTTTTCCACGACGCCGCGCTAGAGGCCGCCGAAGCATCACAGAAGATGGGCAAGCCGGTGAAGCTCTCGTGGTCTCGGACCGACAACTTCCGGCAGGGCCGGGCCCACCCGATGTGCGTATCCCGCGTCCGGGCCTCCTATGCCCTGGGGAACGTGCTCACGTACGAGCAACGGCACACCAGCGTGCAGACTGAATTCGGGCACGGGCTCGGTGACATGGTCACCGCGACCGCGTCGAAGCTGCCCGTCGCCGGCGGCCTGGCCCTCTCGCAGACTATCTTCGAGCTCACCCAGTCGTCGCCGTACAACTTCGGGGTCACGGTCCAGGCGCTGAACGAGATCCCGCTGCGGTTCAGCACCGGCAGCATGCGCAACATCTACTCCCCGAACGTGGCGTGCGCGCAGGAGCTCATCGTCGACCAGCTCGCGAAGAAGATGGGGCAGGACCCGGTGATGTTCCGCCGTAACTTCCTCAAGGACCAGCGGCTGCTCGCGGTGCTGAACAAGGCCGCGGCAGCGGGCGCCTGGGGCAAGGCCATGCCGCCGGGCACGGCGCAGGGAATCGCCGTGCACAGCGAGTACCGGGGCGCGATCGCGGTCCTCGTCGACATCGACTGCACTGCGGCGACGGTCACCCGGCCGATCAGCGACGGCGTGGCCGGCCCGCGCGTGACCAGGGCCCTGGTCGTCGTCGACGCCGGGTTCACGATCAACCCGCGCGGACTTGAGGCGCAGATGATCGGCGGCGTGCAGGATGGCATCGCGCTGGCCCTTACCTCCAGCCTGCACATATCGGCCGGCATCCCGCTGGAGGGAAGCTGGGACAATTACTTCTACACGCGCGAGTGGAACACCCCGCTAGACATCAGCGTCATCGTGATGCCGAGCGCCAGCGACAGCCCCAGCGGCGCCGGCGAGCTCGGCGTCGCGCCCGCCTTCGCGGCAGTCGCCTGCGCGTACGCCCGCGCCACCGGCACGCTGCCGACCCGGTTTCCCATCAACCACGCCGCGCTCGGCTTCACGCCGCTGCCGCTCGAACCGTCCACGCCGCAGTCACCCACCGACGGCCTCGGCAACGCCTTCTGAAGGACTCACCGCCATGCCCACTCACGCCTTCATCCTCAACGGTGAGCAGGTCACCGTGGAAGCCGAAGACAACCTCCGCCTGCTCTGGGTGCTCCGCGACATCCTCGGTGTCACCGGGCCGAAGTACGGCTGCGCGCTCGACGTCTGCAAGGCCTGCACCTGCCACATCAACGGCCTGGCCTTCAACCCCTGTTCAGTACGGGTGAAGGACATCAAACCGACCGACGAGATCACCACTATCGAGGGCCTGCCCGCCACGGTAGGCGCGGACTTGCACCCGATGCAGCAGGCCTGGCTGGACTACGACGTCGCCCAGTGCGGCTACTGCCAGCCAGGCCAGATCATGGCGGCGGTCGCCAAGGTAAAGCGGGCCCACGCGGAAGGCCGCGAGATCACCGACGCGGATCTCGACGAGCTGCGCAACATCTGCCGATGCGGCACCTACTCCCGGATCCGGCAGGCGGTCAAGGCGGCCGCGCAGAAAATGACCTCGCCCACCTAACCGAGGCTGCCGTTCACTGGGCCGGCTCCGGCGAAGATGACCGGGTTCGGGTGCCCCGCCGACACGCGGACCACCGCTTGCTCATGCCGGGTAGCGCCAGGGGCCTTGCCGGTAGGTGCGGCCGGTCATGGTTGTCCACTGGGTCCAGCCGGGTCGGGGCTTGGTGACGGTCCAGCCGGGTGATTGCTTGATGCGGTGGCAGGCGCGGCTGCACGCGTGGGCGTTGCAAGCGCAGGTCGGTCCGCCCGCATCGAATGACTGTGCGTGCTCGAAGTCGCAGTCCCGGGCGTGCCGGGAGCAGGCCGGGAACGAGCAGGCGCCGTCGCGGACCTGGACCAGGTGGCGCAGCCTGGCACTGGGCGCGTATCCCGCGCTGGCGTGCCGGTGGTCGCAGTCGTCGACCGGGACCGGGCCGATGTCCACGGTGAACGGCGCCGGCGCGCCGGGCACGGTCAGCGTCCAGGCCCCGAACCCGCCATTGGGGCCGGTCCTGCCCGCGGGCGTGAAGGAAACCCGATCGAGGCCGGCCGGGATCGCCGCGCCCTTGCTCCGGACGGCCCTGCCCCGGATGGGCTTCGCGCAGCCGTGCCCGATCGCGAATCCCCGCTCGTCGGTGATGGTCACGCAGAACTCACTCGCCGGGTGTCTCGCGCCCGCCGCCGCCAGGTCGCGCACCAGTCCGGCATCCAGCGCCCCCATGCCGTGCGCCTCACCCGGCCGCTCCGCCAGGCCGAGCAGCGTGAGCAGCGGAAATGTCAGGTTCCCGCGGACGGGCAGCACGGGAGTGCCGGGCATGCGGCCGCTGCCCTGATTCCCGCACGCGGGACAAGGACCACGGTCACCAGAGCCTCCACCACCCGGATCATCACCGCCGCCGCCACCGCCAGCACCGGTGCCGCCGCCGCCACCGCCAGCACCGGTGCCGCCGCCACCGCCGCCGCCGCCGCCGCTGCTGCTGCTGCCGCCGGTGCCATCCGGGGTGCCATCCGGGGTGCCGGCGAATCCGCGCCATCCTCCCGCCCCCTCGGCCAGCCACTGGACCGCCCCCGCCGGGAGCGTCAGGCTCGCCCGGATGGGCAGCCCGCAGACGCCGCCGACGCCGACGCCGACGCCGCACTGAGTGCAGGGCAACCCGCCCAGGGCGTGGTCCCCCCGGGCTAGGGTTCCCAGAGCTTGACGTCCCGGGGCTAGGTTTCCCGGGGCTAGGTTTCCCGGGGCTAGGTTTCCCGGGGCTAGGTTTCCCGGGGCTAGGTTTCCCGGGGCTAGGTTTCCCGGGGCTAGGTTTCCCGGGGCTTGGCCTCCGCGCGGGTAGCCGCCAGGCGAGCTGCCGATCCAGTAACCCTGCGGCAGCCGCCCGTAACCCCGTCCCTCGCCGCCGCCATCGGGACGACCATCGCCCGGCCCGCCTCCGCCTGCGCCGCCATCCGGGCCATCCCCACCCGGCACCCCACCGCCGGTACCGTCTGGACCGCTGCCATCACCCCCGCCATCGGGACGACCATCGCCCGGCCCGTCTCCGTTCGCGCTCCCGTCGTGGGCGTCGCCTGGACGGCCGTCGTCTGCGTCCTCACCCTGGCCGGGGCGGCCGGGGTTGGCGTCGCGTTGGCCAGCCCTGGCTCGCGCCTTCTCCCGGACCTTGTCCCTGGCCTGGGCGGCGGCATCGCGCAGGCGGGTATCGCGGGCGGCCTGCCCGTCTGCCTCGTTCTGGTCTGCCCCGGTCTGATCTGCCTCGGTCTGATCTGCCCCGGCCGCGCGAGCCGCATCCTCAGCCCGGGCCCACGCGGCTCGCTGCGCGACTGTCACGCCGTTGATCAAGTCGAGGTAGGCCATGACGCGCAGGATGTCCATCGGCCGCTTGACCGGCGCGGCCTTGTACTCCAGGGCGCGGGCCTCGATGTTCGCGGTCGCCGCGAGGGCCTGGTCGGTGGGCAGGCCGGTACCCCGCAGCGCGCAGGTCCCCGCGGCTTCCCGCCAGAACCGCACCCTGGCGTCTTCCCGCTCGGCCCGCTCCCGGCGCCTGCGCGCACCGTCGGGGTCCACGGTGATCACCGCGCGCTGCACGAGGCGCTGCAGGTCTGACCAGGTCTTACAGCCCCGCAGGCCAGCCAGGATGATCGCCTCAGCCCGGCCGAACAGGTCCTCGCGGTCCAAAACGGCGGTCTCGTCCACGATCATCTTCACCCGGCCAGGGTCCAGGCGGCCATCCGCGAGCGCCTCGCTGATTCCTGGCAGCCGCGCATCCAGCGTCCACGCCAGGTTCACCATCTTGCCCGCCGCGACCACGGAGATCCCCAGCGCGGCGGCGACCTCGTGGTGCAGCCGGGGGTCCCACTCATCGGGCAGCCCGCCCGCTTCCGCCCCCGGCTCGTCGTCCTCGTTCAGCGGGAAGCGGCGGATCAGCTCCCGCACCACGGCCAGCTTCCCGCAGAAGGACCACGTCTCCAGCGATTTCCAGGCCCGCCCCACCCCGAGCAGCTCATCCCCGGTCGCCTCCGCGAGCACCTCCGGGCGGGACACGTCACTGGCTTGCAGCGCCAGCCACCCCGAGGCCAGCCGCGCCGACGGCCGGGCGGCATCTCCCCACCGGCCCTGGGCGAACTCCTCCAGCCGCTGGTCACGCGCGCCAGGCCGATATCGCCCAGCCAGGAACTCCCTGCCGTACGTGATGTCCACGACCTGGCACACCTCCCTTCAGAAAAACAACGTTTCACTAGAAGAGCTACATCGAACTCTATCCCAATCAACTCGAATAAGCAAGCGATAAGTATCGGATATGAAAGGAAACGCGAGCATCTGGAGCGGGCCGGCGGCCTCAGTCATCCGGGAGCGCGTCGGCTGCTTCGGTGAGGAGCTTGGCACTCTCCTCGGGTGACAGCGCCGCCTCGCGGAGCCGCTCGTACATGCGCTCGTACGGGGCGACCTGGGCTTCGTCGGTCAAGATCACGTCGGACGTCACCGTGTCGATCGCCACCACGCGCGGATCGCCGGGGTCCGGATAGGCGTAGATCGAGAACGCGCAGCGCGGGACCGCGAAGTCCCTGAACTGCGCCTGGACCGGGAGGACCCGGAGCGTGATACTCAGCTGGCCTCCCTCTACGACCTCGACGAGGTGCCGCAGTTGCCGCTTCACCACGCCGGCGGGGGCAGCGTGCCGATGGACTGCGAACTCATCGACGATCATCTCGACGGATGGACCGCCAGGGCGGCGCAGGTTACGCTGACGGCCCGCACGCCCGGCAAGGATGCCGTCCATGGTCCCCGATACCGGCTCTATCGCGGCGCCAACCATGGTCAGCGCCCGTATGTAGTCCGGGATCTGCAATAGTCCCGGCAGAGCCGTCTGCTCGTACTTGACGATGGTGGCTGCTCCGGCTTCCAGGTTGGCGTAGAGCGCCTGGCGTACCCCGATGTGCTTGACCGACTCCCACCAGCCCGACTCGCCCGCATCGCGAGCAATGGCCGTCAGCACCAGCCACCGCTCGTCCTCAACGCCCAGAGCCTCCAGTAGGTTCAGCACATCTGCGGGGTCGGCACTCTGCCCGTTCTCCAGCCGGGAGATGTCGTTTCGCGTTTCCCGATGAGTCGCGCTACCCGCGCTTGGGTCATATTGCGCTCGGTACGCAAAGCTCGCAGCTCCATTCCGAGCCGTAGCCGCCGGACATAGGGACTGCTCATCCTGGGCCTCCCGTCCACACGCGGTATAGGAGTTGCAAACCGCGATAGATCACCGTAAGCCCATTATTCGATACTAGTCATATCTCCCGCAAGTCGAACACGCCAGTACGCCGCTGACTTCCAAGTGAAAGGGCGCCAGCTACGCGTCCAAGCGCTTGACAGCCGCGACAAAGACCCGCCACGCGGCCTCCGGGAATTCCAGAGTCTGTCCACGCCGAACCCGGGTGTCCTGGACGCCGATAACGCGCTGATCGGCTGCGACCGCCACGCAGTCACCGTTGGCGTGACTGTAGGTGGCCTTGCGCCAGTCGGTGAACGTGTCGCTCGTCATGGCGACCCAACCTCCTCATCCTTCACTGCCTGCCTTGTAGTCCACGGGCTACGAGGCCATGTCAAGCTTAGCGATGGCGCGGCCTGCTGAGCACCCCGGTTTCCGGTGCACGCTTCGATCCGGTGCAGAACCGCCTCCCGTGACAGGGCCGGATCCGATGCACGGGCGCGAACGCGGCATGGCCCAGTTCTCAGAATAATCCGGTTATGCCCATTGCCGATTTGATCACAAAATAGCCATCGCATTTTCTCTGCTCAGGTTGTCGACGACATTTAGCGCGGGCTACTTTGATCGGCAATTACCAATCCCGGAAAGTTGGCGCACAATGGAGAGCACAGGTCTCGCACTCATGACCAGAACCCCGGAACCGTCGAGAACCCAAGCCGCGCCCGGCGACGCGCAGGCCTGGCCGTTGCTGGCCGGCCTTGGCCCGGTCGGCGCGCTGCCCACCGTGCCGCGCCTTGCCCGCGCGTTCGCCCGGAATGGCGCTGGCCGGCTGGGGCCTGGGCAGGCTGGCCGATGACTGCGATGTGGTCATTAGCGAGCTCACCACGAATGCGTTCCGCGCGGCGACTGGACCAGACGGACAGCCGCGCTACGACATGCATGGCAGGCTGCCGGTGCTGTGGCTGCGTTTGCTGTCCGACCGCACCTGGTTGCGGCTGGAAGTCTGGGACAACCTGGCCCCCGAGCTGGGCGTGCCCATCGAGCGTCGGGCGGCCGCCACCGACGAGAGCGGCCGTGGCCTGGAGCTGGTCAGCGCCCTCAGCCAGGACTGGGGCTGGGACGTGCTGCCGGGCAACGACGCCAAGCGCGTCTGGGCGGTGCTGGCATGAGCGCCTGCCGATGCGCGTGCGGATACCAGGCGGCCAGCACCGATGACCTCACCGATCACCTGGGCGAGCAGTTCATCCCGGCCGGCGACACGGACGCCGGCGGCCAGGTCCATGCCGAGGCTGCCCGCGAGCAGGGCACCGCCGAGCTAGCCCGAGGCGACTGGAAGTGCCTGTGCGGCTTCGGCGCACCTGACCTGGCCGGGTTCGACGCGCACTTGCTGACGGTGTTCACCCCGCCCGACGAGATCGGCGCCGACGGCCGCCGGCACCATCACCAGCCTCACTGTTAGCAACCCGCCGGGAAATGCTCGCCGGACGGTTTTGCCGTCAGGAGCGCTGCCGCCGGGGCCCGTGCCCCGGGGGCGGGAAGATCCGGGTCTGGTAGTCGGCTCCAGCGGCGTCGGCCTCGGTCATGCGGTCGTAGGCGGCCAGGATCAGTTCCCGGGTGCGCCCGCCGTCGTCGCCCAGGAGCGTATCGATGACGTACTCCACGTCGCGGCGTTCGCCGACCCCGTACACGCGGAAGAAGAACGCGTCCAGTTCCGCTCGCAGGCTGGCCCGGCGGTCGGGCTCCCAGGCGAACGGGTCCCCGGTGTCGTCTAGGTCCCTGGCCAGCTGGCTCATGTCGGATGAGGTGCACACCAGCTCAAGGACCCGGGGAACGATGAACGGCAGGTGCGGATCCAGCGTGTCGGGGGCCGGCACGGGAAGCTGCTTCCAGTCGGCGGCCCGCACGACGGGACCGTCGACCTTCTGCCGGGCGACGTATTCGAAGACCAGTGAGCTCTGCGCGGCGATCAGGGCCGCGGCGAACGGGGGGACGACGCGCGGCAGCATCAAGGGCAGGGACCCGGCCGCCGCCGCGCGCGGCAGGAGCACCGCGACGGCTGTCCGGTCAGATACAGGAGCGCGCCAGGCGCACAGCCATTCCCAGTTCCAGCCGAGCTCCGCGAGGCGGTCCGCGACGCCGGGGCGCTCGGCGGTCTCGCCCTTACGCTGGACGGCGACCGGGCCGTGCTCGGCGATCCAGTGCCGTGGCTTCGCGACCTCGTGGTCGAACAGGTCTATCATCGGCGGCTCATAGACGGGGAGCATGCGCTGGCCGTCGCGGGTGAAGGTGCTCCCGGCCGGCTCCCAGCCCTCGTCTCGCAGTTCCCGTTCAGCGCGGAGCAGCCCGGGGCCGGCCATGGCCCGGGGGAACGCCGTCGCCAGCCTCATCCTCCACGGGTTCCCGTCGGTCTTCGCCTCGTCCCGCCGTGATTCGTTACAGAGTGCCGGCACACGGCGGTAGATCGCCGCGATGAGCGCTGCGTCCCGGGCGCCGCGGAAGGCCGGCAGCGCGCCCGTATTCGGGTTGATGAGGGCGGCCTCGCCCGGCGTCAGCGTGTACGTCCGGCCGTCGTCGCCCAGTGCGGCCGGGCCGTCCAGCCAGAACGCGAATCTCGTGGCAGTGCTGTGGGCGGTGCTGCTGCCGGGGACCGTGCCCGTGCGCACGGGGCCTTCGAGCACGGGACCCTCGAACACGGGACCGCCGGCGATGGGCGGGGCCGCGATGGTGAGCAGGCACAGCCGGGCACCGGGACCGGGGAAGTCATACAGGGACGCCAGCTCGCCGCGCCGCATCATGCCGCCGAGCAGGTGCCGGGCGCCGGGGGCGGCCGCCGTCGCGGAGGCGACGACGCAGCCCGCGCGGCCCTCGGGCGCGAGGAGCGCGGTGACCCGCTCCGCGAACAGCAGGTCCGCGCGCAGCGCCGGCCGGCCGGGCTCGGCCAGGCCCGCCGCGCAGTCCGGATAGGCGCCCGAGCGAGTGGCGAAGCCGAAGACCGCGCTGCCCTCGCGACGGTCGATCTTCTCCTGTGGCGGGGCGGACAGCACGCAGTTGAAGCCGCCTTGCCATCGGGTCTGTCCCTCGCGAACCCGGAAGACGTCAGGGAACTCCAGGTGCCAGTGAAAGAACCGGTGCTCGCCGCGCAGCCGGAGGATCTCCGCGAGGGTTTCCGGGAGGATCCCTTCGGCCTCCCGTTCCCGCAGGTCCAGCAGGACCCGGTTGACGATCGCGGGCGGCGCGTCCGGCGTCTTGGCCCAGGCGAAGGCCGCGCACCAGGCATCGGCGACCAGGCGTTTCGCGCGGAAGGCAGCCGAGTCGCGCCACTTGCGGTACTCGGCCGCCTGGCGGCCGTCATCGGCCGGCGCCTCACCATCTGGCCGGGCACTATCTTGCGGAACACTGCCTCGCGGAACACTGCCTTGCCGAACACTGCCTTGCGGAACACTGCCTTGCGGGCCTTGCGGAACACTGCCTTGCGGGCCTTGCGGAACACTGCCTTGCGGAGCGGGGCGCGGTCGCCCGATCTTCGCCAGGGACTTCGCCAGCGCCTCGTTGGAGTGGGCGTCGCCGCCCTGCTCGCTGAACAAGGTGGCCTGCCCCGGGTGCGGCCTGGCGTTGGCGCGGCGCAGGGAGCGGGCATATCGGCGGTCATCGCCGTCGGCTGGCCGGAACGCCTCATCGGGGACACCGCCCTCGATCAGCTCCGGGCTCGCGCCGATCAGGGCATTACCTTGCCTGACATGACCGTCCAGGAAAGGGGGCGTCATCCCCGGGACGTCGGCCGCGATCCGCAGGCGGTCCTTCGCCCGCTCGACCGCCTCCCCGCTGACGTCCACGCCGTAGACGCAAGTACCTACCACCTCGCGCATCGCGCGCCGCAGGGCGTCGGCTGACTGGTTCCCCTCGCGGGCCTGCGCGACTCGCCGGGCGATCCTACGGGCCGCCGCGATCAGCAGGCCCCCCGAGCCGCAGGCGGGGTCGCAGACCGTCACCGCCAGCAGGGCCTTCGCGACCTCCGAGGCATCGCCGGCGGTCTTCTTCCGCTTCGCGGCCTGCCCGCCCCGCTGGACCGCGGCGTCGAGCACCGGCTCCAGGGCAGTGTCGAGAAGGCAGTCCACGTATGCGGGGGGCAGGCAGTCGGTCACGGCCCTGGCGGCCGAGGCTGCCTCCTCGGCCGGTCCCGCACAGGAAAGCATGTGGCCCTCCCGGATGATCCGTTCCCCGTCGTCGCCGGGCCGGACGCGGACCTGCGCCGGCCCTGTCCGCCAACCAGACATATCATGCCATCAGGCACACGGCTGACCCACTGCCGACCGCCGGCACCGCCCTCAAGCTGGATTCCCGGCAGCAGCCATTGATCCGCGGCTACCCGCGCCGCGCTTCCTCGTCGTGGTGGATGCGGTCGAGGCAGACCGCGACGGCGATGATGAAAGCGTCGTTCTGGCCGGGCGCCACGTCAACGCCGTAGGCGTCGCGGATGGCGAACCACCTCCGGGAAATCCGCGCCACCACCTGGCCGCCGTCGCGGATCTCGAAGTCCTTGTCGATGATGTTGCCGACCGCCTCGAGCCTTCCTCCGCCGTCGTGCAGGTCGATGTGCGCCCGGTGGTGCAGCGGGGAGAAGACCGCCCGGTGCACGGTAGCGACCACCGCCCCGTCGTACTCGATGTTGATGGCATCGGTGAAGGTCAGCAGCTTGTGCTTGATGGAGGCGAGCTTGCGGCCCGCGGCGTCTTCGAGCACGAGGGTATGGTGCAGCGATACGAGCCTGGCGTTGATGAAGAAGACCCGCCGGCCCTCCTCGTCAGTGACCCAGAAATCGTCCTTGATGTCGAAAAGCCGTTCCCGGACCAGATAGCGCATATGCGCAAACTACCCGGCTTTGGCAGAGTATGCCCGGCTCCTGGCGGTCACCCCTCAACCTAGAAGATGCGGGAACCGCGCAGCCGGCTGCCGACGGCCTCTTTGCCGACGCCGAGCAGCATCTGCCTGACCATGGGGTCGGCGTTCCGCCGGGCCCAGAGAGCCGACTTGGCGACGACCATGGGGGTGGGGTGCATGAAGCGCCGCTCCCGGTCACCGAAACCGAATGGCTGGGTCATGAAGTTCGCCGTGCTCAGCACGCCCCAGAGATCGTCGGCCGCTTCCCGGGTGCTCATCCGCCCGGCCTGGACGGCGTCGCAGCGGCTCACCATCAGGTCGTACAGTTGCTTCATCCCCTCGTGCACCGGCCAGTCCATGCCCAGGTAGGGCGGCTCCTCCAGCGCGCGGAAGTGCTCGTCGTCCCCGTCCTTGCGGAACTTGCTGAGCGCGGCCTGAAGGCGGAAGGTGCCGGCGTTGTTCGGCCACACCCAGCAGCGGAACACGGCCTTCCACAGGTCGAAGTCGGAGAATGCCGTGTACGCCGCGTTGACCACTTCGTCGACGTAGTCCAGGCGCGCCTGCTGCATCCGGTCCATGTACTCGAAGCGCCCGGCCGAGAAGTCATCGTCCTTGACCGCCCGGATCAGGCGCCAGGCCAGGGCGTTGACCGCGTCCCCGGTGACCGCGAGGCCGAAGGAGAAGAGCGGGTCCAGGAAGCCGGCGGCGTGCGCGAGCAGGCACCACCGGTCACCGACCAGTTGCTTCGAGGAGTACTGCACGCGATCGGTGGAGACCCACTCCCGGACGGGAACCCCGCCCGCGTACTGCCGCTCGATGTCGGGGAAGCGCGACGCGATGGACATGAAGTCCTCCATCGGCGTCAGCGACGGGTCCCGGGGGTAGAGGCGCGGGTCGAGGGTCAGCCCGACCGACGCGAGCGGGTTCTTTGACAGCTTTGTGTTGTTGAAGGCGATGTACCAGAACCACCCGCGCTCGAACGTGTGGTGAACGGTTCCCTGGTTCCACGGGACCGGCGGCCGGTCAGCGCTCGGCCGGGACCAGAGCTCGTCCGTATGGGGCAGCCCGATCATGTGGGTGAACATCGAGCGTGACTGGTGCTTGAAGCGCGTCGGCTGCTCGCGCAGGTTGAACGCCTCGGCGAGCGGTGAGCGGAAGCCGCCCGCGTCCACGACGTACCGGGAACGGTACTGGTCGCCGTTCTCGCCGTGAATGGTGACACCGGAGCCGTCGACGTCGACGCCCGCGATGCGGAAGTTCTGCCGGGCCCGGGCCCCGTACTGGAGGGCGAGGTGGAAGACGTAGCTGTCGCTGTCCTGGCGGTAGAGATGGTGGGCCTCGGCCAGCAGGGCCGGGGGCGTGTGGAACTGGTTGACCTCGCGGGGGTCCTGGGGCTTGCCCTCCTCGTGGCGGAGGAAGCCGAAGTGCGTCTTCGTGCCGAACTTCGGGCCGATGGCCCGCGTGCTGTCGGCGAGCGTGCACAGGTTCTTCAGCTCGGGGATCCCGTACCGGTCGGCGATCAGGCGCTGAGTGACGTTGGTGTACGGGATCGTGGCCTCGCCCACCGCGAATCGCGGATGCGTCCCTCCGTCAAGCAGCAGCACCCTGACGCCGTTCCGGGCCAGCGCCGCCGCGAGGGTCGAGCCGCCGAGGCCCGATCCGATGATGGTGACGTCGAATTGCTTGCCATGGTCGGTTCGGCTCATGTCTCGTTCCATCCTGCGTGGGCTGGGAATACATCAACCGTTGAAATCAACAAGTATGGAGCCTAACGGGCCGTTGCTCCAGCGTCAAGAGAAGCCGCCCGCATCGCGGCATCTGAGGACCAGCGCTTGACCAATAAATTCATCGCTCGTAGAGTTCAACAAACGATGAGTCGATGATGGGATGCAGTGATGCCCGACAGTGCGGACGGATCGCCGGCCTCCGCGGCCCCAGCCCGGCACGATCGCCGCGAGCTGGTCCAGGCTCTGCGGACGATCGAGCGCCTGCAGGAGGCCCTCGCGGCCGCCGGGGACCGGGGCGCCCCGCCCGGGCCAGTGGCGGTCACCGGGATTGGCTGCCGCTTCCCGGGCGGCGCCCACGACCCGGAGTCGTTCTGGCGCCTGCTGTGCGACGGAGTCGACGCGACTGGCGAGTTCCCCGCGGCGCGGGCCGACGCCGCGCCCTTCTATGACGCCGATCCCGAGGCGCCGGGCAAGGCGCACGTCATCCGCGGGGGCTTTCTCAGCGGCCCGGTTGACCGCTTCGAACCGGCGGTCTTCGGCATCTCGCCGCGCGAGGCCGTGGGCATGGACCCGCAGCAGCGGCTGACGCTGGAGGTCGCCTGGGAGGCGCTCGAACGCTCCGGGTACGCCCCCGATGGCCTCGAAGGCAGCGCGACCGGCGTCTTCCTCGGCGTGAGCACGACCGACTACGTCCGGCTGCGACAGCAGATCGGCGACATTCGGCACGTGGACGCCTACCAGCTGGTCGGCGAGCCGAGCTTCATGGCCGGCCGGATCTCGTACACGCTGGGGCTGATGGGGCCGAGCAAGGTGGTCGACACCGCCTGCTCATCGTCACTCGTGGCGCTGCACGACGCCTGCCAGGCGCTGCGCCTCGGCGAGTGTGACATGGCCCTGGCCGGCGGGGTTAACCTGATGCTCGCGCCCTACGGATTCGTCCTGATGAGCAAGTTCCGTGCCCTGTCGGCCGACGGCCGGTGCAAGACGTTCGACGCCGCCGCCGACGGCTACGGCCGGGGCGAGGGGGCGGGCATCGTGGTGCTGAAGCGGCTCGCGGACGCGCAGGCCGCCGGGGACCCGATCCTCGCGGTCATCCGGGGCACCGCCGTCAACCACGATGGCCGTAGCAGCGGCCTGTCCGTGCCCAACCCCGCTTCGCAGCAGGCGGTGCTGCGGCAGGCGCTGGCCGCCGCCCGCGCCGAGCCGTCCGAGATCGGCTACGTCGAGGCCCATGGAACGGGAACCGCGCTCGGCGACCCGATCGAGCTGCGTGCCCTGGAAGCCGTGATCGGCCGCCACCACGCCAACGGCTCTCCCCTGCTGGTCGGCTCCGTGAAAACCAACGTCGGCCATCTGGAGTCGGCGGCTGGCGTCGCCGGGCTGATCAAGCTCATCTTGTGCCTGCAGCATGGCGAGATACCCCCGCACCTGCATTTCCGCCAGCCCAATCCCAACGTCGAGTGGGACCGCTTGCACGTCGAGGTGACCAGCGCGTCCCGGCGCTGGCCGGACGGCCCGCGAGTCGGCGGGGTGAGCAGCTTCGGCGCCAGCGGGACCAACGCGCACGTCATCGTGGGCGAGCCGCCACCGTGCCCGGCCAGCCGGGCACGACGGGGCTGGGACGTCTTCACCCTGTCCGCGCGCACCCAGGAAAGCCTGCGGGAATCCGCTGCCCGGCACGCCGCCCACCTCGATGACCACCCGGACCTCGCGCTCGCGGACCTCTGCTACACCACGCAAGTGGGGCGGCCCCGGCAGCGCCATGGCCTCGCCGTCGTCGCCGACAGCCCCCGCCGCGTCCAGTCGCAGCTCCATGACTACGCGGACGGGGGACATGCCGTCACCACCGTGCTGCCGCAGGCCCGCCACCGCAGGATGTGCTGGCTGTTCACGGGCCAGGGCGCCCAGCGGGCGGGGATGGCGCGGGAACTGCGGGACGAGCCGCCCTTCCGGCAGGCCTTCGACCGCTGCGCCGGCCTGCTGGACCAGGATCTGGCCCAGCCGCTCGAGTCGGTGCTCTGGCCCGATCCTGGCCAGCCGTCCCCGATCGGCGACACCCGCTATACCCAGCCCGCCCTTTTCGCGCTGGAGTACGCGCTGGCGCGACTGTGGGCGGCATGGGGAATCCGGCCGTCGGTCCTGCTCGGTCACAGCGTTGGCGAGATTGCGGCGGCCTGCGTCGCCGGCGTCTTCGGGCTCGAAGACGCCGCCGCCCTCGTCAGTGTCCGGGCGCGGCTCATGTCGGCGCTGCCGCCCGGCGGCGCGATGGCCGCGGTGACCGGCGACGAGCAGGTGATACAGCAGGCCCTGGCCGGACACCAGGACGTGGCCATCGCGGGCGTCAACGGACCGGACGAGATCGTCTTGTCAGGTCCCGCTGGCGAACTGGACGCGGTCATCGAGGAGCTCGGGCGCCTCGGCATCCGGGCCAGCCGCCTCGCCGTCTCGCATGCCTTCCACTCGCCGCTGATCGGCCCGGTGCTCGGCGAGTTCCGGGAGGCGATCAGCGGGCTGACCTTCAGCATGCCCCGCGTTCCGCTCATCTCCAACGTCACTGGACGGCTGTGGACCGCGCAGGAGGTGGGCCCGGACTACTGGGTGCGGCACGCTGCCAGCCCGGTCTTGTTCCGCGCGGGCGTACGCGCCGTGCACGACGAGGGGGTCAAGACCTTCCTCGAGCTCGGGCCGGCCCCGGTCCTGTGCGGCCTCGCCGCCCGCGGCATCAGCGACCCGGACGCGGAGTTCATCCCCTCGCTCCGCCCCGGAACATCCGACCTGCAGGTCCTTGCCCAGGCGGCCGGGCTGCTCAGCCTGCGCGGCGCGCGCGTGGACTGGCCGGCCTTCCACGGTGGTGATCAGCCCCGGCGGGTGACCCTCCCGTCGACGCCATGGCACGGGGATTCCTTCTGGTTCAAGCCGGCCGCCCCGGTGTCCGCCGTGACCGGGCGGCTGGAGGGAGTCGGGCTGCGGCTGCGCAGTGCCTGCCCCACCTACGAGCTCTCGCCCGATGACGGCGCCTGGGACCGGCAAGCCCACGCCGGCGAGGCGGGCCAGGCCGACCTCAAGCTGGGCGCGCTCACCGCCGCGGCCATCGCCGCCGCCGGGGACGGGCTCGGCGGCAGCTGGCACTGCGCCGAGGACGCCGCCCTTTGCGGGGCCGTGCTGCGTCACCAGGGGCTGCCGCAGACGGTGCAGCTGTCGGTGCTGGACGTCGGCGATGACCAGGCCGTCTGCGAATTCCGCGGCATAACGGAGGCCGAGGAGAAGGCGGGTGCCCCCTGGCGGCTGGTCGCCCGGACCGCGCTCCGGCGCCGCCCGGCGGCCGCCCCGCGCCGCCCTCCGCTCCTCGACCCGGCGCGATACCCTCAGCGGCGGCCCGTTGACCCCTCCGCCCTCCCGGCCGCGTCCGCTGACGCGATCGACCAGGTGCTGGGCGGCGACCGCGCCGGCGACGTCCTCGTCGCGCTCGTTCCCGCAGCGGCGGGCTGGGCGGCCGTCGCGGACGCGGCCACCGCCGCCATGGCCTGGGCGGGCGCCGGCGATCCGCCGGCCCGCTTGGCGGCCGGACTCGCCCGCATGAGCTGCGCCGATCCGTCCCGGGTCCGCTATGTGCGGGGGCGGGCACCGGAACGCGGAACCGCCGGCCGCGCGGAGTTCTTCGACGCCGAAGGCGTGTGCCTGGGCGGAGCACGCGCGACGCCGCCCGCCGTGCCCGATGCCCCGGCCGGCGAGCCGTGGCGCGACCCCGCCGAACTGCTGTACCGGGTGGACTGGCCGGAGGCGGCGGGTGCGAGCCCGCCAGCCGACGACGCGGCCGCCAGCCTCGCCGGCCAGGGATACCTGCTCTTCGCCGACCGGCACGGCGCCGCCGACTCCATCGCCGGCCAGTTGCGGTCGGCCGGCGCCACCGCGGTCGTGGCCCCGGTGCCCCTGGCCGGGGCACCGGGTGCCGCCGGCGGCGAACTGGTCCCCGACGCCGGCGCGGTGGGCGAAGTGCTGGACTCGTGGCTGGCCACCACCCCGGCCCCGGCCCGCGTCGTCGTCTGCACCGGCCTCGACGCGCCCGTGCTGGACGAGACCTCCCGCGAGGCGATCGAGGAGTTCACCGCGCGCGCTGACCTGCTCGTGATCGCGCTCACCCAGCAGCTGACCGCCCGTCCGCGACCCGACCCGGTCAAGGTGACCCTCCTCACGCGGGGTGCGGTCGCCGCCGAGCCGGCGCAAGCGGGGCACCATCCGCTGGCCGCCACCTGCTGGGGGCTGGGCCGGGTGCTGGCGCTTGAGCATCCCGACCACTGGGGCGGCCTGATCGACCTCGACCCGGCCGTTCCCGCGGTCGAGTCCGCGCGGCTGCTCGAGGCGCTGGCCCGCAGCCCGGCCGAGGATGAGCAGGCCCTGCGCGGGAAGCGCCGCCTAGTCTCCCGGCTGGCCCCCGCCCCGGTTCCCGGCACCGCGCCCGGCGGCCAGCGGCGCCGCGAGCCACCAGTCCGGCCGGATGGAACGTACCTGATCACCGGGGCCTTCGGCGGAATCGGCGTGGCGCTGGCGCACTGGCTGGCCCGGGCTGGCGCGGGCAGGCTCGTCCTGCTCGCGAGAAGCCGGCTGCCGGCCCGCTCGCAGTGGGATGGCGAGCTGGACGCTCCGGTCCGGTCCCGCGTCGAGGCGGTCCGTTCCCTCGAGCGGCTGGGCGCCGAGGTGGAAACGGTCGCCTGCGACGTGACCGACGAAGCCGCCATGACCAGGCTGTTCCGGAAGCTGAGGGATGGCCGCCGGCCGCTGCGCGGTGTAGTCCACGCGGCCGGCGTATCGGCCCCCCAGTTCGTCCGCGATGTGCGGCCGCAAGCGTACCGGGCGGTGTGGCGGCCTAAGGTGATTGGCGGCTGGCTCACCCACCGGCTCAGCGAAGGGGCGCCGCTCGACTTCTTCCTCGGCTTCTCCTCGATCGCCGCCACCTGGGGCTCGCAGCATCTCGCCAGTTACGCGGCGGGCAATGCCTTCCTCACCGGCCTGGCCTGCCAGCGGGCGGCGGGCGGCCATCCCGGGCTCGCCGTCGAATGGGGACCGTGGGCCTCCAATTCCGGGCTGTTCGGCGAGGACGTCATGGAGTTCCTCAAGTCCACCGGCCTGCGGCCGCTCGCGCCGGACCAGTGCCTGCACCTGCTGGGCGCGCTGCTGGACAGCGGAGAACCGCACCACGTGGTGTGCGCCGCCGACTGGTCGGTGTTCAAGCCGGTCATGGAGGCCCGCGTTGAGCGTCCCCTCCTGGCCGGCATCGCCGTCGACGGGTCCCCGGAGGCGGGCGAGCCGAGCGAGCTACGCGCGCAATTGCTCGCCGTCGCGGATGAGGACCCGTCCAGCTCGGCCATCCGCGCTGGCCTGCTGGCCGGCTACCTGCGCACGGCCGGCGCGCAGATCCTCGGAGTCGCCCCGGGTGAGATCGACCCGGAGGCCGATCTCATGGACGGCGGCCTTGACTCGGTCATGGTCATGGACATCGTACGCCGCTGCAAGCGGGACCTGGGGATTGCCGTCAAGGCCGGCAAGCTGTTCGAGCGAACCACAGTCCACGACTGGGCGGACGTCCTGATGGAGCAGTTTGGCTGGGCCCGCGACCCCGCCCGGCCCGCGCCGCCACCCCAGGGCACCGCACGGCCAGGCGACGCGGGGGCGGAGGAGACCGCAGCCGGCGCCGGCGCCATTGTCGGCGATATTGCCGGCGATACTGCCGGCGGCCCGGCGGACCCGGCCTGGCTGGCCCGCGACGTCACGCTGGACCCGCGAATCCGCCCGGCCGGCCCGGCCCCCGTCATCACCGCGCCGCACGACATCTTGCTCACTGGCTCCACCGGCTTCATCGGCGCCTACCTGCTCAGCGAGTTGCTGGCCGCGACCCCGGCGACCGTGCACTGCCTGGTCCGGTGCCGCGACGCGGCGGACGGCAGGCAGCGGATCCGGGACAACTTCACCCGGTACCTGCCGTGGCCGGCGGCTGCCGAAGACCGGATCCAGGTGGTCCGGGCCGACCTCAGCGACCCGATGCTCGGCCTGCCCGCCGAGGAGTTCTCGGCCCTGGCCGGCCGGATCGACGCCATCGTCCACAACGGCGCCTGGGTCAACTTCAGCTACACCTACGAGCAACTGCGCCCGGTCAACGTCCGGGGCACGGAGGAGATTCTCCGCCTCGCCTGCCACGCGGCACCCATCCCGGTGCACCATGTTTCCACTTATGGCATCTGGGGCCTGCCGGCCGGCGGCCGGACCGTGATCGGGGAAGACGACGACATCGCCGGGGCGGGGCGGCTGGTCACCGGGTACGTGCAGTCCAAGTGGGCCGCGGAGCGCCTGGTGGAGCTGGCCAGGGAACGCGGAGTCGTCGTCAACGTCTACCGGCCCGGCCGGGTACTGGGCGACTCGCGCACCGGCGCGTGCCTCACGACCCACTTCACCACCCGCGTGATCAAGGGCTGCATCGAGCTGGGCATCGCGCCCCAGATCGATCTCGAGGTCGAGATGACGCCGGTGGACTACGTCGCCGCGGCCATGGTCGGGATCGCGTTCTCCGGCCGCGCCTCCGGCTCCACCTACCACCTCGTCAACGGGCGCAAGATGCGGTTCAGCGAGGTGATCGCGGTCCTGCGGCGCCGCGGCTGGCCGGTCGCGCCGGTCCCGGTGCAGACCTGGTGGGACGCACTGCGGCAAGGCTACGGGGGGCGGCCCAACGAACTGCACCCGGTCATGGACGTCGTCGAGGAATTCGTGGTGGGCGGCGAGGATGCGATCGATTACGCGGTCGCCAACGCCGACAGCGCCCTGGACGGCACCGGGATCGCGTGCCCTCCGCTGGACGAGCGGCTCCTGTGCCTCTACCTCGACTGGATGAGCGCCCACGGCTACCTGCCGGTACCGCGCCGCGCTCAAGGAACGGAGCGGGCATGACCTCAGCGCAGGCTCAGACTGCCGACTACGACGTAGCCATCCTGGGCAGCCATTTCGCGCCGGCCATCCTGGCGGCCATCCTCGCCCGCCAGGGCGTGCGGGTGCTCCTGGCCGACGCCGAGGGTGACCGGACGGAGCCATCGGGCGAGACGACCGTCCCCTATACCTCCGAGGTGTTCCGGCTGCTCGCCGACCGGTTCGGCGTGCCCGAGATCGGGGCGTTCGCGCATTTCACGGATCTGCCCGACGAGATCCGCGCGGCCAGCGGGACAAAGGAGAACATCAGTTTCCTGTACCACCAGCCCGGCGTTCCCCAAGACCCGCGCCAGGTGGTCCAGTTCAACGTGCCGGGCGAGCACACCGAATGGCACGTGAACCGGCCGGCGGCCGAGGAGTACCTGCGCAGGGTCGCGGTCCGGTACGGCGCCCTGCGCGTCGCCGGCGACCCGGTCGTCACCGCGGTCGGCCTGACGCCGGACGGCGCGGTCATCACCCTTTCCAGCGGCGATGACTTCCGCTGCCGCTACGTCGTCGACGCCAGTGGCCCGGGCTCGGTGCTGCTGGCCTCCCAGGGCGTGGCCATCCGGTCCGATGCCCTGCGGCTGCGCTCGCGCGTGCTGGCGACCCGGATGACCCGGGTCCGCCCGCTGGAGCGATGCCTGCAGCCCTCCGACTACCCCCGCGCTACGCCCTGGTCAGCCGGCACCGTCAGCCATCTCTTCCCGGGCGGCTGGATCCAGGTTGTCCCGTTCGGCAATCACAGCGAGGCGCGAAGCACGCTCTGCGGGGTGACGGCCGCCGTGGATCCCGATCGCTTCGCGGATTTGCCGGCCGATCCCCAGCAAGCGTTCGCCCTGCTCACCCAGCGGTTCCCGACGATTGCCGCCCAGTTCGCCGGCTCGCGGCCCGCGCAGCCATGGCGGGACGCGCAGCCGTGGCAGCGCAGCGCGGCGGTCACGTCCGGTGCCCAGTGGTTCGCGGTGGAACGTTCCGCGGCTCGCACGGAGGAACTGCTCTCCCGGGACGTGACGATGGCCACCGAGGTGGTCCACGCGCTCGCCGCCGCGATGCTGCGGATCCTCAAGGACGGCTCCCCCGCCGCCGCGGAATTCGAGCGGGTGGCCCGCTTCCAGGACGCGCTCATCGACTTCAACGACCGGATGCTCGCGGCCGCGCGGACGGCCTGCTGCGACTTCGCCCTCTGGAACGCCTTCTCCAGGGTCTGGCTGCTCTGGCAGATCCTGGCCGACCTGTCGCTGAAGCGGGCCCGGATGGACTCCGGGCCGACCTGGGAGCCTGTCGACGATCTCGGAGCGGGCCCTCTGTGGTTCCGCACGCCGGCCGGGCTCGCCAGCCTGCTGAGCCAGTTCTTCCGCGAGATGGAGCGGGTCGACAGCGGCGCGGTGAGCCCCGGGACGGCCGCCCAGCGGATCTTCCGGATGCTGGCCACGGCCCCGTTCGTTCCGCCCCTGTACCGCTTCGCGGACCCCCGGGCCCGGTACTACCGCTTCACCTCCTGGCGGCGGCTGATGATGCTGCTGTGGGTCAAGACCACCGCGCCCCGCGACTTCCGCCGCCTCCTGACCAGGGACAACGTCACCGCACGGCGGCTCCCTCCCCCGGTGAGGGCCGACGAACCTTGCCGTATGAACTCAACAGGCGTAGACTTCAACAGTTGATGAAATATGGTGGCGGGACAGCCACGGCCGCCCCGGGCGGCGCATCCCTCACGAAATTGCGAGCGGAGAGAGAAGCTGGACATGAGTAATCGCGAGACCGAATATGACGTCGCAGTCGTCGGCTCAGGGCTGGCTGGATCCATTCTCTCCGCATGCCTCGCCAGGAATGGCGCCAAGGTGGTCCTGATCGACGCCGGCAGCCATCCGAAGTTCACCATCGGCGAATCAACGATTCCGTTCACATCGATGATGATGCGGCTCATGGCGGAGCGGTATGGAGTACCCGAGATCAAGCATCTCGCGACGTTCGAAGGCGTATACGCGAACATCACGACGCAGTGCGGCATCAAACGGAACTTCGGCTTCGCCTACCACCGGGAGAACAAGCCGCAAGACCCGGCCGAGCGGACACATTTCCAGATCCCGAAGATCCTCAACACCGAGAACCATTACTTCCGCCAGGACGTGGATTCATGGATGCTGGCCGTCGCCGTGAAGTACGGCGCGTCCGTCCGGCAGCAGCAGCCCGTCGAGGACGTCGACATCGACTCCGCCGGCGTGACCGTCACCCTAGCCCGCGGGACCACTTTGCGCGCCAGGTACATCGTCGATGCCAGCGGTTACCGCTCGGTCCTGGCGACGAAGCTCAGCCTCAGGGAGGAGCCGACCAGGTTCCGGCACCACTCCCGGACGCTGTTCAACCACTTTGTCGGAGTCCGGCCGTTTGACCAGGTGGGACAACAGGAAACGCGGTTCCCCAGCCGGTGGCACCAAGGTACGCTGCACCACCTGTTCCCGGGCGGATGGATGTGGATCATCCCCTTCGACAACCACGCCCGAGCGACCAATCCCCTGTGCAGCGTCGGAATTCAGCTGGACCCGCGGGTCCACCCGAAGCCGGACTGCCCCCCAGCGGAGGAGTTCGACCGCTTCCTCGGCCGCTACCCGGACATCGCCGCCCAGTTCACGCAGGCGCGGCCGGTCCGCAGCTGGGTCAGCACCGAACGGCTCCAGTACTCCTCGCGGCAGACCGTGGGCTATCGCTGGTGCCTCACCTCCCACGCGGCCGGGTTCATCGACCCGCTGTTCTCCCGGGGCATGTCCAACACGATGGAGACGCTGCACGCGCTGTGCCACCGCCTGCTGGACGCCATCAGCGACGACGATTTCTCCACCGAGCGCTTCGCCCACATGCAGGATCTCGAGCAGGGACTGCTCGATTTCAATGACGAGCTCGTTGCGAACGCCTACATAGCGTTCGGGGACTGGAACCTGTGGAACGCGTGGTTCCGCGTCTGGGCGCTCGGACAGATCATCGCCACCCTCGAGGTCACCCGGGTCTACGCCAAGTTCCTCGATTCGCGGGACACGGCGGCGCTGGAACCGCTGGAGCACGCGTGGTGGCGGGGCAAGGTCATCCCGGACCGGTCGCCGTACGCGCCGCTGCTAGAGCTGCTGCGGGAGGTGAACGAGGCCTGCCAGGCGGTTGCCGCGGGCCAGCTCGACGCCAAGGCGGCGGCCGATTCGATCAACGACCGGCTGGCCCGCTCCGACGTGGTCCCGCCGGTGTTCGGACTGGACGATCCGGACCGGCAGTGCGTCGACGCGAGCGTGCTCGGCATGCTCAGCGTCCTGAGGTGGGCGAAGAAGGTCCCTCCGGCCGAGATCGGCTCGCTGGTCCACGAGGGGTTCACCCTCTTCATGAAAAAGCGGCTGGCCAAGGGCGAATTCGAGCTGGCCGAAGAGTTCAAGCATCTGGTAGCGGGCTGGCCGGTCGTTGGCCGGCGGCTCCGTGTTCCTCATTCGGCCAAATCATAAGCCGATCGCCTCAAGGAGCAGGACTGTGCAGACCGTGAAGACGGAAAAGGAACTCTTCGACGTCGCCATCATCGGCTCCGGCTTCGCCGGTTCAATGCTGGGAGCCATCTTGGCCCGGCAGGGCGCGAAGGTGCTACTGCTCGACAGCAAATCCCATCCGAAGTTCGCCATCGGCGAGTCGACCATCCCGAATATGCTGGTCACGCTGCGCACGATGGCCCTGCGCTATGACGTGCCCGAGCTTCTTTCGCTGGCGACGTTCACCGGATGCCAGCGAAACGTGTCGGCCACGCACGGGCAGAAGGTCCACTTCGGCTTCCTGCAGCACCAGGAGGGCATGCCGCAGGATCCGCAGCAGCTAACGATGTTCAATTTCCCGCGGCTGCTGCTCCACCCGGCGGCCCACATGTACCGCCAGGACACTGACGCGTACCTCTACTACGTGGCCGTCAAGTACGGGTGCACCACCCGGACCGGGTTCACCACCGCGGACGTTGACTTCGATGGTTCGGGGGTCACCGTCAGCTCGGACCGCGGCGAGCAGTTCCGGGCCAGGTACCTGGTCGACGCCAGCGGCTACCGGTCCGTGCTGGCCGAGAAACTGGGCCTGCGCGAGGAGCCCTGCCGGTACCGGCATCACTCGCGCGCCCTCTGGAACCACTTCCTCGACGTGCCGTCGACCGATGACGTATTCCGGCGCTCCCCCGCCGACACGCCCCCGGCTCCCTGGTACGAGGGGACGGTGCACCACGTCTTCGAGAAAGGCTGGTTCTGGGTCATCGCGTTCGACAACCACAAGTCGTCGCGCAATCCCCTCTGCAGCGTCGGCCTCACCCTGGACCCGCGGCGGTACCCGAAGACGCCCGGCGCGACGCCAGAAGAGGATTTCCGCCACCATGTCGAGCGGTTCCCCGACGTGGCCCGGCAGTTCGAAGGGGCACGGCCGGTCCGGGAATGGGTGAGCACCGATCGCGTCCAGTACTCATCGAGCCAGACGGTGGGCGACCGCTGGGTCCTGATGGCGCACGCGGCCGCGTTCATCGATCCCCTGTTCTCCCGCGGCCTGCACAACACCTGCGAGGTGGTCAACGTGCTCGCCTGGCGGGTGCTGCGCGCCATCCGGGACGACGATTTCTCGGCGGAGCGCTTCGCCGGGGTGGACCGCCGTCAGCAGGCGCTCTTCGACGGCAACGACAAGCTCGTGAACGCCGCGTACAACTCGTTCTCCGACTATGCCCTGTGGACCGCGGTGTTCCGCATCTGGGCGTGGGGATCGAACGCCGGGACGTTCCGCGCGCTGGAGGCGTTCCGGCGCTGGCGCAAGGACGGCAATGAGGCGCACCTGCTCGAGCTGGAAGAGGTCGAGAACCCCGGCCTGCACTGGTCCGACCACGAGGGATACGCCGAGCTGTTCGACGAGATGGTCGCTCAGTGCGATGCGTATGAGGCCGGGCAGGTCTCCGGCGCCGACGCGGCGGACCTGCTGTACCAGCGGCTCATCGAGGCTCCGTTCGTGCCCAGGCACTGGGGCTGGACTGAGCGCGACCTGCGCTTCATCAACCCCACCCTGCCCAGGATCTCGAAAACCATGTGGTGGGCCGCCACCAAGTCGCCGCCCGACGTCAGGCGGCTGATGCTCGGCTTCCTGCGGGAGAGCACCAAGGAAACGCTCATGGGCCGCCGCATTATCTGAAAGCACAGCATTATCTGAAAGCACAGCATTATCTGAAAGCACGGCATTATCTGAAAGCACGGCATTATCTGATGGCCCTACATCGCGGACCCCCACCAGAAAAGGCTGACCATGGTCTCACGTAAATCACTCCTTATCGCCGGTCGCG
>JAICYD010000132.1 GCA_025934375.1 Streptosporangiaceae bacterium | reverse complement strand
TCCGACCACGCGGCATGCCCGTCCCCGGCAGCGGTCCACGCGTCATCCACGACAGCAAGCATGCACCAACCCTGGCCCGCGACACGGCCCAGATCACGCAGCCACGCCGATCAGATAACAGCCAACCGTTGTAGTACTAGTGATCACGTTAGTAAACACCGTAAACTGCTTACGATGATAACTTCGCATACGGCGTTAACTACAGTCAAGGTCGTACGCGATTTTGGGAGGTGCCAGTTGGCAGAAGGCGCTCCGACTCGCCGGGAACGAGTGCGCGCGACGACCATGGAGGAGATCACCGCGACCGCGCGCCGCCTGCTCGTCGAGCAGGGAGCCGAGGCCGCCTCGCTGCGGGCCATCGCCCGGGAGATGGGCATGACCGCTCCCGGCCTGTACCGGTACTACGACAGCCGGGAGGAGCTCATCCGGCATGTGTGCGCGGACATCTTCCGCGAGTTGGCCGCCGACATCCGCCGGGCGATCGCCGAGGCCGCCCGGCCGCCGGCCGGCCACGACGAGCCGCGCTTGATGCTGGCACGCAAGCTGGTCGCCGCCTGCCACGAGTTCCGGCGCTGGTCGCTGAGCCACCGGGGCGAGTTCGCCTTGCTGTTCGGCGTGCCCGTCCCCGGTCTTGACGACGGGCACGACATCGCCCAGCAGTGCGCGCTGGAGTTCGCCGCGACGTTCTACACCCTGTTCCTGGAGCTGTGGGCGGTGTCGCCGTTCCCGGTGCCGGCCGACGCGGCGATCGACTCGCGGCTGCGCCCGCAGCTGGCGAGCTTCCGCGACACGCTGGAGGCCCAGGTCCCCGACGGGGCCATCCTGGTGTTCTTGCGCTGCTGGGTGCTGCTGTACGGCGCGGTGGCGATGGAAGCCTTCGGGCACCTGGGCTTCGCGCTCGACGACCCGGCGCCGATGTTCGACCTCACCCTGAGCGACCTGGCGACGATGCTCGGCCTGAAGGACCCGCCGGAAAGGCCACCGCACTAGCGGCCGCTTGGTAGCGTTTGGCCATGCTGGACAGGCGCTTCATCCGGGAAAACCCGCAGGCCGTCAAGGACGCCGTGCGGGTCAAGGGCATCGGGCTCGACGTCGACGAATTGCTCTCCCTGGACCAGGCCAGTCGCGACCTGCAGCGTGAGCTTGACGACGCCCAGGCCCGCCGCAGGAGCTTCGCCAGGGAATTCGCGCGCGCCGATGAGGAGACCCGCATCCGGCTCCGGGCTGAGCACGAGGAGCAAGACGCACACCTCAAGGAGGTCCGCGAGGAACTCGCCGAGGTCAGTGAGAAGCTGCAGGCGCTCATGCTGCAGACCCCGACCATCCCCTGGGAGGGCTCCCCGGTCGGGGCGGACGACACCGCCAACGTCACGATCAGGACCTGGGGCCAGGCGCCGGCGTTCGGCTTCGAGCCCAAGGACCACGTCGAGCTGCTGGAAAACCGCGGCTGGGCGGAGTTCGCCCGCGCCCGGAAGGTGGCCGGCGAGCGGGCGTACGCCCTGGTCGGCGAGATGGTGATGCTGGAGCGGGCGCTGCTGACATACGCCCTCGATCACCTGATCGAGGTGGGCTCGACCGTGATCTCGGTGCCGGTGCTCGTCCGCGAGGAGCCGCTGACTGGCACCGGGCAGTTTCCCGCGCACCGCGAGGAGACCTACGCGATCACCGCGGATGACCTCTACCTGGCGGGCACCGCCGAGGTCGCGCTGACCGGGCTGCACTCCGGGGAGATCCTCGACCTCAGGCAACTGCCGATCCGGTACGCGGGCATCTCCCCGTGCTTCCGGCGCGAGGCCGGCAGCGCCGGCCGGGACGTGCGCGGCCTGCTGCGGGTGCACCAGTTCGAGAAGGTCGAGCAGTGGGTCATGTGCGCCGCCGACGACGCGGAATCCGATCGCTGGCACTTCGAGATCCTGGGCGCCGCCGAGCACCTGCTGCAGGCCCTGGGCCTGCACTACGAGGTGGTCGAGTGCGCTACCGGTGACATGGGCGCCGGCAAGTACCGGATGAACGACATCAACACCTGGTTCCCGTCGCTGGGCAAGTTTCGCGAGACCCACAGCTGCTCCTCGCTGCACGACTGGCAGGCGCGCCGGGCGAACCTGCGCTACCGCGACGCGGACGGGTCCGTGAAATTCGCCTTCACGCTGAACAACACGGCAATCGCCACCCCCCGGCTGCTGGCCGCGCTGGTGGAGAACTACCAGACCGCCGACGGTAAGGTCACCGTCCCCGAGGTTCTGCGCCCCTACCTAGGCGGCCGCGCGCAGCTGTAGCAGCCGGCGACGGCAGCTCGTAATGCGGTTGAGGGGCGGGTGGGCGATGCGCGCACCCCGCCGTCCGTCGTACGCTGCCACTCGTGGAATTCTCCGCTGACCGAGTCGCCGAGATCGCCGGGCGACCGCCCGCCAAGCTGACCCGGCGCGATGTGGCACTGGCGTTGCTGCGGGTCCCGTCGGGCGATGCCCTCGCGTCGCTGCCGACCCTGCGCCGGGGCCTCGTCGCGGCCGGAAACCCGCTGTCCGTGCCGTTCTGGGATTCCGCCGAGTCGATCCTGGCGAAGATCGCCGACCAAAAAGCCACGTTCGGGGACGTGCACGGCTGGCTGGAATCGACCGGCACCGAGCCAACCGGCATCATCGGGCTGCACGTCTGGGAGGAGCCCGCCCAGCGCAGCCCGCTCCAGGAGGAGATGCATACCCGCCTGGTGCACTACCTGGAGGAACGCGTGGCGGACGGGGAGATCAGCCCCGACCGGCTCGCGGGCGGCGACGCCGACGCCAGAAGGGACTACGTGGCGCTGCAAGAGCGCTGGATGTCCACCCCGCTGGCAGATGGCCGGGTGCCGATGACGGCGCTCCTGGATGAACAGGATGAGCAGCTCATCGCCGACTGGGCACAGGCCGACGCCGAGGCGCTGGACGCGCTGGGGACCGTGCTGGACGCGGTCGGCTCGCGCCCCGTGCCCGCTACCGCCCTGCGCGCCGCGTCAGCCCGGCTGCGCGCCGACATCGCCAAGCCCGGCTGGCCGGGGCAAATGCTGGTGGCGTTCAGCGGGCACAAGGCGCGGACGCTGCCCGCCGACGACGCGCAGATGTGGCTCACGCTCGCCGCCTCGGTGGCCTCGCCGCAGGGCGACCCGCTGTCGGCGGAGGACAAGGAGTTCGCCCGCGCCCTGGAGTGGGCCGACGAGGAGGACCTCAGCGACGCCGACCTTGGCCTCGGCGCGGACGCCGACGAGCCCGACGAGCTGTCGGCCGCGATGGCCGCCGTCTGCGCCCTCGACCACTACGACTGGCTCGCGGTCATGTCCGCGCTGGCCAGCGGGGGCCCGGGCACGCCCGCCTCCGCGGCCGACCTGGCCCGGTACGTGCGGGAGTTTGACCCCGGCGAGGACGACGCCCCTAGCGGTCCCACTGGCGTCGCCGGCAGCGCCGAGCCGCCCGATGACTTCGACGATTACGACGACTACGCCGACGACGATTACGACGACCTGTCCGTGGAGGGCCTATTCCTGCACGTCACAGCGATGTGGAGTGTCCTGGGCGCTATCGATGAGGATGACCGGCTGACCCCGCTGGGGTGGTGGGGCCTGCCTGAGGCCATGCGCCGGGCGTGGACTGAGCAGTTAGGAGCGGGCGGTCAGTGGCCGGCCGTTGGCTCGGCGCCAGATTCGGCCGCCGCGCCGGCGCCGGGGTGCTCGGCCACGACGTCGTCCGCTATCACGTGTCCGGCCACCACCTGGCCGGACACAGGGTGCTCGTCCAGGGCGTCCTCGGCGTCCCCCGTCTCCCCGGGTTCTTCGGGCTTGGGGCCGATCTTCTTGAACTGCTTGTTCATCGACCGCAGCAGGAACACCAGCGCCACGCCAATGGCCACGACCACGAGGAAGCCAAGCACGCCCGCTTGCACGTCATCGGTTGGCGGGCTGCTTGCCGCACTCACCGCTGCGATAAATGTCACAGAGTCACACACTCCCGGATGCCGGCGAAGAGGTCGTCTTCTGGCAGTTCGGTGTCTACCAGCGACCTGGCTAGATGATAGTCCTCGGTCGGCCAGGCGGCGCGCTGGACCTCGACCGGGCAGGCGAACCATGAGCTGTCCGGCGCGATCTGGGTAGCGTGGGCCAGCAGCGCCTGGTCGCGGAGCTCGAAGTAGTCGCCGGCCGGGACGCGGGTGGTGATCTCCAGCGTCTTCCACCCTGACTCGGCGCGCTTGCGAGCCCGCTCCTCCCACTCCTCGAAGATCTTGGTGTAGGGCGAATCAGCCCCCCTGCGCAGCATCTCCTCGTGCAGCGCGACGTACTTATCCTGGTGGAACGCCAGGTGGTAGTACATCTTGAGCGGCTGCCAGGGCTCACCGCCGAGGCCCGGGTAGCGGTCCGGGTCGGCCGCCGCCTCGAACGCGACCACCGACACCTCGTGCGTCTTGATGTGGTCCGGGTGCGGGTAGCCGCCGCTCTCGTCGTAGGTCAGCAGCACATGCGGGCGGAACTCGCGCACCGCCGCGACGAGCGGCGCGGCCGCCTCGGCCAGCGGGACCAGCGCGAAGCACCCGTCCGGCAGCGGCGGCTTGGGATCCCCCTCGGGCAGCCCGGAGTCGACGAAGCCCATGAACCGCTGGGAGACGCCCAGGATCTCCCGCGCGCGGTCCATCTCCGCGCGGCGGACCTCGGCCAGGTTGGCGCGCACCTGCGGCCGTTCCATCGCCGGGTTGAGGATGTCGCCGCGCTCGCCGCCGGTCAGCGTGGCGACGAGGACCTCCACGCCCTCCCGGGAGTATCGCGCCATCGTCGCGGCGCCCTTGCTCGACTCGTCATCCGGGTGCGCGTGCACAGCCATCAACCGCAGCGCGTCCGATACACTCGCCTCTCCATTGGACGCGCACCGGGGGGTACGGGGGGTCGCTCCCCCGGGGGGCAGCTGTGATGACAACGTTTTCTCCCTACGTCTACTCTTGTTTTCCCGGGGGTACGGGGTTGCCGCCACCGGGCGACAACAGTCAGGAACGACCTGGCGGTTTGAGGGCATTCCCGAGTGGAAACGCTCACCCGGACGCAATGAGGACGCCACGCCGTTGACGTGCGCCAGTTGACTTGGACGCGGCATTGGCGGACCCTTGTTAGCCTCAAAAGATTACCCCCGGAGACCGGCTGGCTCCCCGGCGGAAGGACGACGTGTCCGACCGCTAGGCCTGCCAGCTCGCCGCGGGCCGAGGGTCGGCCCGCGCAGCATTGAGGAGAGTCCGTGACCGAGACGCGCGAAGAAGGCGTCACCTGGCTGACCCAGGAGGCGTACGACCGGCTCAAGGCCGAATTCGACTACCTCTCCGGACAGGGCCGTATCGATATCGCCAAGAAGATCGAGGCGGCCCGCGAAGAGGGAGACCTGCGCGAGAACGGCGGTTACCACGCGGCCAAGGAGGAGCAGGGCAAGCAGGAGGGCCGGATCCTCCAGCTCCAGCACATCCTGGAGAACGCGCGGGTCGGCGAGCCGCCGCGCACCGACGGCGTGGTTGGCCCCGGCATGACCGTGACTGTCCGCTTCGCCGGCGACGACGAGGAAGTGACGTTCCTGCTCGCCTCCCGGGAGGAGAGCGGCGCCCCGATCGACGTGTACTCGCCGAAGTCACCGCTGGGCTCGGCGATCACCGGCAAGAAGGTCGGCGAGAAGGCCAGCTACTCGCTGCCCAACGGCCGCTCGGCATCCGTCGAGATCGTCGAGGCCGTCCCTTACCAGGGCGCCTGAGACGCGGAAGGCGTCCGACGGGGTCGCCCCGTCGGACGCCATTCCCTTTCCGGCCTAACGAAGCGCGGCCGTCAGCTGGCTGGGACCGCCGGGCGTTAGCTGATCAGCTCGGGCTCGGAGGCGGCTGGCTTGTCTTGCCCCGCGCCCGGCGCCCGGCCGCGCAGCGGGATCTCCTTGATCATCAAGGCGAACAAGAAGATGATGGCGGCCGCCGGGATCCCGAACACGAACACGCTCTGCACCCCATGAGTGATCGCGTGGAAGATCACCTCGCGCTGCCCCGGCGGAAGCGAGGTGACCTGCGCCGGGTCAAAGCTGCCGCCCTGCGCGTGGAAGCCGCTGGCGCCGGACGAGCTCATGTAGGAGTTCAGCTTGTGCGCGAACAGCGCGCCGAAGGCCGCCACGCCGAGCGAGCCGCCGATCTGCTGGAAGAACATCCGGCCGCTGCTGGCCACGCCCATGTCGCGCAGTTCGACCGCGTTCTGCGAGATGAGCGAGACCAACTGCATGAGCAGGCCCATGCCGAGGCCGAGGACCACGTAGTCGATGCCGGTCATCCAGCGCGACGTGCTGACCCCGATCCGGCTGAGCAGGAACATGCCGACGCCCATGACCAGGCCACCCAGGATCGGGAAGATCCGGTACTTGCCGGTCTTGGCGACCAACTGGCCGGCCAGGATCGAGGTGACCATGGAGCCGACCATCATCGGGGTCATCAGCAGCCCGCTGACGGTCGGCGTGGCGCCCTGCACGGTCTGCTGGTACAGCGGCAGGAACGTCATCACGCCGAACAGGCCGAGGCCCACGAAGAACGTGATGATCATCGAGTTCCGGAAGTTCCCGATCTTGAACAGGTGCAGCGGCAGCATCGGCTCGGCGGCCCGCAACTCGACACGGATGAAAGCCACCATGGCTCCCACGGCGAGCGCGGCCAGGCCCAGCACCTCAGCCGATCCCCAGCTGTACTGGGTGCCGCCCCAGGTGGCGATGAGGATGATCGCGGTCGACACCACGCCGAGCAGGATGCCGCCCCAGTAGTCGATGCGGTGCTCCACGCGGCGCTTGGGCAGGTGCATCCGGAAGGACAGGTAGACCAGCGCCGCGCCGCCGATCGGCAGGTTGATGTAGAAGATCCACCGCCAGGACAGCGCCTCGGTGAGCCACCCGCCGAGGAGCGGGCCGCCGATCGTGGCGAGCATCATCACGGCCATGAAGTAGCTCATGTACTTGCCGCGCTCGCGGGGCGGGACGATCTCGCCGATCGTCGCCATGGCCCCGACCATCAGGCCGCCGGCGCCCAGGCCCTGGATCGCCCGGAAGGTGATCAGCTCGGCCATCGAGGTGGACAGCCCGGACAGCGCCGAGCCGGCCAGGAAGATCACGATGGCGAAGATGAAGAAGTTCTTGCGCCCGTACATGTCGCCGAGCTTGCCGTAGAACGGCGTCGTGACCGTGGAGGCCAGCACGTAGGCGGTGACCACCCAGGACAGGTGCGCGACCCCGCCCAGCTCGCCCACGATCCGCGGTAGCGCGGTGCTCACGATCAGCTGGTCCAGCATGGCCAGCATCATCGCCAGCAGCAGGCCCGGCAAGATGATCATGATCTGCTTGTGGGACAGGAACGTTGGCTCTTCCGCCGCGGCCGGGACGGTGGCCCCGTCCGTTACCTCACTCACGCTTACTCCCCTTCGCCACCGGCCATGTAACTTGGCGACCAGGAACTTACTTGCCGCCCGGGTAGTTTATCGTCAATCGAAACGGTATGCTCCGTACTTACCGGCCGTCAAGTAAAATTCCCGCCAACAAAGGCCGGCGCCAGACCGTGAGGGGCATAACACGAGCATGGACGCGGACGTTCCCGCCGACGGGCACGCTGGGCGGCGCGGTGACACGCGCGCGCGCATCCAGCGGGTTGCCCTGGAACTGTTCGCCGAGCAGGGCTATGACGCGACGTCCCTGCGCGAGATCGCCGAACGGCTCGGCGTCACCAAGGCCGCGCTGTACTACCACTTCAAGTCCAAGGAAGACATCGTCCGCAGCTTCAGCGAGGACCACTTCTGCCGGATGGACTCCCTCATCGACTGGGCGCGGCAGCAGCCCCCGGGCCCGGCCACCGGGCACGAGATCCTCGAGCGCTACCTGACGATCCTCATCGAGGGCAGCGACGTCTTCCGCTTCCTGGAGCAGAACCAGGCGACCCTGCGCAGCGGCGACGATGGCAAGCACCGCTTCGAGCAGTTCCGCCCCCGGCTGTACGCGCTCGTGGACCTGCTCATCGGCCCCGATGCGACGACCCGGGCACGGATCCGCACCACGGCCGCGTTCTTCTCCATCAGCGCGTCCCTCATGCTGTACCGGGACCAGGCCGACACCAGCCCCGAGGAGCTCCGCAAGATCATCCTGGAGATCGCCGACGACCTGACCCGGGACCTGGGTTACCCCTAGCGGGGCTAGGTGAACGACGGCTGGTAGCCCGCGGCGCGCAGCTTGTCCTTGAGGTCCGCGCAGTGATCGGGCCCCCGCGTCTCCACCTGCAAGACGACCTCGACCTCATCGACGAGCAGGCCGGGGGCGAGCCGTTCGTGGCTGACCTCCAAGACGTTCGCGCCCAGGCCGGCGACGTCGCGCAGCAGCGCCGCCAGCGACCCGGGGTAGTCCGCCACCCGGCACCGGAACGCCAGGTAGCGACCCGCGGCGGCCAGGCCGTGCCGCAACAGCTTGGACAGCAGCAACGGGTCGATGTTCCCGCCGGACAGCACCGCGACGACCGGCGGCTCGAATTCTCCCGGGTACTCAAGCAGCGCGGCGACCGCCGCCGCACCGGACGGCTCGACCACCTGCTTGGCCCGCTCCAGGCACAGCAGCAGGGCACGCGCCAGGCCCGCCTCGGTGACGGTCACCAGGCGGTCGGCGAACTTGGACAAGACGTCCACCGCGATGTCTCCTGGCCTGCTCACCGCGATGCCGTCGGCCATCGTGGGGCGGGCCGGCACCGCGATCGAATGGCCCTGGGCCAGCGACTCCGGGAAGGCCGCCATCGCCTCGGCCTGCACGCCGACGATCCGCACTTCGGGGTCGAGGCCCTTGACCGCGATGGCGACACCTGAAGCCAGGCCCCCGCCGCCGATCGGGACCAGAACGGTCGCGGCCTGCGGGCACTGCTCGATGATCTCGAATCCGAGGGTCCCCTGGCCCGCCACGATGTCCGGGTGGTCGTAGGGGTGGATGAAGACCGCCCCGGTCCGCTCGGCGAACCGCAGCGCCTCCGCCAGGGCGTCTTCCACCGAGGCGCCGTGCAAGATCACCTGCGCGCCGTATCCGCGGGTGGCCTGGACCTTCGGCAGCGGGGCGCGCTCGGGCATCACCACGGTCGCGCTGGCGCCCAGCATGCTCGCCGCCAGCGCGACGCCCTGCGCGTGATTGCCCGCGCTGGCGGCCACCACGCCCCGGGCCCGCTCGGCACCGGACATGCCCGCGATCCGGACGTAGGCCCCGCGGATCTTGAAGGAGCCAGTCCGCTGCAAGTTCTCGGCCTTGAGGTAGACCGGGCCGCCGACGAGGTCCGACAGCACCCGCGAGTACAGCACCGGCGTCTGCGCGATCACCTCCCGCAGCGTCTCCCGGGCCGCGACCACGTCATCGGATGTAACCACCTGCGGATCCGTCATCACACTCCCGACCTTAGACCTGCCCAGAAGTGAGCGGCGGCCTCGACCGGGAACGGGCTGGGGAGCTGACCAAGCTCTGAGCGTACAGATGTGCGAAGACGGCGGCCGGCGACGTAGTGTCGGAAGGGTGCAGTCACAAAGCCCGCATCCCAAGGCAAGCACGCTCGGCGAACTGCGCGCGAGCGGGCACGTCTACCGCAGCGTCAAGCAGGAGATCAGAGACAACCTACTCGCCCGCATGAGGGCCGGCCAGGATCGGTTCCCTGGCATCGTGGGATTCGATCAGACGGTGCTGCCGCACGTGGAACGGGCGCTGCTGGCCGGGCACGACGTGATCTTGCTGGGTGAGCGCGGGCAGGGGAAGACGCGGCTGATCCGCACGCTCGCCACCCTCCTCGACGACTGGTCCCCGCTCATCGCCGGGTGCGAGATCAACGACCACCCGTACCAGCCGGCCTGCTCGCGGTGCCGGCGACTGGCCGCGGATCTGGGCGATGACCTTCCGGTCACCTGGCGGCAGCCGACCGACCGGTACGGGGAGAAGCTGGCCACGCCGGACACGAGCGTCGGCGACCTCATCGGCGACATCGACCCGGTCAAGGTGGCGGAAGGACGGACCCTCGGCGACCCGGAGACGATCCACTTCGGCCTGGTCCCCCGCACGAATCGGGGGATCTTCAGCCTGAACGAGCTCCCCGACCTGGCCGAGCGCATCCAGGTAGCGCTGCTGAACGTGCTGGAGGAACGCGACATCGGAGTGCGCGGCTACGCGCTGCGGCTGCCCCTCGACATCGTCTTGGTGGCCAGCGCCAACCCCGAGGACTACACCAACCGCGGCCGCATCATCACCCCGCTGAAGGACCGCTTCGGCGCGGAGGTCCGCACGCACTACCCACTGTCGCTGAACAGCGAGCTCGACCTCATCGCGCAGGAGGCCGAGGTTTCGTGGGGCGGCAAGGACCCCGGCGCCGTGCTGCCCGCGCACATCACCGAGATCATCGCCCGGTTCACCCGGCTGGTCCGCGAATCGCCAGCGGTCGACTCGCGGTCGGGCGTCTCGGCCCGGTTCGCCATCGCGGCGGCGGAGAGCGCGGCCGCCGCGGCCGTGCGCCGCTCGGCGCTGGCCGCCGAGCCACGTGATGAGCTGCCCGTCGCGCGGGTCGGCGACCTGCCGGCCATCGTGAGCACGCTGCGCGGCAAGGTGGAGTTCGAGGTCAGCGAGGAGGGCCGGGAAGAGGAGGTGCTCTCGCACCTGCTGCGCCGGGCCACCGCCGAGACATTCCGCGCCCGGCTCGGCGGCGCGGACCTGTCGGGGCTACTCGACAAGTTCACCGACGGCACCACCATCGTAACCGGTGAGCTGGTGCCGGCCGCGGAGTTGCTGCGCCGCACCGGTGAGGTGCCGGGCCTGGCCAAGATCATGGAGCGGCTCGGCATGGAGGGCGGCGAAGCCTTCGGCGAGGCCGCCGCCGCGATCGAGTTCACCCTCGAAGGGCTGTACCTGCTGCGCCGCCTGTCCAAGGACTCCAGCGACGGCCTGTCCGTCTATGGCCAGCAGTTATCTCCCCGGCACGAGCAGGACAAGGCAAGGCGTAGGAGGCGCACCTGATGGCCAACTACCGGTACGGGGAGTATGACGGCGGGCCGGACCCGCTGGTGTCCCCCTACGACGTGCGCGAGGCGCTCGATGAGATGGGCGACTCGATCCTGAGCGGCGGCTCGCCCATGGACGCGCTGCGCGAGCTGCTGCGGCGCGGCTACGGAGACCGGCGCGGCCTGGATGACCTGCTGCGCCGAGTCCGCGACCGGCAGCGCGACCTGCGGCGCAGCGGCCGGCTGGACGGCATGCTCGAGCAAGCCCGCGCCCTGCTCGATACCGCGGTCGGGCAGGAACGGGCCGAGCTGTTCCCCGACCCGAGCGATGAGGCCCGGATGCGCGAGGCTGACCTGGACTCGCTGCCCAGCGACACCGCCCAGGCGATCCAGCAGCTCGCCGACTACGACTGGCGCTCGCCGGCCGCCCGGGAGACGTTCGACAAGCTGCGCGACCTGCTGCGCCGGGAGGTCCTGGATAGCCAGTTCCGCGGCATGAAGCAGGCGCTGGAGAACCCCGACCCGGCCTCCATGCAGCGGGTCAAGGACATGCTGGCGTCGCTGCGGGGGATGCTGGACGCCGACACGCGCGGCGAGCACACCCAGGTGGACTTTGACGAGTTCATGAGCGAGTTCGGCGACATGTTCCCGGACAACCCGCAGAACCTGGAGGAGCTGGTCGACTCGCTGGTGCGCCGGATGATGGCCGCCGAGCGGCTGTTGTCATCGCTGTCGCCGGAACAGCGCGAGGAACTGGCGAACCTCATGGCGCAGGCCATGGAGGACGCGGGGCTGGCCGCCGAGATGGCGGCGCTGACCGACGCCCTGCGCGCCCGGCGTCCCGAGCTGGGCCGGCCGCAGCGCGGCGTGCGGATGTCCGGCGAGGAGCCGCTGGGCCTCGGCGATGCCACCAGCGCGGTCGGCGAGCTGGCCGACCTCGCCGACCTGGAGAACGCCCTGTCGCAGGACTACGCCGGCGCCTCGCTCGACGACGTGGACGAGGAGGCGGTCCGCCGGGCGCTGGGCCGCCAGGCGGTCGACGACATCGAGGCCCTGCGCCAGGTCGAGCGAGAGCTTGAGCGGCAGGGATACCTTACGCGCAGCGCCGGCAACCTCGAGCTTACGGCGAAGGCCGTCCGGCGGCTCGGCGACACCGCGCTGCGCCGGGTCTTCGCCGGGCTGGAGAACGGCGCGCGCAACGGCGACCACGACCGGCAGGACGCGGGCCAGGCCGGGGAACTCACCGGGGCCACCCGGGATTGGGAGTTCGGCGACGAGCAGCCGATCGACGTCCCCGCCACCGTCCGTAAAGGATTGCTGCGTAGCCCCGGGGGGGCGAACCCCCTGTCACCCCTTTCCCCGGGGGGACCCGCGAAGAGCGCGGGACGGAGTATCCCCCGGGCCTCCGCAGCCGGCGGGCCGGGCACAACTCCCCTAGTGAAGCTGTCCCCGCGGGACTTCCAGGTGGCCGAGACCGAGCGACGCAGCGCGGCGGCGGTCTGCCTGCTGGTCGACCTGTCGTACTCGATGGCGCTGCGCGGCACCTGGGCGGCGGCCAAGCAGACGGCGCTGGCGCTGCACGCGCTGCTGCGCAGCAAGTACCCGCAAGACGCCATCCAGGTGGTCGGCTTCTCGGACTACGCGCGGGAACTGCACGAGACGGAGCTGGCCGGGCTGGGCTGGCACATGGTCCAGGGCACCAACCTGCATCACGCGCTGATGCTGGCCGGCCGCCACCTGGACAAGCACCCGGACCACGAGCCGGTGGTGCTGATCGTGACCGACGGCGAGCCAACCGCGCACCTGCAGCGCAACGGGCAGCCGTTCTTCGACTGGCCGCCATCCCCGGAGACGGTGGCGCTGACGCTCGCCGAGGTCGACAAGATGACCAGGCGAAAGGCGGCGCTCAACATCTTCATGCTGGCCGAGGACGACCGGCTGAGCCGCTTCGTGGACAACGTCGCCAAGCGGAACGGGGGTCGCGTGCTGCGCGCCGCCCCCGAGCGGCTCGGGGAGTACGTGGTTAGTGATTTCCTGCGAACTCGGGGCGCGAGGGGCAGGCGGTAAAGCTCAGGCGGTACCTTAAGGTCGTGCGCTGCCCCCGCCCGACCCTCAATAGGAGCCTGCCGTGAGCCTCGCGCCCACCGATGGAGAGACCCCGAAGGAGTCCGTGCCTTCGAAACCGCTGACTTCGCAGGACCAGCCTTCGAAGTCGGGCGAAGAAAAGCTCGCCCCCGGCCGGGTCGTCGCGGCCATCATCTTCGCCCTGTTCGCGCTGGCCTTCTTCGCGGCCGGCGCGGCGCTGGCGATCACGCCCGCCAACCAGTTGCCGGGCTTCTTGGGCTACGCCAACTCCCACACTCATCACACGCTGCGCGGGATCGGCAGCCTGATCGTCGGCCTGGTGTTCACCGCCGCGGCCTGGTTCGCGCTGCGCTACCAGTCGCTGGCGCTGGAGCAGGCGCGCGCGGCGGATGTGGCCCGGCAGGCCCCGCAGGCGCGGTCAGTCGCGGACGCGGACGATTCGGAAAACCTTCCGGCCGCGTGATATCGCGGCCGATGGCCGGGCGTTGATCGCAGACCACTAAGATCACGCCATGTCGTTTTCCGGGCAAGCGATCCTGGCATTGCACATCGCCGCGGCAATCTTCGCCCTCGGGCCGGGCACCGCCGCCATCATGTCCACTCCCCGCTACATCCGCAAGGGGAACGCAGCCGTCGTTGGCTACCTGTACCGGACCACCAGGATTTACGCGATCGGCTCGGTCCTCGTGCTGGTCTTCGGGCTGATCTTGGCGCAGATCCAGCACGAGTTCAGCAGGTGGTGGATATCGGTGTCCATCACGCTGTACGTGGTGGCCGCGGTGCTCCTCGTCTTGATCTTGCGCGACCAGCGCAAGGCCCTGGCCGCGCTGCAATCCGCCGCGACAATGCCGGCCGCGACAATGCCGGCCGTGACCGCGCCCGGCACCGCCGTGGTCACCGCCGTGGTCTCCGCCGCGCCGCCGCAGGAGCCGGTCAGCGCACCGGCGCCCGCGGATCGTTCGGGAGAAGAAGGAACGGAAGCCGCCGACGACGGCGAGAAGGCGGTCCCCGCCAAGTCCAGCACCAGCGCCAGGTCCATCACCGCCGAGGCCGGCGTCCCCGGGCCGGCTCCGGGCAGTGCTCCCGCTCCCGCCGCCGCTCCCGGCCTGGTGCCGGTCGCCGCCGTGGAGCGGGCCCGCACCTCGTCCCTGTCCGGCGTGGTCGCGTTGATCTGGCTGGTCACGCTGGTCTTGATGGTGTGGAAGTAGCCGGGGCGACCCGGGTCACACCCCGATGGCCTGCTCCAGGTCAGCGATCAGGTCAGCGGCGTCCTCGATGCCGACCGACAGGCGCACCAGGTCATCCGGGACCTCCAGCGGCGAGCCGGCGGTCGACGCGTGGGTCATCCGGGCCGGGTGCTCGATCAGGGACTCCACGCCGCCCAGGGACTCTCCCAGCGTGAACAGCCGGGCGCGTGCGCAGAGGTCGACCGCATGCCGGCGCCCGTCGCGGACCTGGAAGGACACCATGCCGCCGAAGCCCCGCATCTGCGCCTTGGCGATCTCGTGGCTGGGATGCGAGGGCAGCCCCGGGTAATGCACCCGGGTGACGGCCGGGTGGGTGGCGAGCATCTCCGCTATCAGCTGGGCGTTCGCGCAGTGCCGGTCCATCCGCACCGCGAGTGTCTTGATCCCGCGCAGGGTGAGCCAGGAGTCGAACGGTCCGGGGACGGCCCCGGTGGCGTTGCGGGTGAACGCCAGGCCTTCGGCCAGTTCCGGCGACGAGGTGATCACCGCGCCGCCGACCACGTCGGAGTGGCCGCCCAGGTACTTGGTCGTCGAGTGGACGACGGCGTCGGCGCCTAGTTCCAGCGGGCGTTGCAGGTAGGGGGAGGCGAAGGTGTTGTCCACGACTAGGAGCGCGCCGTGGTGGTGGGCGAGCTCGGCGAGGGCGCGGATGTCGGTGACGTTCAGCAGCGGGTTGGTCGGTGTCTCGGCCCAGACGATCTTCGCCGGGGCCGCCGCCAGGCGCGCCTCGACGGCGGTGACGTCGTCGATCGGGACCGGCTCGTGGGTGATCCCCCAGGCCGCCAGGACCTTCGCGAACAGCCGGTAGGTTCCGCCGTAGGCGTCGGTCGGGATCAGGACGCGATCCCCCGGCCGGCACGCCACCCGCAGCAGGCAGTCCTCGGCCGCCATCCCTGACGCGAACGCGAACGCGCTGGTGCCGCCTTCCAGAGCGGCGAGGCATTCCTCCAGGGCGGTACGGGTCGGGTTAGCGGTCCGGGAGTACTCATAGCCGCCCCGGGTCCCGCCGATCCCGTCCTGCTTGTAGGTGGACGCCTGGTGGATGGGCGGGACGACCGCGCCGGTCAGCGGGTCGGGCTCTTGCCCGGCGTGGATCGCCAGCGTCTCAAAGCCGGTCATGGGACAGTCTCTCCTTAACCACGGGTCTCGTTATCCTCTGGCGGCGAAGAACGCCAGCAGGTCCTGGCGGGTGAGGATGGCGGTCGGCTTGCCCTCGACATGCACCAGGGCCGCGCCCGCGCCGCCGAGCGCGGTGGCCGCCACGCTCACCGGCTCGCCCGCCCCGATCAGCGGCAACGGCGGCGACATGTGCTCGCCCACGTGGTCCTGGGGGGTAGCCCGGCCGGCAACGAGCGCGTCGAGGAGGTCGCGCTCGGCCACCGACCCGGCGACCTCGGCGGCCATCAGCGGCGGCTCCTCGCGCACGACGGGAAGCTGGGAGACGTCGTACTCCCGCAGCAGCGCGATGGCCTGGGCCACGGTCTCGTCCGGGTGGACGTGCACGAGGGCCGGCAGGGCCGGGCTGGCGTTGAGGGCCCCGCCCCGCGAAGCCGGGCCCTTCAAGACGGCCAGGACGTCGGCGACGGTCGCCTCGCTGGTCGCCGTGGCCAGGAACCCGTAGTCGGCCATCCAGTCGTCGTTGAAGATCTTCGACAGGTAACCGCGCCCGCCGTCGGGCAGCAAGACCACGATGACGTCGTTGTCGCTGGCCTTCCCGGCGACCTTGAGCGCCGCCATGACGGCCAGGCCCGCCGAGCCGCCCACGAGCAGCGCCTCCTCGCGGGCGAGCCGCCGCGTCATCCGGAAGGACTCCGCGTCGCTGATCCCGATCACCTCATCGACCACGCTGCCGTCGTAGGTCGCGGGCCAGATGTCCTCCCCGACGCCCTCCACCAGGTACGGCCGCCCCGAGCCGCCGGAATAGACCGAGCCCTCCGGATCCGCGCCGATGACCTTGACCCGGCCGTCGCTGGCCTCCTTGAGGTACCGGCCGGTACCCGAGATGGTGCCCCCGGTGCCGACGCCGGCCACGAAGTGGGTGACCCGGCCGTCGGTCTGCGACCAGATCTCCGGCCCGGTCGAGTTGTAGTGCGCCGCCGGGTTGTCCGGGTTGGCGTACTGGTCGGGCTGCCAGGCGTTCGGTGTTTCCTTGACCAGGCGGCGGGCGACGCTGTAGTAGGAGTCCGGGTGCTCGGGCGCGACCGCGCTGGGGCAGACGACGACGTCGGCGCCGTAGGCGCGCAGTACCGCGATCTTGTCCTGGGCGACCTTGTCCGGGCAGACGAACAGGCACCGGTAGCCGCGTCCCTGGGCGACGATCGCCAGCCCGACGCCCGTGTTGCCGGAAGTCGGCTCGATGATGAGGCCGCCGGGCGGCAGCTTGCCCGCCTTCTCGGCCGCCTCGACCATGCGCAACGCGATCCGGTCCTTCACCGAGCCGCCCGGGTTCAGGTACTCCACCTTGGCGAGCACCGTCGCCGTTGTCATGCCTTTCGTGACCGAGCGCAGCCGGATGAGCGGCGTGTTCCCCATGACCTCGGTCAACGACTCATGTACCTGCATATGAGAGACGGTACCGGTCCCTGTCTTAGGCTTGGTGTCGACACCGCTGTTACCCGCGAGGAGTCGCATCATGCCTGAGGCCGTAATCGTCGCAACCGCCCGCTCCCCCATCGGACGCGCGTTCAAGGGGTCGCTCACCACCATCCGCCCGGACGACATCGCCGTGCAGATGGTACGGGCCGCCCTCGCCAAGGTGCCGGCCCTGGATCCGGCAGACATCGATGACCTCATCCTCGGCTGCGGGCTGCCTGGCGGAGAGCAGGGCTTCAACATGGCGCGCGTGGTCTGCGTCCTGCTCGGCCTGGACACGGTTCCGGGGACGACCGTCAACCGCTACTGCTCGTCATCGCTGCAGACCACCCGGATGGCCTATCACGCGATCAAGGCGGGCGAGGGGGATGTGTTCCTCTCGGCCGGCGTCGAGTGCGTCTCCCGGACAGTCAACGGCTCCAGCGACATGCCGCAGGCGCGTAACCCCCTGTTCACCGCGGCGACGGAGCGCACCGAGGCGACGGCCGCCGCCGACGCGGCGTCCTGGCACGATCCCCGCGCGGACGGGGAGATCCCCGACGTCTACATCGCCATGGGCCAGACCGCCGAGAACGTCGCGGCGCTGCGCGGGATCACCCGCGCCGAGCAGGATGAGTTCGGCGCCCGCTCGCAGCAACTCGCCGAGAAGGCCCTGGCCAACGGGTTCTGGGGCAAGGACATTACCCCGATCACCCTCCCCAACGGAACCGTGGTCTCCGCTGATGACGGCCCCCGCCCGGGGACGACGGCGGAGAAGCTGGCCGGGCTGAAGCCCGCGTTCCGCGAGCACGGAACCGTGACGGCCGGAAACTGCTGCCCGCTGAACGACGGAGCGGCGGCGGTGGTAATCATGAGCGACGTGAAGGCGGCCGCGCTGGGGCTGACCCCGCTCGCCCGCATCGTGTCCACGGGGGTCAGCGCGCTGTCGCCCGAGATCATGGGGCTCGGGCCGGTCGAGGCGTCCCGGCAGGCGCTGCGCCGGGCCGGGATGGCGATCTCCGACGTCGACCTCGTGGAGATCAACGAGGCGTTCGCCGCGCAGGTGATCCCGTCCTACCGGGACCTGGGCATCGACATCGACCGGCTGAACCTGAACGGCGGGGCGATCGCGGTGGGCCACCCGTTCGGGATGACGGGCGCCCGGATCACCTCCACGCTGCTGAACAGCCTCGCCTTCCACGACAAGACGATCGGCTTGGAGACCATGTGCGTGGGGGGCGGCCAGGGCATGGCGATGATCTTCGAGCGACTGAGCTAGCTAGCGTAAAGCCGCAGGTCATACGCGGAGCGTTACTAGGCGACCGGCCAGTAACGCTCCGCAAACCAGACATAACAGGATGGTTGCAAGTTGGGGGTTGCCAGGGGCGCCCACGTAGTGCAGTCTCGACAGAAAGCGGCTTCCCCTGGAGGTGCCAATGTCGCTGACGCACTCGCCCGACATGCACAAGAGCCTCATCGCCCGGATCCCCTTCCAGACCGGACGCGAGCTAGCCGAGTGGTTCGCCCACCTTGAATCTGGCCCGGCGTTCCTGCGCCGGGAGGAGCGGGCTAACTGGCTAGCCGACGAGCACGGGATCTGTGACCGCTACGCGGCCGCGATCGTGCACGAGTACGAAATCCGTCGGCGGATGCGTCTTTTCGGCGCGTAGTACGCACAATTAAGAATGCTGGGTGCATCTGCAATTGCGACTTGCATTTGCAGATGCACATCCGCCGGTTAGCCTGCGTAAAGGTCTCCACAGCAACCGGCGTGCCCCCGGTCGGGTTCGAACCGACACTCCCGACCCTTTTAGGGGGTCAGCCTCTGCCTTGGGCTACGGGGGCGTCCTTAGGTTATACCGAATTCCCATTTGCCCGGGCAATGCCTTCTGCGGACACGCTATGCAGTTCCTGCAATTCAGCGCATGTACTGACGGGCACGGGTGAAGATCTCGTCGAACATTTCAGGGGTGACCCGCCCGGTGAAGGTGTTCTGCTGGCTTGGGTGGTAGCAGCCGAGCAGCAGGAATGGCGGCTCCTGGAGTGACGCCGGGCTGATCTCGGCCCTGCTGATCTCGGCCCTGCTGATCTCGATAGCGGCGCCGTGCGCGAACGCCGGCCGCGGCCGCGGCACTGTCCAGCCGGCGGCGGCCAGTGGTGCCCACAGCGCCTGCCAGGCGAAGCCGC
>JAICYD010000143.1 GCA_025934375.1 Streptosporangiaceae bacterium | reverse complement strand
TGCGCATTCACCCACGCTCTACCACGACAAACACGCATTTGGCTCGCCCCGGGAATGGCGCGAACCCCGCGATCGGCCCGGGCGGCTATCGAGGCTGATGCGCGAGCGACGCGCCGCGGGAGAAGGCGGGGGATCGCGCGGGCGTCATTGGCGGGGCGGCAGGGGCGGGCGGCGCTTGGCGGGACGGGTGCCTAGGTCCGGACCCGGGGCCGGCGGGCGCTCGGCGAGCGCCGCGATCGCCATGTCGACGGCCACCTCCAGCTGCGGGTCGCGGCCGGCGGCCCACTCGTCGGGGGTGATGAGGACCTCGTGGTCGGGGTCGACGCCGTGGTTCTCCACCCGCCACCCGTACTCGCCGAACCAGAACGCGTACCGAGGCACGGTGATCTGCGTGCCGTCCACCAAGGGCTTGTAGCCGTCGATGCCGATCACGCCGCCCCAGGTGCGGGCGCCGACGACCGGGCCAAGGCGCAGGATGCGGATGGCGGCGGTCACGATGTCGCCGTCGGAGCCGGCGAACTCGTCGGACAAGGCGACCAACGGGCCGCGGGGGGCGTCTTCGGGGTAGCTCTCCGGCCTCAGGTAGCGGCCGTAGTCCCAGCCGATGATCCGGCGGGCCAGCTTCTCCACGATCAGCTGTGAGGTGTGCCCGCCGCGGTTGCCACGCACGTCCACGATGAGCGCGTCGCGGCCCATCTCCGTCTTCAGGTCGCGGTGCAGGTGCGCCCAGCCCTCCCCCATCATGTCGGGGATGTGCAGGTAGCCGAACTTGCCGTCGGAGCGCTCGCGGACGAAGCGCCGCCGGCCGGCGACCCAGTCCTGGTAGCGCAGGCGGCGGTCGCTGTAGAGCGGGACGACGACGACGCGCCGGGGCTTGGGGGCCTCGGGGGCGGTGTCCGCGCCGGGGGCGCCAGCGCCGCCAGCGGCGTCAGCGGTCTCCGCCTCGCCCGCCGGCGGCTTCTCGCTGTCATCCGGAGCCCCGACGGAATCACTCCAGATGTCGCCGTTGCCTTCGACGGGATCGCCGTCCGCGGCCCCAGGGACCGCCGGGCGGATCGTCAGCTCCACCGGCTTGCCGGCGGTCGCGGCCAGCAGCGGCCAGGGACCGCGAACCGGGTCGACCGGGCGGCCGTCCACCTCGGCGATTTCATCACCGGGCTTGATCGCCACGCCGGGAGCGGCCAGCGGCGAGCGCGCCAGCGGGTCCGACGACTCCCCGGGCAGGACCCGGTCGACGAGCCATCGCCCGTCCTCGGCGCGGACGACGTCCGCCCCGAGCAGGCCGACCGCGTGGCCGCGCGAGGCCTGGACGCGGAACTGCCCCGAGCCCGCCACGTACGCGTGCGAGGTGCCGAGCTCGGCGACGACCTCCCACAGCAGGTCGGTGAACTCGGCGGAAGAGCGGATCCGGGACAGCAGCGGCCGGTACTGATCCAGCACGCCGGCCCAGTCCACCTCCGACATGTCAGGTGCCCAGAAGTCGCGGGCGATGATCCGGCCCGCCTCTTCCAGGGCGTGCGCCCACAGCCCGGCGGGCTCGGCTAGGTAGCGTGCCCGGGTCAGGTCCACGTTGACGGCGTCGTCGGAGGAGCCGTTGTCGGCCTTGCGGTCGGCGGGCACGATCCGCACGTCATCGCCATCGCCGATGGCCAGCCGGGCGCCGTCGCCGCTGACCTCGAACCAGCTGATCTCCGAGGCCAGCGTCATCGTCTCGCGCTTGCGGAAGTCGAAGCGCTCAAGGGCGGGGCGGCGCCGGTCATCGTCGGCGTCAGCCGCGCCCTCGCCGAGCACGCCGGACAGCTTGCCGCGCATCCACGCCAGGCCGCCCTTCACGGCGGCCAGGCCGTAGTACCGGCCCTCGTCAACCGGGACGCTGACCACCCGGGAGGAGATGCCGTCGAGATCAACAACAAGCCGGGCCCGTTCGGACCCCTCTTTCGCTTCCGGGGGGTTAACCGGGCGGCCGCCAGGGCGCGGTCCGAACGGGGAGAGGGTCTCGGCGGCCAGCGGGACCAGGTAGGGGCGGATGCCGAACGGGAAGGACAGGTCGAACGAGTGCGCGTCGTAGACCGGGTCAAAGGTGCGGCGGGACAAGAACGCCAGGTACAGCCCGTCGAGCGTGAAGACGGGGTTGTAGTCGGCGAACCGGCCGTCGGTCACGTCGACGATCGTCGTCCGTGGATCGAAGGACGGCTCGTCCGCGTCCTCGGGAGCGGTGCCCTCAGCGGCGGTGCCTTCAGTGGCGGTGGTCTCGGGGGCAGCGGCGTCCTCGGCGGTAGCGTCCTCGGCGGTAGCGTCCTCGGCGGCGGTCGTCTCGGCGGCAGTGTCCTCGGCGGTAGCGTCCTCAGCGGCAGTGTCCTCAGCGGCGGTCGTCTCGGGGGCAGCGTCCGCGGCAGTGTCCCCGGCGGCAGTGTCCTCGGATTCCCCGGACTCGGAGTCCGCCGCGTCCTCGGGGGTGATCCGCGCGATCCGGACGCGAGCCAGCGGGCGGGGGCCGGGCTGGGACCACGCGAGCCAGGCCGAGTCAGGCGACCAGGACAGGCCGCCAATCCGGCCGTCGTCGGATACCGCTAGCTCAAGGACCTCGCCGGTCTCCACGGTGACGATCAGCAGCCGCCCGTCGTGGGCGGTGACCGCCACGCGCTCGCCGTCTGGTGAGGGCACCTGGCTGGCGACGTATCCGAGCTCACCCCCGGCGATGCGGCGGGTCCCGGGTGTCTCGCCGGAGGCGTCGGCGATCTCCAGCGCGTCCTCGCCGTCGGCGTCGGTCACCCAGATGACCTTGCCCTCAGTGCCGAGGATGCGGGGCTCGCGGGCGCGGGCCTTCGGGTCGACCGACAGCGCCCGCGCGGGGCCGTCGGCGTGGGTCAGCCAGTGCACGGTGCCGCGCACCTCCACCACGCTGGCCTGGCCGCTCTCGTCGGGCATGAACTCGCCCAGGTGGTCGGCGGCGCTGATGATGCGCGCGGCGCGGGCGGCGGGGGCAGAGCCGAGGAGGAAGTCGAGCTTGCGGGGCTCGGCGTCGTCGAGGCTGTCGAGGATCCAGATGTCGCCGGCCACGTGGTAGACGATCCGCTGCCCGTCCGTCGCGGCGTTACGCGCGTAGAAGGCGTCGTGGTCGCTGTGCCGGCGCAGGTCGCCGCCGTCCAGCGCGCACGAGTAGAGGTTGCCGGTGCCCTCATGGTCGGCGAGGAACGCCAGCCGGCCCCCGATCAGCATCGGGCTGGAGACCTGGCCGTCCAGGTCGGCCAGGACCCGGCCGAACATCGGGTCCTCGGCGGTCGCGGTCCACAGCCGCCCGGCGGTGCCGCCCCGGTAGCGCTTCCAGTACGCGGGCTCGCGGTCCATCCTCCCGGTGAGCAGGGCGGCGTTCTTGCCGGCGTCACCGCCGTCAGCGCCGAGCGCCAGGTCGGCCACCGGGCCATAGGGAAGCCGGCGCGACGGACCGTCCAGGGGCACGGCGTAGGCCCAGCTGTATTGCCGCGCGGGCTGGCCGACCGCGGAGATGGCCAGCACCTCGGAGTCGCTCAGCCAGCCCGCGGTGCGGGTCTGCAAGTCGCCCCAGTACGTGAGCCGGCTGGCACCGCCGCCCTCGGCGTCGATCGTGTACACCTCCGGGTCACGGTCTCGCCAGCTCGTCCAGGCGACCTTGTGGCCGCTGGGCGAGAAGCGCGGATAGCTCACGCTCGCGCCGTCCGCGGACAGCTTCCAGGCCCGGCCTCCCGTGGCGGGGGCGAGCCAGACGTCATCTTCGGCGGTAAAGGTGATGAGATCGCCGTGAATATGCGGGTAACGGAGGTAACCGGCTGTTGTCACGCGGTACATCCTAGGTGGTCACAGGGGTCGTCTCCGCCGGGCCACACGGGTTTGACAGCGCGCTCCCCCGGCAGATCACAGCCAGCCGCGCTCGCGGGCTATGCGAAGCGCCTCGGCGCGGTTGCGGGCGCCGGTCTTCTGGATGCAGGCCGACAGGTAATTGCGCACTGTCCCCTCCGACAGGTAAAGCTTCCCGGCGATCTCCGCGATCGTCGCGCCCTCGGTAGCGGCCGCGAGGACGTCGCGCTCGCGGGGGGTCAGCGGGCTGGTGCCCTCGGCGAGCGCCGCGGCGGCCAGGTCCGGGTCGATGACGCGCTGGCCGTCGAGCACCTTGCGGATCGTCTGCGCGAGCTTGTCGGCCGGGGAGTCCTTGACGATGAACCCCGATGCGCCGCTTTCCATGGCGCGGCGCAGGTAGCCGGGGCGGCCGAAGGTAGTGAGGATCACGATCCTGGTTCCCGGCGAGAGCCGGCGCAGTTCGGCGGCGGCGGTCAGGCCGTCCATGCCCGGCATCTCGATGTCCAGCAGGGCGACGTCGGGCTTGGCCTCCAGCGCGGCCCGGGCGACCTCGTCGCCGCGGCCGACCTGGGCGACGACCTCCATGTCGTCCTCGAACGACAGCAAGGCGGCCAGCGCCTCCCTGATCATGGCCTGGTCCTCGGCCAGCAGTACCCGGATCACCAGATCACGCTAGCGCCCGGCCCGGGTGCGAGCCGGCGGCGGTGTCCGGCGGGGCGGGCGATTCCGGCTCGGCGGCTCGCGAGCGCTCGCCCGGCTGCCCGGGATCGCCCGCGGGCACCAGCGCCAGGAGGCGGAATCCGCCGGGGCCGGGGCGGATCTCCAGTTTGCCGCCGACCGCGCACAGCCGCTCGGACATCCCGCGCAGCCCGGCCCCCGCGGTGGCGGGCAGGCCATCGTCGGCCGGAGGCCCCGCGCCCGCCCCGTCGTCGCGCACCTCCAGGGACAGCTCATCGCCCCGGCGGGCCAGGCGCATCCAGCAGTCACGGGCGCCGGAGTGGCGGATGACGTTCGTCACCGCCTCGCGCAGGCACCAGGCCAGCGCCGCCTCGGAGTCGGCGTCTACGCGTCCGGACAGCAAGGTGAGCGCGTCGTCATCGCGGGGGGTGATCCCGGCGGCCTCCAGGGCCGCGCGGGCGGTGATCACCTCCACCGCCAGGGTGGGCCGCCGGTAGCCGCTGATCGCCTCGCGGATGTCGTGCAGCGTGCGGCGGCTGACGTCGGCGACCTGCAGGATCTCGTCCCGCGCGCGGTCGCGGTCCGGCCCCGGGGGCAGCCGGTCCAGCAGCCGGGCGGCCAGGTCGGACTTCAGCGTGATCATGGACAGCGACTGCCCGGTCAGGTCGTGCATGTCGCGGGCCAGCCGCAGTCGTTCCTCGCTGGCCGCCAGCCGGGCGACGGTCTCACGGGCCAGGGTCAGGTCCCTGGCTAGCTCGATCTGCCGGCGAAAGCCGATCATGGCCAGGCCCACCAGCACCGTCGGCAGCAGCGTGACGCCGAAGTCAACGATGCCGTCCCCGCTGGCCACCGTCGTGACGATATAGCAGGCGACCACCGCCCCGATAACGCGCAGGGCGGCCCGCGGCGGGCGGATCGTGAGCCCGGCCGCTGACGCGACGAAGATCCACGAGCCGTTCCCGTGGTAGGCCCACGTGATCGCGGCGGCCAGCGCGAACAAGGTGACCATCGCGGCCCGCGTCTGGCTGACCGGCCGGTCCCAGAAGGACACGATCACGATGTACGTCACGCAGAAGGCCGCGATGAGCGTCATGCCGCTAGCGGCGTAAGCCCAGCTGTGGTGCTTGTCGAACAACGAGGAGGCCGGCTGGATGAGGTACAGCAGCCAGATGCCGGAGAAAAAGCCGCGCCAGATCCGCGCCCGCCAGGCCTGGGAGCCGGGCACGCCGTCCCAGCCGCCGCTCCGGCAGGCCGCCCGCCGGCCGGCCTGCAGGGCCCGGGCAGGCCAGGTGCCGGTCAGGCTCGGCCTCGCCGCCTGACCGGCACCCGTCCTGGTACCGGAATCCGTCACGCTCACATGCTCTCAGCCGTGGATCGCACCGCGAGGACCGCCAGCCCGAGGAAGATCGCGAACCAGACCACGATGCCGATCACGTACGCCGCATTGACAGTACCTGAACCGAGCACGTCGGTGCTGATCCGCACGACCTGATAGGTGGGCGTGAACTTGGCGAAGTCCTGCATCCCGCCACTGAGCGGGAACCACAGCCCGCCGAAGATGGAGAAGGCGAAGAACACCACCAGCGCGATCGGCTGCACCGAGTCGGGGTTGAACCTGTACCCGATCGCCACCGCCAGGGCCGCGAAGATGAACGTGCCGAACCAGATCGCGACCGCGATCACGATCCACCGCCACAGCGGCATGCTCACGCCGCCGTAGGCGCTGCCAAGGATGAAGACCAGCGCGATCGCGGGGACCGAGGTCACCATCGAGGCGATGAGCTTGGCGACCACGTAGGAGTTGGCCGGCAGCGGGGTCAGCCGCAGCTGCCGGATCCAGCCGTCCTTGCGCTCTTGGGAGATGCGGATCACGTTGTTGTTGAACGCCCCGCTCAGCGCCCCGAACGTGGCCATCGCCACCATGTAGAACGCCTTGAACGCGACGCCGTAGGAGGTCGCGTTCTGCTTCCCGACGGCCAGGTAGAGCAGGACCGGCAGCCCGACCGTGAAGATCAGGTACCGCCGGTTGCGGCGCAGCCGCCGGATCTCGGCCCCGGCCAGCGCGAGGGTGCCGTTCACGTCAGATCATCTCCTTCGCCGGCTCGCCGGCCGCGTCAGCGTCATCTTGGGAAGTAATGGCGATGAAGGCCTGCTCCAGGCCCAGGCTCGCCACCTCGATCTCATGCGGCCGGTACCCGGCGTCCAGGACCGCGTACAGCGCCGCGTCGGAGTCGGTCACCTGGAGCTGGACGAAGTCGCCGCGGACCTCCAGGTTGACCAGCCCCGGCAGCCGCAGCAGGAACGCCTCGTCCACCGCCGGGAGCCGGAACGCCAGCCGGCGGGCGCCGGCCCGTTCCTTGATCTCATCGGGCGTGCCGTCAGCCAGCAGGCGGCCGCGGTTGATCACCAGGATCCGGTCCGCGGCGTGGTCGGCCTCTTCGAGGTAGTGGGTGGCGAACAAGACGGTGCGGCCCTCGGCCGCCTCGGCCTTCATGTTCGCCCAGAACAGCCGCCGCGTCTCCACGTCCATCGCCGTCGTCGGCTCGTCGAGGACGATCAGCTCCGATTCGCCGGCGATCGCCAGCGCGAACCGGACCCGCTGCGTCTGCCCGCCGGACAGCTTGTCCACCCGCTGGTCGGCGATCTCGGCGATGCCCGCCCGGCGCATGGTGATGTCCGGCGCCACCGGCCGCGTGTGGAACCCGGCGACCAGGGTGACCAGCTCCCGCACGGTCACCTCGGGCATCAGCCCGCCGGACTGGAGCATCGCGCCGACCCGGCCGGACTTCACCGCGTGGTAGGGATCCTGGCCGAACATGGTGATCTTCCCCGCCGTCGGCTTGCGCAGCGCCAGCAGCATGTCCAGTGAGGTGGACTTGCCCGCGCCGTTGGGCCCGAGGAGGGCGACGGTCTCGCCCCCGCGCAGTTCCAGGCTGAGGCCGTCCACCGCCTTCAGGGCCCCGTAGTACTTGCTCACGTTGTCGAATGTGACAATCGGTGCGCCATTTCCCGTAGTCATAGGGAAATATCACCACCGCGTGGCCTGGCGGGGTAAGTGAAGGGTCTCAGCAGTCACCCATGACAACTGTCATGAACGTGATTGCCCGGATGATTACCGGCCGGCAGTGTTACCGGCCAGCAGTGTTACCGGCCAGCAGCGTAGCCTTGCATGCCGCGCGGGTTGGCGGCCGCCCGCAGGACGCCCTCGTGCCGGGACACCGCGCTGACGCGGCCCAGCGACCAGGCCGGCTGCACCGCCACGTCGTGGCCGCGCTCGCGCAGGTCCTCGATGACCTCCGGGCTGAACCGCGACTCAATGTCCAGCCGGCGCGGCTGCGACTCGCGCGGGTAGAACGACGACGGCATGTGCGCGGAGTGGAAGGCGGGGAAGTCGATCGCCTGCTGCAGGTTCATCCCGTGGTGGACGTGGCGCAGGAAGAAGTGCAGCGTCCACTGGTCCTGCTGGTCCCCGCCGGGCGTGCCGAACGCCAAGTACGGCGACCCGTCGCAGGCGCGCAGCGCCAGCGTCGGCGTCAGCGTGGTGCGCGGCCGCTTCCCCGGCGCGATCGTGGTCGGCAGTCCCGGCTCCAGCGCGAACATCTGCGCGCGGGTCCCCAGGCAGAAGCCCAGGGCGGGGATCACCGGCGAGGACTGCAGCCATCCGCCGCTCGGCGTCGCGGTCACCATGTTCCCCCACCGGTCGGCCACGTCTAGGTGGCAGGTGTCCCCCCGCCGCGCCTGCGCGCCTGGCCCCCGCAGCCGGGCCGACCGGCCGAGGGGCTCCCCGGTGGCCGGGTCCAGGCCCGGGTCACCGCTGGCCCGCTGCCCGTCGGCCCCGCTGGCGCCCCGGCTTTCGCCTTCCCCGGCCCGCAACGATTCCGTGGCGAACGCTGGCAGCGCCGCCGTCCGCCCGGCCGGCTCGCCGGCGATCAGGTCACCGGAGGCGCCCTCGCCGATCAGCGTGCGCCGGGCGTCGTTGTAGGCGGGCGACAGCAGTTCCGCGAGCGGGACGTCCGCGAAATCGGGGTCGCCGTACCAGGCCTCCCGGTCGGCGTAGGCGAGCTTGGCAGCCTCGGTCACCAGGTGGACGTACCGCGCGCTGCCGGGGTCCATCGCGGCCAGGTCATACCCGGACAGCAGCGCCAGCTGCTGCAAGAACACCGGCCCCTGGCCCCAGGGGCCGGTCTTGCACACCGTGAGGCCGGCGTAGTCGTAGGTCACCGGCGTTTCCAGGCGCGCGCGCCAGCCGGCCAGGTCGTCGTAGGACAGCAGGCCGCGGTGCCGTCGCAAGGTCACGTCCATGACCTCGGTCTGCGCGAACTGGGCGATCTCCTCGGCGACGAACCCGTCGTACCAGGCCACCCGGGCCGCCTCGATCTGCTCCTCACGGTCGGCCGAGGCTGCCTCCGCCTCGTCCAGGATCCGCTGGTAGGTCGCCGCCAGCGCGGCGTTGGCGAACAGGGTGCCCGGCGCGGGCACGCCGCCTCCGGCCAGGTAGACCTCGGCCGAGGAGTGCCAGTGCGTGGTGAAGATGTCCGCGACCGACGCGATCGCCCAGCTGATCGCCGGGACCAGCGGGAACCCGGCCGCCGCGTACCCGATGGCGTAGGAGAGCACCTCGCGCAGTGGCAGGGTCCCGTACTCGCGCAGCGTCAGCAGCCACGCGCCGAACGCCCCCGGCACCGTGGCGGCGAGCAGCCCGCTGCCGGGGACCAGGTCCAGCCCCAGGCTCGTGAACGCCTCCGGCGTCGCGGCGGCCGGGGCGCTGCCCTGGCCGCACACGACGAACGTCTCGCCGCGGCGCGCGTCATGGCCGATGATGGGCACCTCGCCGCCGGGCCCGTTCAGGTGCGGCTCGACGACCTGCAAGACGAAGCCCATCGCGACGGCGGCGTCGAAGGCGTTGCCGCCCTTCTCCAGCACGGCCATGCCGGCGGCGGAGGCGAGCCAGTGCGTGGACGCCGCCATCCCGAACGTCCCGGCCAGCTCCGGCCTCGTCGTGAACTCCGGGGTGCCGGCCATTGCCTACCCTCCCCTTCCCGCGCTGTGCTTCCCGCGCTGCGCTGTGCTTCCCGCGCTCCGCGCCTCTTGCTGTTATCCCTCGAAGGGGGGTGTCTCATCTAGCACGATAAGGGGCAGCGGGCCGGCGATGCTGTCCGGGCCGGCCGGAACGTAGGCGAAGTTCTTCGCCCGGGCGCCGCCGTCGACCACTAGGTCGATGCCGCTGATGAGGCGCGCGTAGTCGCTGCACAACCAGGCGACCGCGTGGCCGATGTCGGTCGGCGTGCCAGTGGTGCCCATCGGCACCATCGGGTTCCTCGGCCCCTCGAACCTGGCCGGCTTGCGCCACGGCTCGTCGGTCCCCTCGGGGGCGCCGAGGCCGCCGGTCGCGCCGGGCCGCAGCCCGAACGGGGTCCGGCCCTCCCGCGCCCACTGGGCGAGGAGCTCGGGGTTGTCGGGGTTGGGCGCGGTCGGGGTGAAGCTGTTGACCCGGATCCCGTAGGGCGCCAGGTCCATCGCGGCGGCGCGGACGAAGTTGTTCACGCCGCCCTTGTGGAACGCGTACGCGCACACGCCCGCGCTGCCGTTCCACCCGTTGGAGGAGGAGATGCAGACGATCGAGCCCTTGACGCCGCGCTCGGCCATCGACCGGCCGACCCACTTGGTGTTCAGGAACGTGCCCATCGCCGACACGAGCACGGCGCGGCGGAAGCCCTCCTCGGTCTCATCCAGCACGCCCCGGCCGCCGAGCAGCGCCGCGTTGTTGACCAGGATGTCGATCTTGCCCCACTTGCCGAGGACGCTGCTGACGTAACCCTTGACCGTCTCCTCGTCGGTCACGTCGCCGGGGGCGGCCATCGCCTCGCCGCCATTGCGCTCGATCCGCGCGATCGCCGCGTCAATCGACTCCTTGGACACGTCGTTGACGGCGACCTTCGCGCCATACTTGCTCAGCGCGAGCGCGATGCCGCTGCCAATGTTGGGTCCCGCGCCAGTGACGAGCGCGACTTTGCCTTCCAGCGAGATCTCCACCGGCACTCCTGTCATCTCGTGAGGTTGCGCCTCCCACCGTAGACCGGCGGCCCGCGCCCGATCACTGTCGCCGGAGACAAGAAACCCGGCCCCGCTTGGCGCACGGGCCGAAGCGTCGCGTAGCCGATTGCCTATCGCGAGGCGTGCGGGCTGCCTAGGGATCCGGGACGACGGTTAGAACGCGCGTTCGGCGTGTTACGGCACCGGGGATCGCGCGGTGACCTGTTAGCGTTGCGTGACATGGACGAGCTGAACGCGCGGGTGCGCGCCATCTGTGATCTCAACGTGGCCGATTCCCGCGAAGGCAGCGGGCGGCATGAGTATGACGGGCGCGCGCAGGACCTGTCCCCCGCCGGGGTCGCCGCCGGGCTGGCCGCGCTGCGCGCCGCGCGGGCCGGGTCGCCCGCCCTCGCCGACTCCCACGATGAGGCGCACCTGCGGGCGTTCGAGGACCTCCAGCAGGTCGTCTACGGGGACCTGGAGCTGCACCGGCGCAGCCCGCTGCACTTGCTCGGCGAGCTGGACCTGGCCTGCTACGACAAGGACTACGCGCCGCCGGCGCAGCGGGCCGCCGCGCGCGCCGCGCACCTGGCGGCATGGCCGCGGGTGATCGACGCGGCGCTCGCCTCGCTGGATTCCGTCAGCGCCCCGGTCGCCTCCGGCCTGCTCGGCGCGGTCCGCGGGCTGGCCGCCGGGCTGCCCGACGGCGCGTACCTCCAGTCGCGGGACGCCGCCCTGGCCGCCCACGCCCGGCTCGTGGAGCACGTCGAGGCCGCCGCCAAGAACGGCGACCCCGACTGCGCGCTCGGCGCCGCTGGCCTGAGCACGCTGATGAGCACGTCCGAGGCGATGCCGGTCGACATCGGGGACCTCGCGCGGCGCGCGGACGCCGAGCGGGACCGGCTGCTGGAGCGGCTGCGCGAGTCCTGCGCGCTGATCGACTCATCCCGGCCCGTGCTGGACGTGGCCCGCGAGCTGGTCCGGGACCACCCGGACCGGGCCGGGGTGCTGGAGGCCGCCCGGTACTGGACGACGCGGGCGCTCGACTTCACCCGCGAGCGCGACCTGGTGCCCTACCACGACGGCACGTGCGTGGTTGAGGAAGCCCCGCCGTCGCGGCGCTGGGCGATGGCCATGATCACCGTCAACGCGCCCGGCGAGCCGGACGGCCCGTCGTACTACCACATCACCCCGCCCGAGGAGTCCTGGCTGGCCGAGGAGACCGAGGAGTGGCTGGAGGTGTTCAGCGCCACCACGTTGCCGGCGATCACCGTGCACGAGGTCGCGCCCGGGCACTTCTCGCACGGCCGCGCGATCCGCTACGCGCCCACCGAGGTCCGCCGGGTGCTCGGGTCCATGGCGTTCATCGAGGGCTGGGCGCACTACGCCGAGGAGCTGTGCGTCGAGGAGGGCTTCCTCGCCGACGACCCACGGTTCGCGATCGGCGTCTGGCTGGAAGCCCTGGTCAGGGTCACCCGGCTGGCCTGCGCGATCGGCGTGCACACGGCCGGGATGACCGTCGCCGAGGCCGCCGGCCGCTTCGAGTCCGACACCCACCTGCTGGGCTCGGCCGCCGCCTCGGAGGCCCGCCGGGCCACGTTCGACCCGACGTACGGCCGCTACACCTGGGGCAAGCTGGAGATCTACCGCCTGCGCGAGCGGGCCCAGCGCCAGTGGGGCCCGGACTTCACCCTGCACCGCTTCCACAAGGCCCTGCTCGACCTCGGCTCCCCGCCCCTAGGCCTGATCGGCACCGCCATCGACCGCGGCTAAAGAGTGGACGCCATGATTCGAGGGAGGCAATATGAGTGCCATGTCTATCGCGGACGCGTGGCCCGGCGCCGGTCGCCCGTTCACGGTCGCCGAGTTGGACCGGATGCCTGATGACGGCCACCGGTACGAGCTCCTGGACGGAGCGCTCGTCGTGAGCCCCCGGCCAACGACGATCCACCAGTTCGCAGTCGGACGGTTGTTCAGGGTGCTTGATGAGGCTTGCCCGGAGGACTTGTGCGTCCTGATGGAGCCCGCTGTGCAACTTGGCCCGCAGACCGAGTTCAATCCCGACCTCGTGGTGGTCGCGTTCGATGAGGTGGGCGGGGCGAAGTTCACCGCTCCCCCGCTGCTCGCCGTCGAGATCTGGTCGCCAAGCACGGCGCTGATCGACCTCAACCGCAAAAAGGACGCGTACGAGCGGTTCGGGGTGCCCTCGTACTGGATCGTCAACCCGGACCTGGCCCAGCCAGAGGTCACGGTCTTCGAACTGCGCGACGGACGCTACCTCGCGGAGCAGAAGTCGGCCCAGCCGTTCACAGTCGAGCGGCCGTTCCCGGTGACGATCACCCCGGCCGCGCTGACCAGCCGCCTGCGCGGACGCTGATCCCGGCGCTAAACCGGTTTCCCGGTCGCCAGCTAGGGCAGTGCACGGTGACCACCCGCCGCCTTGTTTCCCCGGCAGGGCGGCGGGTCGTTAGCGTTTCCCGCGGGCGCGATACCCTGTGGGGCGTGCGAAGGCTTACCCGGATCGCTGGCCTCGCGGCTGCGGCGCTGCTGGTCGCGGGCGCGGTCGCCGGGTGCTCGGCCAAGGCGGCCTCCGGGCCGGGGTCGATCGCGGCGACGGCCGCCTATATCCAGCTGCCGACCGGGAAGACAACCGTCGGGTACCTCGATATCCGCAACAATGGCGTGGCCGCGGACCAGTTGGTCTCGGTGAGCACCAGCGTGGGCGGGACCGTCGCGCTGCGCGCCCCGGCCGGCGCCGACGTTACCCCGGTGGTCATGCACACGGTCTCGTCGATCGACATCCCCGCCGGGACGATGGTGCAGCTCGTGCCGAACAGCTACCACCTGCTGATCACCGGGGCCGGCCCGATGCAGGACGGCAAGGACATCACGCTGCGGCTGAAGTTCGCCCACGCGGGCACGGTCACCGTGCTCGCCCTGGTCACCAACCCAGGCAGCAGCAGCGGCGGCTACTTCGGCTTCAGCTAGCCGCGCCCGCCCAGCGCCCCAGCGCCTGGGAGCCCCAGCCCCTGCGAGTCCCAGCCCCTGGGAGTCCCGGGCGCCTGGCACCCCGGGCGCCTCGTGGAGAGCTGTTCGCTGGAAAGAAGCTCCGGCTGGCCTGCTCGGGGGGGCGGGAGAGCAGGCCAGCCGGAGGGTCACCCGGCCGGGAAGCGGGAGCCGGCCGGACGCCTTCGAAGGTCACCGGGGACGCGCAGGGGCATCGGGGCGCGCCTTCGGTATCAAGGGTACAGACCGACTGGCGGCACACACTACCGTTGAGTAATATTTACCTGTCGTAAAAGTGCCACCTGACGTAAACTCGCCACGCGGGTTCCGGGGGGGCGGCGAGGTGGCGAGAGGGCTCAGCATGCTGAACGCGGTGGGCGTCACCGGAGTGGCCGCGCAGGTGTACTCGACGCTGATCGAGGCTGGCCAGCCGACGGCGGAGGAGATCGCCGCCGCGTGCGGCGTCACCGCGCGCCGCGCGGCGGCCGAGCTGGCCGCCCTGGAGGAGCGGGGCCTGGCGTACCGCCTCGCCGGGCTGCCCGCCCGGTACCGTGCGAACGCGCCGGACGTGGCGATCGCCGCGCTCATCGCGCAGCGCGAGGCCGAACTGCAGACGGCGCGGGCGACGATGCACCAGCTGGCCGAGGTCTTCCGGGAGACCGCCCGCAGCCGGCATCCGGATGGCCAGGTGGAGGTGGTGCGCGGGCCGGACAACGTCGCCCGCGCGGTGGCGCGCGCGGCCGAGGCGACCCGGCAGCAGCTGCGGGGCTTTGACCGCCCGCCGTATACCGAGACGCCCGGGGCCAGCTACGGGCTGGAGGAGCGCCGGCTGGCGGCGGGGGTGGCGTACCGGGTCATCTACGACGCGGAGGCCCTGGACATCCCGGGGCGGATGTCCGGGGACATCCTGCCGTCGATGGCGGCCGGCGAGCAGGCCCGGGCGCGGCCGACGCTGCCGATCAAGCTGATCATCTCCGACGACCAGCTGGCGGTGATCCCGGCGGCGGTCACGTCCCGGGCGGTCGACACGACGTTCGTCATCCACAGGTCACCGATCCTGTCGGCGCTGATCGCGCTGTTCGAGGCGGAGTGGGAGCGGGCCATCCCGATCCTGGGGCCGGACGCGGGGGCGGTGGCCGAAGGCCAGGCGGGCGCCAGCGGCGGGTCGGGCACGGCCCGGGCCGGCCGCCACCCGGACGCGGAGACCGCCGTGCTGCTGGCGATGCTGGGCGCCGGGATGACCGACGCGTCGATCGCCCGGTCGCTGCAGTGGTCGCTGCGGACGACCCAGCGCCGGATGGCCCAGCTGATGAGCGAACTCGGCGTGAACAGCCGCTTCCAGGCAGGCCTGGCCGTGCGCGACCGCGGCTGGCTATTAGCGTTTCTGTTGCCCTCCGCCGTCTCGCGATATATCGTGGTTGCGGTATCCGGGTTCTGGCTGCTCGGGCAGGCTACGCTACGGAGGATGCGATGTCTTCTGGCTTTGGGGCTTCGGGGCCCGGGTCTACAGGCGATGGAATGCGGGTCGGCAACGCCGAACGCGAGGTGATCGCGGGGGAACTGCGCGAGCACTACGCGAGCGGCCGGCTAACCCTCGAAGAGCTCAACGAGCGGCTGGAGGCCGCCTTCGCCGCGAGGACGCGCGCCGACCTGAGCGCGGTCATGCGCGACCTGCCGTCCGCCCAGTCATTCCCGCCGCCGGCCGCGGGCGCGCAGGGGCCAGGCCAGCCGTGGGGCGGGCAGCAATGGGGTGCCGGCCCGCACGGAGGCGGGGCCGGCGGCCCGGGCACCGGCTGGGGTCACGCTGGCTGGGGCGCGGGCGGCGCGGGCGCGGGCTACCGGGGCGCGTGCGGCGCCGGGCGACGAGCCGGATCCCTGTTCTCGACCATGGTCGCCGTAGCCTTGCTGGGCCTGTTCGGCGTGATGGCGGTGGCCGGCTTCGGCATCGGCGGCGCCCGCCCGCTGGGCATCGGGCTGCTGATCGCGGCGGTCGCGCTGCTGCGCCGCCTGATCTTCGGCCGGCGCCGGGCGCGCGGTGGCGGCCGATCGCGCCGCCGCTGGTAACGCCCGCCTGCCAGCGGTGCTACCTGAACGGTGCCAGCTGAACGGTGCCAGCTGAACGGTGCCAGCGGACGCGGTGCTAGCTGAAGGTCACCTCTGACATTCGGCCGTCGGGGCGCCCGCGGGTTCCTTATCGATGAGCACCGATCTATCGTGGAAGGGACGACGAGTTTCCGACCACGTACGGGATGCCCTCATGGCGATGCGCGACGACGGCCCAGCTCCCGGCCCCGCAGGCAGTATCTCAACCAGCGGGGCCGAGCGCCTAGCTCACCGGGAACGCCCGGCTGGACGCAGTGAGCCAGGACAGCGCGCAGCAGGCAGGCAAGCGCACGGTTCGGCCCCGCAGGCGATGCGGATCGGCGACGCCGAGCGCGATACCGCCACCGCCGAGCTTGGCGATCACTTCGCGGCCGGACGGCTGACGCTGGACGAATTGCACGAGCGCGTCGCGCAGGCGCTGTCGGCGCGCACCCACGGCCAGCTCAGCCGGGTGATGCGCGACCTGCCGTCGCTGAAGCGGGAGCCGCGGCCGCGACCTGGGCCAGCGCGGGGCGAGCCGTTGCCCAGCGACGGCCAGCGTCCTGTCACCGCCAGCGGGGACGGGCGGTTCGCCGCCATCGGATTGCTCCTGCTGGCGATGCTCATCTGGCTGTTCACCGTGGTGGTGTTCACCCGGCACGGCTACTACTACTCCCACTACCCGTACCCGCACCATCCGTACTCGCCCTGGCACCACCCGTAAGCCTGACCGCCGACCCTCACTGCGACACGCGCTGCGGCACCACCAGGTAGCGGAAGGCACCCGGCCGCGCGCCGTCCTTGTCATCGGCTGGCGCGCTCTCATCGGCTGGCGCTGTCTCATCGGCTGTCTCGCTGGCTGGCGCTGTCCCGGCTGACGGGGAGCCGTCGGCTTCGGCGGCCGATGGGCTCGCGGTGATGACTGCGGGCTTGCTGGGGCTGCTGAACTGGAGCCGGACCCTGGCCGGGCCGGCTTGCCGGTCCTCGGCCCTCTCGTCCTCGGCCGCCGCGCCCGGCGCGGGGGTGGTCCCCGTGGCTCCCGTCGTGGCGGCGACCATGCCGTCGAGCAGGTAGTGGGGGTTGAACGCGATCACCGGCTCATCGCCGGAAAACCACGCCGGGACCGACTCCCGGGCGCGCGCCTGGCCCTGCGTGGCCGCGATCACCGTCACCTTGCCAGGACCGAAGGACAGCTGGACCGGGGTGCCACGCTCGGCGACGAGCGAGACCCGGCGCAGTGCCTCGGTGAACGCCTCGGCCGGCAAGTCCGCGACGCAGCTGAACTCGGCCGGGAACCGGGACCGGTACTTCACGAATTCCCCGGCCAGCAGCCGCGTGGTCAGCCGCCGGTCGCCCGCCTCGAAGCCGATCATGGCGTCGCCGCCGTCGCCGGCTTCCCCGTCGCGGAGCATGACGCGGACCGGCTGCCCGGGATGCATCATCCGGGCCGCGTCGGCGAGCGTCCGGGCCGGCACCAGGAGCGTATGCGGACCGCGCTCGCCGGCGGGCTCCCATCCGAGGTCGCGCACCGCCAGCCGGTAGCGGTCGGTGGCCGCGAGCGTCATCGTCGGCCCGGCTAGTTCCAGGCTCACCGCGGTCAGCATCGGCAGCGTGTCGTCCCGGCTCGCCGCCGGGGTGACCTGGCCGATCGCGGTGCCGAAGGCGCCCCCGTCCACCATTCCGGCGACATGCGGGACGTCAGGCAAGTCCGGGTACTCCTCGCGGGGCAACGGAACGAGCGTGAAGGACGCCTCGCCGCAGGTCATGCTGACGCCGTCAGGGTCGTCCCACCACTGCACGGGCAGCGCCGGCAGGCTGCGCGTGATCTCCACCAGGAGCCGCCCGGGCACCAGCGCGGTGCCCGGCTCGGCGACCTCGGCGGGGACCGTCATCCGGGCGGATACCTCATAGTCAAAGCAGGCGAGCGTCAGCCGGTCCCCGTCGGCCTGCAGCAGCAGCCCAGCGAGGACCGGGATCACGGGCCGGCTCGGCAGCGCGCGCGCCACCCACGCCACGGCCTCGGCGAAGGCCTCCCGCGCAACCGTGAATCTCATACCTGCATCCTGGCATGGGCCACCGACATTCCGGCTAGCCCAGGTGCTCGCCGAAGAAGGCGAAGATCTTCTG
>JAICYD010000177.1 GCA_025934375.1 Streptosporangiaceae bacterium | reverse complement strand
GACGCGGTGCGACGCTTGTGATTGTGGCGGCGAGCGGAGCTTCTGGGAAGGTTGGGGAAGATAAGGTAAGCGGCATTTGGTTAAGAGGAGAGGGGTGGGGCGGGTGGGGCTCGAACCCACGACCGGCAGATTATGAGTCCGCTGCTCTGACCTGCTGAGCTACCGCCCCGTGCCAACCGACAGGTTACCGCACGAAACCGCTTCCCCCGCCGGGATTGCCGGCGCGGGAAACGGGCTTGCGCTAAGCGGACTGCCCACCGCGCTCACCGACAATAGCCCGTCACTCACCCCCGGGCTCGGAGTCGGCGGCACGCTCCAGGCCGTGCCATTCCAGTGCTCGGCCAGCGTCGTCACCCCGCCGGATGCGCTGACCAGGCCCACCGCCCGCACGTCCAGTGCTGACGCACCGCTGAAGCGGCGCGCTGCCGCTCCCGCGCCAGCCGGTATGCCAGTGTTCGTTAGGTGTTCGTTAGGTTTGCCGGTGCCTGGGTAGCCGGCGGGCATGGACACGGTTGAGCACGCGCGTCTCCTAGCCGGGCGCTATCGACTCAACTCCGTTATCGGCCGCGGCGGGATGGGCACCGTGTGGCAGGCCCGCGATGAATTGCTCAACCGCGACGTCGCGGTCAAGGAAATCGCCTGGCCGCCATCCCTCGACGAGGCGGAGGCCTGACCGCGCGACGCCGTGCGCTCAGGGAAGCGCAGATGGCCGCCCGGCTGCGCCACCCGGGCGTTGTGCTCATCTACGACATCCTCGAAGAGGACGACCGCCCGTGGATCGTCATGGAGTTCCTTCCCTACCGGTCGCTGCGCGACATAGTGGTGGAGGACGGGCCACTGTCCCCGGCCCGGGCGGCCGGACTGGGCCTGGGGATCCTCGCGGCGCTGCGCGCCGCGCACGCGGAGGGTGTCTTGCACCGCGACGTGAAGCCGGCCAACATCCTGGTCGGGCCCGACGGGCGCGCGGTCCTCACCGACTTCGGCATAGCGCGCGGGGCCGACAGCCCGACGCTGACCAACTCCGGCCTTCTCATCGGGTCACCTTCGTACATCGCGCCGGAACGCGCCCGCGGCGGCCACGCGGGTCCGGAGGGAGACCTGTGGGGCCTGGGCGCCTGCCTGTACATGGCGGTGGAGGGACGTCCCCCGTTCGAGCGGGAGGACGCGCTGGCGACCCTGACCTCCGTGGTCGTCGACGACCCGGATCCGGCCTCCCACGCGGGAGCCTTGTGGCCCGTGATCAGCGGGCTGCTGCGTAAGGACCCGGCTAGCCGCCTGGGTCCGGATGAGGCCGAGCGAATGCTCCGCCGGGTCGCCCCTGAGGGCAGCGGGAGGCCACACTGGCTCGGCGGCCTTACCCGCCGTGCTCCTGGCGCCGCCCCCGCGCCGTGGTTCCCGCCCGAGCCCAGTGCCCGCCACGCCGCGGCGATGCCGGTCCTGCCTGCTGACGCTCCGCAGGCGCCCCCGCCAGCGGCTGAGGGGCAAGTGCCCGCCGCGCAGGCGCCCCCCGCGCCACTGGCGTCCCCCGCGCCCCCGACCACACCGGAAGCCGTCGCCCCGGTGACCGAACCGGAGGGCCAGCTCGCCGCGATGCCCGCACCGCGGCCGGACCCCGAGGTTCCCCGCGGACCCGCGGCGGCCGAGTCCCCGGCTACCGAGGCGTACGGTTCCGGATCGGGATCGCCGGAAGCATCGCCGGAAGCCCTGCCTCGTGAGGCGGAACTCCCCGAGCCGGAAGTCTCCCGGTCACCTGTTCCGGAGCCCCCTGTCCGGCAACCGTCGAGGCGAGCATCTCGCCGGGCCCTTGGCCTGCTTGCCGCCGGCGCGATCATGGCTGCGGCGGCGGCGACGGCCATCGCGCTTACCCTGAGCGGCTCACCCAGCCATCCATCGGCCTCGCCTCCGGCTAGCCCGCATCCAGGCGCGTCAACCGCCCGCGCCAGCGCGCCCGCGTCCCGGCCCGGGCCCTCCGCCTCGCCGTCCGGCGGAGCCACCTCGCCGTCCGCGAGTACCACCTCCCCGCCCGCGAGTACCACGTCCCCGTCGTCCAGCGCGCCGGCCGGAAGCAGCGGAGGAGTCCTGCCGGCCGGCTATCACCGGTTCACGAACTCCACCGGCTTCTCCATCGGAGTCCCGCAAGGCTGGCAGATCTCGCACGTCGGGCACTACGTCTACATACGGAACCCGGTCAACAGCGGCATTTACCTGCTGATCGACCAGTCCGACAGCCCCAAGCCGGACCCGCTCGCCGACTGGCGGCAACAAGAAGCCAACCGCGCGGGCACCTACACGGGCTATCAGCGGATCCGCCTCGAGTCGGTGAATTACCCGCAGGCGGAAGAGGCAGCGGACTGGGAGTTCACTTACTACAGCAACGGCGTGCTCACCCACGTCCTGAACCGGAACGTCCTGGCGAACGCCCGCCACGCCTACGCGCTGTACTGGGCCACGCCGCAAAGCGAATGGGACGCCGATTACCACTACTTCCAGGCCTTCGCGGCTACGTTCCGCCCGGCCTCGGCATAGCTCGCCGTCCGGGTCGTCCCGGGTCAGGGCTGGACTTCGGGGAGGTGGACGGACACGACGGCGGAACGGCCGCCGTGGACCGCCGCCAGCGCCTCCTTCAGCACGCCGGGCAGCGCGGCCGGGTCGGAGACGGTCGCGCCGAAGCCGGCGCCCGCCGCCAGCGCCACGCCGGGCAGGTCCACCTCCGGATCGAAGGACGCGTTGAAGTCGCCCGCGGTCGCCGCGGCCCCGGTTGGGTGCACGTGCATGGTAGAGAACTTCGGGCCGCCCCAGCCGCGGTTGTCGTAGACGATCGTCAGCGACGGAGCGGCGTAGCGACGCTGTGCCCAGAAGGCCGAGGCGGGCGCGCTGAACAGGAACGAGCCGTCGCCAACCAGGGAGAGCACGGTTCGGGTGGGCCCGGCGGCGAGCGCCGCGCCCAGCGCGGCGCCGCCCGACCAGCCCAGGTAACCGCCGCCGTGGTGGATGACCGAGCCGGGCACGCTGGGCCGTAGGCCCTCCGACGCCGCCTTGCTGCTGGTCACCACCTCGGTGAGCACTATCGCGTCGGTGCCCTCGATCAGCCGTCGCACGCACGCGGTGAGGTACTCGGCGGTGATGACGTCATCACGCGGCTGTTCCGCCTCATCGAGCGCGGCGAGGGCCTGGGCGTGCCGCGCGGCCTGCGACCGACGACGCTGATCGACCGCCTGGGGACGAACGAGGTCCGGGCTGGCTGCCAGGTAGGCGGTGATCTGCTCCACGGCTACCTTCGTCGAGGCGGCGGCGAAGCGCCTGGCGGGGGTGTACCAGGTCATGATCGCCGGCTTCACCGGGTCCACGTCAACGTAGTAGATCGCCGCGCCGGGGGACGGCTTGTTCACTGCCGGGATCCACGGCACGTCGCTGTCCAGCACCAAGATCACGTCAGCCTCGGCGAGCACCGGGTTTTGCCCGACGCTGTGGTACTGGAAGCCGGCGTGCAGCGGGTGGTCGAACGGGAAGTTGACGTGGTAGGCCATCGCCTCCACGACCGGGATGGCCAGCAGTTCCGCGAGCGCCACCAGGGAGGGCACCGCTGAGGGGTCGCGCCCCAGGTAGGAGGTCACGATCAACGGATGGGAGGCGCCGGCGAGTGCCCGCGCGATCTCCGCGGTCACCTCGGCCGTGAGCGCGCCCGGGGCGACGGCGGAGAACCCGGCGCCGTCGACGGCATAGGGGGTGAGCGGCTCCTCCATCACCTCACGGGTGGCCGTCAGGTACACCGGCCCGGCCGGCTCGCTGCGGGCCAGTTGCAGCGCGCGATGCACGAGCTGCTTGGCGTTGCGACCGCTACGGATCTCCTGGTCGTACTTGACGTAGTTGCGCAGGATGCCCCGCTGGTCGCGGACGTCTTGGATCCACTGGATGAATTCCGTCCGCCCGCCGGGCAGTTCGCCCTCTTGCGTCGCCGGGACAGATCCGGCGAATACCAGGACGGGAACCCGGCCACGCAACGCGTTGCCAACCGCGCCCGCGACGTTGGTCGTGCCCGAGTCGACGTGCACGAGGACTGCCTGCGGCTCACCGGTGACCATGGCGTACGAGTGCGCCGCGGAGATGGCCACCACCTCGTGCGGGCAGACGATGAGCTCGGGGAACTGCGCTGACCGGCCTTCAGCGCGGGCGACCGCCAAGGCCTCGATCACGCCGGGGTGGTCACTGCCAAGGTTGGCGAACAGGTACTTGACGCCCGCCTCGGCGAGAGCCTCAAGGAAGGCGGTACTCGTCGTGTAATAGCCCTCAGACACGCCCTTATTCTTTCGGCAACCCCGCACCGAACGCTAGGTGCGGGGCACCAAAACAGCGGGCTCGGAGCCCTAGTAGCGCCCCGCCGCCTGCATCGACATGGCGTGCTCGACCAGGGTGACCAGGATCGCCTTGGTCGACTCGCGGTTGCGGGCGTCGCAGGGGATCACCGGCGTGTTCGACGGGATCGCGAGGGCCTCGCGGACGTCGTTCGAGCGGTGCGGGAACTGGCCGTGGAAGCCGTTGATCCCGATCACGAACGGCAGGCCGCTTGCCTCGAAGTAGTCCACGGCCGGGAACGAGTCCGCCAGTCGCCGGGTGTCCACGAGGACGATGGCACCGATCGCGCCCTGGATCAGGTCATCCCACATGAACCAGAACCGGTGCTGTCCGGGCGTGCCGAACATGTAGAGCACCAGGTCCTTCTCCAGCGTGATGCGGCCGAAGTCCATGGCGACCGTCGTGGTGTTCTTCTCCGGAACGTGGGACAGGTCATCCACGTCGGTGGAGGCCACGGTCATCACGGCCTCGGTGGTCAGCGGCTGGATCTCCGACACCGAGCCGACGAAGGTCGTCTTGCCCACGCCGAAGCCGCCCGCGACGACGATCTTCACCGACGTCATCGCCGACGCGTCGCCGCCTCCGTGCGGGCGGGCGACGCTAGATCTTACGGAGTCCACTAAGCACCCTTTCAAGCAGATGAAGGTCAGGGCGGCCTTCCGAATCGTCGCGCTGATGGATGCGCACGAGCCCGTCCGCGCTCATGTCCGCGACTAGGATGCGCGCCACTCCCAGCGGCATCCGCAGCACTGCGGAGATCTCAGCGACGGACCTCCAGTCCAGGCAGAACTGCAGGATCGCCTGGCACTCGGGTGCCAGCACGGAGAGATCTCTGGGCTCGTACACCGTCGCGGTGACCAGGGCCTCAAGCGCGAGCTTGTACCTCGGCTTGGTGCGGCCGCCGGTTACCGTGTATGGCCGTACAAGGCGACGCGGTTCAGAAGACTCTTCCTCAGCAGGAAACTGCTGAGGAAACGCACCACTACGCTGCGATGAGTCATCCCACGACCCGGGAGCTCTCCCCGACCAACTGGTCGGTGGCCCCACACGGTCGTCACCGCGGCCAGGACTGGCCACAGAGTCCCCCAGAGAAGCTGCCTTGAGCGCTGATCATCGTCTGTCTCCTGGAATAGCACCTTGCATGACACCACCGCGTGCCGCCGGGGTCAGTACCCTTCCGGCCCGCTCGACAAGCAAAGTCATCTCGTAGGCGACAAGGCCGAGGTCACAGGTGGAGGCGGCGAGTACCGCCAGGCTGGCGCCGTTGCTGATCGCCATGATGACCAGCACTCCGCGCTGCATCTCGACCACCGTCTGCACGACCTGCCCGCCCTCGAAGACGCGGGACGCGCCTTGAGTGAGGCTGGTGAGGCCGGACGTGACCGCCGCGAGCTGATCAGCGCGCTCTTGCGGGAAGCCCGCCGAGAACGCGAGCGGGAGGCCGTCAGAGGACACGACGACCGCGTGCGCAACGTCCGGGACCCGCTCCACGAAGTTCGTGATCAGCCAGCTGAGGTCCTGGACGGGGCGTCCTGGCGTGCTCACGCGCGCTCCTCTCCTCGCCCGTACATGCCGATATGTGGCATGCAGGACGCTCCTCGTGCCGTGATTTCTCTATCAGTGGGTCTCATCCGACTTATGGCTCCTCGTTCTGGGGTGCGGCCGCACGCGCATCGCGTACGCCGCGCTGGAAGCTCGCCATCCGGTTACGGATATCCTCCGCCGACCGGGCTGGCGGCGCGGGGTCGGGGGTGCCCTCGCCTCCGCCGACAGATCCGGGTACGAGGTTAGCCCGTGGCACTCGCTTGGGCAGCCCGGCTGTCGTGGTCTCTTCCGCGGTGGGCGACGCGACGACTTGCGCCGCTCGCCATCCTTCGTCGGCTGGTGAGTTCCAGCCGCCGCTGTCGCCCGGGCTCATGGTCCCGCTCGCGCCTGTGGTGGTGCTGCTCTGGCTCAGGCTCTTGCCACTGCGCCGGAACCAGTCCGACTCCAGCGAGTCGAAGATCGGCAGTCGCTGGTCTTGCGCCGGGCTCACCGACGGCGGAATGGATACCTGGCTGCCGTCGGAGCCTCCGCCCAATCCCGCGACCGGTGCCGGGCCGGTGGTGCCGGGGCCGCCGAGGGTGGGGAACGGGCCGGTGGTGCCGGGGCCGCCGAGGACGGGTACCGGGCCGGTGCTACCGGGCCCAACCCCGCCGCTGAGCCCGTTCAGGCCCGCCGGGGGTTCGTCGAAGACTGGCCGCCGGCTGGTCGGGAAGTCGCCAGCACCGCCGAAATCGCTGTCGCTGCCGAAGTCATTCCCGCTTCCGCCGAACGCGGGGCCTCCGCCTGGGGTTCCCGCCCCGATGCCGAGCCGGGAACCGCTTCCATTGCCCGGCATCTGCGTCCCCGGTTGCCGGGTCGGCAGGCCGTTGCCGCCAGCGGCGGACTCCTCATGACTGCCGAAGCCGCTGCCGCTGCCGCCGCGCGTCGGCAGTCCGCTGCCACCGAAGGTGGAATCGTCGCCGAAGCCGCTGCCGCCGAACGCGCCGCCGGCCCCGTTACCGCCGTTGTTGCCCGGCGCCAGCCGCGGTATGCGGGACGCCGCGGCCGCGGCCGCGTTGCCCGCCCCGGGGCCACCGGGGCTGCCGAAGCCGCCGCCGGCGCCTTGCCCGCCGAACCCGCCACCGGAGCCGCCGAAGCCAGGACCGGAAGCGCCGGGGCCGCCGAAGACGCTACCGGAAGCACCTGGTGGGGTACCGCCGAGACCGCCGGTCGGGGCGGACAGCGACGGGGCCGGGCCGAAGTCGTCACTCTCGAACTTGCGGAGGCGGCCAAGGGGCGCCGCGGCCTCGGGGGCCGCCACCGATTCGGGCAGCCAGATCAGCGCGGTCAGGCCGCCGGACTGCGCGTGCCGCAGCCGGACCCGCACGCCGTGCCGGGCCGCCAAGCGGCCGACCACGAACAGGCCCATGCGGCGGGACACCGCGACGTCGACGACCGGCGGGTTGTCCAGCCGCCAGTTGGCGTGCGCCATCTCCTGCTCGGAGATGCCCACGCCGTTGTCGGTGATGTCCAAGAGGACGCCGCCGCTGTTCAGCGGCTGGCCGGTCACGTATACCTGGGTGTCCTCGGGCGAGAACGTGGTGGCGTTCTCGACGATCTCGGCGACCAGGTGGACGATGTCGTTGACCGCCTGCCCGACGACCTGGATGCCAGGCTGGACGTTGAGCACGACTCGCTCGTACTGCTCGATCTCGGAGATGGCAGCCCGGAGCACGTCCACGAGCGGGACCGGCTGCGTCCAGCGCCGGGACGCGCCTTCATGGCCTGCGAGGACCAGCAGGTTCTCGGAGTTGCGGCGCATGCGGGTCGCCAGGTGGTCCAGCCGGAACAAGCTGCTGAGCCGGTCGGCGTCCTGCTCGCTTTGCTCCAGGTTGTCGATCAGCGTCAGCTGCCGCTCAATGAGCGACTGCGAGCGCCGGGACAGGTTGACGAACATGGCGTTCAGGTTGCCGCGCAGCATGGCCTCATCGGCCGCCAGCCGAACCGCTTCCCGGTGAACCTGGTCGAAGGCCCGCGCGACCTCGCCGATCTCGTCCGTGGAGGTGACGCCGACCGGCTCGATCTCCACGCTCTCGTCGCCGCCCTCGCTCTCGCTGAGCCGGCGGACCATCTCCGGCAGCTTGCTGTTGGCGATGTCAAGGGCGTCAGAGCGCAGCCGCCGCAGCGGGCGGATCATCGACCGGGCCACGACGGTGGTGATGAGCAGGACGAGCGCGAGCAGGATGATCGTCGCGATCGAGATCAAGATGAATGACCGCTGCGCCTTGGAGGCCAGGTCGCCGGCCTGGGCCTGGATCTGGCCCACCTGGCTGTCGGCGACCGACTTGATGCTGTTCAGCTGGACGCTCTTGATCATCCGCCAGCAGCCAGCTGGCGAGGCGGCCGGGCTGTTGGGCCCTACGCAGGACTGCAGCTGCTTGGCGCTGCCGATCTTCGGGACGCCGCCGACGGTGGCGGAGGTGATCGCGAGCCGCAGGGCGCTCTCGGCCTCGTCGACCGCCTGGCCGCTGACGGTGTTCTGGAAGAACTGGAACTCGGTGACCGTCGCCCCGGAGGTGAAGGCCCCGAGGTCGGCCAGCTTCTTGGCGACGGTGTTGTTCAGCGCGTCCAGCTCGCCCGGGGTCAGCTGCGGTGTCGACTTTGTCAGCGCCTGGTACAGGTAGGCCCGCTCGAGCGAGGCGTCGTCGCTGACCCTCAGCAGCGTGGCGAGGGTGCTGACCTGGTTTTCCAGCGTGACATTACCGCTGCCGGAGGCGACGTCGCCCACGAAGGTGACTAGCTGGGTGATAATCCGGTCATAGGTCAAGATGGTTGGCGGGGCCGGATACAAGGTGCCGCCGGCTGTCTGGTTCCTCGCGGCGATGCGGACCTGCTGGAGGTCGCTAATGCCCTGCACGGCATTGCCCAGGTCAAGCTGAACCGCTGATTGGTAGGCGCCATTGTTGATAACGACTGGCGCTTCGCCCTTGATCTGGTTGAGGGCCTTGTCGGACACCACTTGGTCGGCCGCCACCTGGTTAGCTAGCGCGCTGTCGTTGCGGCCTTGCGCGATGTAGCCAGCGTTATCGTCGCGCTCGTTCTCCAGCGCGAATACCGCGGTCGACGCCCACCCGCCGAGCTTGGCGAGCTCCTGGCTGCGGGCGAAGTTGTTGTAGTTGGCGTTGGCGTTCACGTTCTGGATCACGCCGAGGATCAAGGCGGTGACCGTCGGGACCGTGATGATGGCGAACAAACGCCAGCGGACGCGCCAGTTGCTCAGCGCCATGCGACCGCCCTTGCGCGCGTCGCCGCCGGCCGGCGCTCCGCTGCCGGGAGAGGCTGCGTTGCCGTCGACGGGCCGGCGCACCTGGGTAACGGGCACCGGCAAGTTCCCGGACGGGCCGCCCGGCCCGCCGAAGGACGCACCAGGACCGGAGAGGCCCTGGCCCCTGCCGAGGCCGCTTCCGCCCACTGGACCACCGCTGAGCGGCCCTCCGCCCCCGTTTAGCGGCAGGCCGGAAGCCGGCGTGTGTCCGGCGCCGTTTCCGTTAGTTATCGGTCGTCTACGCACTGCGCTCACACCTCGCAGCTTCAAGGGCATCACAAAACGGGTAAGGACATATAATCATCAACTGGCGTCGCCCCACCGAGCATTCAGTGGGAATCACCGCGAATCTTGGCAAAGAGCCACGCTCCCGCCTCTCCTTTCCCACAGGGAGACGACCCCCCGTGGCTCCCCGGGGCCCTCCCGCGGGGAGATGGCCCCTCGCGGGCCTTCGGAGCACCGCCTGTGGGGGATGCGCCCCCGCGAGCTCCTGGGTGGTCCTTGCCTGGCGTGGGGCGTCACGGCGCGACGGGCGCGCGGCGCCCGCAGGCGCCGGCTCCCGCAAGGGAGTATGCGTGCTCGTGGTACGACGATTGTCCATCTCGCGGTTTCGACCCATCTCCATCGGTCTCGGTAGCAGTGCTCGCCTACAGCTAGGCTCACGTGCAGCTAGTGCTCGGCACTGCCGGCGCTCCAACAGCCAGTGGCAGCAGTCTCGGCGGACTGCGCCAGTGGACTCGGTGGCCCAGGCAGGCGGCGGCCTAACGGCCTGCCCCCTCATGCCTGCCGCGGTTCTCGACCTTCCTCGATCGGTCGAATAGTGAGACTAGCAGGCATTCATGCCGTGAACCCCCCGAATCAGACATCTAGGTTGGTGTGAGACTCTCGCGTTCCCTAGAGGTGACCGGCCGCTGGGCGGTAAAGTAACGGAAGACGGCTCATTGCTTGATGGACTGAGGAGTTGGCTATCCTGACCTGCCCAGATTGCGGCGTCAAGGTGCAGCCGGAGGACCTGATCTGCTTCCGGTGTGGCGCTAACCTGCCGCACACACCGTACCCCGACGACGACGTTCCTACGCCGACGGTCTCTCAGCAGTACCTGCAGCCAGGCCCGGGACGAGCACCGTACTGCCCGAACTGCGGCACCCCTGTGCAAGACCCCGCGGACGTTGTCTGCGTGCAATGTCGGCAGCCACTGCCCAGCCAGGGGCGCCGCCGGATCTCCCAGGTGGTGTTGCGCATCTCGTTCCCCACGGGGAACGTGGACGTGCCGGCTGGCACGTCGGTCATCCTCGGCCGGGACCCCGCCCAGTCCCTGGTGGCCGCGGCCTTCGGTCAGTACGACAACGTTTCCAGGCGGCACGCGACGGTCATGGTTGACGACGGTGGCCGGGCCTCCATCCGCGACGAGGGCTCGACAAACGGGACCTTCGTCAACGGCGACCGGGTGCTGCCGGGAAGCGAGGTGCGGCTGGTCGATGGTGACCGGATCCGCCTCGCGGCCGACGTTACCGGCGACGTGTCGCTGCCACGGGGCGAGCCCGATCCCGCGTCGCTAAGCCGCAACGGCTTCGCCTGACCATCGGAGGCCGACCGCGTCCGACCTGGCCATCCGCCTCAGTCGCGGCGTGGCGGGACCCAGGTCGCGACCTTGGCCAGCACCACGGTTGGTCCTGCTTTCCTGCGCGTGCGGGCAGGTCGTGGGTATCCTGAGCGCTAGCCCGCGCAATCTCGCGGGCAAGCTATTCGTGCTCTGCGGAACGGACCGGTAATGTCACCAGCGTCAGATCTGCCCCCGCGCCGGCCCTTGGGAGCCCTCCCATCCGCCGACAACGGCGCCTCGCCTGATCCGTCCCCAGACGACGTTCCCGCCTCCGCGCCAGGCGACAACCTGCCTGCCCTGCGCCGCCCTAACGACGTCTCCCGGTACACCGGCCGGCACGGGCAGCCGCTCACCTCCGGTAACGGCGTCCCCGGTAACGGTGCTCCGGGAAATGCCGCTCCGGGCGCCTTCGGCGGCGGCGCCTATCAGGGACCGACCGGAGGTCCATCGGGTCCGTCCAGTGGCGGTGGTCACCAGGGGTCGGCCGCGGGCCCGCGGCCCAACGGCTACAGCGGCCCCAACGGCGCTCCCCCGCCTGCCCCGCAGGGATTCGGCGCTCCCCAGGGATTTGCGGCACCACAGGGATTCGCGGCACCACAAGGCTTCGGCGCTCCCCAGGGCTTCGGCCCGCCGCCAGCACCGCCAGCACCGCCAGCACCGCCGGCGCCGCACGCCCAGCTGGGGTTGGCTCCCGCGCCCGGCCCGTTCTCCCCGCCGCCTGCCCCGTATCCGGGCCAGCCCCTGCCGGGCGCGTATCCAGGGCAGCCCATGAACGGCGCGGCTCCCGCGCCGTTCCCCGCCCAGCCACTGCCCGCCCCGGCGCCGGCCGGGTTCCTGCCCGGGCCAGGCTTCCCGCCCCAGTTGCCAGGCCCGATGGCACCGCCGCAAGGCCCGATGGCACAGCCGCTAGGCCCAGCAGGACAGCCGCAAGGCCCGATGGCGCAGCCGCAAGGGTTCACCCCGAAGCCTCAGCCGTCCCCTGCCCAGTCGCAGAGCTTCCCGCCCTCACCACCGCCCTTCGCCGCACCGCCCTCCGCCGCACAGCCCTCCGCGGCACAGTCGCCGAGTTTCACGCCGCAACCGCAGGGCCGCACGCCGGAGACGGCCAAGACCTCGCGGCCCTCGATGCCCGTGTCGCCAGAGCCGAGCTTCACGCCGCAATCGCAAGGCCCCGCGCCGGAGGCGACGGTTAAGGCGGCCCCGGCCAAGCCCGCCCCTGGCAACCCCGCCCAGGCGAGCACGACGTCGCCGCCGCAAGGCACGCCCCGGGCGCCGGGCGGCGCGCCGATGCCCACCTTCACCCCGGCGGCCGCGACGCCGGCCGCCCCCGCGGCCCCGGCCACGCCAGCCGCCTGGGCCGACGTGGATGAGTCAGGCTCCTGGTTCACTAACGGCACGCGGAAGGTCGCGCGCGAGCCGGAACAGGACTCCTCTGGTCCCTTCTTCCAGGAACGCCGCGTCCCCGGCCAGAGCCTCCAGTCGGCGCCACAGGCGGAGGAGAGCACGAGCCGCCCGCCGAGGTTCGAACCGCCTGGCTTCCGCGACGAGCAGCCCGGGTTCCTCGACGAGCCGTCCGCGGACTTCGGCGAGCCGTCCCGCGCGACCATCCGAACCCGCGGTGGCCAGCCTCACTTCGCCGAGGCCGACGACTTCGGCGAGCGGGCACGAGCGGCGGACCAGCCGTCTATTTCGCAGGCTCCTGGCTTCGGCGAGGACACACGCGGGCCTCGGGCGCGCGAGGACTTCGACGACAGGGCACGGTACGCCCAGCCATCGGCGCGCTTCTTCGAAGACACCGACCCCGACGAGCGCACCCACCTCAACCAGCCCCGCTTCAACGGCGACTCCGCCAGCCCCGAGCGCGGCGGACCCGGCCAGCACCGGTTCGCCGACGAGCCTGACGGCTTCGAGCGCCCGCGGCGCAGCCAGCCCCGGTTCGCTGAGGACTCCGCTGGGCCCGAGCGCACCCGGCTGAGCCAGCCTCGCTTTGAAGATCCGGACAGCTTCGCCCCGCAGCGGGGGTTCAGCGAGAACAGGGGGTTTGGCGACTCGCCCCGGTTCGACGATGAAGCCGATGACCGAACCGTCAAGCGGCAGGATCTGGAGGCTGGCCCCGGCTTCGGGGGCACGCCGTCCACGGTTAGGGTGAACACCTCCTTCGGCGGTGATCCTGGCTTCGGCGGTGATCACGGCTTCGACTCCGGGCGTGGTTTCGACAGCACGCGCGCGGACAACGGGCGCGCTTATGGCGGACCGCGCACGTTCGACGGCCCGGGTGCGTTCGGCACCGGCCCGGCCAGTAGCGCCTCAGCCAGCAGGGCCTCAGCCAGCAGCGCTTCCGCGGAGGACACCTCCGTGGACTCGCAGTGGACCTTCCGGGACACCGGCCCCGACACTGGCGCGTTCCAGGGATCGTATGGCGGGAACGGCCGTCACGCCGGAAACGGCGGATATGCCCCCT
>JAICYD010000068.1 GCA_025934375.1 Streptosporangiaceae bacterium | reverse complement strand
GATCTGGTTCAGCGAGTAGCAGTCCATGAAGGCCAGCTCCGCCAGGTCAACGACTACCCGTGCCCCGGCGGCGGCCGGTGCGGCGAGCGCGCTCAGGCCGTCTGCGGCAGTGCACACGTCGAGTTCCCCGCGCAGCGCGACGACCACGCGGCCTGCGCGCGCACTTTTCTCTGCACTGACCCCGGGCATGGCCCTCACCGTCATCTCCAGGCAGCCTGCGGGGTCTCGGCACGCGCCTACGACTTCTCGCTCCTGCGCGCAAGCCTACGCCAGGAAGCCCGCGCCGTCGCCCGCGCCAGCGCCGCAATATCCGGCACGGCCGGCGATTGCGCCGGACGCGGGCTCCCCGCACGGAGAGCAGGCTCGCCGGCGTCCTCGCTGCCGGTCTGCCCCGGGGCGCGCAGGCGGCAGGAGCTGGCCGAGTTCTGGTTGCGGGCCGCGATGGCCTGGTTCAGCGCCGGGCTGACGGTCGTCCCGTCGCGCAGCGAGGGATAGCTTCCAGGCGGGAGCGTGGCCAGGCAGCGGCGCCCAGCGCGTCCGGCTGGCCGGAGTCGGGGAGCTGCCTCATGACGCCGAGCACGATCAGCGCGGCCGGCCGGGGGTCCAGGGTGCGGGCGGCCTGGGTCAGGATGGCGCCGGGGTCGCGGACGCCGGCCTCGGCGCAGCTGGTCGCGCCTTCGGGCGCGCTGGTCAGTGCCTTGGCGCGGACCAGGGCCGTCGGGTCGCCGGCCAGCGGGGTCAGGTGGCGCGTGGCCCGGCGGCCGTGCGGGCGTGGTCAACGCTGGCGTACAGCGGGAACAGCTGGTCGGTCCCGGTAAGGGCCATGTACCTGCGGACGCGGGGATGTACCGCCGCCAGCCGCAGTTGTGCCCCTCGCTTTTTCGCCAGCGTGCGCACGAGCAGCAGTGAGTGCACTCCTTCCATGCTGAGCGCGGTGGTAGCCGTCATGTCAGCGACCAGGACCCTCACGCCGTCAGCGAGCAGCCCGCCCAGTTCGGCGCGGACGCCGGCGGCGTTGGCGATGTCGACTACGGGGGGCAGCCGGGCCACCCGGACGCCGTCGTCCGGGCCGGTCCCGGCATCCGTCACGTCTGCGGGGCTGACGGGCCGGCGTTCCCGGACGGCGGCACGGGCCGCCGTGGCGGGTAGTTCCGCCCAGATCAGCTTTCCGCCGGGGAGCGGTTCGACGGCCCACCTGGAGGCGAGCCGCGCCACTATGCCCAGGCCATGACCTGGGCGGGCCGGCAGTGGCCTGCCGTTCTCCAGCGGGGCGTTGTCCCGCACTGTGATCCGCAGGCTTTCAGCCGAACGGGAAACCGTAACGGTGAAGGCCGAACGGGCATGCAGGACGGCGTTGCCGGCCAGCTCGCCGGCGATGATCGACGCGTCGGTGACGACCGCCCGGCCGGCCTGCGAGCCCAGCACGCCCTCGACGAAATGGCGGGCCAGGCGGGCTGATTCCAGCCCTGCGGGGAAGTGGCGCACTGTGTCGCTGCCGCCGGGGGAGGTCCAGGCAGCGCCGGGCGGGTGCGGGCCGGGGCTGATGACCGCCGAGTGCAGGCGGCGCACCTCATCCAGTGCAGCCGTGTCCTCGTGGCCGGCCATCAGGCCGGCGGGGTACCCGCACAGCAGCGTGAACGGCAGCTCCGCCAGCAGGCCGTTCCACAGCGTTTCCAGTTCGAGGGCCAGTGCGACCTGCCCGGCATCCCACAGCTGCGCCACCATCTCGCCGTAGACCCGGACCGGCTGCCCGGCCTCGGCTGCGCGCCCGATCAGGCCGGACATGGTGTCCCGGAAACGGGCCGGGTCGATCCGGCCGCCGGCCAGGAAGCTGTCCAGCGTCCCGGCGCAGTCCGCCAGCAGCAGGCTCCCCGCCGTGCCGTGCCCGGCACCCGCCCCGAGCCGGGCTCCGAACGCGGCCCGGTGCGCTGGCGTGGCCACCACGACAGCCGGGCAGCCTTCCGCCAGCCCTTCGCCGAGGACCCCCCCGACGCTGGCCGACAGCTCCTCGTCATCACCGTAGAACTGGACCAGGTGGGCTCCGTGACCTGCCACGGGCCGGGAACTGCTACCAGCCATCGCACTCCGCCGTTTAGTGCTGTACGCCTGCTGCCCGAGGGCTGCTACCGCGCAGCCCGCGCCCGAAACACGGGACTGTCGTGGCTTCCTGCCGTTGAGGGTAAACGTTGCCGTCCTGTTACGCGGCCACATGCCGCCTGACGGACGACGGAGCCCCGGAACAATGCACGGCTAACGGCACCCAGCGGGTGCCGTCAGCGTGCGCTTGAGGAAGCACCCGCCCGGTAAGCAGTCATAGGTCCGGCTGGTAATCACACCCGCAGACCCGGGCGCGGCTATGTGATGCCGGCTTGACCTGCCTGCTTCAGCGCCGGTGCGGCGCGGCGGCGCGTTCCTGGCGGACGAGAGCACGCCCCGGCAGCGTTACGCTAGTGGTACACGCAACGTCTCAAGCCAGCCTCCGGCGGCAGGCAACGCTGCGGAGAGGAAGGCCGGCATGTTCCAAGCGGCCGATATCCGCGAGTGGCGCGGCCACGACGTCGTTGACCCCGGCGGTCACAAGATCGGGGAACTGGAAGCCGTCTACGTCGACACGAGCACCGACCTGCCGGCGTTCGCCACCGTCAAGGTCGGGATGCCGACCCGCCGCCGGCTCGCGTTCGTTCCCCTGGCCCAGGCAGTCGTCGGCCCCGGGTACCTCAAAGTCGCCCACGACCGCAAGCAAGTCAAAGACTCCCCCTCGATCACCACCGACGGCGAACTGCCCGCGGCCGGCGAAGAGGCCATCTTCAAGCACTACGGCCTGCCGTACCAGGCAGGCGCCGGCGGCGAACGGCAGCTAGCCCGCCGCTGAGCACAACCACCGAGCGGAGAACCAGATGCTCGCCCTCTTCCTACTCCTCGTACTCGTGGCGGTCGCACTAGGCATCGCCGGCGTCGTCGCCAAAGGCCTGCTGTTTCTGCTGTTCATCGGCATCGTCGTGTTCCTCGGCGCTCTGCTGCTCGGCGCCCTGCGGATGCGGCGGCGCCCCGGACACACCCCAGCGCGCTAACCCCAGCCGCATTCCAGGCACCACGCCGCGCTACCCGCACGGGCGACGGCGCTGCAACTGGTGCGTGCCAGAACGAGCCGGCACCGTCAGAGTGCGCTTACCGGAAGCACCCGCCGAGCGCGCCTTGCGGGTCCTGCGGCGGCCTGCCGGTTCTCCTTGGGGCTTGCTGCCGTCGGGCACGAGCCCGACCGCATCGCGCGAGCGGGCCGGCGTGATCCGGCTTCCCTGTAACCGCTGCTGTCCCTTGCCCGCGCCGCCCGCGTAAAGGGACTTTGCCGCGGCTTGCCGGCCGCCCCTGCTCGGATGAGACTATCGGCAGGCACAGTGCCGGACCGGGTCGATGGCGTCAGCCTCGTAGCACACCACTGCTCCGTCCCCGGCGGCGCGGCCGGTGATCGCCGCCCCCAGGTGCGAGCGGATGATGACCGGCTCATCATCGACCAGGTGGTTGACCGGGCGGATCGCGGGCATCGCGTGCTGGGTGAACACGATCCTGCCCAGCGAGGTGCCCGCCAGCAGCCGCCATGACTCGCCCGCGGTCAGCTCCACGGCCTGCGGTGGAGCTAACCGTTTCCCGCCTGATCCTGCCCGTCTCCCGCCACAGCCTCTCGCTATTGTCGGCATCTTCCCGTCAGTCCCGGCAAGGCCCGTCCGATTGTGACGCCCGGGAGTGCCGCAGGCCAGGGACCAAGGTCCCGGACCGCTACCCGCGCCCGCCGATGACTCCAAAGCGAGACTGCGCGAAAAGCGCGTGACACGCGGCATGGCGGCACCCCGTCGTCGTGCGGCCGTCCCGCGCCGCACGGGGCCGCGTCGCCGCGCTAGCGCACGGCCGCAGCTCACGGGCGCCGCCCTGGGCTCCCGGCCCGCGTGCGGCCGTTCTCGCGGTGACTTTCCACGCGCACGCCGCCCGCGTACTGGCGCGGGGCTCGGTACTCGCAGTGAGGTTTCCGGTAGGGGCACCGCCGACCCGCCGCCCGCTCCGCGCCCGAACGTCCGGGTCCTCCGCCGGGACCGGCGCAGCGGCCCGATATAACCTCAGGAGCTCGTCGTCCTCGATGTCGCCGTCATCTTCAGCAGCGGCTTCGGCTGCCTCGCGTTCCAGCCTGGCCGCGTCGATGGCCGACGTCCGTGCCGTGGTGATTTTCTCGCCGGTCACGGTCAGCAGGACGTCGAACCCGGAAGCGTCGCGGAGCGCGATCACGTTCTTGTCCCTGCCGATGACCTCAAAGCTCTGGCTCCTAACCAGGTCCGCCTCGAAGATGCCGTCGATCGCCTCGACGTTCTCCGACTCGGCGAGCAGCTCGCGCAGTTGCCCGGCATAGAACGCGGCCTGCTGTACGTAGTCAGTCATTCCCGGCTTCCCTCCGTCACCCTGACGATATCTGCCGCGTGGTTCCTGCACGCCGGGCTCGCCAGGAATCGCCTGCAGCACCGGCCAGGCCCTGCAGGAGCGGAGCGGCCCGGTTCCGGAGCCGGCAATGTCGCAGGCGCAGGGCTGCCGGCGGTCAACGACCATGCGGACCGAGTCCGCTGGACAGCCGAGGCCCGTGGCCGAGGCTGATCTGCTGAGGCATGACAGCCTGGACGCAAGACCCCTTTCCTGCGGCTATCGCGCTGCGTAACGACACTGGAAGGGGTCGCCACGGCCGGTTTTGGCTAGCCGACGCGTTTCTGACAAGCCGCCCGGTCCCGCGCTCCCGACCCCCGAGCACACGCGGAGCACACAAGCGGACAAAACGGACACATAAAAAATAACCTGGGGTGGTAAACCCCCAGGTCAGACCGGGTGCGCCGCCAGGGACTTGAACCCCGAACCCGCGGATTAAGAGTCCGCTGCTCTGCCAATTGAGCTAGCGGCGCTCGCTAGCAACGTCCCGATGGTAGCAAGGATCGGCCTCCCCGGCGAATCGGACGCAGGTCCTGGGGCGGCTGCCGTCGGCCCGGGGGCGCTGCTTGCGGGAACGCGGCCCGGAGCCGCCGTGGACGTGCCGGGTTCGCGGTCATTGCCAACGAATAGTCCCTGGTCATCGTTAGGGCACCGGTAGGCCCTTCCGGTGGAGCCCGGAAGGGGCGGTCACTAGGGCACCATCTTTCTTGTAGGTACCGATACGGTGCTTGCTGTTGGGACTCGGCGGGAGCCGGGGTGACGGCCTCGTGTGGTCGCCTGTGAAGGGCCTTCATGACACTGCCGCCCCCGGTTCTCCCGGGGCTGCAGACCGGCAACAGTGGGACGCGCCGCAGAGCGCCAGTTAGTGACCGCCCGGGAGCCAGCCTCGCCGCCGCCGGGCCGTCGCTGCCATCTTGAGGAGTCACCGTGTCTCTTGCGCTGCCTGAAGCGCTGTTCTTCACCGGGATCGACTGGGCCGCCGAGACGCACGCGGTGTGCGTGACGGACGCCGGGGGCAAGATCGCCGCCGAGTTCACGATCGAGCACTCCGCGGACGGGATCGCCACGCTGATCCGCCGCCTGGCCAGGTACGGTATCCCCGGCGACATGCCGGTCGCCATCGAGCGCCCGAACGGCCGCCTGGTGGACCTGCTGCTGGAAGCCGGGCACCCGGTGGTACCTGTCAGCCCCAACGCGATCAAGGCCTGGCGGGAGGGCGAGGTGCTGTCCGGGGCCAAGTCCGACGCCGGTGACGCCGCGGTGATCGCCGAGTACCTGCGGCTGCGCCGGCACAGGCTGAAGACCGCCGCCCCCTACTCCGATGAGACCCTGGCGCTGCGCACCGTCGTGCGCACCCGGGGCGACCTGGTGGAGATGCGGGTCGCGGCCACCAGCCAGCTGTCGGCGCTGCTGGACGCGCACTGGCCCGGCGCGAAGGCCATCTTCGCTGACGTCGAGTCCCCGGTCAGCCTGGAGTTCCTCACCCGCTACCCGACCCCGGCCGCCGCCGCGCACCTGGGCGAGAAGCGGATGGCGGCCTTCCTGGTCAAGCACGGTTACTCCGGTCGCCGCACCGCCGCCGAGCTGCTCGCCCGCCTGCGCGCCGCCCCCGCGGGCACCGGCCGCGAATCCCTCACCGAGGCGCTCCGCGACGCCGTGCTCGCCGCCGTCGGCGTCCTCACCGCCCTGAACGCCGCGGTCAAGAGCCTCGACCGCTCGGTGGCCGCCCACCTCGGGGAGCACCCGGACGGGAAGACCTTCGCGTCGCTGCCAAGGTCGGGTCAGGTCAACGCCGCCCAGGTGCTCGCCGAGTGGGGCGACTGCCGCCAAGCCTACGACGGGCCCGACTCCGTCGCCGCCCTCGCCGGCTGCACGCCCGTCACCAGCCAGTCCGGCAAGCACCGCTCCGTGCAGTTCCGCTGGGCCTGCAACAAGCGCTTCCGCGCCGCGATGACCACCTTCGCCGACAACAGCCGCCACGCCAGCCCCTGGGCCGCGAAAGTCTACGCAGACGCCCGCGCCAGCGGCAAGGACCACCCGCACGCCATCCGCATCCTCGCCCGCGCCTGGATCCGCGTCATCTGGCCCTGCTGGCTCAACGGCGTCCCCTACGACCCCGCCCGGCACGGCGCCGCCGCCGCACTCGCCAAGCAAACTGCACAGCCAATCGCAGCATGAGGTTGACACAGGGGGTGTCATGACGGCTGGTGCCAGCGGGTGCCGCTTCGTGCCGTGCCGTACAGGAACATCCGAGCGAGCACGGAGCCAGGCACGACCCATGATTGATTTAGACCAATAGTCTAGGACCCCCGCGGGCCACCGCCGACGCGCCTCCCTTGGGCTCAGCCGCTGCCCTCAGCGCAGCCGTGCCACCACCCATTCGGCCTGCCCCAGCGTGACCGGCGTCCGCAACTCGCTCACCGGGACCGTGCGCATGCCGCCGTCGAGGAAGATCACCGGGTCCTTGGTGCACCCGCGCAGTTCGGGGTAGCGCGCCACGATGGCGTCCTGCTCGCCCTTCTCCTGCTCGAACTGCTGCTCAGCCAGACCCGCGCGGGCCTGGACGGCCGGGACGACCTTGTCCTCGAAGGCCTTCATCATCCGTCGCCCGATGGCGCGGCCGGCGAACCCGAGGGCCGCCCCCATCACCGCCGCCATCACCGCCCCGCCGATGCCATCGGCGATGTTGTCACCGGAGGAGAAGCCGGAGTCGCGCCCGCTCCGGTTGTCAGTCAGTCGGTGACTGCCCGGGGCAGGTTCCCGCGGCGGCCGCCCGGCGCAGCCCGCGGCGAGCGATTTGGCCCAGTGTGTACAGCAGGTAGACCGGGAGGCCAAGAAGCAGCACGGCGGGGTCGCGAGCCGCGAGGAGCGCCACCCCCGCGATCGGAGCGGCCGACAGTACTCCCGCGACGAGCAGGTTGCCGACTGCGAGCCGGGCCGACCTCGACCAAAGGTCCACGGGGGACAGGCCAGGCTCGTCGACGATGAGCTGGAATACGTACCCGAGGGCCGCCAGCGTGACGAACAGTGCACCGACGCAGAGACCGAGCCCGGCCTCCCCGGCCAGCGTCGCCTCCAGCGCGAAGTGGCGTATCTCGGCTAGGCCGAGCAAGGCGGCGGCCATCGGGATCCCGGCGACGAGTGTCGTGCGCGCCGACCACCGGGCACGGAATTCGATGAGGAACTGGCGGACCACCCTGTCATCGCCGTCGCGCCTCCACCGGTCCAGCGCGGCAAACGCGGCGGTGGCCGCGACGGGCATCGTGATCAGCGGCAATGAGGCCAGGATCATCGCTAGGTTGAGGGCCAGCACGTTGAACAGTGCCGTGAGCACGGCCATGAGCCTGGTCCCGAGGATACGACTGGTCATGAGACGTCATCCCTTCTGGCCGGTGAGGGTGATTCCCTGGATGAACGTGCGCTGGGTGAGGAAGAACAAGATGACGATAGGCGCGGTCGCCGCGGTGGCGCCTGCCATGACCCAGGCCCAGTTCGTCGTGTAGTCGCCGAGGATGAGCGACAGGCCGAGTGACAGCGGATATGAGTTCGCATCGCTGATGTAGACCAGCGGTCCCAGGTAGTCGTTCCAGCAGTACACGAACTGGAACAGGATGACCGACGCCAGGGCCGGCTTGGCCAGCGGCAAAATGATCCGGCTGAAGATGTAGAACTCGTTGGCGCCGTCGATCCGCGCGGCTTCGGACAGTGAGGTGGGGATCGTCATGAAGAACTGCCGCAGCAGGAAGGTGCTGAAGACCGAGCTGCCGAAGAAGGTGGGCACCTCCAAGGGCAGGTACGTGCCGATCCAGCCGAACCGCTTGTACATGACGAACAGCGGGATCAGCGTGCAGGCGAAAGGCAGGATCATCGTCATCAGCATCAGGTAGAAGAGCGTGTCCCTGCCGGGCCACCGGAGACGGGAGAAGCCGTAGGCCACCAGGCTGCTCGACGCGCAGACGCCCACGATCGTGACCGCCGCGTAGATGAAGGTGTTCAGGAAGAACCGGAAGTACGGCAGCGCCGCGAACAGGTCCGGGTAGTTCCGCCAGACGAAGGGGTGCGGCCACCACACGACAGGGAACACCAGCGCCTGCTGCGCGGTCTTGAACGACGTCCCCACCATCCAGACGAGCGGAAGGGCGAACATGGCGGAGACTGCGATGAGCGCCGTGTGCTTACCCAGGCCGTTGGCGATCGCGTGCGGCCTGCGGCGTCTGCGGCGCTGGGGCGACGGCGGCGTCTGGACGGTGATCTCCCGCGTCGGCGCGGTCGGCATGGTGCTCACCTTTGGTCGTTCTCGTAGTACACCCAGCGCGATGAGGTTCGCAGCAGCACGACGGTGACGATGATGACGCCGATGAAGAGGAGGAACGCCATCGCGGACGCGTATCCGAGGTGCAGGAACTGGAACGCCTGCTGGTAGTAGTAGGTGACGTAGAACATGGTCGAGTCACCCGGGCTGCCTGGCGGGTTCTCGATCACCTGGGCCTGGGTGAAGTACTGGATCGAGAGCACCAGGGACATGATCAGGTTGAACAGGATGACCGGGCTGATCATCGGGATCGTCACCCGGCGCAGCCGCTGCCACGGGCTGGCGCCTTCCAGTTCCGCTACCTCATACAGTTCCTTGGGCACGCCCTGCAGCGCCGCCAGGTAGATCACCATCGGCTGGCCGAGCCCCCACAGGCCCAGCAGGATGAACGTCGGCTTGGACCAGGTGATCGAGAAGAACCAGGCCGGGCCGTTGACGTGGACGTCGGACAGCAGCGAGTTCACGATGCCGAATGACGGCTGGAAGATCCACACGAAGATCAGCGACGAGGCCACCACCGGGACGATCGAGGGAATGTAGAACAGGGTCCGGTAGATGGCCTGGCCGCGCACGTTCATGTTCAGCAGCAGCGCGAGCCCGAGCGCCGCCACGGTGGAGAACGGCACCTCGATGACCGTGTAATAGAAGGTATTGAAGACAGCCGTTCTGAACATGCTGTCGTGAAACAGGCCCCTGTAGTTGGCAAGCCCGGTGAACTGTGGGTTCCCGATCCCCGTGAAGCTGGTGAAGCTGTAGTAGAGCGTCGCCAGGAACGGGTAGAGGTAGAACACGCAGTACCCGATGATCCACGGGCTGACAAACAGAAGTCCGAGCCGGAGCCGCCGTGCCTGTGGTGAGCGCAGCGCGCGGATCGCCGGTGCCGTGACCTGCATGCCTACCTCCACCGTTCCTTTCCTTGTTCCGTGCCGGGTTCCGTGCCGCTCAGCCGCCCGCGCCGTTATTGGCCTGCTGGTCGATGTAGGCCAGCGCCTGCTGTGGCGTCTTGGTGTGCTCGGCGATGTCCTCGGTGGCGGTCGCCTCCGCAGCCTGGAACTGTGACTCGCTCTTGGTGAGCTTCGGGGTGACCGACAGCGGGCTCGACATCTGCTGGACGAACACACTCAGCCACGGGTTGGCCTTCAGCCAGGACTGGTAGGCCGGCTGCTGTATGACCGACGGCGAGGCCGGCATCCAGCCGCCCTTCGGGTCGATCTGCGAGTTGAATGTCTCGTTGTTGTAGCCGGCGAGCCATGCCATGAACTGGAACGCCTGCTGCGGGTGGGCGGCGCCCTTGGGGACGATGTTGTAGTTCCCCTGGCCGAACGTGCTTGGCCCGCCGACCGTGCCGGGGAACGGCACGACGCCGAAGTTGCTTGCCATCGACGGGTTCTCCGCCGGGATCGACAGTGCCCCCTCCCAGGGCCCGCTCATGTAGAACCCTTCCTTGCCGGCCACGAAAGCGTCGGCCGAACCGCCGACCACGTTGCCCAGCGCAGTCTGCAGGGCCGCGACGCTGGAGTACGGGTACTGGGCGTACTGGGCGAAGAAGTTCGCCTCGGCCTTGGCCCCCGGGCAGTTCTCCAGGTCGTACTTGCCGGTGGAGTCAAAGCAGTTGACCGCGCCGAAGAAGCTGCCGAAGTACTCGAAGCCCTGGGCATAGTTCGGGTAGAAGCCGATCTGGTCCAGCTTGTTCCCCGAGAACTTCCACTCCTTGGCCTGGTCGGCGTACAGTTGCGCCAGCGTGGTGGGCGGCGACGAGACGCCGGCCGCCTCCAGCATGGACTTGTTGTAGTACAGCGCCCAGGAGTTCATCGACATCGGCAGCGCGTACAGCGTGTCGTTGTACTGTCCGCCGGCCGCCGCGATCGGGTACATCCACTTCTCCAGGCCCGCGTAGCTCCCCGTCAGGTACGGGGTGAGTGGCTGGATCGACCCGTTGGCCGCGTACTCGCCGAGCACCGGGTTCCATTCGGTGAACAAGTCCGGCGCGTCGCCTGCCGCGATCTCGGACAGCAGCTTGGCGTCACCGGTCGCGCTCGGGACGTTGGACTCGGTGACGTGGATGCCGGGGTGGGTGGCGTTGAACTCGCTGACCATCTGGCTGAGCAGCGTGAGGGTCGCGCCTGACCACATGGTCTGCCAGGTGATGTTGACGACTCCGTCGGCCGACGACGATGTGCCACCGCTCGTCGACGCGGCGTGTCCGCTACAGGCGGCGAGGACCAGCGCGAAGCAGGTGGCCAGCGTCGCGGGCACCGCTCCTAGCGTCAGCCGGGCTCTTCGGCGCCGGGCCATCCGGCCAGGGTGGTCCGAACGCATGCGGCTTGCTGCATATATCTTTCCAGGTATCACTAGATGCTCCTTCTTCCTTGGGGGCCTGCATCAAGTGGCTGCCGCGCGGGTCATGCCCGACCCGCGCGGCAGCGATGGCGGTCCTGAGCTCTCCCTGATGACCAGTTCGGGCTCCGGCCGTCGTGTGTGGGGCGGCCGCGCTTCCTTCTGCTCGATCAGCGCCAGGAGCAGTGCGAAGCAGGACCGGCCTAGTCCGGCGAAGTCCAGCCGGACCGTGGTGAGCGGCGGCGTCAGGAATTCGGATACTGGCGTGTCGTCGAATCCCACGACGCTGACATCGCCGGGGATGGACAGCCCCGCCGCGTGCAGGGCGCGCATCACTCCGAGGGCAAGGTCATCGTTGCCGCAGAGCACGGCGGTGACCTCCGGGTCGGCCGCCAGCCCCTGCCCGGTCTGGTAGCCGGAGCGGGGAGTCCAGCCGCACTGCACGGGGGCGGGCACCGGTGCCCCCGCCTCCTCCAGGGCTTGACGCCATCCTGCCTGCCGCTGGCTGGTCTGCGTCGAGCTGGGAATGGCCAGGTAGTGCACCGTCCGGTGGCCAAGCGAGAGCAGGTAGCGGGTCGCCTCGGCGGCCGCCTTCTTGTCGTCCAGCCACACCCAGGGTCGTTCCGGGCCTGGGTCGACGGCCGGAGTCTCAATCATCGCCGCCATCGGGATTCCCGGCGGGACAGCCTCCAATGCCATGGCGCCCGTCTGGTCGTGGGCGATGACGATCAGCGATCCGCCTGGCTCGATGGCCCGCTTCACCGCGGCGGTGACCTGCTGCTGGAGGGCCGAGTCCACGACGCGAACCCCGACCGCGAACCCTGCCGCGCGCGCCGCCTCCTCGATGCCCTGCAGGGCTGCCTGGTACCCGTACAAGGAGGTATTCGACGTGAGCACGGTGACCAACCGGGCGGGCGCGCCACGCAGCACCCGGGCCGCCCGGTTCGGCCGGAAGCCCAGCTCCTCGATCGCCGCCAGTACCAGCTCGCGGGTCGTCGGCCGCACGCTTGGGTGGTCGTTGATGACCCGGGACACCGTCTGGTACGAGACCCCCGCCGCGGCTGCCACGTCAAGGATGCTGGCCGCGCGCGGCCGGCGGCCCGTCGCATCATCGGCGGGCAGTCGAGGACTACTTGTGGGACCGGCGGCTTCCATGCCAGGATTGTGAACGTTCACATCAAGGCGCGTCAAGAGATTAGGCGTGACGATTTAACACGCTAAGAGACCGTATCGTCCGGGTGCCGGCAATGACCCGCCGTCGTGAGGAGGAGGAACGTTTGGCTGGAACAGAACGGCTCGCGCAGGTCATCGACTGGACGGGCAACGGCCTAGAGCTGCGGATCGAGGTGGGCGGCGATGGCATGGCCAGGCTGGTCCGGCTGTCGGCCCCCGGTGGTGTGAGGCGGTTGTCCGACGCGGGACTGCCCCTGCTCGACGTCGTCGTGGCGGGTGAAGGCCGCGGTTGGTCGAGCGGGCGGCACTGCGAGTCTGAGGCGGCTTACCGGTTCGGCTACGCCGGCCACGACGTCGGTCAGGGAGATGACGGGTCCTGGCGGGAACTGCGCGTTGACCTCGACGACCCGGTGACTGGGCTGCGCGCCGAGGTGTACTACCGTGTCCTGTCCGGGAGCCCGGCGTCCGGTGCGGTCCGCTCGTGGGTACGACTGGAGAACCGAGGTACCCGGCCGGTCACGGTCCAGTCGGTGACCTCGTTCCTGCACGGCGGCCTGGGCAGTGGTCCAGGTCCCGACGACCTCGCGGACTTGGACCTGCTGTGGGCGGAGAACGAGTGGATCGCCGAGGGCCGCTGGCAGACCCGGGCGCTCCGCGACGCACTTCCCGACATCGACCGCAAGCAGCTGGGTGCCGACCCACGGGGATGCTTCGGGGTGACCAGCACCAGCACCTGGTCTTCCGGACGCTACCTGCCCGCGGGCGCGGTCGTGAACCGCCGGACGGGACACGCGTGGGCATGGCAGATCGAGCACAACGGCGGCTGGCACTGGGAAGTCGGCGAGTGCGCCCGCCGCGCCGCGGGTCCCGGTCCCGGCCCCCAGGGCAGGCACGCCCCGCAAGGCGCGGTCAGCGGCGCGTACCTCGCCCTCCTCGGCCCTACGGACGCCGAGCACCACTGGCAGGTCACCCTGGACCAGGGCGACACGTTCACCACCGTGCCGGTCAGCGTGGTCGTGAGCGCGGCGGGGTTCGAGGGCGCTGTGGCCGGGCTCACCGCCATCCGGCGCGCGATCAGGCGCCCGCACGAGGACAGCCGGCTCCTTCCTGTCATCTTCAACGACTACATGAACACACTGATGGCGAATCCCACGACCGAGCGGCTGCTCCCGCTCATCGCCGCGGCGGCGGAGGCCGGCGCTGAGTACTTCTGCATCGACGCCGGCTGGTACGCGGAGGCCGATCAGGACTGGTGGGATACCGTCGGCGCCTGGCGGCCCTCGCAGAGCCGGTTCCCCGGCGGGATCGCCAAGGTGCTCGACGCCATCAGGGAGACCGGGATGGTGCCGGGGCTGTGGCTCGAACCCGAGGTCGTGGGCGTCAAGAGCGAGATCGTCCGGCAGCTGCCGGCCGACGCGTTCTTCCGGCGCGGCGGGCAGCTCATCGTCGAGCACGGCCGCTACCATCTCGACCTGCGCCATCCCGCCGCGGTGAAGCACCTGGACCAGACGCTCGACTTCCTGGTCGGCGAGCTTGGCGTCGGCTACCTCAAGCTTGACTACAACATCGCCGTCGGGCCTGGCCCGGACACCGGAGGTCTGAGCGCCGGCGCGGGACTGCTCGCCGCGAACCGCGCGCAGCTCGACTGGCTCGACGCCGTGCTCGACCGCTACCCCCGTCTGGTGATCGAGAACTGCTCGTCAGGAGGGATGCGCACCGACTACGCGCTGCTGTCGCGCCTGCAACTGCAGTCAACGAGCGACCAGCAGGAGTACCTTCGCTACCCGCCGATTGCCGCCGCCGCTCCCGCCGCCATCGCGCCCGAGCAGGCCGCGACGTGGGCCTACCCGCAGCCTGAGTTCACCGCCGGCGAGATCGCGTTCACGATGGTCAACGCCATGCTGGGGCGTGTTCACCTCTCCGGCCACCTCGACCGCATGAGCGACCCGCAGCGGGAACTGGTCGCGGAAGCGGTCCGTGTGTACAAGGAGTCCATCCGGCCGGCCATCGCCGAGTCCGTGCCGTTCTGGCCGCTTGGCCTGCCGCGCTGGGACGACCCCTGGGTAGCACTCGGCCTGCGGGCGCCGGGGAGCAGCCGGCTGGCCGTCTGGCGTCGCGCGCCGGCCGAGGCATCAGACTCCGCGGCGGTAACGCTGCCGCTGCCGCACCTGCGCGGCGCGCGAGTGACCCCCCGGGTGCTCTACCCGAGCCATGCTGGGGCCGGAGCCGACTGGGACGCGAACGCCAGCACTCTCACGGTCACTCTCTCCGGCGTCCCGGCTGCCTGCGTCCTGAGCCTGAAGGTCTCGTGACAGTGCCGTAGACCGCCGTAGTCCCGCTGGCGAGGCCGGTCGTTGACATTGGCACCGACATCGCGAACATAGCTCTAGCGCACGGGCTGGCGTTGATCCTGCTCTGTAGTGCAGGCCCGGCCGGGCCGGGCCCGCACGATTGTCTCTCAGGGCGTGCGGATCGCTGGTGTCATTCGCCGAGGATAGCGAGGCTGGGGCTGGTGCCGCTGGCCACGTTGTCGGTGGTGTCGATGGTGTTGCCGGGGCCGGTGTCCTCGTTGTCGATGAAGATCCATCCGTTGTTGAAGGTAGACGAGTAGGCGATGGAGTAGTTGTCGGTGGGCAGGATGCCGGTCGTGACGGAGATCGTGGCGGCGATGCTGGGGTTGGTGCCGGCCAGCATCGGCAGTCCGGTGTCTCCGGTGGTCAGCTTTCCGTAGGTCCACAGGTCGCCGTTGGCGCCGTGGAAGGCGACCTCGTAGCCGCCGTCGTTGAACTCGGTGAGGCTGGGGCTGGTGCCCGGTGCCATGGCGACGCCGAGGTCGACGGGGCCGTGGGCGCTGGTGGTCCACAGGTCCCCGTTGGCGCCGTTCACCACCATCTGGAAGCTGCCCCCGCTGGGGTCGTAGGCGGTTGCCGGGCTGGTGCCGGGGGACATCCGCAAATGCGTGCTGCCGGTCCCGTACGTCTGGGTGGCGTCCCACAAGGTGCCGTCGCTGCCCTGGAACGCGATCGCGAAGTCACCATTGGGGTACAAGGTGCCATTAGGGGGAATCTCGGCGACGGCGGGGCTGGTGTCGGCTGCCATGGCGGCCCCGACGTCGACAGGGCCGCTGGGGCTCGCCTTCCACAGGTCGTGATTGGCCCCTTGCGCCGCCCACGGGAATGCGCCGCTAGGGGTCGCGGCTGCGCTGGGGCTGGTGCCCGGTGCCATCGCGAAGCGCCCGTCGGTGACTCCCGCGGTTCCGGAGAACCATATGTCGCCGTTGCTGCCCTGGAAGACGGATTCATAGCCGAGGCCGGGGAGCGCGACGACGCTGGGGCTGGTGCCCGCTGCCATGGGCTGTGCCTCGTTGAGGAACTCCAGGAGGCCGGGGTCCGGGTTCCCGGCGCCCCACAGGTAACCGGAGCCGGCATTGGTCTCGACCTCGTAGGGGATTATCCCCGTCAGCGGGGAGGGCGTTGCGGCTGACGCCCGCGGGGCCGCGGTCAGCGTCATGCCCGCCACGGCGCCCGCAATCGCGGCGGCCTTCCATGCGCGCGCTGATCGCGCTGCTAGCGTGAGCATTTTCGTTGTCATCTCCTCAGGCGTCACTCGGTGACGGTGACGGTATAGGGGTCGCCCGCGATCATGCGCTGCTGGTTGTAGAAAGCGCCCACGGCGCCGCCGACGGCGTTGTTCTGGGCGGACGGCACGTGCCCGCGCTCGCACTCCTCAAGTCCGGTGTACTCATTGCCGTTGCGGCCCAGGTTCAGGTCGCCGACGAACAACGGCACCGCGCCGAACGAGCCGGACGGGACGATGTCGAAGCAGTCCTTGCCAGTGAGGCCGCGGGTGGCGCCGCTTTGCTGGCTGGAGGCGAAGGGGTACTCGTCGCAGCTGTCGTCGGGCACGACCCTGGTGATGCGCTTGAACGTGTTGTCGCAGATGGCGTCGCTGTTGCCTTGCCTCAGGTTCGGGTTGCCCCGGGTCAGCGGCGTGAACTCGGACAGGCCCGGGGTGCCGGGGATGAGGTCCTCGCCCCAGTGGACGTTCATCGCGGCGGCGCCGTAGGTCGCCGTCGACAGCACCAGGTCGGGAGTGACCGCCGGGATGGCGCAGCCGGTGCCGCTCCCGCCGAGGCCGTTATCGCACCTGATGCCGTCGGGCGTGCTGAATCTCCCGGGCGTGATGGGAACGGACGTCGGCGTCGTGAAGTTCAGGGTGACGCTGGTGGAGAACAGGGGGTCCTGCTGCCCCGTGGCGGGATTGTCCCGGTATGAGATGCTGATGCCGGTCTTGGACTGGCCGGGAGCGAGCGTGAACGACTGCGTCCCGGTCAGGGGCCCGCAGTTAGCCGTGCAGGAGGGGGCGAACGACCACGTCGACGGCGCGTTGCCGTCCATTGTCCCCTGGAGGAAGGTCAGCTCGTCGCCCTCGGTGACTATGTTGCTGTTCGGGCTCATGGTGATGTCCTGGTTGAGCGACATGAATTCCAGGCCGAGCAAGGCCTTTGTCTGCACGTCGGTTATGGTGCCGACGAACTGGTCGTTCCAGATGCACTCGCTGAGCCGGCCGACCACCCAGACGCCCGCGGGAGGGGCGGCGCCGCATCCGGGCGCCGGCGGCGGCAGGGTCACCGCGGCCGCCGCCAGCCGGGTCCCGGCGCGGGCGATTTCCGACGCGGCGCCGGGTCCCGTCGTCCAGCACGTCACCGCCTTGACGTGGCGCGCGGCGTACTCCTTGAAGTGGGCGCGGACGGCGGGGCAGGTGCTGAACGCGGCCGGCCGCCGCAGCAGTCGCCTGACGGGGGCCTTGGCCGGCAGCTTGGCCGACCGTTCGAGCGCCGCCAGGCCCGCGGGGACCGCGCCGGTGGCGGCGGGCGGGGCGGCCGCCGCCGTGGCGGCGGGGGGAGCGCCGGGCGGCGCCATGGCGGTAACGACCGCGGCGGCGGCGACCGCCAGCGCGATCGCCCCGGCGGCCGCGCGCGGCCGCCATCGTGACCCGGATGCGCGATATCGGCGGAAGGACACAGTGCACTCCAATCTCTGCAGGACATCATCACTAATCTACTACGTAGATTAGTGATGATTAGATTGCGTGGCCGCTGGTGCCTTCGGCCGCACCGCCGAGGCTGTCCCGCTCGGATGCGCCGCCGGCGGGCGCGCCTAGAGCGTGGGGCATCCTGGTTGCATGCCTTCCGCCTCGGCGCGCCGGCCGGCCCGCCCGCTGCCGTCCCCGCGCGACCCGGATCAGCCGTACCGCGTCTGCCTGGTCTGCCTCGGCAACATCTGCCGCTCTCCGATGGCCGAGGTCGTCCTCAAGGCCCAGCTCGCCGCGGCGGGCCTGGACCGTAAGGTCATCGCGGACAGCGCCGGCACCGGCGCCTGGCACGTGGGGCAGCCGATGGACTCCAGCGCCCGCGCCCAGCTCGCCCGGCGCGGCTACGACGGCCGGGCGCACCGCGCCCGCCAGTTCGAGGCCGCCTGGGCACCCGACCTCGTGCTCGCCATGGACGCCTCCAACCTCAAGACCCTCACCGGCAACGCCGCAACGAACGGTGCCGACGGTTCGCGCATCCGCCTCTTCGGGGAAGTGGCCGGGCTGGAAGGCGCGGACATCCCTGACCCGTACGGTGGCCGTCCGGCCGAGTTTGACCGGGTCCTGAGCCTGCTGGAGTCCGCGATGCCCCGCCTGGTGTCCCAGTTGGCGGAGCTGGTCAGCCGGCCCTAATGGCGCGTGCCGGCCTGGTCATCGGACGGTAGGTTATCGGACTCCACGTCGTCCGAGAACTGGTCTTCCGTCTGCAGCGCGTCGGGGGACAAGGGGAGCCTGACGCGGAAGTCGGCGCCCTCGCCGGGGGCCGTCTTGACCGAGACCTGGCCGCCGTGCGCGTTCACCAGGCCCGCGACGATCGCCAGCCCCAGGCCGGTGCCGCCGGAGGCGCGGTTGCGGGCGGCGTCGGCGCGGTAGAAGCGCTCGAACACCCGCTGGGCCTGCTCGGCGGTCATGCCGGGGCCGTCGTCGATGACGTCGAGGACGACCGCCGGATCCCCGGATTTCAAGGTTCCCGACGCAATCGCGACCCGCACCGAAGTGCCCGCCGGGGTGTGCGTGAGAGCGTTGTTCACCAGGTTCCCGATGACCTGGCGCAGCCGCTGCTCGTCCCCGTCGACCAAGAACGCCGCGCCCCGCGCGACGTCGAGGTCGATCGCTCGGTCGGGCGCGACGAGCCGGGCGTCCTGCACCGCGTCGGCCGCCAGCGTGAGCAGGTCGACCGGGCGCTTGTCCAGCGGTCGTTGCTGGTCCAGCCGGGCCAGTTGCAGCAGGTCCTCCACGAGCAGGCCCATCCGCGACGCCTCGGACTCCAGCCGCTTCATGATCCGGTCGAGTTCCTCCGGGGTCATGCCACCCGGCGACTGCGCGGCATCGGTGGCCACGTCGCAGGCGGCACTGTCCGTTGCGGCGGAGATGCTCTTGATCCGCTTCCCCCCACCCCGCTGGCGATAGTACTCGGCGAAACCGCGGATCGTGGTGAGCGGGGTGCGCAGCTCGTGGCTGGCGTCGGCGATGAACCGGCGCATCCGCTCCTCAGAGCGGTGCGCGGCCTGCTCGGACTCCTCGCGCGCGTGGAAGGCGGCCTCGATCTGGCTGAGCATCGTGTTCAGCGACCGGCCGAGGCTGCCCACCTCGGTGCGCGGGTCGCGCTCGGGAATGCGGTGATCCAGGTGCCCGGCCGCGATCTGGCCGGCGGTCAGCTCGATGTCATCCAGCGGGCGCAGGTTCGCCCTGATGACAGCGATGGCCACGATCGCCAGCCCGATGACGATCGCCCCCCCGACCAGCAGGTCGAAGAGGATCAGTTCGCGGGTCAGCGCGTTGATGTTGCCGAGGTCAACCGCGACGATCATGGTCCCGGTTGAGTTTTGGCCGGTCTCCGGGTTCGTGGTTTCCACGATGTCGCCCATGACCCGCCAGGTGTTGGGCCCGCTTTGCGCCGGGAGGGTGAGGATGGTGGAATCGCCGATGGCGGTGCCCGCCCAGTTGGGGTTGGAAGGCAGGTGCGGCAGCGGATCCTGGCTGACGGGCACGGGGGGGCCGTTCCCGTACGGGCTTTTCCACGTCAGCTGGCCGCCCTCCACCTGTAGCCCCACCACGATGCTAGAGCGCGTCGGGATCGCCGAGCCGGCCGTGAGGTCACGCGGGTTGAGCGGCAGGTTATGGTTCGTGTTGTACTGGTTGACGACCCCCGAGATGTCGCTGTCATGCTGCTTGACCACATATGTGTGCAGCATGTAAGTGCTGGCGACGCTGATCGCCGCGAGCGCCGCGATCACGAGCACCAAGACGGACGTGATGAGCTTGGTGCGCAGCGGGGTGCGGCCTGACAGCTGGCGGAGCTTGCTCCAGTGCAGGCCGGACCGGCCTGGCGGCTTCGGCGGCTGGTCGGCCAGGAACTCGCCCGATGCTGTCTTCGCTCCCGGTTCCATGGCCGGGTGCCTTCCTACGATGCCGGGAGCCGCAAGACGTAGCCGACGCCGCGCAGGGTGTGGATCAGCCGGGGCTCCTTGGTGTCGACTTTGCGGCGCAGCACCGAGACGTAGGACTCAACGATGCCGGTGTCCCCGCGGAAGTCGTAGTCCCACACGTGGTCGAGGATTTGCATCTTCGATAGCACGCGGTTGGCGTTGCTCATGAAGTAGCGCAGCAGCTTGAACTCGGTGGGGGACAGCTGGATCTGGCCGCCGCCCCGCCAGACCTCGTGGCTTTCCTCGTCCAGCTCCAGGTCGGCGAACTTCAGGCGGGGGGTCGGCTCCACGCCGTCGCCGCGGGTGCGGCGCAGCACCGCCCGGATGCGGGCGATCACCTCCTCCAGCGAGAACGGCTTGGTGACGTAGTCGTCGCCGCCGAGCGTCAGCCCGCGGACCTTGTCGTCGGTGCCGTCGCGGGCGGTCAGGAACACCACGGGGATGCGGGTGCCGCCGCCGCGCAGCCGGCGGATGACGTCGAAGCCGTCCATGTCGGGGAGCATCACGTCGAGCACGATCAGGTCCGGCCGGTGCCGCTGGGCGGCCTGGACCGCCTCGGTGCCGCCGGCCGCGGTGATCACGTCGAAGCCCGCGTAGCGCAGGCTCGCCGAGAGGAGCTCGAGGATATTCGGCTCGTCCTCGACGACCAGCAGGCGCGCGTCAGTCTGCTGCCGCGTATCGGTGCTCGGCATGCTCATGATCCCATCATGGCGTCGCATCCTGGGAGAAAGCTGAACGCCAGGTGTGAGTCCCCCTACGTCTCCCTAGAGTAAGCCGAGTGCCGCCGCACGCCTAGCGGAGCCCGGACTCAACGCGTTGGCGTGTACTCCCCGTTCGCTGCCGTGTGGGCGGCCGCATGGCTGACAAGCCAGTGCGAGATGGCCGCCGGGCGCGAGGCCACGCCGAGCTTGGAGTAGATGGACCGGACGTGGTTCTTGACCGTCTTCTCCGCGAGGAACAGGTACGCGGCGATCTCTCCGTTGGTATGGCCGCCCGCGATCAGCGACATAATCTGCGACTCGCGCGCCGACAGCGTCTTGCCGTCGGGCTCGTCGACCCGTTCACTAACAGGAGCCTGTCCGCGGCCCATGAGACCTCCGCTGCCTAGCCCGCTCCGCGTCGGCCCGCGATGCGTGCCCTGGTCAATCGTGCAATCTCGCCGTTCTGCAACACTGGCCTTTATACGTACAGATACACCAAAACGGCACCGGCCAAACCGTGCTTTGGACTACCCGGCCGTGATTGATTTTGTGGGCGCGTCCCTAGCGCTGGGTGTCCCGGGACGCCGGCGCGGAGCTGGACCCCGGGCCCGCGAGCACGCGGCGGCATCGCCGCTACCGCCCAGTTCTAGGCCGTTCCCTTGATCGCGGTGCCCGTCAGCAGGCTCCTGGGAATGGGCTTGTCGGCGGCGAGGTCAGCGAAGAGCTCGGTGGCCTTGGCGTGGTCCCAGCGGATGACGGAGCCGGCGCTCGTGCTCTGGAAGTAGCCGAACGGCACGCTCGTGCTCTGCGGTCCGCGCAGGGCCTGACCCACGCCGTACAGGTCCAGCAGGTGGGTTCCGGAGTCGACGGTCAGCGAGCCCGCGACGCCGTAGGCGGCCGGGACGCTGGCGAACGGGTTGAACAGCGTGCCAGGCGACATCATCTTCTTCAGCAGCCCGGACAGCAGCAGCCGCTGGTCCTGCTCGCGCTGCAGGTCGCCGAGCGGGAAGTTACGGGTCCTGGTGAAGGCCAGCGCCTGCGCCCCGGTGAGGTTCTGGCAGCCCTTCTTCAGGTTCAGCCCGGCCTTCGGGTCCTTCATCGGCGCGGGCAGGCACATCGTCACGCCGCCAACCGCGTTGACCGCGCTCACCAGGCCGCCCAGCCCGATGGACAGGTAGTGGCTGACGTAGAGGCCGGTGACGTTTTGCAGTGTCTGCGCGAGCAGCCGGGCGCCGCCGAGGGCGAAGGCTGCGTTGACCTTGTTCATGCCGTAGCCGGGGATCGGCACGTAGGAGTCACGCGGGATGCTGACCAGCACCGGCGGGTTCCCGTTGGCGGGGATGTGCAAGATCATGATCGTGTCCGAGCGGGCGCCGGCGATGTCGTGCCCGAGCGTCAGCTGCGCCTCTTGGCCGCGGCTCAGCCCGGTGCGGCTGTCCGACCCGGTGATCAGCCAGTTCGTTCCCGCCGTGGGCGCCGGCCGCCCGGTGTAGGCGGCGAGGACGTTGGCGCGGGCGAGCTTGCCGTCGATGTTGAAGTACAAGAAGGTGCCGACGATGGCGAGCACGACGATCAGGGACGTGAAGATGAGCAGCAGCCGCTTGGGCCGCATCCAGCGCCGCCAGCCGCGCCTGCCCGGCGTGCCGTAACCGCCGCCGGAACCGCCGTACCGGCCACCACCGGGGGAACTGCCGCCACTCGGCGAGCCGCCGCGCGTGGACCGGGGCGGCGGCTGGTCCGGCCACGGGGCACGCTGCTGGCCGTACCCGCGCGGGCCGTATCCCGGCCGGCCGTAACCCTGCGGGCCGGCAACCGGGACGGTGGCGCCCTGCTCGGGGTCGGCTCCGGCTGGCTTGTCGCGCTGATGCCAGCCCTTTGACCAGTCTTCACTCATCGGGCACTCCCTCTCACTTACTCTCCCGAAGGAACGAGCGATACCGTGCGTGAGGTTCGAAGCAGCCGCGAGTAACTGACCCGCGACGAGCAGGTCATGATGAGTGTATCCGTTCCCCGGCAGTATCCGTGGGAACGCGAAAAGGCCGGGGCGACATCGCCCCGGCCTCCCCTTGACGCCGCTAGCGGTTACGCGCTGGCCGGCGCGTCGTCCGCGTACCCCGCCCCGTACACCGGGCACTCCGGGTCATCGCGCCTGTGTGCTTCCCCTTCCCGCGGGCCGGATAACCACTGGGCCGGGCCTGGGGCGGTCGCTACCCTCTTTGGACATGAGTAGCGAAAACGCCCCATTCCCTGGACTATCGAGCACCCCGCGCACGACGTTGCGCCGTCACAAGGAGCGCGGCAGCGCCGACCGCGGCGACCTGTACGCAATCCTGGACGCTGGCCTGATCTGCCACCTCGGAGTCGTCGCCGACGGAGTGCCGCTGGTCCTGCCGACCGCCTACGGCCGTGAGGGCGACACGCTGTACCTGCACGGGTCGTCGGCCAACGGGGCGCTCGGCGCGGCGCGGGACCAGCAAGTCTGCGTCACGGTCACCCACATGGACGGCATCGTGTGCGCCCGGTCGGTGTTCAATCACTCGGTGAACTACCGAAGCGCCGTGGTCTTCGGGACGGCGACGCGCGTGATGGACGAGGACGAGCGCTGGCAGGCGTTGCGGGTCATCACCGATCACCTGGTGCCCGGCCGGTGGGCGGCCGCCCGGCAGCCAACGCGCAAGGAGATGGCCGCCACCATGGTCTTGTCGCTGCCGCTGGCGGAGGCATCGGTCAAGATCCGCACCGGGATGCCCGTTGACGAGCCCGAGGACCTTGGCCTCGACGTGTGGGCGGGGGTGCTCCCGATGACCGTGGCCTGGGCAGAGCCGCAGCCAGACCCGCTGCTGCGCGAGGAGATCCCTGTGCCCGCCCACATCCGCGACGCCGTCCAGCGCTGACCAGCCCCCGCTTCGTGCCTTGGCCGGCCTGGCCGGTCCGGTCCGGTCCGGTCCCGTGCTTCCCGCTGGCCCCAGGCGCGCCCCGGGTCGCCCTTATCCCGAAGAGTTTTCTGATCCGGTAAAGTTTTCTACCTTATACGATGAAAATCTTACATATTGTAAAAAGTCTTCGATAAAGCGCGGGCGGCGGCTGGCGCTCGGCCCCGAGGAAAGCGCGGCACTGTGCGAAATCCCTTGAGGGGCATCGAGCAGGAAGCCGTACTCTTAGTAGGATGAACGACCGGCTGGTATGGATCGACTGTGAAATGACCGGGCTCGACATCGAGCAGGACGCGCTCGTCGAGGTCGCGTGCCTAGTGACCGACGGAGAGCTGAACCTGCTCGATGCCGGGATTGACGTGATCATCAAGCCCCCGGCGGAGGCGCTGGACCAGATGTCTGACGTCGTGCGCACCATGCACACCACGTCGGGCCTGCTCACCGATCTCGCCGGCGGCGTGACGCTGGCCGAGGCCACCCAGGCGGTCCTGAGCTACGTCAAGCAGCACGTCGCCGAGCCGCGCAAGGTCCCCCTCTGCGGCAACTCGATCGCCACCGACCGCTGGTTCATCGCGCGCGACATGCCGGAGCTGGACGCCTACCTGCACTACCGCATGATCGACGTGTCGTCGATCAAGGAGCTGGCCCGGCGCTGGTATCCCCGGGCGTACTTCGCCTCGCCGTCCAAGCACGGCGGGCACCGGGCGCTGGCCGACATCACCGAGAGCGTGCAGGAGCTGCGGTACTACCGGGAGGCCGTGTTCGTTCCGCAGCCGGGACCGGACTCGTCCACCGCGCGCGAGATCGCCGCCCGCTACGCCAACACCCCCCAGCGGCACTAGCGAGAGCCGCACCGCGCGGGGAACACAGCACCCCCGTCGGGCCGATATACTCTTCACAGTCGCGCGATGCCCCGCCGGGTAGCGCGCGTACTGCTGTCACCAGCGCTAAGCTGGTGACGATGGTGGGTGTAGCTCAGCTGGCAGAGCGCCAGGTTGTGGTCCTGGATGTCGTGGGTTCAAGTCCCATCACTCACCCCATCAAAACCGCAGGTCACGGCCCCGGACGCGCGTAGCGCCGGGGCCGCTGCCGTTTCAGTGCCCGATTCTGGGGGCCGAATGGGAGCGCGCGGCCCCTGCGCGCGGCCCCTGCGCGCCCCATGCGCTGCCGTTTCGCCGAAGATTTCCTTAGATCTTCACCCGGCCGTGAGGGCATTAGTGAAATATAAGGGATTCCGCGTCCTCGGAGGCGAGGGAACGACAAAGCACCAGGAACACGAAGCGCCAACTCGCGCCTCATGAGTATATTCACTGCAGGTCAGGGGCGCGGAATTACCAGTCCTAGTCTGGATTATCGCTGCGGCCGCGAAGGATTGACGATCGCTATGGCGCGTGGCAGCCTGGTGGGAGACGGTTAACCCTAATCAGGGGAGGGGTCATGGCATGGCAGCTAGAGGGAACGTATTTCGAGTCGTGCTCGTGTGATGCGGTCTGCCCGTGTACCTGGTCGGCGCTGACGGCGAGGGCGACTCTCGACCGGTGCCGTGCACTTCTGGCATATCACGTCGATTCGGGCGAAATCGACGGGGTCGACGTCAGCGGCCTGAGTTTCGCCCTGTTCCTGGACACGCCACCGGTGATGAGCGAGGGCAACTGGCGGGTGGGCGTTTTCCTGGATGACGCCGCGTCTGACAGCCAGGCCGGGCGACTCGGCGAGGTCCTGTCCGGCCAGGCGGGAGGTCCGCCCGCGATGCTGGCGCCACTCATCGGCGAGATGCTCGGCGTGGAGAAGGCGCGCATCACCTACAGCGAGGACGGCCGCGGCCATCATGCCAGGATCGGCGATGCCATCGACGTCGGTGTCGAGGACTTCGTGGCGATCGAGGGTCATGACCCGGTGCGGCTCACGAACGTGTTCCACCCGTCGAATACGACGCTGACGGTCGCTCCGGCTAATGTCGCGCACCTTTCGACGTTCGGGATCGACTGGGGGCGCGAGGGGCAGAGCGGATTTTCCGCGCCGTTCTCATGGTCCGGGTGACCGGCTCCGCGGAGCCGGTCACCCGGCTACGGCCGGGACTGGCGACCCGGGAGGCCGCCCTGCTGCTGATCGCGGCGGCCGGGGCGTGGGTCGCGGTCGTCATGCTGGCCCGCGGGATGGCCGGGATGACCGGCACGATGGGGCTCGGGCTGGCCGTCTTCCTGGCGGTGTGGACGCTGATGATGGCGGCCATGATGCTGCCGTCCGTGGCGCCAACGGCCTCGCTGTACGCCAAGACCGTGCGGGGGAACCGGACCGTGCGGATCGCCGCGCTCGTGGTCGGTTACCTGGGCGCCTGGGCGGCGGCCGGCCTGCCGGCGTACGGGCTGATCTGGCTCGCCGGCTGGCTGGCCGACAGGCACCCCAGCGCCGCGCACGTCATCGCCGCCGGGCTTTTCGCTGGCTGCGGGATCTACCAGCTAAGCAGCCTGAAGTCCAGATGCCTGGCGCACTGCCGGTCCCCGATCGCGCTGCTGTTGCACTACGGCTCGTACCGGGGCTGGTCCCGGGACCTGCGGGCCGGCGCGCATCACGGCGGGTACTGCCTGGGCTGCTGCTGGGGACTGATGCTGATCCTCGTCGCCGTGGGCGTCATGAACGTGGCCGCCATGGTCGGCCTGGCCGCCGTGGTCCTGCTCGAGAAGACCTGGAGGTGGGGTCCCGCGCTCGGCCGGCTGGCCGGCGTCGCCGCGCTGGCCCTGGCCGTGGCCGTGTTCTGGTTTCCCTGGCTCGCCCCGGGCCTGCACGCCACGGCCCCGATGATGACCTGATAACCGGGTGCCCCCGGAGCGCGCCTCGTTTGGGCTGTCCGGGGGCTTCCTGGTGACCGGGCGGTTCCTAGCCCTTGATCGCCGTCGTGAGGCGCTTCCACTCGGCGGCGCTGACGCGCAGTACCGGGCCGTGCCGCTTGTTCTTGGTGTCGCGGACGAGGACCATGCCGGGGGTGGTCCCGGCCTCTACGCAGTCGCCGCCGGATCCACCGCTGTAGGTGGACTTACGCCAGTCACTAGTCAAGGTCTCTCCTACGTTCTTGCATGAAGCGGATGCTCTCGCGCGGGGACATGGCCGCCGCCCGTAGCAACTCGATGAGCTCCATGAGGTCACGGACGTTGCCCGGTTCCTCCAAGAGCCTTCCGCCATCGACGCACTCGGTGTATGCCGTCATCCGCTGGCCCTCGTAGACCACGATCGGGCCTTCGACCCCGGGGTGGTCATGCGCCCCGTAAGTGAGGACCTGGATCACGATCCCGGGCAGGCTTGCGGACTTGATCAGCTTATCCAGCTGCTCGCCCATGATCTCCTGGTCCCCGATGACATGTCGCAGTACGCCCTCGGCGATGACGTACCACAGTCGCGGCGGCGCGGGCCTAGCCAGGATCTCCTGCCGGTCCATCCGGGCGGCGACGGCGCGCTCGACCTCCTCGTCAGACGCCCTGGGGCGCTTGGCGCGGATGACCGAACGCGCGTATCGCTCCGTCTGGAGCAGGCCCGGCACGGCCCCGAGGGACCAGCCGTTGATGCGGTCAGCCTCGCGTTCGAGGGGAACGACCGGGGCGAAGAACGGGGGATAGGCGTTGCGGCGCAGTTCCTCATACAGCCTGATGAACGTGCCCGGTAGCGCGAACGCCTCGTCGCAGCGCTGGGCGAAGTCGTCGCTGGGGGAGCGCTCGCCGCGCTCGACGTCGCTGACGAACGAGCCGCTGTAGCCGATCCGCTTGCCCAGCTCGACCTGCGTCCAGCCCCGTGCGGTGCGCTGTGCCCGCAATTCCGCGGCGAAAGCGCTCGTTCCGCCCGGTTCCGCACTGGCCATGGTTCCCTCCACGATTCGGTGTCCGCCGCCGCGTAATCCCATTCCGCTGCGCAGTCACGCCGGGCATTGATTTCCGCTACTTACGGTACGCCCCGAACGGCAAACTAAACCCACGGTTTCAAGGACGCACCGCCCGAGCAAGGGGAAATGACGTGAATGCCGGCAACAGCGCGTGGCCTATGACCACATCTGTCAGATGTGCTCGACCCTCTTCACCTGATCCGGAGTTTCTGGCGGCCCTGCCGCGCCGGTCCCGGCTGGAGCTTTGCGCGTACGAGACGTCACCGCGAACGGCGCGCGGGCACATCGCGCGAGTGCTGGAAGAGTGGTCACTACCCGAATTCAGCGATGTCACGGTGCTGACCGCCACGGAGTTGATCACTAACGCCGTCCTGGAGATTGCCAAGCACTCCTGGGCAGTTCTGCCGCCAGTGCGGCTGTGGCTACGCGGCGGCCCGCCTGGTGTCGCGCTCCTGGTGTGGGATCCCATCCTCGCCGCGCCGGTCCCGCGCGTCGCGAGCGAAAACGACGAGCGCGGACGCGGCCTGGCCATCGTCGCCGAGCTCAGCGCGGCGTTCGGCTTCTACTACGCGGCCGACCCCGCCGGGAAAATCACCTGGGCGGCCATCACCACCCCGTGACCCGGCCCCGCGAGCCGCGATTGGGTAATCGCGTAATCGCGGTCGTTGCCGGTCAGTCATCAGCACAAGAGAAGGGTGCCGGAAATGGCAGGCGCACGATGCGCGTGCGGCTTCACGGAAGCCGAGGGCGCGGACGAGAAGATAGCTGATCACCTCTTCGAGGTGTTCGCGCCGGACGATGGCAGGGCGGCCGACGGGCTGGTGCACCTGGAAGGGGAAGCCAATCTCTTCTGCATGTGCGGTGCGGGCGGCAGCGCCAGTGAATTGGACGCCCATTTCCTGGCCGTTTTCACTCCCGCTGATCTCATCGGCCGCGATGGCGATAAGCACGAGCCGGCCAGCGGTGTTGAAGGGGCAGCAGGTTCTGGTTGCGGGACCTCTTGACCCGGACCTCGCTGCTGCCGGGGCCAGGGAGCCACCGGTGATCCCGTACGGGGCGCCACCGCTGACAACAACGCGCGCCGGGCACGCAAACGCCGCCTGGGTCGGCTAGTGATTGCCGGTCGCCCGGCCGGGCCACCGGGGCGCGGAAACGCGCTCCGCGGCACGGGTGCTGAACGGGTACCAGCCGGTAAGATGTGTTCACGGCCAATAATCGCGCGCGCTCGGTTGTCGTGGCGCTCAGCGCGGCTAATAGTGGCCGCGTCCGGGGGGAGATAGCGAGGAGTCCTGTCATGGGGATAGCTGAGAGCTTGCGGGTGGAGCGTGCTCCGGCCCCCATTCGTTCTCGTGTCCTGGACAACCTCCGGCAGGCGATCCTTGAGCACAAGCTGGCTCCCGGCCAGCGGCTCATCGAGCGCGAGCTGGTCGAGCTGACCGGCGTGTCCCGGACGAGCATCCGCGAGGCCCTCAGGGAGCTGGCAGCGGAGGGGCTCGTCACGACGATCCCGAACAAGGGGACGGTCGTCGCCGAGGTCTCGGTCAAGGAGGCACGGCAGCTGTACCAGGTGCGGTCAGCCCTTGAGGGGCTGGCCGGGCGGCTCTTCGTCGAGAATGCCAGCCCCGCGCAACGCCGGGCGCTCGCGAGCGCGCTGCGGGGCGTGGAGCGGGCGGCCGCCAAGGGCCCGGCAGCCATGCTGGCCGCGAAGGACAAGTTCTACGACGTGCTGTTCGAGGGCGGCGGCAACGAGGCGCTGCGCTCCATGGCGGGCACGCTGCACGCCCGCGTCAACCTGCTCCGGTCGATGTCGCTGACTAGGCCCGGCCGGCCCGCCGAGAGCCTGGCCGAGCTAGGCGAGATCGTGGCGGCGGTCGCCGCCAACGACGCTGACGCGGCCGCGAAAGCGTGCAGCCATCACGCGGAGTCCGCGGGCATGGCCGGCTTCAGCGCCCTGGCCGAGCAAGCAGGCGGCTAGGCCCCGCGTCCCAGTCCCAGTCCCGGAGCTGGCCTCCCAGCCGGCAACAGCGCACAGTCCGTTACGGACGATCACATTGTATGATGATCATACGCTGGTCGAGCTGAGGAGTTACCTGGTGGGAACCGCGCGCGGAATTGAACGGGAAGGCGCGACCGCGGTCGCCGAGCTGCTGCACGGCTATGGCGTCACGCACGTGTTCATGGTGCCCGCCATCTTGCGGCGGACCTTCGCTGAGCTGGAGCGCCTGCACCCGGAGATCGCCCCGGTCGCCACCCACGGGGAGAAGGCGGCCGCCTACATGGCCGACGGCTACGCGCGCGCGAGCGGCCGCCCGGGGATCTGTGGCGCGCAGGTCATCGGCGCCCTCAATCTGGCGGCCGGCCTGCGCGAGCCGTTCCTGGCCCGGTCGCCGGTGATCGCGCTCACCGGCGGGCGGCTCCCGGCGACCAAGTTCCGGCAGGTCTACCAGGAGGTCGATGACCTCCCCGCGTTCGACCCGGTCACCAAGTTCAACGGGTCGGTCGACGACGTCACCCGGCTGCCCGACATGCTCCGGTACGCGTTCCGGGTGGCGACGACCGGCTCGCCGGGACCGGTCCACCTGCAGATCCAGGGGAACGAGGGCCAGCTCGACCGGCAGGCCGGGATGCTCGATGACATCGTCGAGCCGGAGTTCGCGGTCGTCCCGCCGCTGCGGCCGCGACCCGATGACGAGTCCGTGCGCGCCGCGCTGGCCCTGCTGGAGGCGGCGGCCCGGCCGGTGCTCGTGGCAGGCGGCGGAGTCCGCTGGTCCGGCGCCGGCCGCGAGCTCGGCGCGCTGGCTGAGGCGCTCGCGATCCCGGTGGCGACATCGGCGAACGGCCGGGCCGCCATCCCGGGCACCCACCGGCTGAGCGCGGGCGTGATGGGGACCTACTCCCGCGAGTGCGCGAACCAGATCGTCAACCGGGCCGACCTCGTCTGCTTCATCGGCACCCAGACGGGCGGCATGACCACGCACTTGTGGGCAGTGCCGCCGATCGGCACGCCAGCCATCCAAGTCGATATCGAGCCCGCCGTCCTCGGGCGGAACTACCCGCTGCAGGCCCGGGTGCTCGGTGACGCTCGCGTGGTGCTCAGCCGGATGCGGGAGCTGGCCGACCCGGCCACGGCAGCGCGCCGGGAAGGGTGGCTGGCGGAGGTAGATGACCTCAAGGCGTCCTGGCGGGCACGCCACGATAGCGTCATGACCAGCCATGACCTGCCAATGCGGCCGGAGCGCCTGTGCGCTGACCTGACCTCGCTGATGCCGGACGACGCGATCGTCTTGGTCGATACCGGGCACGCGGGCATGTGGATGTCCCAGTACTTCGACCTGACCCAGCCCACGCAGGACTACCTGCGCAGCTGTGGTCACCTCGGCTGGGCCTTCTCGGCCGGGCTGGGCGCCAAGTGTGCCGCCGGTGGCAGGCCGGTCATCGCCTTCACCGGGGACGCGGGCCTGTACTACCACCTGGCCGAGATCGAGACGGCGGTCCGCGCCAACATCAACTCCGTCACGATCGTCAACGACAACAGCGGCGGCAACCAGAGCAAGCGCGGCTTCGATGCCGCCTATGGCGGGGAGCCGACGCCGGCGTCCCGGCGGATGTGGACCTACACCGACGTGGACCTGGCCCGGGTGGCGACGGACATGGGCGCGCTCGGGATCCGGGTCGACAAGCCCGGCGACCTGCGGCCCGCACTGGAGCGCGCGCTGGCGGCCGGGCGCCCGGCCGTCATCGACGTGCGCACCGACATCGAGGTGACGGCGCCGCCCGCCGTCACCTGACCTACAGTGCCGGCTGAACTACAGTGCCGGGCCGAAGCTCGGCGGAGACATGACCGCCCGGTCGGTCCGGACGTCGATCACCGCGGGCAGCCCGGACGCCCTTGCCTTGTCCAGGGCGGCCGCGAAGCCGGCAGGGTCGTCGACGCGTGCCCCGTGGCAGCCGAAGCCGCGGGCGATACCGGCCAGGTCGGTGTCGTGGAATTGCCAGTTGGTGACCTGGTCAGCGGAGTCCTTGTCCCACAGGAAGGCCTCCTGGTTCATCGAGGTGTTGTTGTTGACCACGACGATCACCTTCAGCCCGTACCGCCGCGCGGTCTCCAGCTCGCTGAGGTGGTAGTAGAACCCGGCGTCGCCGGTCAGGCAGATGACCTCGCGGTCGGGGCAGGCGCACTTGACGCCGAGTGAGGCGGGCAGGCCCCAGCCGAGCGACCCGGCCGCCCGGACAATGGACTGTCGGCCGGTCAGCCGCAGGTGGCGGGCGCTCCACGCGCCGACGTGGCCGGTGTCGCCGACCACGACCCCGTCGGCCGCCATCTCGGCACCGATCATGGCGAACAGCCGCTCGGGGCGGATCGGCACCGCGCCCGACGCCTCGTTCGGCTCGACCTTGGCGCGCCAGTCGGCCCGGATCCCGGCGACCTCGGCGGCCCACTCGGCCGGCGCCTGGCCGGCGCCGGCGGCGGTGGCCGCGCTGGCCAGCTGCCCGATGACCGCGCCCGCGTCGCCGACCATGGGGACCGCGCACTCGAAGTTGCGGCCGATCTCGCCGCCGTCGATGTCCACCTGGATGATCCGGGCGCCGGGCGGGATGAGGCTCCAGTTCCGGGTGGTCATGCTGCCCAGCGCGGAGCCGGCGACCAGCACGACGTCGGCGCGCAGCAAGACCTTGTTGGCGAAGTCGGCCCCGTAGTCGCCGGCGACGCCGCCGTAGAGCGGGTGGTCCGAGCCGATCGTCGCCAGGCCGTTCAGCGTCGTGACGACCGGGATCCGCAGCAGCCCGGCCAGGGTGACCAGCTCCCGCGCCGCGCCCGAGCGGGCCACGCCGTTCCCGGCCAGGATGACCGGCCGCCGGGCCCGCGCGAGCAGCTCCATCGCGGCGGCGACCGACGACGCCTGCGCCAGGGGCCGGTCGCTCGGCGCCGCGCCGTACCGGGGCTCGGCGCGGGTGACGCCCTCGGCCGGGGTGTCGCCCATGTTGCCGGTCCGGCCGGCCAGGCCAAGGTGCACCGGCCGGGGCACGCCGGAGCTGGCCATGCGGAACGCCTGTCGCAGCAGGTCGGGGATGCGGCTGGGGCCGGGCACGCGCGCGTTCCACTTCGTCACCGCCTCGAAGGCCCCGTGGTCATCCACGTCCTGGTACAGGTTGCGGTAGGCAGTCCGCTCGTCGGGCACGCCGGACAGGGCGACGACCGGCGTCCGGGCCATGTAGGCATCGCGCAGCCCGGCCGCCAGGTTCGTCGACCCGATCGCCTGCGCGCCGCACACGCCGACCTTCCGGCTGATCCGCGCGTAGCCGTCGGCCATGTAGGCGGCCGCCTTCTCGCCGTGCGTCATGATCGGCGCGATGCCGTGCCCGCTCATCCGCTTGACCGCCTCCGGCAAGATGACCGGGACGAAGAAGAAATGACTCACGCCGTACGCGGAGAGCATCTCGGCAATCTGATCGCTTGTCTGCACTGAACCGCCTGCCTTTGCCTGTCTGATTGTCAACGCGCGTACCAGCCACCATCAACGATCAGCTGGTGCCCGGTGATGTAGTCCGCCGCCCGGGAGGCGAGGAAGACCACGCTCCCGACGATGTCCTCCGGCTCGCCGAAGCGGCCAGCGGGGATGCGCGCCCGCGTCACCGGGTCGGTGAACGCCGGGCTGTCCCGCCCGGTCCTGAAGTAGCCGGGCAGGACCGCGTTCACCTGGACGCCGCTGGGCGCCCACTCATTCGACAGCGCCTTCGTGAGGCCGACGATCGCGTGCTTGGCGGCCGTGTAGGCACTGCGATTCACCCCGCCCTGGAGCGAGACCATCGACCCGACGTTGATGATCTTGCCGGCGCCGCGCTCGACCATCAGCGCTCCTGCGCGCTGGCACAGCAGCCACGCCGCGTCCAGGTTGACCGTCTGGACCTCCCGCCACCGCTCGAAGGTCAGCTCGAGGGCGGGCTCCCGGATGAACGTCGCCGCGTTGTTGACCAGGATGTCCACGCTTGTGCGAGCCAGCAGCTCGTCGATGCGCGCCCCCAGCGCGCCGACATCCAGCAGGTCAGCGACCCACCGGCGCGACTGGCCGCCTGCCCGGGCGATCTGCGCCTCGGTCTCGTCGAGGTCGTCGTGATGGCCGTGCAGCACCACTTCCGCGCCAGCCCGGGCGAGCCCGGCCGCCATCGCCCGGCCGAGTCCCGCGCGGGAACCGGTCACCAGCGCTACCTTCCCCGACAGGGAGAACATCTCCGCCAGCCACGCCTGGCCGGCGTCCCCGTCCCCAGCCCCGGCCCCGCTCATCCGCGCCGCGCTGCCGATGACCGCCTGCGCAGGTGCTCGACGGTGCCGTTGAGGGCCAAGGCGAAGATCAGCACGATGCCGTCGATGATGGCGACCTGGAAGACCGACACGTGCGCGTCCGTCAGCAGCTCCTGGATCAAGAACAGCACCCCTGCGCCGAGCGCGCCGCCGAGCAGCCCGCCCCGGCCGCCGGCCAGGCTGATGCCGCCGAGGGCCACCGCCGTGATCGCGCTGATGGTGTAGGGCGGGCCGACCGTGCCGTCGCCGGACTGGATGAGCCCGGTGAGCATCAAGCCGGCCAGGCAGGCCAGCACTCCGGCGATGGAGTAGGTGATCAGCCGCAGTCTCGCCACGTTCACGCCGGCCGTGTACGCGGCGCGCTCGTCCCCGCCGACGGCCAGCAAGTTGCGGGGGTAGGAGCCGCGCGTCACGAGAGCCCAGATGAGCGCGATGACGGCGAACACGATCCAGACGGCCGGGACCGGCCCGAAGGAGCCGTTGAGCTTCACCAGCCAGACGGGGACGCTGCCGCCCGCCTCGGGCAGGACCTCCGTGCCCAGTCCCTGGTAGAAGAGGTACATGCCCAGCGTGGCGATGATCGCGGGCAGCCGGACGTAGGCGACCAGCAGCCCGTTAATAGCGCCGGTCAGCGCCCCGAACGCGATGACGATGGGGATGATCAGCTGCGGTGTGGTGATCCCGGCGGGCACCAGCACCGCGGCGATCAGCACGCTCATGAACCCGGCCAGCGGGCCGACCGACAGGTCGATTCCGCCGTTGCCCGACAAGACCGGCAGCGTCACCGCCATCGCGGTGAGCACCGTCGGGCACAGCACCGCCATGGACGCCGCCCAGCTCTGCTGGGACAGGAACTGCGGCTGCACGGCGGCGTTGACGACGAACAAGATGATCAGCAGCGCGAGCGGGACCGCCGCGTAGCTGTTGCGCCGCACGACCTGCCGCACCGCCGGCATGGGCAGCGCTGGCGGGTGTGCCCGCCGGGAGACGGCGCTAGCCATCGTTGGCACCGTCTTCGTTGGCACCGTCTTCCTTGGCACGGTCTTCGTTGGCACCGTGCTCGCCGTCGCCGAACATCGCGGCCACGACGTCGGTATCCGATGACGTCTCGGTGGGCAGCATCGCTACGAGGCTTCCCTCATGAAACACCCCGATCTGGTCGGTGAGCGTGAGCAGTTCCACGATTTCGGTCGACAGGAAGACGATCGGCACTCCGTCGGCGGCCAGCCGGCGGAACAGCCCGTAGAGCTCCTCCTTGGTGTTGGCGTCCACGCCGCGCAGCGGGTCGTTGACGACCAGCACGCGGGGGCGCATCGCGATCCAGCGGCCGAGCAGCACCTTCTGCTGGTTCCCCCCGCTGAGGATGCTGATCGGGCGCCCGGGTGATGCGCTGACCAGCCGCGATGACCGCGTGAATTCCTCGAATCGCTTCCGGGCCACCCGGCGTCGCAGCAGCCCCAGCCGGTTGAAGTCGCTCCACAGCGTGACCGCGAAGTTGTCGAACACCGACAACGGGCCGAACAGGCCCTCATGCCGCCGGTCGCGCGGCACGTAGCGGATGCCCAGCCGGTTAGCGCCCCGGTAGCTGTGGACGGCGCGGGCCTGCCCGCCTTCCCCGAGCGCCTGCACCTGACCGGAGGCGGCCCGCCGCAGCCCGGCCAGGCACTCCACGAACTCGACCTGGCCCTGGCCCTCCAGCCCGGCCAGCCCGAGTATCTCCCCGGCCATGATCTCCAGCGTGATCGGCGTGGACGTGGCGCGCAGGGCCAGGCCGGCGACGCGCAGGACCGGCCGCGGCCCCGCCTCCGGTCCTGCGTCCGGCTTGTGCCCCGCGTCATCGCGCGCGGCGCCGCCCGGGCCTGGCCCGGCGCTGATGACCTCCATGATGTCAGCCCGCCCGGACATGTGGCCGAGGATGCCCCGGCGCGAGGCTTCCCTGACCGCCATCGCGGCGACGGTGGCGCCTTGCCGCAAGACGGTGATGTGGTCGGCCAGCCCCAGCACCTCATCCATCCGGTGCGAGGTGAACAAGACCGACTTCCCCTGGGACCGGGCCAGCCGCAGGTAGTCGAATAGCCGGTCCCGATGCTGGGCATCCAACGCCGAGGTGGCCTCATCGAGGATGAGCAGCCGCCACGGGCGGATGATCGCCCGGGCGATCGTCGTCAGCTGCCGTTCGGCCAGCGAGAGCGCCCACATCGGCCGTTCCAGGTCCAGGCCGTCCAGGCCGAGGTCGCCGAGCGCCTGCCGGGCGCCGGCGACTTCCTCGCCTTTACGGCGCCCGTACCGGAAGAGCCGGTCAGTGCCCAGGTAGATGTTGTCGCGCACGGTCATCTCGGGTGCGACGAGCGTCTCCTGGAATACGGTGGAGATGCCCAGGCCCTGGGCGCCGCTCGGGCTGCCGAGATGCTTGCGGACGTCGCCTTCCCAGGTCAGCGTCCCCGCGTCGGGCCGCAGGACGCCACTGAGGATCTTGATCAGCGTGCTCTTGCCCGAGCCGTTCTCGCCGGCCAGGGAATGAATCTCCCCGGGGCGGACCCGCAGGCTCGCCGAGGTCAGGGCGCGCGTCTCACCAAACGACCGCGACATGCCCTCGATGACCAGGCGGCTCGCTTCGCCAGCGGAACTCACTGTGCACCCCGCTCACTCCGGGGCGCTCCAGGGGCGGCGCCTTCCCTCACTGCGCTCCCTCGTCCCTCGGTCGCTCCGCTCAGTCCAGGCACCGCCGCGCCCCTGCGCTCGCTCACTGCGTACACCCCCTCCGCGCGGGCCGGCCGCGCTCAGATCTTGGCGGCAACCTTCAGCTCCCGGCCGTAGGAACTGGTCAAGGCGATGACGAGGATGCCGAGGGCCAGTTCCTGGAACGAGGCATTGAAGCCGACCCCGACGAGGAGGGTGGTCAGCTCGGCGACGATCAGCGCGCCCATCACGGTCCGGAGGTACCCGCCGCGGCCGCCGAGCAGCGACGTGCCCCCGATCATGACCGCGGTAATGGTCAGGAAGAAGTACGGCTCCCCGACGGTGGGGTCGGGGATGCCGCTGTAGCCGGCGAAGAACACCCCGACCATGGCGGCGCATAGCGCGGATATCGAGAACACCACGACCAGCGTCCAGGTCGACCGGACGATGGCCAGCCGGGCTGCCACGGCATTGGCGCCGAGCGCATAGGTCTCGCGCCCTATCCGGGTCAGGCGCATGAAGCCCACCGCCAGCGCTGAGGCGACGGCCCACACGATGATGATCAGCGGAATCGGCACCGGGCCGGTGTGGCCAATGGCGGAGACGCCGCTCGTCAGCCATCCGGGCACCGCGCCGGAGGTCTGGCCGTTGCTCCATTCCAGCGCGATCCCGGATACCACCAGGCTCATGCCGAAGCTCGTGATGAGGGAGTGCACGTGCAAGAGCACCGACGACACGGCGCTGATGGTCCCGATGACAATCGCCAGCGCCGCGATCGCGAGGAAGATGACCGGCAGCGACCAGTGCCGGTAGTACAGCTGGGTCACGATGATGTCAGACAGCCCGATGACCGCCGGAATCGACAGGTCGATCCCGCCGGCGATGATGGTCATGGTCTGCCCCAGGGACGACAAGCCGAGCAGGCTGGCCAGGATCAGCAGCGAGATGATGCTTCCCTTGCTGAAATACCCCGGGATGAAGGTCAAGGACAAGATGAACAGGACTGGCACCAGGATGTAGGGCAGCGCGCTGGTGAAGTTGGCCGCGACGGCGGCGCTGGCTTTCTTCGAGGCCCCGGCGGCCCCCTGACGGGCCGCCGGGACGAGTGCCCGCCGCCCGTCAGGGGCCGCGATCGAATTCGGGTCGGTCATCCCTTGGTCACGAGGGCTCGGGGAAGCTCGCGGGGGCCTGGCCGCCGGTGAAGAACTGGCCGAGGTAGGTCGTGAGCGCCGGGAGGGCCGGCTTCGGCGAGGCGAAGCACGCGCTGCTCG
>JAICYD010000174.1 GCA_025934375.1 Streptosporangiaceae bacterium | reverse complement strand
TTACGACGGCGGTGCTTACGACGGCGGTGCTTACGACGGCGGTGCTTACGACGGCGGTGCTTACGACGGCGGTGCTTACGACGGCGGTGCTTACGACGGCGGTGCTTACGACGGCGGTGCTTACGACGCTGGCGCTTACGACGACAGTGCCCGCGACGGCTGCAGTTCCGCTGATGAGAGCGGGGATGGCCTCGGGCCTGGCGACGACGGAGGCGCGGGTGGTGACGACGACGGAGGCGCGGGTGGTGACGACGACGGAGGAGGCGCCGGGCGGTGGCCGTTCAGCCCGCCCGGACCGGGTAAGCCCGGCGGACGCGCCCCCTTCCCGGCCAGCATTAACCTCCTGGTCCCGGTCGGCACCCTGCTGGGCTGGTCCACGATGCCCGGCGAGGCCGGACGGGACATCATCGGCCCCGAGGCGCTCCGCGACCTCGTGCGGGCGGCTTCCCATCATCGCGCGACCCGCTGGTGCGTGACCATCACCGGCGATGACCGGACCGCCATCGCCCATGGCTGCGCCCGCGGTCAGCACCCGTGGGACGGCAAGCCCGCTCCGCCGCAGGCAGCGCGGGTCACTGAGCTGCTCGCCCGGCTGGGGGTGACCCTTGCCCCGATCGCCGAGCCCCGTACCGCCCAGCCCGGTACCGCCGAGCCCGGTACCGCCGAGTACAGCGCCCCCGAGTACGACGCCCCCACGTACGGCGGGGATGAGCAGCGCTCCGAGCCGGGCTACCGGCCCAGCCGCCGGCTGCAGCACCTGATCCGCGCCCGCACCGCGACCTGCCCGGCGCCCGGGTGCGGCGCGAGCTCGCACTACTGCGACATCGACCACACCATCCCGTGGCCCGAAGGCCCCACCGCCGAGGACAACCTGGGCCCGCCGTGCCGGCATCATCACCGCGCCAAGCAGGCCCCGGGCTGGACGCTGGTGCAGCCCGCGCCGGGGGTCTTCCGCTGGACGACGCCGTCCGGCCGGGTCTACGAGACCCGCCCGACCCGGTACGACGTCTAGACGTCGAAGCCCGTCGCCTGCTCCCGGCCGCCCCGAGTTCCTGCCCCGGCACGGCCCCGTCCTCCCGGCCGCCCTCGGCGCGGTCCTGGTCGCCCCGGGCGTTGATCGCCCCGGGCGTCGAACTGGCCGCCACCACGCGCTGACCCCGCGCGTGAGCGCGGCCACGCCGCTAGGCTCAGGGGCATGGCCAGGTACTTCGACATCCACCCGGACAACCCCCAGCGGCGCTTTATCAGCCAGGTCGCCGATATCGTGCGCGGGGGCGGCGTGATCGCCTATCCGACGGACTCCTGTTACGCGCTCGGGTGCCAGCTTGGCAACACCGATGGCCTGGCGCGGCTGCGGGCGATCCGCGGGCTTGACGACAAGCACCACCTCACGCTGGTGTGCAAGGACTTCGCCCAGCTCGGCAAGTTCGCGGAGGTCCCCAATTCCGTCTTCCGGGCCATCAAGGCGGCGACCCCCGGCAGCTACACGTTCATCCTGGCCGCGACCAAGGAGGTGCCCCGCCGGCTGCAGCACGCGGGCAAGAAGACCGTCGGCGTGCGGATCCCCAAGCACGTGGTCCCCCAGGCGCTGCTCGCCGAGCTCAGCGAGCCGCTCGTCTCCACGACGTTGCTGCTGCCCGGCCACGATGAGCCCATGACCGATGGCTGGCAGATCAACGAGGAGATCGGGCACGCCCTGGACGCGGTGCTCGACTCGGGCGACTGCGGCACCGAGCCGACAACGGTGATCGACTTCTCCGGCGATGAGCCGGAGATCATCCGCTACGGAGCCGGCGACCCCGCTGCTTTTGAGTAAGGCAGCCTTCCCTTCCCCGTGCCCGCCGCCCCCGGCCAGGCCGGCCCGGGGGCGGCGGGGCCCCCGTCTGGCGATACGGAGGAAGCACCCGCCGTCCAGATACAGCCCAGACGCGGGTGACATGAGGTTGCGGCGGCCGAGCCCCGTTATTACCAGCCCAGTTCGGTGAGCCGGTCGTCGTCGATGCCGAAGTGGTGCGCGACCTCGTGGATCACGGTCCGGCGGACCTGGTCGGCGACCCCCTGCTCGGTATGGCATATCTCGCAGATCGCCCGGCGGTAGATGGTGATGTGGTCCGGTAGCACCAGGTTGTACTGCGTGGTCCGGTTGGTCAGCGGGACGCCCTCATACAGCCCGAGCAGGCCGGGCGGCCCCAGGTCGTGCTCGACGATGACGACGACGTTGTCCATCAGCTTCCCGAGCTTCTCGGGCAGGGCGTCCAGCGCCGTGGTCACCAATTCCTCGAAGTACTCCGGCTCAACTTCGATCACGGGTCCATTGTGACCCCGAACCCGGTCAGGCCCGAACGTTCGCAGGAGACTGTGCGGCAGGAGACTGCGCGGCCCCCCCGCCGAGGGTGGACGCGCGGACCTGCAGGTCGCGCAGCACCGCGCGCGCGATCTCGGAGAACGGCCGCTCGTTGTCCGGCGCCGCCCAGCGCGTGTAGGCGGTGCCGAACGCCAGGACGCCCACCTCGGCGGCCAGGCCCGCGGACACCTCGTCGGCGCCCCGGGCGAGCAGCGCGTCGGCCATGGCCGCGGCCAGCCGGGCTCGCTTGAGCAGCTCCCGTTCCCGCAGTTCGCTGTTGGCCGCGATCACCGCCCGCCGCTGCGGGGCGAGATCCCGGCGCTCAGCGGTGAACGCGACGGCCATGGCGGCCAGGGCGGCGTCGAGGCAGTCAATGGTCGTCGCCGTGGCTGGCATGGCCGCGATCGCCGTGGTGAGGCGCTCGGTCAGCATGTCCTGCCCGCCGAACAGCACCTCGCGCTTGTCGGCGAAGTGCCGGAAGAACGTGCTCTTGGTCAGCCCGGCGCGGTCCGCGATCTCGGCGACGGTGGTGGCGTCATACCCGCGCTCGACGAACAGCGCGAGCGCGGCGCGCTCGAGGCGCTCGCGCGCGTTCGGTTCCCAACGACCCATGGGGACATCGTAAGTGATGAGACTTAGTCGCATCACATTTCACGGCCCCGGTGCTTAGATATGGGACATGACAACAGGCCAGGATGACACCCGCGTGGTGAGCGCGAGCCGCGAGATCGCGGCCGCGCCGGAGCGGATCTTCGAGCTCATCGCCGACCCGTTCGCGCAGCCCCGGTGGGACGGCAACGACAACCTCGCCGAGGCACCGGAGGGGCAGCGGGTCCGCCGCGCGGGTGAGGTGTTCACGATGACGCTCACCACGGGCGACGTGCGGGAGAACCACGTGACCGAGTTCGAGGAGGGCCGCCGGATCGCCTGGACGCCCGCCGAGCCGGGCAAGACCCCGCCCGGGCACCTGTGGCGCTGGGAGCTAGCGCCGGCCGGAACCGCGCGCACGAAGGTCACCTGCACCTACGACTGGACCCGGCTGACCGATGCCGACCGGTTCGCGCGCGCCCGGGCGACCACTGAAGGCAAGCTCCTGGCATCCATCGACCGGCTCGCCGTCCTCGCCGAGGGCAGTTAACGGTGGCCTGTAAGTTACAGCCGGTACCCGTGGCCAGAACCACGTGCCCATGCTGGGCGTCCGTTCGCGAACGTTCGCGAACACGGCGCGGGCGCTCGACGACACCTTGACACCCGTGGCGGTCATGCCGGACCCTTCCCGGCACGAGCTTAGATGTGCACGGAGAGGTGTCCATGATCCGTTCGAGGCCTGTTCTCGCGACCACGGCGGCGCTGCTGCTGGCATTCGCCGCCGTGGTCGCCTCACTCGTCACCGGCGCCGGCGCGCAGGCGGCCACGTCCACCTTGTGCCAGTCGCAGACCGCCTCGGTCTCCGGCGGCTACATCGTGCAGAACAACGAGTGGGGCTCCAGCGCGCCGGAGTGCATCACGACCGACGGCAGCGCCGACTTCACGGTGGCCAACTCCTCGATCGCCAACGCGACCAACGGCGCGCCGGGCGGCTACCCGTCGGTTTACCAGGGCTGCCACTGGGGCGCCTGCAGCGCCGGCGGCCTGAGCAGCTCCCCGGTCCAGGCCTCGGCCATCACGTCGGGCAAGGTCACCACGAGCTGGTCCACCACCCAGACCGGCAGTGGCGCCTATGACGTCGCCTACGACATCTGGTTCAACCAGTCCTCTACCACTAACGGCCAGCCCAACGGCGCCGAGCTGATGATCTGGCTGAACCACAACGGATCGGTCCAGCCGTTCGGCTCGCAGGTCGCCACCAACGCCAGCATCGGCGGCCGCGGCTACAACGTCTGGTTCGGCAACCAGGGATGGAACACCATCTCCTATTCGATGACGACTGGCGCCACGTCGGTGAGCGGCCTTGACCTCGCCCCGCTGGTCCAGGACGCGATGAACCGCGGCTACATCCAGCCGTCGTGGTGGCTGATCGACATCGAGGCGGGCTTCGAGCTGTGGCAAGGCGGCGCGGGCCTGAAGACCAACTCCTTCTCGGTCGGCCTCAACGGCAGCCCGCCGCCGACCAGCCCGCCGCCGACCACTCCCCCGCCGACCAGCCCTCCGCCCACCGGCGGCACCGGCGCCTGCACCGCCACCTACTCGGTCACCGGTAGCTGGCAAGGTGGCTTCCAGGTACAGATGGCGGTCAAGAACACCGGCACGGCGACGAAGAACGGCTGGAAGGTCAGTTGGACGTTCCCCGGGAGCCAGACGATCAACAACCTGTGGGGCGGCAGCTTCACCCAGTCCGGCGCCAGCGTGACGGTCACCAGCGCCTCCTATGACGGGACGCTCGCGCCGGGTGCCACCACGACGCAGATGGGCTTCACCGCGCTAGGCGCCAGCGGCTCGCCGTCCAGCGTCAGCTGCACCTGACCGAGCGCCATCGGCCCCGGAGCCGCGCGCCCCGATGTGGGGGCGCGCGGCTCCGGTCACGCCGAGGAACCCCTGACGCCGGCCCTTTACGATGGCAGGTATGTTCACCGGCTTGCTGTTTTTCCCGATTACCCCCTTCCGCGGCGACGGCGAGGTTGACACCGCCGAGCTCGCGGCCCACATCCGGCGCGGCGTCCAGGCGGGCGCGGGCGGGGTGTTCGTCGCGTGCGGCACTGGTGAGTTCAGCGCGCTCGAGGCTGGCGAGTACGCCGAGGTCGTCCGGGCCGCCGTCCAGGCGATCGGCGGCCGTGTGCCGGTCTTCGCCGGGACGGGCGGCCCGGCGCGCACGGCCCGCCGGTTCACCGTCGCGGCCAGGGACGCCGGCGCCGATGGGGTGCTGCTGCTCCCGCCGTACCTGACCGAGGCCTCCGGCGACGGCCTGGTGGCCTACGTCGAGGCGGCGACGCTGCCGGACCTGCCGGCCATCGTCTACAACCGCGCCAACGCCCGGTTCACCGAGGACAGCGCGGTCGCGGTGGCCAGGCTGCCGCAGGTGATCGGGTTCAAGGACGGGGCCGGCGACCTCGACCTGATGAGCCGGATCGTGCGGGCCGTGCGCGACGCCGCCGGCGATGAGCCGTTCCACTTCTTCAACGGCATGCCGACGGCCGAGGTCACCCAGCGGGCCTACCGGGCCATCGGGGTCCCGCTGTACTCCTCGGCCGCGTTCGCGTTCGCGCCGCGGATCGCGCTGGCCTATTACGAGGCGCTGGAAAAGGACGACCAGGCAACGCTGGCCAGCCTGGAGCGCTCCTTCTACCATCCGCTCGCCCGGCTGCGCGGCAAGGGCACCGGTTACGCGGTGTCCCTCATCAAGGCGGGGGCCGAGCTGGCCGGGTACTCCTCCGGAGGCGTGCGCCCGCCGCTTACCGAGGTAAGCCCGCCGCACCGGGAGGAACTGGCGCGCATCCTCGCCGCCGGACTGGCGGTCCTCCAGTGACGGCCGCCCATCTCATGACGACCGGGCGCATCACGATCACCCGGGCGACGGTCACGCCGATCGCGTTCGCGGACCCGCCGCTGCTGACCGCGGCCGGAGTCCACGAGCCGTTCGCGCTGCGGGCCATCATCGAGATCGCCACCGACGCCGGGCTGACCGGCCTTGGCGAGACCTACGCGGACGAGGCGCACCTGGCCGCCCTCAACGCCGCCGCGGCCGCCATCGAGGGCGCCGACGTCTACCACACGAACGAGGTCTACCGGCGCGTGCGGGCCATCGCGCCGTCCAAGGCGACGATCGCCGGCGGCCTGGCCGGCGACACCGACGCGGTCGACCGGGTGTTCTCCCCGTTCGAGGTCGCCTGCCTCGACATCCAGGGCAAGGCGGCCGGGCGGCCGGTCGCCGACCTGCTCGGCGGCGCCGTGCGCGCCGAGGTGCCGTTCTCCGCCTACCTGTTTTACAAGTGGGCCGGGCACCCGGGCGGCGCCGCCGACGACTGGGGCGAGGCGCTCGATCCCAGCGGCATCGTGGCCCAGGCCGCGAAGATGATCCAGACGTACGGGTTCACCGCGATCAAGCTCAAGGGCGGGGTGTTCCCGCCTGAGCAGGAGGTCGAGGCGGTCCGGGCGCTGCGCGCGGCCTTCCCGGGCCACCCGCTGCGGCTCGACCCGAACGCCGCGTGGACGCCCGCCACCGCGATCGGCGTCGCCCAGGCCCTCGACGGCACGCTGGAGTACCTGGAGGACCCCACGCCGGGCATCGCCGGCATGGCCGAGGTGGCCAGGCGCGCGTCGATGCCGCTGGCCACCAACATGTGCGTCGTCGCGTTCGACCACCTTGACCCCGCCATCCGCCAGGACGCGGTCCAGGTGATCTTGTCCGACCATCACTACTGGGGCGGGCTGCGGCGCTCGGCGCTGCTGGCCGGGATCTGCGACACGTTCGGCGTTGGCCTGTCGATGCACTCCAACTCCCACCTGGGCATCAGCCTGGCCGCGATGATCCACCTCGCCGCCGCGGTGCCGAACCTCACCTACGCCTGCGACACCCACTGGCCGTGGAAGACCGAGGACATCGTGGCCGGCGAGCCGTTCACCTTCACCGGCGGCTCCGTCGCGGTGCCCAGCGGCCCCGGGCTCGGCGTCGAGCTGGACCGGGACGCCCTGGCCCGGCTGCACGAGGAGTACCTGGCCTGCGGCCTGCGCAACCGCGACGACACCGGTTACATGCGGCGTTTCGACCCCGGCTACGAGCGCGTCCAGCCGCGCTGGTAGCCGGCCATCGCCCGCGAAGCCCGGCGGTAGCGCCATACTGTGGCCATGACAGCGTGGAAGGACGTGGAGGAGGCCGAGCCCGATTTCGCGGCGCGGGTGCGGCGGCTCTTCGAGGCGGGCAGGCACAAGACGATCGCGACGCTGCGGGCCGACGGCTCGCCGCGCATCTCGGGCATCGAGTGCGAGTTCGCTGACGGCGAGCTGACGTTCGGGTCGATGGCGGGGGCGCGCAAGGGCGCCGACCTGAAGCGGGATCCCCGGTTCGCCCTGCACGGCCCGACGGTTCATCCGGTCGACGGCAAGGAGTCCGAGTGGCCGGGCGAGGCGAAGATCGCCGGGCAGGCGATCCTCGCCGTGCCAGTCAGTGAGGGGCCGATCGGCGAGGGGCCGGCCGGCGATGCGTTTCGCGCCGACATTTCCGAGGTCGCCCTTACCCGGCTCAACCCGGAAGCGACGTTGCTGGTTATCGAGTCGTGGACGCCTGGGCGGGGACTTCGCGTGACCGAGCGCGAATGACCGGCGGCAGGCGCGGGCTGACGGGTCAGTAGGACTGGCCGCGGCGGCGCGCGAGCCACGCGGCGGCGATGGACTGGTCCTCCCCGTCGCGGGGGATGAGCAGCCAGGCGGCCAGGTACAGGGCCGGGCCGGGGCCGGGCAGCAGGAACAGCGCCACGAGGATGACGCGGATGAGCGTGACGTCGGCGTCGAAGTAGCGGGACAGGCCGGCGGCCACGCCGCCGAGCATCGCCCCGTCGGCGCTGCGGCGCAGCTGGCGGGCCGGAGGCTGGTCGTTGACGGTGCCGGACTGGGCTTGCGCGGTGTTCGTGTTCATGCTTCAAGGTTGCCGCCGCCGGGGCCGGGCGTCGATCGGGATCAGCCCCGGTTCCCACCCTGACCCGTCCCTGACCCGCGTCAGGGTCAAGGCTCCGGCGTCCGGGACTTGACCCTGACGCAGGGTCAACCTTGGACCATTGCGTCCATGACGAACACTGTGCCCCCGACAAACGCTGCGCCCCCGACAAACGCTGCGCCGCCGGCGAACACTGCGCCCCCGGCGAACACTGCGCCCCCGGCGACACCGCGGCCGGCGCTCGCGATCACGGCCACCGGCCTGCGCAAGAGCTACGGCGGAAAGCCGGTCCTGGACGGCATCGACCTGCGGGTCCCCGCGGGCACGGTGTTCGCGCTGCTGGGACCGAACGGCGCGGGCAAGACGACCACGGTTCGGATCTTGTCCACGCTCATCGCGGCGGACGGCGGCCGGGCGAGCGTCGCCGGGCATGACCTGGCCGCCGAGCCGGGCGCCGTGCGCGCGGCAATCGGGGTGACCGGCCAGTTCTCGGCGGTGGACACCCTGCTGTCGGCCCGGGAGAACCTGATCTTGATGGCGGACCTGTACCACCTGGGCCGCCGCCCCGGCCGCCGCCGCGCCGCCGAGCTGCTGGACCGGTTCGGGCTGGGCGACGTCGCCGGCCAGCCGATCTCGACCTTCTCCGGCGGCCTGCGGCGCCGGCTGGACCTGGCGATGACGCTGGTCGGCGGCCCGCGGGTGATCTTCCTGGACGAGCCGACCACCGGCCTGGACCCGCGCAGCCGCCGTGGCCTGTGGGCGATCGTGCGCGAGCTGGTCGCCGGCGGCGTCACTATCTTCCTCACCACTCAGTACCTGGAGGAGGCCGACCAGCTGGCCGACCGGATCGGGGTGCTCGACCACGGCCGGATCGTCGCCGAGGGCACCGCGGCGGAGCTGAAGCGCCTTGTTCCCGGCGGGCACATCACCGTGCACGTCGCCGACCCGTCCGCCCTGGCCGCGGCGGCGGCCGCCCTGGGCGCCACCGCCGTAGACGAGGACGCGCTGACCGCGCAGGTCCCCAGCGACCAGCCCGGTACCTCGGGCGACAGCACTTCGGACAACCCGACTTCCGGCAACCCTGCTTCCAGCAACACGGCCAGCGCCGTGCGCTCGGTGCTGGACCGGCTGGACGCCGCGGGCGTCGCCATCACGGACCTGTCGGTGCACACCCCGGACCTCGACGACGTCTTCCTCGCCCTGACCAGCGACCACTGACCCGCCGCTCCCGGCATCCCCCGGTAAACGACCCTTCCCCTAACGACACTGACGACGACCGCGGAGTTCCCATGCCTACCCATGTCGTGACCGACACGCTCACCTTGCTGCGCCGCAACCTGCGGCACACCATCCGCTATCCGTCGATGACGATCGGGGCCGTGTTCGGCCCCGTGATCATGCTGCTGCTGTTCATCGGCGTCCTCGGCAAGACGCTCGGCACCGGATTGGCCAGCGGCGGCACCGGATTGGCCGGCACCGGTTTGACAAGCACCGGTTTGACAAGCACTGCCCATCCGGCCGCCTACATCGCCTACATCGCCCCCGGGATCATCATCACGGCCGTGGCCTCCGGGAGCATGGCCACGGCGGTGGCGGTGTGCGTGGACATGACCGAGGGCGTCGTCGACCGCTTCCGGACGATGCCGGTATCACGGGTGGCGATCCTGGCCGCGCACGTCATCAACAGCATGCTCACCACGATCGTGGCCGCCGTGGGCGTCGCCGTGGTCGCGGTCGCGCTCGGCTTCCGGCCGCACGCAACCACGGCGCGGTGGCTGGCCGCCGCCGGCCTGCTGGTGCTGCTGGGCCTCGCGCTCACCTGGCTCGCGGTGGCGATGGGCCTGGTGTCGGCGACCCCCGAGGCGGCCAGCAACTCCCCCATGCTGATCGCGATCTTGCCCTTCGTCGGGTCCGCGTTCGCCCCGGCCGCCCTGATGCCCGCGGGGGTGCGCCAGTTCGCCGAGTACCAGCCGTTCACCCCGGCCATCGAGACGGTCCGCGGCCTGCTCGCCGGCACCCCGACCGGCCACAACGCGCTCTTGGCGCTCGGGTGGTGCGCGGTGATCGGGGCCGGCGGGTACGCCTGGGCGCTGGCGGCCTTCCGCACGCCTCGGGCACACTGATGTCCTTGGTCGCCACCGGGTCCCGCGGGCCGGACAGGACGTTGATGCTCACCATCAAGCGGTTCGCGCAGTACGTCGGGGTGACGGTGCGCGCCGTCCGCCACTACCACCAGTCTGGCCTGCTCCCCGAGCCCGAGCGCGACCATTCCGGGTACCGCCGCTACGACGCGCAGGCCGTCATCGACCTCATCCGGATCAAGACCCTGGCCGAGGCCGGCGTGCCCCTCGCCCGGATCTCCGAGCTGATGACCGCCAGCCCCGAGCAGTTCGCGAGCGCCGTGGCCGAGATCGACCAGGCCCTGGCCCGGGAAATCAGGCAGCTCAAGGAGCGCCGCCGGCGCGTCGCCCAGCTCACCGCGGGCGAGCGCCTGTTCCTGCCCGCTGACATCGCCGGCTACCTGGAGGACCTGCGGGCGCTGGGCATCAGCGACCGGCAGGTGCGCCTGGAGCGCGACGGCTGGATCATGCTGGCCGCCAACTACCCGGACAAGGCGCCGGCCTGGATCGCCCAGAAGCGGGCCGACCTGGCCGACCCGGAGCTCGCCCGCTTCTACCTCAGCTACGACCAGGCCTACGACTGGGACCCCGGCGACCCGCGGCTGGGCGAGCTGGCCGCAGCCATGGCCGAGCGGCTCGTCCGCGGTGCCCGGGCCGCCGGCGTGGACTCGGCCGAGTGGACCGCGGCCGGCCAGCTGTCCGGCGATGAGCAGGCGCTGCTGGCCGCGCACGTGGACGGCTACTCCCCCGCCTGGCGCCGGCTCATGGAGCTGGTCTCCCGGCGGGCCCGGGAGATGACTCCCAGTCCGTGAAGCCGGGGGTGCGGCTGGTGGCTCCCTGGGGCCAGACCAGCAGCGCCTCGATGCCCGGCATCCCCGTCGCCCAGGCGAGCGCGGAGGCGCCCATCGCGAACGCCGCCGTGGCGTACGCGTCCGCCCGGGTCAAGGAGACGCCGACGATGGTGGCGCTGGCCAGCCCGGCCGCCGGGGCGCCGGCGCGCGGATCGATGATGTGCGGGCCGCGCTCGGCGACACCGGAGGTGGCGACGGCGACGTCCCGGCCCGCGACGACCGTGAGCAGGCGCGCGCGATCGCGCGGGTCGCTGATCCCGACGCGCCACGGCTGCCCGGGGGAAGCCTCGCCGGCGAGCTGGATATCGCCGCCGCCGTTGACGCAGTGGTTAACGCTGCCGTGCGCGCGCAAGATGCCGCTGGCCCGCTCGATGGCCCAGCCCTTGACCAGCCCGGTCGGGTCGATCCCGCCGGGCAGCGCGGCGGTGAAGTAGCCGTTGGTTTCCTCCTGCGCCCGCGCGCACAAGCCGAGGACCTCGGCCACGAGCGGGTTGGCCTGCGCGGCGGTCAGCTCGCCGCGCCGCAGCCGGGAGATGTCGCTGCCGGGCTGGTAGGTGCTGAATACCTCATCCACGTGGTGCAGCCACGTGGTCACCGCGCCGATCGCCGGCTCCCACGGGCCGGGGTCGCGGATGTCGATGCTGAAGACCGTGCCCATGCAGTGCTCGACGTGCACGACCCGGGACGGGCCGGCGGCACCGGGGGGCATCCCGGCTTCGGGCGTCACCGCCCCGCCTTGTCCAGCGCGCTTTGCAGCGAGCTGGTGTACCCCTGGGAGGTGTAGGTGGCCCCGGAGACCGTGTCGATCCGCGCGCTGCTGGCCGCGACCGCCTCGGAGTTGAGCGCCGGGATGGCGTAGGAGTTGATCTGGGCGTCCCGCGGGTCGTTGTTCGGGTACTCGATGGCCTCGGCCCCGGCGACCTTGCCATTCTTGACGGTGATCTTGACCTGGACAGGCCCGTAGATGGTCTGCGCCTCATCACCGGTGTAGGTCTTCGCGGAACTGCTCGCCGAACTGGAGGAGGTGCCGCTGGTGGCCGACGCGCCCGCGCTGGTCGTCCCGGTCGCCGCGCTGGCGCCCGCGGTGGGGCTGGCGCTGGCCGAGGGCGGGGAGGTGGCGGCCGCGGGGGTGCTGTGCGTCTTGAACGACAGCAGGAAGACCACCGCGGATGCCGTGGTGACGATCGCGAAGATAACCCGGCGCAATGCACACTGCCTCTCGTGGCTCAGAGCTGGAATGACTCAACGTGGATGTGGCGCCGCTTCACGCCCGCCGCGAGCAGCTCGCGGGTGACGGCCGCGGCCATCCCCGGCGGCCCGCACACGTAGACGTCGTGGGCGGCCAGCCCAGGGATCCGCGACTTCAGCGCCGCCGCGCTCAGCGGGTCCCGGCCGAGGTCGGCGCGGTGGCCGGTGACGAACCACAGCCGCGCCCGGCGCTCGCTGGCCAGCTGCTCCAGCTCGCGCCGGAACACCGTATCGCAGGCGGCGCTGACCCGGTAGATGAGGGACAGCTCGCCCGGCGCGGCCGGCAGCGACTGGAACAGGGCGCGCAGCGGGGTGATGCCGACCCCGCCCGCGATCAGCGCCACCTTCCGGTGACGGCGCACCGCCGCGGTCAGCGCGCCGTAGGGGCCCTCGGCAATGACCCGCGTCCCCGGCCGCAGCGCCGCCAGGGCCTGGCTGTGGCCGCCGAGCGCCTTCACGGTGATGCGCAGCCGGTCCGGTTCGGGGGCGGCCGACAGCGAGTACGGCGACGACGTCCACCACAGGCCGCGGGCCAGGAACCGCCAGCGGAAGAACTGCCCGGGCACGGCGCCCAGCTCTGGCAGGCGCCGCCCGCCGATCAGGACGCTCACCACGCCGGGCGCCTCCGGGTACACCCTGAGCACCCGCAGCTGATGGCGCCACGCCTGCCGGACCGGGGTGATGAACCGGTACCACGTGATGGCGGCGCCGACGGCGCGTACATGGTGCCCCAGGCGAGGCGGGCGGGCACGTTCGTCATGAACTGCGCGCCGTCGGCGAACTGGTGACTGAACGCCAAGGCGATCGCCAGGTAGGTGTAGAAGTGCAGGTAGTACCACGTCTCGTAGCGCAGCCGGCGGCGCGCGGCGCGGGCCGAGCTGATCCCGACGCCGACGAGCAGCAAGCCGGCCACCGTCGCCATCAGCACGTCCGGGTAGCTCAGCAGCAGCGCGCTCGCCTGGCTCACGACGTTAGTGTGCGCGGTCACCGCGTATCCCCAGGTGATGAGGAGCGCGTGCGCCACGACCAGGCCGACGGCGTACCGGCCGCCCATCGCGTGCCAGCGGGCCAGCCGGTCCGCGCCGACGCCCCGCTCGGCCGGCGGGAGCCGGGCCATCAGCGCGACCAGGACCACCATCGCGTAGCCGGCCCACAGCCCGGTGATGCGCCCCGCGTTAGTGAGCCAGTCCCCGAGCCCGGGATCGACCTGAGGGGTCCCGTACCACCACAGCCCCACCGTGGCCAGCGCGCCGGCGCCGATCACGGCCAGCACGGCGCGCGGGCGGGCCCGCGCCGCGGGGCGCGCCGGCCGAGAGCGGGCTGCGGTAGGGGGTAGTGGTGGTCATGGTTCAGTTATGTCGCACGGACCTCAGGTATCGCTGAAGCTCACCCATGCGGAACCTCAGCGTGCCCGCTATGGTTCATACGAACCTTCAGAGGAACATCTAAGCGCCCGGCTACGTGCGCGGCTTGCGCGTCCCCGCCGCAATGCCGGAGCGGATGGTCCGCCGCGCCTCGTCTTCGGGCAGGCCAGCGCAGGCGGCGGC
>JAICYD010000222.1 GCA_025934375.1 Streptosporangiaceae bacterium | reverse complement strand
CGGTGGCGTTGTCGGAGGAGCGCCGGACCTGGTACAGGGGCCCGCTGTAGGCCGCGAACAGGGCCCGCGTCGTGGAGTGCGCGGCCACGCACGGGGTGCCGGCCGAGGCGTAGATATCGCAGGGCCCCTGGGTGGCCGCCCGGGATGGCGTGCCGGCTCCGACGGCGAGCAGCGCGCCGGCGGCCAGCGTTACCGAGGCGGCCAGGGCGAGCAGCGCCCTTCCCGCGCGCCTGACTGGCGGTCTGACAGTCGTCATTGAACCTGCCTTCCTTTCCGTGAGCCCGCGACGGGCTGGACTGCCCCTGCGCGAGGATGCGGGCAAGCTCGCGCCAGCCTTCGTGTTAGCGATAACAGCCTTTCGATTCGCTGGCGTAAAGGCCATGCAATGGGGCACTGCCGGTAGTGTGAGCGCTAACATCGCAGGCGTCAAGACATCCATTTAGGCGACGCGGCTCCTCATGGGCCGGCGGGCCGGTCGCACGGTGGCCACGCCGCCTGAAGGACGAAGGGGGGAGCGGGCCCGGAACGAGCGGGGCAGAAGCCGAAGGCCGCAAGGTCCATCCCCGGCTATCCTGCGCATGCCCGACGGGACAGCCGAGGAGCCCGGCCGTCACTGGAGCGGTCTCGCCCCCCTGGTCAATCCCGCCGGCGTGACCCGGGTGCTGATTGGCGACCCATTCCCTGGGGTGCCTGGCCGCCTATTCGCCGTGAAAATTTCAAGCAGAAGCCGCACATGACTGGTCCCCGGCCTTCCCGAGGACAGCGGCAAAGGCCGTCGGCGCCGCCGCCCGCGGCCCGGCAAGGTCACCCTTACTGGCCTTAGCCGGCCACCGAGGCTCGCTGACGCAGGGGCATGGGCACGCGGTGGAGGGCTGCCTCGCCGGGGGCTCGCGGGCGGTCGCCGTCGGCGAACAAGACGTCGATGGCGCGCCGGCCGAGCTCGTAGTGGGGGAGCGCGAGGGTGGTGAGCTGGGGCTTGAGCCATGAGGCGATCGGGTCATCGTCGAAGGAGACGACGGACACGTCGGCGGGGACCTGAAGCCCCCGGTGGCTGAGCGCCTGGTAGGCGCCGAGCGCGAGCCGGTCGTTGAAGCAGATCAGGGCCTTGGGGCGGCCTGTCGCGAGCAGCGCCTCGACGGCGCGGTAGCCGTCGGCTGGTTCCCATTCCAGGCACCCGTACGCGCCTGCCCAGGTAATCCCGGCCGCGGTCATCACCTCGCTGATCCCGGCGAGCCGTTCAACCGCCGCCACGCTGTGCGGCGGCCGCTGGTTGCGCCCGGGGCCGGCGCCGATCAGGTGGATCCCGTCCCGGAAGCCCGCGCGGAGCAGCACGCCGGCGGCGTCCCGCCCGGCGGCCAGCTCGTCAGGGATGACCGAGGAGATCCCCGCCTGCCGGCGGGGAAGCGCGTTCAGGAGGACGGCGGGCATGCCGAGGAGCGCCTTGGGAACGGAGACCTTCCGGGTGTACATCGAGGCCAGGATGACCGCGTCGGCCCGGCGGTCGTGCATGGCCTGGATCAGCCGCCGCTCAAGCTCGGGGTCTCCCTCGGTCTCCCCGATGAGCAGTAGGCTCCCGCGCTCCCGGGCGGCCTCCAGGGCGCCCTTGATCAAGGTGCCGGCGTGCGGGGTGGTGGCGACGGTGTCGGAGACGAAGCCGATGGTGTGAGTGATGCCCTTGCGCAGGCTCACCGAAATGCTGTTGGGCCGGTAGTGCAGGTCGCTGGCGGCCTGCCGGACGCGGTCTTCGGCCTCGGGTGAGATGCGCATCTGCCGCCCGCGGCCGGACAAGACGAACGACGCGCTCGTCGGCGAGACGCCCGCCGCGCGGGCGACGTCGGCGAGGGTGGTCCGCGGCGTGGCCCCCCCAGGGTTGACATCGGCTGACACGGGTGTGATGCTACAGCCTAGCTAATACGATTTAGCATCCTTGAGAACGCCGTGACTAGCGGTTTCGCCAGCCTGCCACGACGATCCGGGGAGCCGTCGCCCAAGGGAGGGGGACGATATGTCAGTTCAGGTCCGCGCCAGGCGCCGCCACGGCGGTGCGCTGGTGGTTGCCGTGCTGGGTATCTTGGCCGCGGCCACGGCGTGCAGCGCGCCGGGGGCTCCGCAGGCGCAGGGCACCGCCGGAAGCTCGGCCGCGCCGGCCACGCCGGCCGCGGCAGCCACGTCGGCTGCGGCGGCCTGCGGCACGGCGCCGGTCACGATGGACGCCTACATAGAGACCGGGTTCCAGGTCCCGAACTCGCTCATGGCCGAGTTCACCAGGCAGTATCCGAACGTGAAGTGGAACATCCGGCAAGACCAGTTCGCGGTCATCACGCAAAACGCCCCGCGCGTCCTGGCCAGCGACCCGCCGGACATCATGCGGCTGCCGTCTATCTCCGACTTGGTGAAGGACGGTCTGCTCAAGAACCTTGACGGGTACGCCACGGCCTACGGCTGGGACAAGTGGCCCAGCTCGGAACTCGTCCAGCTCCGGCTCGGGCCCGGCGGCCGGCCGCGGGGCGAGGGCTCCCTGTACGCCATGGGACTGAACTACAGCATGACCGGCGTGTTCTACAACAAGAAGCTCGCCGCGAGGATCGGGATGACCTCCGCGCCCGCCACGCTCGCCGGACTCGACCAGGACCTGGCCAAGGCCAAGCAGGCGGGCATCACGCCGATTGTCCAGTTCAACGGCGGGGCCACCGGCGGCTTCGCGTTCCCGCTGCAGGATCTCATGGCCTCCTACGGGCCGCCCGGCCCGATCAACGACTGGATCTTCAACAAGCCCGGCGCCACCATCGACACGCCCGCCAACCTGCAGGCGGTCCAGCACCTGACTCAGTGGATCAAGGCGGGCTACTTTGAGGCCGACGCCAACGCCATGGACTATCCCACCATGATCAGCCGCTTCACCCACAACAGCGGGCTGTTCACGTTCGACGGTGACTGGGAGTCGGGGAACTTCGACAAGCTGATGCCGGGCCAGGCCGGGTTCTTCCTGATGCCCCCCGCGCAGGCTGGCGGTCCGCACGCCGCGATGTCCGCCCCGCTGACCTACGGCATCGCGGCCAAGGCCAAGCACGCCGATTGCGCCGCCTTCTTCCTCAACTGGGTGGCGACCAACCCGGTGGCGCGGACGATCGACGTGCAGGTCGGCGGATCCCACCCGCTGGGCGCCACCGGCGCGTCCATGCCCGCGATCAAGCCCGGCACGGTCACCGCGCAGACACTCGCGGCCGGCTCAGTGATCAGCAAGGAGAACGGCTCGATGGACTTCATCGCCAACGCGACCGGCGCCATCTACGCCTCCGCGTGGACGCCTGAGCTGCAGAAGCTGTTCGCCGGGAAGGAAACCCCGAGTGGGCTGCTGTCCACCGTGCAATCGGACTACAAGCAGGAACTGGGCGGATGAGCAGGTTCCGTGCTTGACTTGTCCACGGGACGGCATAGCGCGGCTCGCCAGCCCGCGGGTTCGCGGCGGGCTCCGCGGCGAAAGCCCGGAGTCCGCCGGGCCGCTCGCGCCCGGTGGGCTGGGTGGCTGTTCGTGGCCCCGGCGCTGGGGATGTACGGCCTGTTCGTCCTACGGCCGCTCGCCCTCACCGTCCAGTACTCGCTCTACCAGTGGGACGGCATCGGCCCGTCGACATGGGCGGGCCTGAGCAACTACGCCACGGTGCTCAGCGACCCGGCGCTGCTGGCCATCATCGGCAACGCGTTCAAGCTGATCGTGTCCTTCAGCGTGGTCCCCGTGCTGCTCGGCCTGGCCGTCGCCGTGGTCATCCGGCGGATATCGGCCAGCCGCCTCGCGCTCACGGCCCGCACGGTTCTGTTCCTGCCACAGGTCATCCCGCTGGTCGCGGCCGGGATCGCGTGGAGCTGGCTGCTGTCGTCAACCGGCGTCGCTAACCAGTTCCTGTCTGCCATCGGCCTTGGCGGCATTACCAGGGCGTGGCTGGGCGACTTCTCCACGGCGCTGCCGGCGGTCGGGCTGATCGGCGCGTGGGTGCTCGTGGGCCTGTGCACCGTCTTGCTGATGTCCGGCATGACCAAGGTCGACCCCAGCTTGTACGAGGCGGCCCGGATTGACGGCGCGGGGCTGTGGCGGGAGTTCACCGCCGTCACGCTGCCCAGCATCCGCCAGGAGATCGCCGTGTGCGTCACGGTGACCGTGATCGCCGCCCTGGCCAGCTTCGACATCGTCTACATCTCCACGCAGGGCGGCCCGGGCGAGGCCACGATGGTCCCCGGGCTGGAGATCTACGAGCTCGCGTTCTCCCACCGGCAGGTCGGCCTGGCATCAGCGCTGGCCGTTGTCCTCATCGTCGTCGTGCTGGCCTGCGTGCTGCCCATCCAGCGCCTGGCGCGCAAGGGCGGCGAGCGGTGATCGGCAGCCGCCGGGAAGCCATCATCGGGCGAGCCCTGCTCATCTTGCTGATGGCATTCACGATCCTCCCCTTCGTGAGCCTGTTCACCACTGCCCTGCAACCATCGGGCACCTACCCGCCTGGCCTGGAATGGCCCGCGCACCCGCAGTGGGGAAACTTCACCCAGGCATTCAAGGCCGCCCAGATGGGCAGGCTGCTGGAATCCAGCGCGCTCATCGTGGCCGGAGTCGTCCCGGTATCAGTCCTCATCGCGACGATGGCCGGCTTCGCGATCGGCCACTTGCGGATGCCTGGCAGCCGGCTGGTCTTCCTGCTGTTCCTGGTGGGCCTGACCCTGCCGTTCGAGGGGGTCATCACGCCCTTGTACTACGAGATCCAGGGCATGGGCCTGCTGAACACCCAGTGGGCGATCATCTTGCCGCTCATCGGGTTGTTCATGCCATTCTCGGTGTACTGGATGCGCGCTCACTTCGTGACGGCGCCGGCCGAGCTTACCGACGCGGCGCGGACCGACGGCGTGAACACCTGGCAGCTGTTCTGGCGGATCCACGTGCCACTGGCCAGGCCCGCCATCTCCTCGCTCACCATCTTGCTGTTCCTGTGGACCTGGAACCAGTTCTTGCTGGCTATCGTCTTGGTCGATGACCCCACGAAGCGGACGATGGCCGGGGCGCTGGGCGCCTTCCAGGGCCAGTGGGGAACCAACATCCCGCTGCTGTGCGCCGGGTCCCTGATCATCCTCGTGCCCACCCTGCTTGTCTTCCTCGCCTTCCAGCGTCACTTCGTCGTGGCGTTGCTCCAGGGATCTTTGAAGGGATAACTTCACTGTCACTCCGGCTACCCGACAGGTGGGCATGGGACTTCTGGTTTGCCCGCCACGGCGACGACCACCATCTCTTCTACCTCCAGGCACCGCGCGCCCTCGGCGACCCGGAGCTCCGCCACCACAACGCGTCCATCGGCCATGCCGTCTCGGCCGACCTGCGGTCCTGGACGGTGCTTCCCGACGCCCTCGGCCCGGGGCCGGGGGGAGCGTGGGATGACCTGGCGACCTGGACCGGCAGCGTCATCAAGCACGACCGGCGCTGGTACATGCTCTACACCGGGATCAGCCGGGCCGAGGCCGGGCTCATCCAGCGCATCGGGCTCGCGGTCTCCGATGACCTCATGACCTGGCGCAAGCACCCCGCCAACCCCGTCATCGAAGCCGACCGGCGATGGTATGAGCTCCTGGACCTCACGAGCTGGCGCGACCAGTCGTGGCGAGACCCCTGGCTGTTCCGCAGCCCGCGCGACGGCGCGTTCCACGCCCTGATCACCGCACGAGCCGCGACCGGCGATGCTGATGGCCGAGGAGTGGTCGCCCACGCCCGCTCTGCCGACCTCGTACGCTGGCGAGTGCTGCCCCCGGTGACCGCCCCCGGGGACTTCGCCCAGGTAGAAGTGCCGCAACTCGTTCAGCTCGGTGACCGCCGGCACATCTTGTTCTCAGCCCACGCCGAGGACCACTCCCGGCAGCGGGTAGACCGCCTCGGCCCAGGGCAGGAAGGAACCTTCACCTTCACCGCCACTGCGCCCGGGGATCAACTCCGCGCCTCCGCCACCCCTATCGCGCCCGAGGGCGGTCCGCTCGGCTCCCTCTACGCCGGCAAGCTCGTAGAGGCCCAACCTCGCGACTGGCGATTCCTCGCTTTCCGCGCTGGCCTGGGCGATGCCTTCGCCGGCGAGATCACTGCTCCCCTCCCGGTCCGCCAGTACCCCGATGGGCAACTCGGCATCGCAGCGGGCCTCGATGGGGCCGACTTCGACCGCGACGGAGCACTACCCCTGAAGCCTTGACCCGAGTGCGGCGGGCAATGGGCCGGGCTGCGTCGATGGTCCTTACCGCAGGAGCCGGTGACCGGTCCCTGTCCCATCTTCTGCCGCGCCCGCTCGCGGATCGCGGCGATGTCGGTGATGAAGCCGAATACCCCTGCGCGCCCGGGGTAGCAGAGGGCAGCCCGAGACACCGCCATGCGAGACCCGCGCATCGGCCTCCAAAAGAAGGAAGCTCATGGGAATAATCCTGCTGGTACTCCTGCTCGCCCTCATCCTCGGCGGCCTGGGCTTCGCCGTCCACATCCTGTGGTGGATCGCGCTGGTAGTCCTCGTGCTCTGGGCGCTGGGATTCCTGTTCCGCGTCGGCGAGGGCACCTCACGCCGT
>JAICYD010000066.1 GCA_025934375.1 Streptosporangiaceae bacterium | reverse complement strand
GGCCACGGTCTCCTCGCTGACGAGCTCCACGTGGCCCTCGGCGGTAAGCCGGTCCAGCGCCGTGTAGAGGGTGCCGGTGGCCAGGCGCACCCGGCCACCGGACAGTTCCCCGGCGCGCTTGATGATGGCGTAGCCGTGCAGGGGGCCGGCCAGGAGCGCGGCCAGCACGAAGTACGTCGGCTCGCGCATCGGTGGTGAGGTCATGACCGCATCATAGGTAAACGGTCGACGTATCGGCAATCTACTTATGAAATCGCGATGACCCAGGCGCCGGCGCCGAACGCCAGCGCGCCGCCGGCACGCTCCGGGTCTGGCGCCTATGGCCCAGGGAACGGTGGTGCATCCGCCTGGCAGACGGTACCGGCTCGCGGCAGGGCACCGGTTGTCATATAGCTGATCTCGTAGCTGGTGGCGCAGGCGTCCGGGTTGCCGAACTCGGTGTGCCCGAACTCGTTGACGGTCAGCAGCCGCGCGCGGGCAAGGTCGCGGGACATCGCGACCGCGTCACGGTAGGGGGTATTCGGGTCGCCGGTGTTACCGATGACGAGGATGGGACTTGCCGTCCAGCGGTTCCACGGGCCCGGGTAGCGGTCCGTGCTCGCGTTGGCAGGCCATGCCGCGCATGGCTCGCCTGACCATGTGAGGTCGACCCCGAACCCGCCCGAACGGGCGGCGGCCAGCCGGGCGGCGGCCTCATAGGCGCGCGTGCTGTACGGGCCCGCCGTATCGGCGCAGTACTCGGCAACCTGCTGTTCCGGGCCGCTGTAGGGGGTATTCGGTGCGGCCGTACCGTTGGTCGCGGTGCCGTGCGCCCCAGTCCGGGGGGCCGCCGGGCTGGCCGCAGCCGGTGCCTGATTCACGGCGGAGGCAGCCCACAGCCGCTGGAGCAGCACGGCGAAGCTCGGCCAGTCGCTTACCAGTGATGGTGGCAGCTCGTTGATCGTCGCGGCATAGGTGAAGGTCTGTGGCGGGGTGCCGGTGGTCACCGGGTGCTTGAGCAGCCGGTTCAGCAGCGTGGCGAACTTTGCCTGGGTGGCAGCCGGGTCGCCAGCCGAGAAGGCGCACGCCGTGGTGCTCGCGGCACCGCACAGGCCCAGGAACGACCGCATTACCGACGCGGATGCCAGGTCCTCGCCCTCGCGCAGATGGTCGGGCAGGCGGCCGCCCGTGGACCACGCCACTGGATCAAGGTTGCCGTCCAGGACCATGTGCCCGACGGTGGCCGGGAACAGGTTGGCGTAGTCGGCGCCGAGTCCCGTCCCGTAGGACAGGCCGATGTAGTTCAGTTTGCGGATGGCCATGGCCTGGCGGAGCAGGTTCATGTCCCGGGCCACGTCCGCCGATGTGTCGTGCTGGAGCAGGCTGCCGCCGTTGCGGGCGCACGTCGCGTCGAACCGCGCGAAGGTCTTCTCCCAGGTCGCGACCTGGCGCGCGCCGACCGGAAATCCGGTCGGCAGGCCGGCCAGCACTTTGTTCTCGGCTGCGGCAGTCGGGAAGCACTGCACCGGGGTGCTGAGGCCGAACCCGCGCATGTCGAAGGAGACAATGTCGAACCGCGCTCGCAGCGCGGCGGGGATGGCGGGGTACTCGGCAGGGAAGGACTCGATCTGCACGCTGGGACCGCCGCCGTTGACGAAAAGCGTGCCGGCCCGGTGCGCGGGGCTGGTCGCCAGGTGCCGGATCACCGCGATGCTGATCGTCGCCCCTTGCGGGTGCTGGTAGTCCAGCGGAACCCGCGCCGTCGTGCACTGGAAGCCGCCATCGCAGGCAGTCCAGCTCAGCTGAGGAACGCGCGGAGCGTCTGCCATGGCGCTTGCCGCGGGCGCGGCGCCCGTGGACGCTCTGGCATCTGTGGTGGCGACGGCGAGTGACACCATCACCACCCCCGCCGCAGTCGCCGCCGCCACGGGCCGCAGGAACCGGGCATGCTGGCTGATGGATCGCAAGGAGATTTCCTTCCTTTCAGGGGAGCAGAGCCGAGGCTCACCGGCTTATCCGAGGGCGTTGGTGACGCGCGGCGGGTACCTATTCGCCGCGTGGTCAACAAAGCTCACGGTATGGACCAGGATCCGCAAGATCGATGGGGTGAGCCTCCGGGTTGTCCCGGGTCTGTGCCTCCCGGTCGAAGGTGGGGTTTGCCCTACCTGAGGCACTCCTCCGGGAGGCGGGACCCGCGCCGATGGCGGCTGGCGGCCAAGAGGCCGGATTTATCGCGACTCGCCGGACGTGCCCGGGTGCGGGCACGGCGCGCAGCTGGCGAGTAATGTGCCGATCGTGCGGGCCGACTCCGACTCCGACTCCGACTTTGACTTCGACTTTGATGATGACCAGCGTGGCGGGTCCTGGGTTTCCGTGCTCGGCGTTCTGCGCACCGTGGGCGGGGCCATCGTTCTCGCGGCCGCGCTCGTCATCTTGTACCTGGCGTTCCGGGGACCGCCGAGCCATCCGCCGGCGGGCGTCGCGCCGGCCACTGCCAGCCCGTACAGCCCTTACGCGACTGCGGGGCGGGGCGCCGGCCAGGGAACTGGCGGGCCGCCCGCGACCATTGCGCCGGCTGCGCCACCCGCAGCCGGCGCGCCGACTGCGTCACCTACGGCTGTCGCGCCGGCGGTGTCCCCCGGGACCAGCCTCGGCCAGGCCGCCGGCCCCCTTGGCGCGCGGGTCCAGGCCTACCTCACGGGGCGCCGGGGGCGGGTCGAGGTGGCGGTGTACGACCTGTCCGCCGGCCAGCAGTGGACGCTTGGCCAGTCGGCTCCGCAGGCCGGGGCAGGCGTCGTGACCCTGGAGATCCTCCAGGCCGTGCTGAGCCAGCGGACAGTCCAGCGGACAGTCCTGTCGCTGACCGAGCAAGAGCTAACCCCGCCGATGATCGAGCAGAGCGACGACGGCGCGGGCACCACCTTGTGGGGTGACGCGGGCGCTGCCAAGGGGATGCGGGCGTTCGGTCACAAGGCCGGTCTCGCGCAGACCAGCCCATCGAGCTGCCTGCAGTGCCCCGGCTCCTTCGGGCCGGGCTGGGAGCTGACGACGACTACGCCGCAGGACCAGATCACCCTGCTCCGCCAACTCGTCCAGCCGAGCGGAGTTCTTGACAAGAACGACCAGAAGTACGCGCTGGACTTGCTGGAGAGCGTCACGCCGTCGCAGCGGTGGGGAGTCTCCGGCGGAGTGCCCGGCGGGGTGACGGTTGCGCTTAAGAACGGCTGGCTGCCGCTGAACGCCGGTCACTCCAACTGGCAGGTCAACAGCGTCGGCTGGGTTTCCGGCGGCGGCCGCGACTACCTGATGGCAGTGCTCAGCACCGGCAGCCCCACCGAGCAGTACGGCATCGACACCCTCAGCCACCTCGGCGCGATGGTGTGGACCGCGCTGGCGCCGCCCCGGTAGTTCCTGCCCGCTGGTCCTCTGAAGTGATGCTGGTATTAGGGCGCGGAAAAGCCTAGGTGGCGAGCGATCGAGATCGCTGTATGATGGAGAAAAGGGGTGAACCTGAGCTATCGACTATGCCGGTTTTATGCAGTCAAGACTCAGGGACTTCATGGCATGCGGTACCGGAAAGTGAAATCATCTGACCGTGTCGCTAACGATCGGAGAGGTCCACACAGGCCTCCTCTCGACATCCACCGCGGTGTCGACTGACACCGCAGCAGAGCTGCTTGCGATTGTGCCCGGCGGATCCGTGCGGACGCGGCAGCGTCCGATTCGCTATGCATGGTCACCCGAGGTTCTGACCGGCGTGGACTGCTCCGCACCCCTCGCTGACCGCCGAGAGGTCCGGGTCGTCGGTACTCCGGCCACGCAACTATCGCTTACCGACGGGCGCATCATCCAGGCTGGGACCCACGCGACCTTCCACCACGACTTCGGCGGCCGCCGTCGTCCGTGGTCACATTATCTTGCTCAGCCGGGAGTGCTCGAAGTTCTCGGGAAGGCATCCGAAGAAGGCCTTGCGACCGGTTTCCTTCGCGGCCCGGCAATCGCGACGGCCGTTGATCTAGGCGCAGTGAACGCGCGGGTCCTCGCGGCGGTCCAGCGTAGCGAGTATCTAGACCGCAATCCGCCGTTCCGCAGCCGACGGACTCGGCTGCGCTGGTCTGCCGAATCTTCGGATTGTGAGCAGGAGATAGTCTTCACGCTGGCAACGGCCGACTTGCGAACTCTGCGGCTGCGCACCGCGGAGCCAAATCCGCGAGCGCTCGCGGATTTCTGCGCCGACCTCGCCTTGCACGACTGGCTGCTTTCGACCATGCTCGACATAGTGGACCGGGCTTTCGCGCGCAGCCGTCCCGGTGCCGAACTGATCAGCCTGCTTCGCCCAGGTATCGATCACTTGATGCACGCCTGGATGCCCGCAGCCCGCGCGAATAGGATCCTGGACAGGGTCTGGCAGGAGCTAGATCTTAGGTCGGGATTTTCGCTACAGTGGCAGAAAACTGTCGAGCGAATACGCGATCAATTGTCAGTGGGCCTCATAGAGGCGATGCAGCCATTCACCAGCCGACCAAGATCGGAGTCCGCATGACCAGCGGCGGAGTGAGCCGGAGCCTCGTGCCGGGGATTGCCCTGAAAATCGGATTTCCTCTGCTGATCGGGCTGATCACACTGCTGTCCGCGGAGGCTGGCGGGGTGTCGGGCCTGAATTCCTTGATGCTGTCCGCTGTAATCACGTTTGGATCCGCGCTAATACTCTTCATGGTGGACACCGAGATACGGATCTCCGCAGTGGACGAGCGTACCGCTCAAGGCTTTGCGAAGATCGGCAGGTCAGCTGAGCTATCGTCCATGATAGAGCGGTCCACCCTGGGGGCAACGCTGCTGGCAGATTTTCTGGAGACGGCCAGTCAAGCGGACGGACGGGTTAACCCTTTGCTTCAGCGCCTCGCGCGCCGGGAGGTCGAGCGGGTGACCTTGCTCGTGCGTCAGCTGCCAGTCGGTAGCGAGATAACCTATGACGGCGAAGACCGGGACTGGCTACTTGGCTTGACGCGAGAGGCTGAGCGCTCGATTGACGCGATCTCCCTGTCTACGGTGGACGCCGGGATGCGCGGTTTCGACGGCGGCCTCTGGACTAGTGACTTGGGCACTCGCTACCTAGAACTCCAACGCGAAGCGATTGCCCGGCACGTCTCTATACGGCGTATCTTCGTGTTTGAGAACGAAGATCTGGCCCGCGACGAGACTTTCCTCAAAATTACCCAGATGCAGCGTGATGTCGGGGTTAAAGTCCGAATGCTCGACCATCAACTCATTCCGGACTGGATGCGGTCAATGATCTTCGACTTCATCGTCTTCGACGGGGTCGTCAGCTACGAGACGACGCCAGCGGCGACTTTCGCGGCAGGTCAGACAAGGCCAGCTATTGTACGGACTTTGCTGGCGCCGATGCCCGCGCGGGTCCGTGACCTAGAGGACCAGTTTGAGCAGTTGTGGGATGCTGCCAACCCCGAGCGTCAGATCGACGAGTGAGCAGGAGAAAACAAGTTCACGCGGGGTCGGTATCTCCCGGACCCGCGAACACGTACCGGATCCGATCGACCAGTTCAGTGGGCAATTGCATTGCGTCACGCCTGGCCCTTTCATCGGCTTCCGCGAGGATGTTCTTATCGCATGCGAACTGGCTGAGAATGGTTCGCACCGACAATTCGACAGCCAGGAAGCGCGGCGACAAGACCGAAAGCGTCGTGTAGGCGGCGAAAGCCGTCGCCCTGGGATTGAGCCTGGTGACTGGAGGCAGATCGTCCCAGCGGTCAGGGAACTGCGGTTCCGTCCAATCCTGTGGTGTCACGACCGCACGCCCCTGATCTCGCAGGAAGCCCAGCCGCATCAACTGCCAGACGGCGGCAAGCATGGCGCACGACCACGTCCGGCGACCCTTGTCGTCGTCCCAGAGCTCGACATCGATGAAGATGGAGTGTCGTCGGCGGGCATTTTCCCGCGGCGGCTGCCAAGGCCTGCGCTTGGCCATTGCCTCGCCGGGTGAAGGGCCCGGTGATCGCTGTCCATTAGTTAGCCAGCCGGTTTCGATGAGCGGCGGACGCCCGCCGGTTGTCCCAGGTACCGGCTCGGTCACCAAGCTCCCCAGCGTCAGGTTAGCCGGGCTGATTTCCCTCGCATCTGCACACGCTGACTCCCGTGCAACGTAGTCGATTTCCAGTTCTTCCCGTTCGGCGGCGGCTAGCACCATCGGGATCACATCGGCCGGGGAAGAGAATCTGGTGAAGTAATCGTCGATGAGAAAGCACGTACTGAGCCGGACTGATTCCTTTCCGCAGCCGATTGCCCTAGGTACCCGGGCCGCGCGTATCCATGGTGCAGCAGCGGCAAAAGTGCGCTGGATGGCCCTCGCGCCGCCGGTGAAATCCTCCATGTAAAGGTGGCCAATTTCGACCGACACGTGGGAAAGCGGAAGTGACTCAACCTTGAATTCGGCGCTGCTCTCCAAGAACTCGGTCTTGAGCTCACTCACAGCTGTTCCCATGCAGACTCGTCGTCAATATTCTTGGCGATCGAATCGAACGCCTCAATAGTGGCCTGGTTCGCGACATGGCGGGCCCATACGTCGCTGTCGGTGATCAGCTGCTCGCGCCATTGCAGGACGGGGTCCAGTGGCACTGCGCCGAGCATGGCAGACCGGCCCACGTTCAGTTCGGCGGCCAGGCGTTGTAGTCCCCGGTTAGCCTCGCGGAGCCAGGCGAGTTGCGGTGGACGCAGTCCAGCGAGGTCCGGTGCGTTAGGGTCCACGATCGCGGTCCGAACGAACCGGATGTCCTCGACGAACCTGTCCCGTTCACGACCATGCGACTCGCCGATGTCGAGCAGCCCTCGCTCGCCGAAGACCAGGCCGCTCGCGGCCAAGATGTGCTGCCGGGTCCAGCGGTGAAACACCAGCCATCGCGTGGTTACGTTGGCCAGCCCAGGCGACGAGGTGGCGGCAATCACGATCTCGGCGGCATATGACCGGCCGGCGCTTAGGTCCACGAGCACGACCTCGAACTCACTATGCAGTTGGAGGAAGAGATCGATGCAACGATCAACCACGGCGTCGTCGAAGGAGAACTCGCCCCCGCTGGCATCCCCGGGCACCAGGGATAGCCGTCCAGTCCCTGGTGGTCGCTGCCGGAGGCTGTTGCGGTCGGAGTGATGCCAGACATCCCAGAGCTCCTCCGTCGATGACCGGCCCAGAAGATAGGAGTGGGTGCCCTTGCCGGTGGTAGTGCCGCGGGACAGCGCGCTGATGCCGAAGATCGCCCCCGCTGTCGGCGAGCCGAAATCAAAGTCGACATAGCACACGTCGCCGCCCTGCAGGGCACGCCGATACGCGACATTGCTCCCGGTCACTGAGCGACCGGTGCCTCCCTTATCCGAGGTTGCGATGATGATCATCGCTAGCTCATCCTGGCGGTGTCCTGGCGGGCCGCGTCGACCATGTCGAGTTGGCGGAGCACGTCCCCGGCTAGCACACTGGCAGTACCTGGCCGGTCGCGGAGTAGCTCACGAGCTCGCCGTAGCTTCGCTCCCACCACCTGGAAACTCTCTCTCATCTGCGCTCCAGTGTCATTCGTGCCGCGCAGCTTCTCTTGGTCAAACAGGCGTTCGGCCTCGGCTAGGAGTTGCCTGGCGCTATCCAGCAGTCCGGCGGTGGCGGCTGAGGTCGACTGCGTCACCTGGGCGGCGGCGACTAGCACCTCGATGACGCGCTCGGTGTGGTACCAGGACGGTATGTCGTAATCGGCGAAGGGCGTGCCTGTGAATGCCTGCGTTGGGTCATCCCAGAGTCCGCGCCCACTCGGCTTTTCTATCCGTCTGCGCTCGACGTGACCCCACATCAGGTCCGCGAGATCCAGGTAGCGCGTGCGGGCGGAACTGTCGTCGAGCAACTCAGCCACCGTGAACAGCCTCTTCAGCACGAGCAGGGTGTAGCTGGAGACTGTCCACACCAGCCGCGGGCCCGCGGTCACCTTCTCGCTCCCGATCAGCCGCAGCCGCATGCCCGGCATGTGCAGGCCGATCGCGGGGTCGTCCGCCACCGGCCTGCGGGTGATTCGCCCGCGATTTGCGAGTTCTTCCAGTACGCGCCCGATTCGATCGATGTCGCTTTTGAGGATCCGTTCGCTGCGTGCGCCCTCGATGACGATCGAGGTGAGCAGTACCGAGTAGTAATCAGACTCCCGGCCATCGGTGGTCTTCCACGGCAGGTCTTCGAGCGGCCACCTGCCGCTGCCGAAAGTGGCGATCTTGGCCCAGAACTGCCGGGTTAGGTCCGAGCGCAGTTGCAGCGCCCGGGCTAGTCGCTGTTGCTCCTCGTTCAGCAGGCCGAGAATACGAGTGCGCTCGTTGAACAGGTCCTGGATGCCGTCGAGCGCAACGACGGTGAAATACAGGTAGGGTCTCGCTTCGGCTACGCCAGCGGGCTGCTGGCCGATGTCGGTGGCATAAGGGACCTCGGGCGCCCCGTCAACGACACCCCAGGACCATCCGCATTCAAACAGTCGTCCCCGGTTGTCCAGTTCTTCACCCACCTGGCCGATCCCGATCGTCAGCTCCCGCCGCAGGCCGACACGAATCTCGGTGAGCTCGTCGAGCAGGTCGCGGACAAGGTTCTCCGTCGCGGTGCCGCTCTGGTTAATCATCGTGCACATCGTCTGGCCAGGCGGGTCATTCGGGTCGAAGGTGTTGACGGTGAAGCTGCGCAGCAGGCCGACCATGGCGGCGGTCAACCGCTGTGAGGAGAGCTTCTCCAGCTCATCGACCTCTTGGCGCATTCGCTGACTCCGAAGGCCCTGCCGGTAGATTCGCAGGAAGCCGAGCGTGGCCAGGCATAGCGTGACGGCCATAGAGAAGGAGTCCACGACGTGCAACTGCCGTTGCTCGGGCTTGACTGCTGCCTCAGTCTCCTCGGCCTCGAAGTAGGTGTCTCCCGAGAAGTCCGGCGTTCCGTCCACGAGGTAGGTGCGCATGTAGGTGCCGATGAACTTGATCAACCGCCTCGGGATGTCCTCGGCATTGCCCAGCGAGCGCAGGTAGTCGAGAACGTCGTCCGCAGTTTGATCGATGCTGTCGACCTTCAGCGACCGGATAACGGTGGCGGGGTACAGGATGGTCAGCAGTTGCTCGGCGTCACTGATGGAGTTCCTCCCCGTCCGTCCGCCCCAGTCCCATTGCTCATCGCGATAACAGTAGTCAACGGTCGCGCGCCAGATCTCAAGGATTTGCCGTCGTGTCTGGATCTCCATGGCTCCCGAGTCCCTGTCACCGATCGCCCGCGATACCAGTGGCCACGATCATTCCTTCGTACCCTTCCCGTACCCGGCGCTTCGTACCAAGCAGTTGCACACTCAGTTTGCTTACGCCGAGTTCGGTGAAGTGCAGCTCGACATCGCCCGGGGTAATCGGCAGGGCCGGAAAGACTCTTCTCGCCACTGGATACCCGTCTGACCCGGACATGAAGGCGGTCGCAAACGGGGCACCGGGCTTCAGGGCACCGACGAAATCCGCGACCGCCGCACGGAACTCCTCGGGGTCCTCGGTGATGGACTCGGCGACGAAGAACATTGTGCCAAGGTCCCACCGTGCCTCTGGCAGATCGAACACGCTGCGCCGCTCGATCCCCGCGCATCCCGGTACGCTAACGCAGGCCTCCCGCAACTGCTTACGCGGCTCACCGATGTGCTTGTACCCTTCTGCCTCCTGCAGCGCGCGCCAGAAGGGCCGCCAAGTCCATGAGGCGCCGTCAGTGGCGAGTTGATGGCGGAGCCAGTGGACATTCCTCGGCGAGAAGTCGGTCAGCAGGATCCGCTCTGTCCATGGAAGCATCAGCAAGGCGGGATAGAGGTTCGTGCCAGAGCCAACATCGATACTTCGGCGGGCTTGAGGGCAGCCATCGAACGCATCTATGAAAAAATTGCTAACCAGGCGGATGATCTCTAGATCTTCCGCCTGAAGTTCGAAGTAGTTCCGACGCCAGTAGTCATGGGACGAAAACCTGTTCCATGGTGCATCGGCGTTACGGCGAACAGGCGTCGCAGTATTGGCCATGGACAGAGACATTAGCGCACCTTTGGGGTTCGTGGGGTTCGAGCTAATCAATTCTTTTGCTATCGCCGTCGTCGTGACGGACTTCATTGACGCTGTGTCTAATCTGCGTCATTATGCCCTCGGCGAAGAAGCACGTATCGCCTAGACATTACACGATAACAGCATGGCTACCCGATGAGTGCGGCGAGAGCCCGATTGGGCGCACCCCCTTTGCGGGCGACAGCGTGACCAGCCAACTCACGCCGGAGGCATGCTGAATTGTTACGGTTCGTGGATCGGGGCGGCGGGCGGAGTGGGCAGTGACCACTGAGGCGATCAAAGAGAATGTGGTGCATGTGGCATCAGCGGCATGGCGCGCAGTTTGTTCGCTTCTGGCGAGTGCTCCCCATCCAGGGCAGACAGGCTGCGCTCCTTCAAGCGCGGCACCGTCAAGCCTGCGGAAGCGTAACCGCGCGACGCCCGGGACTCGTCCACCGCGGCTCGGTCGTGAACGTCGCAGGGGTGACGTCATCACCCGGTGACGAACCCGGTGACGAGGAGCATCGCGTCGTAACCGGGTCTTACTCTCCGAATGGAGTTATCCGTTCGCAGAACGCTTGCTCCCGTAACGGGAAGGTCGGCGAGCAGTGCTTCCAACGATCGTGGAGTTACCCTTACCGCTGGGAACCTGACGCCGCGAACCGCGTAGCCGCTCGAACCCTCCATAAAGGCCATGATGAACGGCGAGCCTGGCATGAGCGCGCCGAGGAATGAGCGTACCGCGGACTCGAATTCCGCCACGTCGGTGGTCATGCCATCGGCCACGAAGAACATGCTGCCGAGGTTCCAGGTGCACGGGGGGAGGTCGAAGATGCTGAGCCTACGGATCTCATGCACGGCCGCCAGCCTGCGCCGGGGCTGCCCCACAGTGCGGTAGCAGGGTAGGGCCGCGACGAGGTCCCAGAAGGGCTGCCAGTGCCATTCACCGGGCGCATCAGCCAGGTTCTCGCGGAGCCAGCGGATATTAGGCGAAGCGTACTCTGTGAATACGATCTGCTCGGCCCAGGGCAGCATCAGCAGCGCGGGATAGAGATTGGAGCCGGCGCCGACGTCCACCGCCTTCTTCAAGCCCGAGCGCTGCCCGCAAGCCTCAATCAGGAACTTGCTGGCCCACTGAATAATTTCTGCGTCCTCTGGTAGAACTGATGCGTAATTATTCTTCCAGTACTCTCCAGCATCAAAGTCTGACCATGCCACCGCGTCGTTCCGCATGCTAGGCTCGCGATCCACCATAGCAACAGACTGTACAGGGCAAGGTGACCGCAGGGTATACCTTGAAACTCAGCCAGGTGAGCGCGGCTTGGCGGAGAATAAGAGCTGGTGAGGCTGTACTCAGTATGGGCCGTGGTGATGTGTGTGACTAATGGCCTGGGGGTGGATTTAGTGCATCAAGAGCCTGAAGAGTTGGGTCAGTCAGCGCGTCGACAACCCGATAAGTACCGGCCTTGGAGCCGGAACCAGGTCCGGGTGGTTAACTCCTGGCCAACCCGCCGCGATCAGCCAGTGAGTGTTGCGCTGTGCCCAACGGGCAACCGGCTTGCTCTATCCGTGGGCCAGCGGCTCAGCGTCTGCGACATCACCAGCGATTCGCGCCTTCATCCTTGGCTTCAGACGGCGTGCGCGCTTGCTCCGGGGTTCACTTGGTCGCCGGGCGGGAGCAAGCTGGCATTCCGCGACGATGACGGTCAGGGCAAGGTTCTTGACCTGTCGGGGGCAATTCCCGCCTCCCCGCCAGACGCTCGGATGTCGGCTCTGGGGGCGGTGAACGCGATGGCCTTCGCTCCGGACGGTGACCGGTTGGCCGTACTTGCACCATCATTGCTAGGCCGGATGACGCTGCGACTCGTCAAGCCGGACCGGGAGGTGATCTGGGAGCGAGCGCTGACCAGGAACCGAACGTCTAGCCATCAGCTGGAAGGGATCAACCTGGCCTGGTCACCCGATGGAAGCCTGCTGGCCTGCACCACGGGGACGTCGACAGTCTGGATTTTCGATTCCGACGCCGGGCAGCCGGTATGGCAATTCGACGATCATTCACAGACCGTTACCGGTCTCGGCTGGCTCGACGACGAATCGATCGTCTCGGCCTCCATGGACGCGACGCTCCAGGTATGGCGCCCGGACGACTCAGTGTCCGCGACCGTTGTGGAGACCATCGCGGCGACCGGCATGGCATTGGTGCCCGAGCGGCGCACCGCGCTCATCTGGTCGGCGAGAGGCGAGTTGCTTGCCTGGTCCCTGGCGGGCACCCCTGCACAGCTCTGGTACCGGGATCCACCGCCGCGTAGTGTCGCCACGCACTTCACCAGGCTGGCGGTAAGCGCGGTGGATGGCCTGCTGGCACTGATCGACGCCGGGGCCACGGAGCTCGTCTTGGCCAGCGATTGGGACCGTGTGGTCAGCGCTCCGGCCGCTACCACTACCTACGCGAACGCGAAGGTATTGATGCTCGGTGACTCCGGGGTCGGAAAGTCGGGCCTTGCCATGGTGCTGGCGGGCGAGGAGTTCCGGGCCACCGAGTCGACGCACGGACGCCAGATCTGGCGGCTCCCGGCGCTTGAGGCGGCGGACTCCGGCGATAACCGAGACGTCCTGCTCTGGGACCTGGCCGGCCAGCCTGGTTACCGGATTGTTCATCAACTGCATCTGGAGGGCGCCGCCCTAGCGCTGATTCTGTTCGATGCGAAAAGCGAGACCGCGCCCCTGGCCGGGGTGGAGTACTGGGCGCGCGCGGTCCGTCACGCCCATCCGGCGATGGCTGGCGGCCTGACAGCATTTCTTGTCGCCGCCCGGGCCGACCGCGGTGGCATCAACGTTTCTGACCAGCGTATCCAGAAGCTGATGGCGGACTTCGGACTCGATGACTACTTCACGACCAGCGCGAGGGAGCGGACCAACATCGACCTGCTGCGTTCCCGGCTGCTGGCGGCGATCGACTGGGCAAGGATCCCGGAGGTCACCTCGACCGCCCTGTTTGCCGCGGTTAAGCAGTTCGTCGTGGACCAGACGTCGTCTGGTGGCCTGCTGACCCCTATTGACGAGTTGTGCCGGATGTTTCAGGAAGTGGTACCCGCCGGCCTGCAGTTGCTAGCCGGGCAGGGACAGCAGCCGGAACTGGCTGACGCCAGCCCGCATGAGATCTCGTCGGCCAGGCTGACCTCAGTCTTCGAGGGATGTATCGCTCGCCTGGAGTCCGCCGGGCTGGTAAAGCGGCTGAAGTTCGGGGACTACGTGCTGCTTCAGCCCGAGTTGCTTGATGCTTATGCCGGCGCCATCGTGAACGCCGCCAGGGACGAACCGGACGGACTGGGAAGCCTCCTGGAAACCAAAGTCGTCAACCTTGATTTCACGGTCCCGTCCACTGACCGGGTGCTGGGGGGGCGGCATGAGCGACTGCTCGCGCTGGCCACCCTGGAGGAGCTCCTCGAGCGCGAATTGGTGCTTCGTGAGCCGACCGAGGACGGCGTTCAGCTGGTTTTCCCTTCGGCCTACCGGCGTGACCTGCTGGCGTCGGAGACGCCGAAGGGGGACGGCGTCGTATTCCGGTTCGAAGGGCCGGTGCAGAACATATACGCGACCTTGATCGTCCGGCTTACCCGTAGCAACGTGTTCACGAGGCTGGCAGCCTGGCAGTCGGCGGCGCGGTTCACCGCCGACGTCGGGGAGTGCACCGTTGTCCTGAAATCCGACGGCGAGGGCAAGGCCGAGTTGTGGATCGGGTACGACCGGGTGCCGAGCCTAGTCCGGGAACAGTTCGAGCGATTTGTTCACGTCCACCTCGACCGCCGGGCCACGCCCGGAAGCGTCACCCGCGAACGTCAGTACTATTGCCCGCACGACGAAACGGCATTCACTTCCGAACAAGTCCAGCAGGTCATCCGACGCGGCCGCTCGAGCATCCTGTGCCCAGTTTGTGAGAATCGGGTCCCGCTGCTTGACTACTACGAACTGGTCAGCGGAACTGATCAGGCTACTGAGGCAATGGACGCCGCGGCTGACGTTGGCCGGGAGATCGCTGCCGCTTCCGCGGTGCTGCGCGGAAAAGAGGAAGTCGCTGAGTTCGATGTCTTCCTCTGCCACAACTGGGACGATAAGCCTGCCGTCCGCAGGCTCGCGCAGCAGCTTCGGGACCGCGGGCTGCGTCCATGGCTGGACGAGCGCGAACTGCGCCCGGGACTTCCCTGGCAGTCGGCGGTAGAGGACGTCATAGCGGGCATCCCGGCTGCGGCGGTGATTGTTGGTAGCGAGGTCGGCCCCTGGCAGGATCAGGAACTTGCCGCATTCCTCCGCCAGTTCATCAAGCGGCGGTGCGCCGTCGTTCCGGTGCTGCTGCCCGGAGCCGACCCCCTCGACCTGCCGGTCTTCTTGGACGGGTTGACCTGGGTAGATCTGGCGGCGACGGAACCGGACCCAATCGAACAGCTTGTGTGGGGCATCACCGGCAGGCACCCGAACAAATAAGCCGCGAAGGTCAGGCCAACGCCGACGCTCCGGTCTGCTTCACCGGCTCCTCCACGATCTTCTTCGCGGCCACGAACCCGAACGTAACGTACGGGCCCCATGTCGTTCCCCCCGTCCAGTACGCCTGGCCCGACGGTGATGCCATGCAGTTGCCGACTCCATACAGCCCGGGGACCGGTGTCTCGGTACCGTCGAGGACCTGCAGCGATGTGTTGACCTTGGGACCGCCCTTCGTCTCAATCGACCCGGGAGCCAAGATGGCCGCGTAGTAAGGACCCTGCTCGGCCAGTGGATACATTGCCGGGTTCGGCAGATCGTTGCCCTCCGCATGGCCGCCCTGCCAGTAGAGCTCGATCGCGGATTCGCCGCGGTGAAAGTCCTCATCCACTCCGCTACAGGCAAAGCCGTTAAACCGATTAACGGTTGCCCGTAGATGGCTCAAGAAGTCCGGGGACAGGCGTACGCCGCCGGAAACGGGCCCCAGGCGCTCCAGCCGACGGTCAATCTCACCCGCCAGCTCCTCAAGTGTCTCGCCGCGCAGGAGGTACGGCGAATCCTCCCCGCGGGCCGGGATGAAGTTGCCGGCTTGATGATCGGCCAGCCCCTCGCGCGGGAACAGCCGGCGCGTGCGCTCGTCGATTATCGCGAACTGGAGGAAGTTGGGGTACTCGGCTCGCCTGGGATCCCAGGAGAAGTGCGACTGCGTGCGGTCGTTGTATGTCGTCTTCTCGTTCACGACCCGCACGCCGTACTTATTCACGCTCAGGCCGCTGTCGCCCTTGAACGCGAAATTCGCGATTAGGGCAGGATCTTTAGCAAGTGCTTGCTCAAAGAGCAGCGGCGCTCCCCAGGCGGAATGCATGTGGAACAGCGGGATCCCCAGCGCCTTCGCGATCGGGATCAAGTCGCCTTCGTTCGTACGGGCGGCGCAGCCTCCCACGTACATGCCGTTCAGATATTCACGGGCGTAGCGCTCGCTGTGGGTGAAACCGCCGCTTGCGAAGACAACCGCCCGGTTGGCGCGCACCCGGACCGTTCGCCCCTCGTGGTCGGCCCGGACCCCGACGACCTCGCGCGCCGAATTAAGGAACACGCCGACCACCCGGTGCTTGGTCAGCACCTCGCCGCCGAGGCCCTTGATATGGCGGACCAAACGATCGATAACTGGGCGGCCGTTCACCACGTCGCCGTCGCCGTCGATGGACTGGACCACGCGCCCGGTTCGGCGCTTGTCTTCGGGGACCTCGTTGTACGTGGCGAAGCCGGGGTCGTGCTCGAAGAGCATCGCGCCGGCTTCTTCCATGTGGTCGAACGCGGCGGGGGCATTGTCGTACCACGTCTCGATGAGCTGGTACTCCCATTCGGGAAGGCCGAAAAACTCGCCGTCGGCGTCATAGAGCAGCGGACGGCCGACCCGGGCCAGAAAGCGGATGAAATCCTCCCGGGGGTTGTCCTGGCGGAGCTCCCGGAGAAACCGATTGTTCGGCACGAGCATGCCAGCCCCCGCTTTCGCGCTGGTCCCGCCGGTCGTTTCGCCCTTTTCGAGCATGAGAACGGTCGCTCCGCGCTCGAGGGTATTGAAAGCGGTCGAGCACCCCGTGATACCGGTGCCGACCACGACCACATCGACCTGATGGTCCCACGCCAGCTCGCCGGTGATGATTGTCACCGGCGCTGAACTGCCTTGACTATCCATGCCCTCTCCTCCTGCCCCGCGGGTCCGCAGGTTCCCAGAGGAAATTATCCCATCTACCTGCGGAAACTTCCCGGTGGTGCACAATCGCCCGGATCTGTGAGGACACCAGCCAGATCCGGTATGTTTGGGTTTGTGGCAGCACCGCGGGCGAGGCAGTCGGTTACTGTCCGGCTATATCCCTTGTCCGCTGAGCACACGCTGCCGATGGTCGGCGATCTCGGGGTCTTCAGCATCGCCTGCGGCGTCTGGTTCGGCGCCGGGCTCACCGGCAGCGGCTGGGCGGTGCTGCCGCTGTTCTGCGTTACCGCCCTCGCGCACGCGATCCAGATGGCCCTCGTGAACGTCCGGTTCGACGACGCCGGCATCACGATCATCCGGCCGTGGAGCCGCCGCCGCTTCGACTGGGCGCAGGTCGCCGGGCTCGTCCTTACCCGGAGGACCACCGCGACACCCGGCTCGGATCCGTACATGCTGCGCCTGGTGCTCACCGGACATGAGCCACCGTACGGTCGGTACCTGACCATGAGCGAACGGGAGCGCTATGCCCGGCAGGCTCCCGTCGTGATGAGGATGGACACGCTGGCGCGAGACCTCGGCTACCGGGGCAGGCGCGCGGCGGAGTGCCAGGAGCGGGTTCTCGCGGAGTTGGAGCGGCGCGGCCTGGCCCGGCCCTCACCCCGCCTCCTGGAGTTCCGGATCCGGGGCCAAGACCCGCAGGAGGCCGAACGCGCCATCGCGGCCGACTTCATTCGGCAGCGAGATGCCGCGCGTAACCCGCAGAACGACGATCCGGCCTGGTAAGCACATTCGCGGCATTGCGCGCGGCTCGGAACTCACGATGCGAAGTCCGGAGTGGCCGACCTGGCGGACTCGCTGCGGCCCGCGGGCTCTTCCCACTCCTCCTGCCGTCCGAGGGCGGTGAGGTCAAGGAAGTAGTAGGAGCCCCCGGTCGACTCCAGGCCCCGGGCGTACTGGGAGTACGTGTGGAACACGCGGCCGTCCGCCTGGAGGAAGCAGCTCAGGCCGGGCATGTCGTACGGCTGGTCGGCCGTCTTCATGCTCTCCTGGCCTGAGGCCGCGTACTCGTCGAGGGAGCGGTAGTTGTACTCGTCGAAGCCGCGGGAGGCGTCGATCGTGACGCCGAAGTCGAAGTTGAAGTCGGACCCGGACGACGAATACCAGGGCAGGTCCCATCCCTTGCTGGCTTGCCAGCCTTGCAGCTTGGCCAATGGTGCCCGGGAAACCATCGCGTAGCTGGTGTCCCGGATGTGCAGGTGATCCAGGAAGCCGCGCGACAACTCGTCGGTGCCTGCGCTGCAGCTCGAACAGCCTTCTTCCCACTCCGGGTGGAACATGAAGTGGTAGATGATCAGCTGGCGGCGGCCCTCGAAGATGTCGACGAGGCGCACCTTGCCATCCGGGCCGTCGAACTGGTAGTCCTTCACGATCTCGACCATGGGCAGGTTCCGGCGCTCGGTGCTGAGCTCGTCGCGCAACCTAGTCAGGGCTTTCTCCTTCGCCAGCAGCTCCTTGCGAGCGGCCAGCCACTCCTCGCGCGTGGCGATCCTGGGAAGGCTCATCGTGCCTCCTTGCCTGCGATAGCGATGGCCGCGTCGGCCTGGTCTGCCCATATGACGTCCCGGCGCCCCCGAACTCATCGCGGCGACGCTAGCGACCGGCCAATTCGTAGACGAAGTACGGCGCGTTGACCGTGCCCACCCCGGTGACCAGGTCATAGCCCTTCCCGGCGGCATGACCGTGGACGGTGTGCAGCCTGCCCGCCGCGCCCTGGCGGAACGACACCGTGTTGTTCCCCGAGGTGACGTCGGTGATGCCGGACGCTTGCCTGGCCGACAGCCTGTACAGCCGGGGATTGATCAGCCCGAGCCGGTGCCCGGCTACCTGGTCGGCCAGTGCCACGATCGCGGCGAGTTCTGGCGTCGCCTCGCTGGTGCCGAGGATCAGTGACCAGCCGGGCGGCAGCCCGCCGAACGAGTGGTAGGCCACCACGCTGGACGCGCTCATCGAGATGTCGGGCACGCCCCGCCGGGGGCCCACCACGGACTGCACGCCATCCTGGTACCGCGGCCGGGCGAAGAACCGCGACGTGCCGCCACCGCTGGCGGCGGGGTTCGGGCCGGCGTTCCCGGCCAGGTACTGGTTCACCGCGATGTCGTACGTGTCGTTCCAGGCCGTCGCGGCGAATCTGTCGCCGGTTTGCCTCAGCTGGGTCCCGCCCACTGCGGTCACCAGCGGGTCGCTGTCCGGCCACGACGTCACTGGGTGCAGGTAGTACGTGCCCTGGATGGTGGGACCGGTGGCACCGCTGTCGCCGGAGGAGGCGAGCACGGTCACGTGGTGGGCATACGCGTCCAGGTAGGCCGCGCGCAGCGGCTGGAGCTGCTGGTACTTCGCGAACGTCTCCTCGGTGGCATTGAAGCTCTGGCTGATCACGTCGCCGAGGCCGTGGTCGATCACGTACTTCTCGGCGGCGACGATCTGCGGGAAACCGGTAGTGCCCTCGGTCTCGGCGACCGGCGTCTCGACGAGCAGGATCCCCGCGCCCGGCGCTAGGGTGTGCGCGTACTCCACGTCCAGCGTGGTCTCGCCCGCCCCCGCGATCATGTCCGGGTCGTTCGCGTTGTAGGCCGGGATCGTCCCGGCCGGCGTGATGACCTTGAATGCCGGCGGCGCCGGGTAGCCGAACTGCCGGTCGAAGGCGGCCAGGTCATTCCTTATCGTCGGCGAGCCGAACGGGTCCACGATCACGATCGTCGTGCCCTTGCCGGTGATCCCCTTCTTGTACAGCGCCGGAAGGCCGTACGCGTCCCGGATCTGGTCCGGCTGGTCGCAGGCGAATCCGTAGAGCTTCTCGCACTGAGCGGTCGTCGGCGGAGCGCTCAGCGGGCGAGGCAGCCGGGGGGTGGTCTCCAGGCTGAGGTCCACGCGCGGGAGCGCGCTCGCCGCGCGGCCGGACGGGACGGATGCCTGCGGGTCGGCCGCAACCCCCGCGAGCACAGCGGCCGCGAGCGCGACGGCACCCGCCGTTAGCGCGACGATCCGCGCCTTGCTCCAGTGTCCATGCACAAGATTCATAGCTCGATGCTCGCGCCCCCGAGGCCACCGTAGCCATGGCGCGGCCTCCCGGAACTCCGGTACGGCCAGCCCGCCCGGGCCTAGTTCGGGCTACGCCAGCGAGCGGTCAAGATTGCAGGTAGCGCAGGACGGCGAGCACCCGCCGGTGGTAGGTATCCGACGGCGGCAATCCGAGCTTGGTGAAGATATTGCCAACGTGCTTTTCCACGGCCCGGCCCGAAATCACCAGGCTCGCGGCGATAGCGCTGTTGGAGTGGCCCTGGGCCATCAGCGCGAGCACCTCGCGTTCCCTGGCAGTCAAGGTCCGCAGCCCGTTAGTGCGGCTCGCGCCCAGGAGCTGGGTGACGACCTCCGGGTCCAGCGCGGTGCCGCCGGCCGCTACCCGGCGCAGCGCGTCGAGGAATTCGCTGACGTCGGCGACCCGGTCCTTGAGCAGGTACCCGACGCCGGCAGCGCCCCGGGCGGACGCCGCGCCGAGTAGATCGGCTGTGTACCGGGTCTCGATGTAATGGGAGAACACCAGCAATGCCAGGTCGGGATAGTCGCGGCGCAGAGCGATTGCAGCGCGCAGGCCCTCGTCGGTGTAGCCGGGGGGCATGCGCACGTCCACGACGGCGATGTCCGGGCGATGGTCGGCGATGGCGCTGCGCAGTGCCTCGGCGTCACCGACGGCGGCCACGACCTCGTGCCCGCCACGTGCAAGGATCTCGGCGAGGCCGGCCCTGACTACGGCGGCGTCCTCGGCGATCACGATCCGCATCGGCACTGTCCGTCCTGTGCTGCCTGCCCGGTCACGCATGAGACGGAAGCGCGATGGTAATCACCGTGGGGCCACCCGGCGGGCTGCTGATCGTCATTCGCCCGTCCACGGTCCGGAGCCGCTCGGCGAGGCCGGCCAGGCCGCTGCCCCGGTCGGTGCGGGCACCGCCGACGCCATCGTCGCTGACCCGCAGCCGCACCCGGCCGGACAGGTGGACGGCCTCCACCGTCGCGTGGCGGGCCCCACTGTGCCTGGCCACGTTGGCGAGCAGTTCGGCGGCGCAAAAGTAGGCGATGGCCTCGATCGCGGCCGACGGCCGCTCGGGCAGGTCGGCGACGAGCCGCGCGGGCACGGCACTGCGCGCGACGAGGGTGGTCAGCGCGGCATCCAGGCCGTGGTCCAGGACGGGCGGGTGGATGCCGCGGGCTAGGTCGCGAAGGTCAGCGATCGCCTCCTTGGTGATGCCGCGCGCGGCCTCGACCAGGTGCCGGGCACGCTGCAGGCTGGCCTCGGACTCGTTCGTGGCGCCGACCGTGCTGCTGAGATCCTCCCTGGCCAGGCTCAGCTTCATGGCCACGGCGATCAACTGGGCCTGCGCTCCGTCATGCAAGTCCCGCTCGATGCGGCGCAGCCGCGCGGCTGAACCGTCCACGGCGTGTGCCCGCTTCTGCTCCAGGTCACGCACCCGCTCAGTCAGGGACACCGGGCCAATCAGCCGGGTGATGAGTACCTGGTCCAGGCCGATGACCGCCCGGGTCAGCCACGGTGCCGCGAGCAGTAGCGCCCCGCCGACCGGGATAACCAGCAAGTTGCCCGCCAGGATCGGCAGGGCGCCGATCGGGCGGGCCGCCTCCGCCGCGCCGGGTAGGTGCGCATAGACCAAGATCGCCGACCTCAGCGGATAGGTCACCCCGCTAATCCCGCCCACCCACGTCCAGCCCGCAACCAGGTAGCCGGCCGCCGCGACCGGCAGCTTGAGCACTAGGTACGCGCGCGCCCGCCAGCTAGCCGCATCCGTTATGGCGGACCCGATCCAGCCCGTGATGCCGGGCTGCGGTCGAAACGGCGGCGGCGGCCCGACCTGAATGCCCAGGAGCCTGTTCGCCAGGTCGCGGCTGACCGCCGCCAGGCCCCGGGCGCCCGGCGAGGACAGCGCGAGCAGCAGCGGCCCGACCAGGAGGCCGAAACTCACCATGCCGAGCACGCAGGTAACGACCGTGAACGCAAAGCCGGCGATCGCCACCGGCAGGCTCACGGCCATGTACCTGAACTCATCCCAGGTCCGCCTGCGGAGCGGCTCGCGCAGCAGCCACAGCAGGGTCGGCCGGCGGGCATGGTGACGAACCGGCGGCCCGCCAAGCGAGATCACGCTGTCCATTTCCTCATTATCTGCTCCCGCCGAGGGACGCACGCGCCCCGCGTGACGCGGCTTAATGGTCTCCGGTCGCAATCTTCATGAGTCCAGGCTCGCGCACCTGCCGCACGTGATCGATGGGAGAAACCGGCGAATTAATGGTGGGGCAGGCCGAACCATGCTCCCATCGGATTCTTACGTTCCGGCCGCTTCGTCCGCCGTGCCGGAGGTGAGCTGGCTGGGAAGCCAGGCCCCGGCGATGACCGCGATGAGGGCGACCGCGATGGCGAACGAGAACGCCAGCGCGACTCCGGGGCGGTGCCCTATCCCGGCCGCGGAGACGGCCACGATCGCCCCCGCCACCCCGGTGCCGAGGGCCTGGCCGAGCACGTCGCACAGTTGCAGGGCCGAGGTGGCCCGGCCTTCCTCGCCCACCGCGGCGCGATCGAGCGTGGTCACCGACAGCGGGGAGTAGGCGGTGCCGATCCCCAGGCCGGCCAGTGCCCAGGCCGCGATCCCCAGCGCGGGCGGCACCGACGGCAGGAGCACCAGGCACATCAGGCCAAGGCCGATGGCGACCAGGAGCTCGCCCGGCCGGACCAGCCGGCGCGGACCGTACCGGGCGATGCAGCGGGCCTGTACCCACGATCCGGTCGTCCACGTGAGGGTGGACGCCGTGAGCGCCAGAGCCGCCAGCGCCGTGGGCGCATGCCGCACGGTCACGATCGCGTACGGGACGTAGGCGTCGCCGGCGAAGAAGCAGCACGTCAGCAGCGACCGGCTCAGCACCGTGGCGGCCAGCCCCGGCTGTAGCGACAAGTGCCGTGGGGAGAACAGGCGGCGCAGCGAGAAGGCGAGGAGGGCCCCGCCGCCGATGCCGCCGGCGGCGACCACGGGCACGACGCCGGAGGTAAGCGACGCCAGTGCCGTGCCCGCCCCGGCGACGACGCCCAGCACGGCCAGGTACGGCACCGTGGCGGTTCCCGGCCTGGCCGGCGGCGTGACATGCCGCAAGGCCACGACGACCAGCATCCCCGCCGCGAGCACCAGCGGCAGCAGGCCCAGGAAGACCCATCGCCAGCCAACCGCCGCCGCCACCAGGGCGGCGATGGCCGGACCCATCAGGCCGGGCACCACCCATGCGGTGGAAAGGACGGCGAACATCCGCGGCCGGGACTCCTCGGGATAGCACCGGGAGATCGCCACGTATGCCACCGCGGGCACGACCCCGGCGCCCAGCCCCTGAACCGCCCGGCCCACCACGAGAACCGCCATGTCCGGCGCGGTCCCGCCGACCACCAAGCCGAGCGCGAACAGGGCAAGGCCGCCGAGCATCGGACGCGCGAGCGACACGCGATCGGCCAGCGTCCCCGCCAGCACGATCCCGATCAGGCTGGCCAGCAGGAATGCGCTGAACACCCATCCGTAGAGACGGAGATCTCCCAGGTGTCGGCCGACCACCGGCAAGATGGTGGCGACGGCGAGCGCCTCGAACGCGACGAAGGTGACCGCGAGCACGAGACCGGTCGTCAGCAGGCGACGGGCCGGTGCCCATATCCCGCCCGCCCCGTTGGTCGCCGGACCGGTCGGCTTCGTTGGGGTTTTCGCCATGTCTGCGCTCACCTCGTGAGGTTAGAACCTCAACTCCGGTTGAAGTCAAGGGCGAGCGCGAACCCCGCCTGCGCGTAACCGATCCCGGAACGCCTGACGCGTCAGTGTACGTGGATCGTCACCGTCACCGCCTTCAGGACGCCCGGCAGCCTGGTGGCGTCGGCCGCCGTCCCTGCTAGGGTGGAACTGAAACGACTGTTTCAGTAGACACGGGAGGCGAGAATGCCCGCGCAAGCGACGACCATCCGCCGGCTGGGCGCGCCGGGAGACCTGGGCTGGGCCGTGATGGCCCACGGCGAGATCTACGCCGAGGAGTACGGCTGGGACACCAGCTTCGAGGCGCTGGTGGCCAAGATCGTCGGTGACTACGCGGTCAGCCACGACGACCATCGCGAGGCGGCCTGGATCGCCGAGCGGGACGGACGGCGGGTGGGGTGCGTGTTCTGCGTCGCCGCCGACGAGCAGACCGCGCAGCTTCGGATCCTGCTGGTCGACCCGAGCGCCCGGGGTGCCCGGCTCGGCGGGCGGCTGGTCGATGAGTGCCTGAGCTTCGCCCGGGGAGCCGGCTACAAGCGGATGAAACTATGGACCAACCACCCGCTGGTGGCGGCGCGGCAGACCTACCTCTCCCGTGGGTTCACCCTCACCGAGGAGGAGCCGCACCACAGCTTCGGGGCCGACCTGATCGGCCAGGTGTACGAACTCGACTTGTGAGAGTCAATAGCCGTGACCGACTCCGCGCGCAAGCAGGAACTGCTGGAAGCCGCCTACCAGTACGTCCTGCGCAACGGGCTGGCCGACATGTCGCTGCGCCCGCTCGCCCGGCAGGTCGGGTCCAGCCCGCGGGTCCTGCTCTTCCTGTTCGGGTCCAAGGAGGAGCTCACCCGCGCGCTGCTCGCCCGGGCGCGGGAGGAGGAACTGCGGTATCTAGCGAAGCTGCGCGACGAGCATCACGGCCTCGCCGCCGCCGGCCGCGACGTCTGGGCGTGGCTCGCCGATCCGGCGCACCGCGCCCTGCTGTCGCTGTGGGTCGAGGGATACGCCCGCTCGCTGCTCGGCGAGCCGGGCCCGTGGGCCGACTTCGGCCGCGACACGGTCCGCGACTGGCTTGACCTGCTCGCCGAGCGCCAGGCCGCCCCGGCCGAACCGGATGACCAGGCGGCGCCAGCCGCGCGGGACGAGCGGACGCTGCTGCTCGCCGTCTTGCGCGGCGCGCTCCTGGACCTGCTCGCCACCGGCGACACCGAGCGCGTCACCAGCGCCGTCGACCGCCACCTGCGCGCCGTCGAACGCCCCGCCTGAGCTGCCGCTCCCGACAAGAGGTGGTCCCGGCCGCCGGCCGCCGTGAGCGTGGAAGTTTCACGGCCAAAACCGCGATATCCGGGGCAAATAGCCCGGGCCCTTGCAAGCCGACTGGGCGGTGATCTTCACTTCATCCAGTTATCGCAAATTTTCCGATAACTTTCGATGACGAGGAGGGTCATGAAGATGTGGCAATCCCGCCCGGCGCGCGACACGGCCAGAACCGCTGGCCGCGCGCGGCGGTTGTTCGCCGCCGGGGCGGCCGTAACCGCGACTACGGCAGCCATAGCAACCATGGCGACCGGAGGCATAGCGCAGGCCGCGCTGGCGCCCGGCACGCCCCTGAAGACGCTCGCCGCGGCGAACGGCAACCGGTACTTCGGCAGTGACATGACCGGGGACCTGCTGAACAACACGACCGTGACCCAGCTCCAGGCGCAGCAGTTCAACATGCTCACGCCGGGCAACGAGATGAAGTGGGACACCACCCAGCCGTCCCAGACGACCTTCAACTTCACCCCCGGCCAGAACATCGTCAACTACGCCGTCGCCCACAACGAGCGGGTGCGCTGCCACAACCTGGTCTGGCACAGCCAGCTTCCCTCGTGGGTGTCCTCCCTGCCGTCTAACCAGGTACAGGGGGCGATGGAGAACCACATCACCAACGAGGTCAACGCATACAAGGGCGAGTGCTACGCGTGGGACGTGGTCAACGAGCCGTTCAACGATGACGCCAACGCCACCCCCCGCGCGGACGCGTTCTTCAACGCCATGGGCATCGGCTATATCGCCGACGCCCTGAAGACCGCGCACGCCGCCGACCCGGCCGCCAAGCTGTACATCAACGACTACAACATCGAGGGCATGAACGCGAAGAGCAACGCGATGTTCAGCCTCGCGCAGTCGTTGCTCCAGCAGGGCGCGCCGCTCAACGGCATCGGCTTCGAGTCCCACTTCATCGAGGGCCAGAACCCCTCGGGCATGCAGGCCAACATGCAGCGGTTCGCCAACCTCGGCCTGGACGTAGCGGTCACCGAGCTCGACGACCGCTTCACGTCGCTTCCACCGAGCAACGCCGGCCTGCAGCAGCAGGCCACTGACTTCTCCAACGCGGTCAAGGCGTGCCTGGGCGTCACCCGGTGCGTCGGCGTGACTCAGTGGGCCATCGGCGACGCCGACTCCTGGGTTCCCGGGGCGTTCTCCGGCCAGGGCGCCGCCACCATGTTCGACCAGAGCTACAACCCCAAGCCCGCCTTCACCGCGGTGCAGACCGCGCTCGGCGCGACGGCCGGCAACACGGTGACGGTGACCAACCCGGGAGCTCGCACCGGCACGGTCGGCACCCCGGTTAGCCTGCAGCTGTCGGCCACCGACTCCGCGGCCGGGCAGACCCTCACCTGGACCGCGACCGGGCTGCCAGCCGGGCTCGCGATCAGTTCCTCCGGCCTCATCTCCGGCACCCCGACCGCCAACAGCACCTCCAACGTCACCGTCACCGCGACGGACGGCACCGGGGCGTCCGGGACGGCCAGCTTCACGTTCACGATCAACGGCGGCACCGGCAACACGGTAACGGTGACCAACCCCGGTGCTCGCACCGGCACGGTCGGCACCGCGGCCAGCCTGCAGGTCTCGGCGACTGACTCGGCGGCCGGGCAGACCCTGACGTTCTCCGCGACCGGTCTGCCTGCCGGGCTGACCATCAGCTCCTCCGGCCTGATCTCCGGCACGCCCACCGCCGCCGCGACCTCCAACGTGACCGTCACCGCGCGCGACGGCACCGGGGCGACCGGGTCGGCCAGCTTCACCTGGACGATCAGCGGCGGGAACACCGGCGGCACCTGCCACGTCACCTACACCAGGAACAGCGAGTGGCCCGGTAACTTCACCGCCCAGGTGGTCATCGCCAACACCGGGACGTCCGCGATCAACGGCTGGTCGCTGACCTTCACCTTCCCGGGCGACCAGAAGGTCACCAACAACTTCAACGGTGGCTTCTCCATGAGCGGCGAGAACGCGACCCTCACCAACGCCAGCTACAACGGCACCATCCCGGCTGGCTCCAGCATCACCGACGGCTTCCAGGGCACGTTCACCAGCAACGACGCCAGCCCGACGAGCTTCTCCGTCAACGGCACCGCATGTAGTTAAGTCCACAACGACATAACCTCGGTCCGTCCCGCTGGCGGCAGCCACAAGCTGCCGCCAGCGGGCTTTTCCGTGCCCGGGAGCCTAGGCCCGGGAGCGGACCTCCCACAGGTCCGGGAAGGCGGGGCGGAACAGCGTGCCGCGCAAGTACGCCGCGCCCGCTGAGCCGCCGGTGCCGGTCTTCGCGCCGATGATCCGCTCGACCATCTTGACGTGCCGGTACCGCCACTCCTGGATGCCCTCGTCGATGTCCACGAGGGCCTCGCAGACCTCGGCCGGATCGCCTGACCCGGCGTAGGCCTCGGCCAGCAGCGCCTGGACGCGGTCATTGCTCACCCAGGCCGAGCGCGGGTCCTGGTCCAGGACCTCATCGGGCACCGGGAACCCGGCCACCCGCAGGTAGCGCAGCAGCGAGGCGAAGACCGGCCGCCGTCCCATGATGGCTTGGAGGGCCGGGTCGATGACCGCCACGGCGAAATCGCGGCGGCCGACCACCGCCTCGATATACCGGAACTGGCTGGACTGAAAGCCGCTGGAGCTCCCCAGCTCCGGGCGGAAGCTGGCGAACTGCGCGGGCGTCATCGTCTCCAGGATGTCGAACTGACCGACGACCGTCTTGAGGATCTTGGCGACGCGCCGCGCGGTGGCCAGCGAGCCGGCGCTGTCGCCGTCCTCCAGGCGCTGCTGCAACTGCGCCGCCTCGTGCAGGATCTGCTTGAACCACAGCTCATAGGCCTGGTGGATGATCACGAAGAGCAGCTCGTCGTGGGAATCGGTCAGCGGGTGCTGGCACGCCAGCAGGTCATCGAGTCGCAGGTACCTGTCATAGGTGAGATTCCCCGCTGAGGTCATCGGCCATTCCTCCGTGTCAGGCTGTTCCTCCGGGTAAGGCCGTGCCTCCTTGGAAAACACTGCCGCGCGGCGGCCGCCAGCAGCCCCGCCACGCCCGTCGCGACCAGCGCGGTCGCGCGGTCCTGGCGGCGCATCCGGTCCGGGATCCGCGCGTACGGCATCGTGGTGAAGGAGACCAGCTCATACCGCGAGACATAGCGGCCGGGCAGCCGCCGCTCCAGGAAATGCCGCGCTGCGACCTGGGCCTGGAATACCCGGGAATTGACCCGGTCCCGCATCTCGATGAAGTTGTCCAGGGCCATGTCGGCGATGGCGTCGCAGTTGGCCTTGCGGCGGCGCTCGTAGCGCTCCAGCGCCGCCCGCCAGTCGCCTCCGGCCTCAGTGAGGCAGCGGTCAATCTCGATGCAGTCCTCCAGCGCGCAGTTGGCACCCTGGCCGAAGAACGGCACGATCGCGTGCGCCGCGTCCCCCACCAGCGCCAGCGTGCCGCCGTCCCCGTGATGCACCCACGGCCAGCAGCGGATCGTGGCCAGCGAGCCGACGGGATTGTGCTGGTAGTCATCGGCCAGGTCCGGGATCAGGCCGGCGACGTCCGGATAGTGCTCAGCGAAGTGCGCGCGGATCTGCGGCGGGGCCGTGAGCGCGGCGAACTCCCCGGCCGTCCAGAACAGCGTGCAGGTGAAGGAGCGGTCCAGGTTCGGCAGCGCGATCATCATCGACGTGCCCCGCGGCCAGATGTGCAGTGCGTCGGGGTCGAGGGCGAAGGTTCCGTTACGGGGCGGGATGGTGAGTTCCCGGTACCCGTGCTCGAGGTAGTCCTGGCTGAACGTGAAGCCCGGCCGGAAGGTCACCGCGCGCCGGGCGGCGCTGTAGGCGCCGTCCGCCGCCAGCACGATGTCGGCCGGGACGCGCTGCTCCCCGCCTGCCGTCTCGAAGGTCAGCCTGCCGGTCGCCATGTCAAGTTCCCGGAGCCGATGGTCGAAACGGGCCCTCACCCCTGGGGTTCGCTCGGCGACCTCCAGCAGGGCCAGGTTGAGCTCGGCGCGGCTGATCGAGTTGATCGCGTGCTTCCCGTCCGCGCTGTAGGGGCGGAAGCCCGGCTGCCCGGTGCGGCCGTGCACCATTCGCCCGTGCATCGGCAGCGCGCGCGAGAGCGCCAGCTCGCGCAGCCCGACCTGGCCGAGCGCCTCCAGGCCGCGGGCCGAGATGGCCAGGTTGATCGAGCGGCCGCGCTCGGGCCCGGTGACCCGGGGATCTTCCCGGCGCTCGAACAGCGTCACCTCGATGCCCCGCCGGGCAAGGAGCGTGGCGAGCAGGCACCCGGCCAGGCCCGCGCCGACGATGGCCACCCGCCCGGTCATCGAGCACCGCCATCGAGCCTCGTCGCGACGCCGTCGAGTCCCGTGGCCGGACCGTCGAGCAGGGCTTCGAGCGCGGTCGCCGCCCGCCAGCAGTCGTGGAAGGTGTTGTACAGGGGCGCGGGCGCCAGCCGGATCACGTCCGGCCGGCGGGCGTCGGCGATCACGCCGAAGTCGTGCCTCAGCCGCCCCGTGAGCGGGCCGACGTCGCGGTCCGCTATCCGCACCGACAGCTGCGCGCCCCGCCGCCGCGGGTCCCTGGGCGTGATCACGCTCACGCCCGCCCGCTTGGCGCACGCCTCGTCGAGCAGTTCCTCCAGGTAGCCGGTGAGCCGCATGCTCTTGGCGCGCAGCGCCGCCATCCCCGCCTCGTCGAAAATCTCCAGCGACACCAGCACGGGCGCCATCGCGAGGATCGGCGGGTTGGAAAGCTGCCAGGAGTCGGCGGTGTCGACCGGGGTCACCGCGGGGGCCATCTGGAACCGGGTACCGGCCTCGGTCGACCACCAGCCGGCGAACTTCGCCAGCCTTCGGTTGGCTAGGTGCCTTTCGTGGACGAACGCGCCGGCCAGCGACCCTGGCCCGGCGTTGAGGTACTTGTAGGAGCACCATGCGGCCCAGTCCGCCCCGGCCGCGTGCAGGGAGAGCGGGACGTTGCCCGCGGCGTGCGCAAGATCCCAGCCGACGATCGCGCCCGCCTCATGCCCGGCCGCCGTGATCGCCTCCATGTCGAACAGCTCGCCGGTGTAGTAGTTCACCGCGCCGAGCAAGACCAAGGCGACGGTGTGCCCGTCCGCGCGCAGGAAGTCCACCACGTCCTCGGTGCGCAGCACCGCCTCGCCGCGCCGGGGCGCCAGCCGGATGACCGCTTCATCGGGGTCATACCCGTGGAAGGCGGCCTGGCTGCGCACCGCGTAGCTGTCGGACGGGAACGCGCTGTCTTCGATGAGGATCGCGTGCCGCTGGGGCGTCGGCCGGTAGAAGCTCACCATCAGCAGGTGGAGGTTGACCGTCAGCGAGTTCATCACGACCACCTCCTCCGGCTGGGCGCCGACCAGCCGCGCGGCCGGCTCGCGGAGCAGCTCGTGGTAGGACAGCCACGGCCGCTGCGCCTCCAGGTGCCCCTCGACGCCCAGCCGCGCCCAGTCATCGAGCTCGGCGCCGAGCCGGCCGCGCAGCGCCTTCGGCTGCAGACCGAGGGAGTTGCCCGCGAGGTAGGCCATCTCGCCCGACTCGTAGGGCGGGACGTGGAACCGCGCGCGCTGGGCCGGCAGCGGGTCGGCGGCGTCGAGGTCGAGCGCCCGCCGCTCGGCGACGGTGATGGTGGTCATCCGGCGTCCTGGGGTGCATTCCGGCCCAGGAAGGCCCGCGCGTTCCCGGCGAGGATCTTCTCCCGCGTCGCCTCGTCCAGGAAGCTCGCCTTGCGGACCAGGCCAGCGGCCGGGCGCTCGCCCAGCGGGTACGGGTAGTCGCTGCCCACCACGACCCGGTCGCTGCCCACCGTGTCTACCAGCAGCCGCAGCGCCCGCTCGTCGAAGACCACCGAGTCGACGAAGAACCGGCCGATGTAGTGGCTCGGCGGGCACTGGGACGTGCCGATGACGTCGTGCCGCTTGTGCCAGGCGTTCTCCATCCGGCCCAGCCAGAACGCGAATGACCCGCCGCCGTGCGCGAAGCAGATCCGCAAGGCCTCCGGCACCCGGTCGAAGACGCCGCCACAGATCATGGCCAGCAGCGACAGGTGCGTCTCGGCTGGCATGCCGACCAGCCACTGCGCCATCCACCGGTCCAGCCGCGGCGAGCCCGGCATGTCCCACGGGTGCACGAACACCGGCGCGCCGAGGCCGCCCGCATGCTGGAGGAACGTCACCACGCCGGCGGCGTCCAGGTCGCTGTCGCCGACGTGGTTGCCGATCTCCACGCCCACGTGGCCGGCGGCCATGCAGCGGTCAAGCTCCGCGCACGCCGCGTCCGGGTCCTGCAACGGCACCTGGCACATCGGCAGCAGCCGGCCGGGCGACGGCGCGCAGATCTCCAGGGCGAGGTCGTTCATGATCCGCGCGATGCGGACCGCCTGCGTGACGTCGGCCGCGTAGCTGAAGAACACCGGAGTCGGCGACACCACCTGCGCGCCGATGCCGTCGGAGTCCATGTCGGCGAGCCGGGTCCCCGCGTCCCAGCAGTCCGCCTGGATCCGGCGGAATTCCCGGCCGCCCAGCATGATGACCGCGTCGGCCTCGGTCTCGATTCGCAAGCTAGGCGTCCCCGGGCCGAGGTCCGGCCATCCTTTCGGGACGTAGTGCGTGTGGACGTCGACGACCGGGTTGCCGCCAGCCACCCCGGTCAGCCCTTGCCCGGGTGCAGCGTCCCGCACTGCGGGCACGCGCGGGCGTTCTCGTCGTTGTAGAAGGCCGCGAAGACCGGCGGCAGGTCGGTCACGATGTCGCGGACCTGCAGCTCCGCCTCATGCACCAAAGCCGCGCAGTTCGGGCAGTACCACTGGAACTTCTCCCGCGTTCCCTCCTGGCGGACCCGCTCGATCACCAGGCCGACGGAGCCTTCCTCGGGGCGCTGCGGGGAATGGGGCGTGTAGCCCGGCAGCAGCCAGGTCTCGCCCTCGCGGATGTCGACTCGCCTAATCGCGCCGTCGACCACCACGTTGACGTGCATATTGCCCTTGAGCTGGTAGAACCACTCCTCGTAGGGGTCGACGTGGAAGTCGGTCCTGGCGTTGGGGCCGCCGACGATCATCACGATGAAGTCGTCGCCGACGGCCATCGTCTTGTTCCCCACCGGCGGCTTCAGCAGGTGCTTGTTGTCCTCGATCCACCGCGAGAAGTTGACGGGACTGGTCATCGTCATCGGCGCTCTCCCTGGGGGACGTGGGCAACGGCTTGGATCTCGATCAGGATGTGCGGGTGGGGAAGCTGATGGACCGCCACGGTCGTGCGCGCGGGGCCGGTCTCGTCGAAGTACTCCCCGTAGACCTCGTTGAACCCGCCGAAGTCGTTCATGCTGACCAGGTACGCGGTCACCTGGACGACGTCCCCCAGGCCGGCGCCGGCCGCCGCGAGGATGTCGCCGATGTTCTCGATGACGGCCCGGGTCTGCGCCCGGATGTCCAGCGACACGGTGCCCATCGTGTCCGCCGAGGCGCCGGCGAAGGTGTTATCCGGACGGCGCGCGGAGGCGCCGGAGACGTAGACGTAATCACCGGCCCGCCTGAAGTGCGGATACCTGCCGCGCGGCGCGGCCTTTCCGGCCAGGACCTGTGCGTCAGCGGCATGACCAGCTCGATCGTCTCCGGCCATGTTCCACCAATGCCCACTCCGGCCAAGGCCCATGCATGCCCGGGATCGGGTACGCGCACCGCGCTCGGCCCGCTCCCGTCCGTAACCAGCGCCCCTCGCCGACCTCGCCTGTCCATTGACTGCCCGCGGCGGCCGAGCTTATATTGCGGCTTAGCCACTTTTGCGGCTATGCCACAATGCCGAAGGAGCTGCCGCGCATGACGGCAACCAACGCGCTGACCCCGGCGCGGTACGCGGACGTGATCCGGCTTCGCGCGGTGCGGATGGTCGCCCCGCACGGGTTCGGGTACCTGGGCCAGGCGCTTTCCTCGGCCGAGCTGTTCGCCACCTTGTACACGGGGCACTACGTCCCCGGCCGCGACAGCCTCGTCGTCTCGCCTGGGCACTACATCATCGCCGCCTTCGCGGCGGCCCCCGAGGCTGGCCTGCTCGACGAGGAGGAACTGGCCAGCTACGGGTTTGACGAGTCCGCGCTGGAGGCCATCGGAACCGAGCGCTCGCCCGCGGTCGACCTCACCTGCGGCTCGCTCGGCATGGGCCTGTCCGGGGGCGCCGGGCTCGCGCTAGCCGACCGGCTGCAGGGCCGGGACGGCGCGCGCGTGTACGCGGTCCTCAGCGACGGCGAGCTGGAGGAAGGGCAGGTATGGGAGGCGGCGCTCTTCGCCGCGCACCACCGGCTGGGAATGCTCACCGTCTTGCTGGACGCCAATGACTCGCAGGTGGACGGGCCCGTCTCGTCGATCACCACCCTGGAGCCGGTCGCCGGGAAGTGGGAGAGCTTCGGCTGGGCCGCCTTCGACGTGGACGGGCACGACACCGCCGCCCTCGACGACGCGCTGCGCGCCGCCGCCGCCGACCCCCGCCCGGCCGTGGTCATCGCGCGCACGTCGACCATGCATGGCCTGGCGGTGCTGCCCGACGGCGCCGACGGCCACTTCATCACGCTGCCGGACTCCCTCGCCGAGGCGGCCATCCGGGAGCTGGAGGCCCGCCTTGCTTAAGCAGCCCTACCGGACCGTCTTGAAGCCGTACGGCCGCGCGCTGGTCGACCTGGCGAGAGACCGCGCGGAGATCATCTGCCTGACGGCGGATTTGACCCGGCAGACCGAGATCGACCTGTTCCAGGAGCAGTTCCCCGAGCGCTTCATCCACGCCGGGATGGCCGAGGCGAACATGGTCAGCATGGCCGGGGCGCTGGCGCGGCGCGGCTTCTTGCCGTTCGTGCATACCTTCGGCGTCTTCGCGACGCGCCGGCCGCTGGACCAGATCGTCAATTCCGTTGCGTACCCGAACCTGCCGGTGCGGATCGTCGGCTTCATGCCCGGCGTGTCCAGCCCCGGCGGCCCCAGCCACCAGGCGATCGAGGACGTCGCCCTGATGCGCGCGATCCCCAACATGACCGTGATCGACGTCGCCGATGCGACCCAGGTCCGCGCGGCGCTGCCATCCATCGCCGACGTCCCCGGGCCGGTCTACCTGCGGCTCAAGCGGGGCGAGGTCCCCGTGATCTTCGACGAGGGCCACGAGTTCTCGCTGACCACGGCACAGACCCTCATCGAGGGCGATGAGCTGGCGGTCATCGCCAGCGGCATGATGCTGGCGTCGGCGATCAGCGCGGCCGCGGCCCTCGCCGCCGCGGGGGTCAGCGTCCGCGTGGTGAACGTGCCGGTCATCAAGCCCCTGGACGCTGAGACGATCAGGCGAACCGTGAGCCGGGTATCGGCGGTGATCACCGCCGAGAACCACAGCGTGATCGGCGGCCTCGGCTCAGCCGTGGCGGAGACGATCGCCGAGGCGGGCCTCGGCCGCCCGCTGCGGCGCATCGGGCTGCGCGACACCTTTGCCGAGGGCGCCCGCACCGCCCCGCCACTGTTTCGCAAGTACCGGCTCGGCACCCAGGACATCGTGGACTGCGCGTGGGAGCTGCTGGGCCGGCCGGGTCCGCCCCCGCCGGCGCCGGCCACCGTGGCCGCCGAGGGCGAATACTCCCCGGTCTAGGGATTCCCCGACCAACCCAAAGGAGCACGCGACCATGTCATTGCAGCAGTTCCTTCCCACGCCGAAGTTCGCGGACTACAGCGAGTTCTTCAAGGACTTCTTCACCATGACCCGCCGCGATGACGGCGTCCTGCTGGTCCGGGCGCACACCGCCGGCGGCCCGGTCCAGCTCAGCGTGCAAAACCACCGGGCCCTCGGGCAGATGCTCAAGACCGTCGCCGCCGACCCCGGCAACGAGATCCTCATCCTCACCGGCACCGGCGACGACTTCATGATGACCTCCGACCCCGACGGGTTCGAGATCGAGCAGGACAGCCTGGACTACTGGGCCTACGAGTACGCCTACAAGGACGGCCGCGTCAACGTCAGCGCGCTCGTCAACGACCTTGAGATCCCGACGATCGGGCTGGTGAACGGGCCTGGCTTCCACACCGAGATCCTGCTGATGTGCGACATCACCGTCGCCGCGGCTGACGCGGTGCTGTTCGACCTGCACTACGACATCGGGTCGGTCCCCGCGGACGGGATACACAACGCCTTCCAGGAACTGCTCGGCACCAAGCGCGCCGCCTACGCGCTGCTGACCGGCGAGGCGATCGACGCCCGTAAGGCACTCGAGTACGGGCTGGTCAACGAGGTCGTCCCCGGCCAGGAGCTGATCGAGCGGGGCTTCGCCATCGCCGACCACATCATGACCCAGCCGCGCACGATCCGCAGGCTCACCACTCAGATCGTGCGCCGCCCGTGGAAGCGCCGCGTCACCGACGACCTCGACGGCGGCTTCGGCATCCAGATGTTCGGGCACGTCGCCAGCCGGCACTCCGTGCACGGCGGCGAGCACATCCGCTCCACCGTCGACTACGTGCGCGAAGGCCGCCGGAACAACTTCGACGCCCCCGGCCCGGCCGCGGGTGCCCAGTAGCTATGGTGTGTCCGATAGGCGTTGGGAGGGGTTGTTGGCCCGGTCGAAGCAAACCGACGGTGCCGAGGTCTGGCAGGTCATGCGGGGGCCGGCCGGGCGGCGCGACGGCGAGCCAGTCGCCGCGCAGGAGATCGCGGGCCGGGTCGAGCAGCTGATCGTCTCGGCCGGGCTGCCCGAGGGAGCCCGGCTGCCGTCCGAGCGCGACCTGGCGCTGATCACCGCCGCCAGCCGGCCGACCGTGAGCCAGGCCATCCGCATCCTGGTCGTCAAGGGCCTCGTGGAGTCCCGGCGCGGCTCCGGCGCCTACGTGCGCCGCAAGCCGGAGACCAGCCTGGCCGCCACCGTCAGCCTGATGCTGAGCCTGAACACCGAATCGGTCGCCCACCTGGTCGACCTGCGGCTGTGGCTGGAGACCGACGGGATCACGCAGGCCATCGCGCGTAGCACCCCGGCCGAGGTCGCCGCCGGGGAGGCCGCCCTGCGCGAGCTGGCCGCCAGCGCCGGCAGCACCTCCGCCTGGATCAGCGCCGACACCCAGTTCCACGCCACCTTGGTGCGCGCCTCGCGCAACCCCTACCTGGCCTCCATCTACGAGAGCGTTCACGAGACGCTCATCAACTACGAGTACCGCGACTGGATCGCCAGCGGCACCGTCCCGGACTGGCTGCGGCCGAGCGAGGCGGCCTTCCTGACCGCGCTGCACGAGCCGATCCTCGCCGCCGTCCGCGACCGCGATGAGCAGGCCGGCCGCCTCGCGGTGCTGCGCCACCATCAGGAGATGGCTCAGCACCTCGCGGCCAGCCGCCCCTAACGCGCTAGTGGGTCCCGGTGGCCTGCTTGTCCGTGCCCGCTCCTTCCTTGCCCGCGCCGTTCAGGGTCGTGCTGGCCGAGGCAATGCCGGCCACGATGGTGCTGGCGGCGTGCACGGGATGGATGCTGCCGAACTCGTAGGCGGTCTCGGCGTGCTGCGTGATGTCGATGCCGGTCGCCTCGTCCTCCTCCGGGATCCGGAAGCCCATCGTCTTGTCGATGACCTTGGCGAGGATCCAGGCGACGGTGAAGGAGTAGAGCCCGACCGCGACCGGGCCCAGCGCCTGCACCCCCAGCTGGGTGATCCCGCCGCCGTAGAACAGCCCCTTGCGCTGCCCGGCCAGCAGCGGGTAGGCGGCCAGGAACCCCAGTGACAGCGCGCCGAACGCGCCGCCGACCAGGTGCACGCCCACCACGTCGAGCGAGTCGTCGAAGCCGAGCCGGTGCTTGATCCCGATCGCGTAGCAGCACACCATGCCGGCCAGCAGGCCGAGCACGATGGCGGCCCACGGGGCGATGAACGCGCAGGCGGGCGTGATCGCGACCAGGCCCGCCACGGCGCCCGAGGCGAGTCCCAAGGTGGTGGGCCTGCCATCGCGGTACCGCTCCACCAGCAGCCAGCCGCCGGCCGCGGCCGCCGTCGCGACCTGGGTGTTCATGAACGCGAGGGCGGCCGTCCCGTCCGCCGCCAGTTCCGATCCGGCGTTGAAGCCGAACCAGCCGAACCACAGCAGGCCGGCGCCGAGCAGCACGAGTGGGAGGTTGTGCGGCCGCATGGGGTCCCTGCCCCAGCCGCGCCGCTTGCCGAGGACGATCGCGAGCGCCAGGCCCGCCGATCCGGCGTTGACGTGGACGACCGTGCCGCCGGCGAAGTCCTCGATCCCCAGGCTGCTGAGCCAGCCGCCGCCCCACACCCAGTGGGCGACCGGGAAGTACACCAGCGTCGCCCACAAGACGGTGAACACCGCCCATGAACCGAACTTGGTCCGGTCGGCGACCGCGCCGCTGATCAGCGCGACCGTGATGACCGCGAAGGTGAGCTGGAAGGCGGAGAACACGAGGTCGGGGATTCCCGCGACCCGGGACGCGCTTCCCACCAGCCCGTGCTCGCCAAGGTAGCTGAATCCGCCGATGAACCCGTTGCCCGGCGCGAACGACAGGGAGTCGCCGTACAGCACCCACGCGATCGTTACGGTGATGATGGCCACCCACGACATCATCATCATGTTCAGGACGCTCTTGGTCCGGGTCATTCCCCCGTAGAAGAAGGCCAGGCCGGGGGTCATCAGGAGGACCAGCGCGGTGCTCGCGAGCATCCACGCAGTGGAACCGGAATCAATCTTCACTCGCATCTCCTTTTGCCTTGCTGGCTAACAGGATCACGAGCGCCGATTTCGCCGCGTGCATCAACGCATGTCGATCATGTGAAACAACGAGCCCTCATGTTTCCGGCGTGTTTCACGCGGTCTCGCCCCAGGTGGCCATAGTGCGGCCGACCCCAGAAGGCGGCAAATGGTGGTGCCGGTGGGTCCCATGGTGGCCGAGAAATGAGCAGGGGTAGGACCACACACTGCAGGCCTGTGGTGATTTCGGGGTAATAGTGACAAGAGTTACATTTGGGCCTTGCCTGACCAGCGCCCGAGGCGGACACTGGGGGGATGAACCCGCCCCTGGAGTTCGCTGCCGCGATCCTGCTTCCGGTCGCCGCCGCCTGCGCCGCGATCGGCGGGACCCGGTTGCTGAAGTGGCTGTCCGAGCAACCGACGGCGCCGGCCGTGACCGAGCCGATCGAGCGGCTTCGCGCGGACCTGGTCCGGCTGCGCGCCCAGCTCGAGGCGATGGAGACCCGCGACGACCTGCCGGCCAAGAACCTGCGGCTGCGGGCACTGCGCGCGGCCTACGTCGACGCCCTCACCGACGCCTGCCGGCGACTGGACGTCAGCGTGCCCCCTGGCGCCCGGGCGCGCCCTGAAGACGTCCGGCAAACCGACATCTACCGGATGGAGGCCGGGCTGCGCGCCCGCGGGCTCGACGTCCGCGAGCCCGCGCAGCGCTGAGCCCAGCCAGCGGGTCGCCGGCCCTGCCGCGGCGTGCTACCGGGAGCCCGCGTCGCTGGCCGGGCCCGCCGTCGAAGGCGCCTGGCCGGGCCGGGTACCCGCCTGCCCCCCGGCCGCGCCGCCGGCTCCGCCCGCCCCGCTCGCTCCGCCCGTGGCGGCCGGGTCCGCCGGCGTCGGCCCGGTGTCCCCGAGGGTGAGGTTGCGGAGGCTGACCGGGTCGAAGACGTGCAGCTTGCGCACGTCGACCCACAGCCGCGCGTTCTCGCCCTCGGCGATGCGGGAGGCCGGGTCGAGCCGCGCCACCACGGTCTCACTGGCGCCGCCGGTGTCCGCCCGCCCCGAGTCCCTGGCCAGCTCTTCGAGCTCGGCCACGTTCGCGGCCGTCCCGAGCTCCTGGGTGAAGTAGATGTACTTGTCCGAGCCCAGGGACTCGATCACGTCGATGCTGGCGTTGAACTCCAGGCCGCTCGGCCGCTGGTCCGCAGGCACCAGCGCGGCGTCCTCGAAGTTCTCCGGCCGGATGCCCACGATGACCTCGCGGCCCTTCCCGGCCGCCTCCAGCGCCTGCCGTTGCCGGGGGGTCAGCGGCATTTCCCCCAGCCCGGTCCGCAGCTGGCCATTTTCCAGGGTGCCCGGCATGAAGTTCATCGCGGGCGAGCCGATGAAGCCGGCCACGAACAAGCTCGCCGGGTGGTCGTACAACTGCTGGGGCGGCGCTACCTGCTGCATGAGGCCGTTGCGCATGACCGCCACCCGGTCGCCGAGCGTCATCGCCTCGGTCTGGTCGTGGGTCACGTAGACCATGGTGGTGCCGAGCCGCCGCTGGATCCGCGACACCTGGGTGCGCATCTGCACGCGCAGCTTGGCGTCCAGGTTGGACAGCGGCTCGTCCATGAGG
>JAICYD010000017.1 GCA_025934375.1 Streptosporangiaceae bacterium | reverse complement strand
TCGTGTAGTCGAACTTCTCGACCGCCCGGATGAGACCGAGGTTGCCCTCCTGGATGAGGTCGAGGAAGAGCATGCCGCGCCCGGTGTACCGCTTGGCCAGGGATACCACGAGGCGGAGGTTGGCCTCCAGCAGGTGGTTCTTGGCCCGGCGGCCGTCCTCGGCGATCCACTCCAGGTCGATCCGCTGATCGTCGGTCAGGCCCCGGCCCTCGGCGAGCTTCTCCTCGGCGAACAGCCCGGCCTCGATGCGCTTGGCCAGCTCGACCTCCTGCTCGGCGTTGAGCAGGGGTACCTTGCCGATCTGCTTGAGGTAGTCCTTGACGGGGTCGGCGGTAGCGCCCGCGACCGCGACCTGGGCGGCCGGCAGGTCATCGTCGTCGTCACCGAAGACGAAGATCTCGTCGTCGCCGCCCTCGACCTTGCCCTCGACCTTCGGCGCGCTGCCCTCGGGGGCGCCTTCCTCGGTGTCGGGGGTCTCGTCGGTGGCGTCCTCGGTCGCCTCGGCGACCTCAAGGTCGACGAGGGGCTCGTCGCTGAGGTCCACCTCGCCGAGGTCGTCGAAGTTCTCTAGGTCCTCGGCGTCGGCGTCCTCGAGGTCAACCGCCTCGTCCGGGTCGCCAGCGTCGTCACCCATGCCGTCGACCTCGTCGAGGTCAGTGACTTCCAGGTCACCGCCGGGCAGGTCTTCGTCGCGCGCGACCGCGTGGTCGTCGGCGTTGCCCGCCCGCCCGCCGCCAGCACTTCTCAAGGCCGGCGGGGCCGGCTGCTCGGGTACGACTTCTTGCACCCGCTCGGGTCCCCGCGAGTCCCGGCCCGTGGATCCTGACGGCCGGGAGCGCTTGCGCGCCGCGGAGTTGGCAGCGCTCACCACCACGGTCACCTCTTCCTTCGCTGGGTTGCTTGGCTGAGCAGCATACGCATACCGATAATGTGGCCCTCCCGCGAGGGATTTGACACCTGAACCGCGGGGGGAAGCAGGCTTCCCCCAGGTGCCTCTGACAACAGTGTCAACCCGCCCGCCTCCTCCTCCCCACAACCATAGGTGCCAGGTAAGAGTGCCTTGTACGCAGCGACGCCATCACAGTCGTGCCTCCGGCGCTCCATCCTGGCCGTTAGCCGGGGCATCAGCGCCGCCGAGGGCTACTTCGGAGCCAAAGGCTACTTCGGAGCCAAGGCCGGGCCCGGTCCCGGCGCCAGTAATGGAGCCGGACGCCGAGACGTGGACGACCAGGACCGTGACGTCGTCGTCTTGCTCATGCCCGGCGAGCATGTGGTCGACCAGGTACTGCAGCAGTTCCCCAGGCCGGTCGAGGACGTCGGCGGGCGCGCTGGAGGCGACCGCGACCAGTTCATCGAGGCCCGCGTCGAGGCCGCGCATGCGGTTCTCCACGAGGCCGTCGGAGTAGAAGACGGCGGTGCTCCCGGCCGGCAGCCGGAACGAGTGCTGCTTGCGGGGACTCGCCCAGCCCAGCGGCGTTCCCGCCTCCTGAGAGTCCAGCTCCGCCTTGCCATCCGGGCCGATCAGCAGGGTCGGCAGGTGCCCGGCGTTGCCGGCCAGCCCCTCCCCGGTCAGCGGGTCGACCACCAGGTAGGTGACGGTGGTGACCTGCTCCTCCTGCTCGGTCGCGGTGAACAGGCGGTCCAGGCCGGTCAGCACGGCGATCGGGCGGGAGTCGGTCAGCGCGAGCGCGCGCAGCGCGTTGCGGACCCGGCCCATCCCGGCGGCGGCGGTCAGCCCCTTGCCCATGACGTCGCCGACGGTGACCGCCAGCTTCCCCTCCGGCAGCCGGAACACGTCGTACCAGTCGCCGCCGATCTCCAGGTTGCGCCGGACCGGCAGGTAGCGCGCGTCCAGGGCCAGGCCCTCGATGGTCGGCAGCTTGTCCGGCAGCAGGCTGCGCTGCAGCGTCTCCGCCGTGGTGTGCTCGCGCTCGTACATCTCGGCGCGCTCGACCGCCAGCGAGCACTGCCCGGCCAGGGCTTCGAGGAAGACGCGCTCCTCCTCGCTGATCCGCCGCTCGGAGCCGAAGGAGAACCGCAGCGCCCCCAGCGGCTGCCCGGCCGCCAGCAGCGGCAGGCCCACCCAGGATCGCTCGTCCCCGGTGTCGGGCGCCGCCGAATCGCCCCCCAGGTCAAACTGCACGCGCAGGTCATCGACGTCGCTGATCAGCACCGGGCGGCGGGTGGCGATCGCCCGCGTCATCACGCTCGGGGTGTCCATGGTCAGCCGCTGCCCGGCCGCGTCCGGCCCCGCCGCCGCCAAGCCGTCGGCGTTGACCACGCGAAGCTGCAGCGACTCCGGCTCCAGCAGCGCGACGGCCGAGCGCAGCGCCCCGATCGCGGTCCGGCCCACCTCGGTGATGACCTCCACGACCTGCACCACGGTGAGGGCCTCGGCGAGCATCGAGGTCGCCTGCTGCAGCCGCGCGGTGCGCAGCGCCGCCGCCGACAGCTGCTCGGTCAGCCGGCCGCGCATCTCCTCGGCCTCGCGCTGGCTCGTCACGTCGGTGCACGAGCCGACCCACTCGGCGATCTTGCCCTCGCGCTCGATCGGGACCGCGTGCACGTCATAATGCCGGTAGCCGCCGCCGCGGGTCCGCATCCGGAACCGGTCCTCGAAGATCCGCCCGGTGCGCAGGCAATCGCGCCAGTCCCGCCCCACCCGGTCATGGTCTTCCGGGTGCACTGAGGCCACCCAGCCGGCGGCCAGGAACTCCTCCTCGCCCTGCCCGGTGATCATCCGCCATTCCGGGGAGTCCTCGACCATCTCGCCGTCCGGCGAGGCGACCCACACCACCGAGGCGCCCCCCTGGACCAGCGCCCGGTACCGCTCCTCGCTGCGCCGCAGCGCCTCCTCACCAGGAGAAGGCGAGACCAGCCCGGCCACGATCAGGCCGGCCCCGATCACGCATCCCGCCGCGTCCCTGACCGGGAACCAGTGGAAGACCCGCGAGGGCGCGCTGGGGCTGGCCGGCAGGGAACCGACGGTGAACGTCTCAACCGCCGGCACCCCGTCCGCCAGAACCCGGCCCATGGCCGCCTCAGCCCGCGCCGCGTCCACCGGCGGCAGCGCCTCCGCCACCGTGCGGCCGGGGAACTCCTCTGGCGCGCGCCCGTACAGCTGCGCCAGCGCCGGGTTAACCCACGCGAACCGGTGATCACCACCGAGGAACGCCACCCCGGCCGGTGAGTCGCGCAGCACAGCGTCCGGAAGCCCGGAATCGGGAGTGTCCAACCCGGCCTCCCACTGCTCAGGCACGGATGTGTCCGCGCTCATGTCGCACCCCTGCCGCTCCCCGCGCAGCCGGGCACCGCGTACCCGCGCCCGGCATTGCCCTGCGGATGGCGCGCAGGGCTCCGCGCGCCATGCCTCAAGCTTATGATGCAGGCGCTAGCCATTGGCGGCTCCTTCCCGCGTCCTACCATGCCGCCCGAACCCCCGCGCACCCGCGGATGCCCGCTCAGCATCGGCGGTGCCGCCCGCACAGCAGTCATTCATATTAAGCGTGCCATAAACGAGGTACCTGCGCTGCCCGCTCCCGCGTAAGGCTGCCAAGTAATTACGTCGTGATGACGGCGCGGTGTTGGCCGCAACGGCATGACAACATAGGTAGATTCTCCTATAGCGGATGAGGTAGTAGCCCGCTGACCGCTTCGACCCCCGCGCAGTCACCTGAAGTACAGCGGAGCGCTACCTAGCGGTCACATATCCAGATCTGAGAGGCTATCAGGGTGAGTCCGCAGAGCCGACGCAGCCAGCCCCCGAGCGGAAGCTCACCAGGCACCACGCCACCGAACGCGCTCTTTCGCGAGATGCTGCGCGCGGCACGAGAGCTCCTCGCCGTCCGCAGCCCTCTGGACGCTGAGCTCATGGTCAGCGAGCTCCTCGGCACCTGGTGGGATCAGCGTCACGCTACCCCGGACGTGGAGCAGGTCATCGGCGAGGGCCTGGTTGAGTACGCGGCCAGCCAGCCCAGCCCGGTGTCGCTCGCGCTGCTATCTGGCATCGCCTGCCTCGGCACGCCCCGGCAGGCGGTAGCGGCCGAGCGGGCGGCCATCTCAATGATGGACAGCGGCGTCAAGGCCCCGGCCTGGCACGATCACCTCGGCGCGGTGACCTCGGCCCAGTGCTACGTGAACCCTGATAAATGGGGCGACCAGGACGAGATCATCTGCGTGTTCAGCTACGCCGGGGAAGAGCCGCACGCGCTCGTCTTCGTCGTGGACCACAACGCCGAGGGGATGATCCGCGACGGCTGGGTGACCTCGCAGGTCGACAAGCTCCTCGACCACTGCCACCTGAAAGCCGGGATCGAGACGGCGGGCGGAGCCCGCCCGGAGGACGTCTTCCGGCAGCTCGACCCCTCGCAGGCCCGTAAGACGCTGGAGCAGGCGCTGGCCACCACCGACGCGGCCGCCGACCCGCCGGTCGCTGACTCCTTCGGCTCCCGGCACGCGCTGATCAGGTCCCGCATCCGCGGGCTGCCGCCGGCTGTGGGGCGGGGGCTGCGGGCGAAGAAACCATGGTCACGGGATAAGCGGGCGCTGCTGGCGGCCGAGTTCCTCGGCTCCGATGAGGCCGAGGACCTGTCGGACCGGCAGGCGGCCAGCCGGTGCGCCGATCACATCATCGACTTCGGCTGCGACCAGGACTCCGGCCGGCCGCTGCGGGTGAGCCCGGCGAAGGCCCGCAAGTTCCTGCTGGAGTGGGTGCCCCGCCGGGTGATGCTGTCGTCCGCCGACCGCGAGGCCATCCCGCTCGTGCTCGCCTCGTGGGCCCGCTTCAGCGGCCGGAAGAACGGCTGGCGCCAAGCGGACATCAGCGAGGTGGTCGAGGTCGTCTTCGACTCGATGAGCACGTTCGCGCGGCTGTACCGGGACCCGGGGGAGTTCGGCCTCGACGAGGGGCTGGTGGCCCGGCTGCTGCCCGACTCCGATCTTGAGGCACTGCCGCGCCGTGCCTTCATCTTCCCGGTGCTGGAGGGCCGTCACGGCGGCGTCGACCTGTCCAAGCTGGACCCGGCCAACCCCACCGACCGCCGGCTGCTGCTGGCCGCCGACCACGACACCCGGACCGGCAGCCCGAGCTCGGCCGGGGTGGGCAAGCACATCGACCGGCACCTGGCGATTGCTGACCGGCTGTGGCGCGGTGACCCGCCCGAGCTGTGGACCGCCGCCCAGCGCCTGCTGGACACCGGCGAGGACCGCCACCTGGTCCTGCACGCGCTCATGGACGTCCTGGACGCCGCCGCCGAGGACAAGGCCATCTTGAAGTCACTGCTGCGCGACCTGACCAGCGGCCTCGACGACCTGGATAACTTCCCCGGGGTCTAGGGCTGCTGTCCGTAGCCGCCGCCGCCGGGGGTCTCAATGACGAATACGTCGCCGGCGGTTAGCTCCACCGAGTCGCAGCCTTCCATGGCCGTCACGGACCCGTCCGGGTGCTCGACCCAGTTCCCGCCGGGCGCCCCGGGTGACCCGCCGGCCAGGCCGAACGCCGGTACCCGCCGATGGCCGGACAGCGTGGTCACCGTCATCGGCTCCAGGAACCGCAGCCGGCGCGTGCCGCCGTCCCCGCCCCGCCAGCGCCCGGCGCCGCCCGATCCGCGCCGGATCTCATACGACTCCAGCCGGACCGGGTAGCGCCACTCCAGCACCTCAGGGTCGGTGAGCCGTGAGTTTGTCATCTTCGTCTGCACGGCGTCGGTGCCATCGAACCCGGTGACGCCCTCGGCGCTCCCGGAGCGGCCCAGTCCCGCGCCGGCCCCGGACCCGCTCGCCACGGTCTCGTAGTACTGGTAGCGCTGGTTGCCGAACGTCACGTTGTTCATCGTCCCGGACCCCTCCGCCTGGACGCCCAGCGCGGCGTACAGCGCGCCCGTCACCGCCTGGGAGGTCTCCACGTTGCCGGCGGCCACGGCGGCCGGGTACGCCGGGGACAGCATCGTCCCCGGCGGGATGATCACCTTCAGCGGGCGCAGGCAGCCGGCGTTCAGCGGTATGTCGCTGTCGACTAGCGTGCGGAACACGTACAGCACCGCCGCCATGGCCACGCTGGACGGGGCGTTGAAGTTGCCGGGCAGCTGCGGCGACGTGCCGGTGAAGTCAATGGTCGCCGTCCGGGCGACGCGGTCGACCCGCACGCTCACCGCGATCCGCGCCCCGCTGTCCAGCTCGTAGGTGAACGCGCCGTCCGACAGCGCGCCGATCACGGACGCGACCGCCTCGGCGGCGTTGTCCTGCACGTGGCCCATGTACGCCTGGACCACGTCGAGGCCGAACTCCGCCACCATGCGGCGAAGCTCGGCGATGCCACGCTCGTTGGCGGCCACTTGCGCCCGCAGGTCAGCGAGGTTGGTCACCGGGTCCCGCGAGGGGTGCCGCGCCCCCGTCAGCAGCGACATCGTCTCTTGCTCGGCCAGCCGTCCGTCGCGCACGAGCAGCCAATTGTCGATCAGCACGCCTTCTTCTTCCACGCGCGTGCTGCCAGCGGGCATCGACCCCGGCGAGATGCCGCCGATCTCCGCGTGATGCCCGCGCGATGCGACGTAGAACAGCGGCTCGTCTCCGGGGCCGGGGTGGTCGGGCATCGCTTCGTCGGGCACGGTTTCATCGGACCCGGCGCACTCGGGCATTACCTGTACGGCGAACACCGGAGTGACGACCGTGACGTCCGGAAGGTGCGTGCCGCCGTGGTAAGGGTCGTTCAGGACGTAAACGTCGCCCGGCCGCATCCGCTCCCGGTTGCGCTCCATCACCACCTTGATGGACTCCCCCATGGACCCCAGGTGCACCGGGATGTGCGGCGCGTTCGCGATCAGCCCGCCGGCGGCGTCGAAGATCGCGCAGGAGAAGTCCAGTCGCTCCTTGATGTTCACCGAATGCGCGGTCGACTGCAGCCGGACGCCCATCTGCTCGGCGATCGACATGAACAGGTTCCCGAAGATCTCCAGCATGACCGGGTCCACCGCGGTCCCGATCTCGGTCGCCGCCCGCCCGCTCCCTTCATGCCGCGGCGCGACCCGGGTGAGCAGGATGTCGCGCTGGCCGGTGACGGCGGCTCGCCAGCCCGGCTCGACCACGGTCGTCGCCAGGTCCTCGGCGATGACCGCCGGCCCGTCCACCGCCTCCCCCGGCCGCAGCGCCTCCCGCCGGAACAACCCGACCCGCTCCCACGCCCCGCCGGTGAACATCCGCACGTGGTCAGCGGGTTCCGCCTCTTCCGGCACCGAACGGACGGTGCTGGCGGCGCCGTTTCCCCCATCTCCGTCGGTGTGGGAGGACTGGGAGGGACGCTGCGCGAACGGGCGGGCCTCCTTTTCATGATCGTGGCGCGCGCCGTCGGCGGCCGCCTCGACGACGATCGCCTCGACGACGATCTGCTTGTCGCGCATGAGGAAGGAGAACTGGCGCCGGTAGGCGGACTCGAACGCGGCGGTCATCTCGGCTGCCGAGCCGAACGGCACCGGCAGCGCGGTGTCGGTCCCGTCGTAGCGCAGGAGCGCACGGCGGGTGACGCGGAACTGGCCTGGCGCCTGCCCCTGAGCCCCGGGCGCGGCGGCGGTGGCGTGGGTTAGCTCGGCGATGGCGGATTCCTCGAGCGGGGCGAAGTCACCGGGCAGGCTGGCGGTCAGCTCGCCGGTGAGCGGGGCCTCGATGGTGGACTCGCGCATCGCCACGATGTCGGCCAGGCCGATGCCGTACGCGGACAGGACGCCGGCCAGCGGATGGATGAGCACGCTGGTCATGCCGAGCGCGTCGGCGACCGCGCAGGCGTGCTGCCCGCCGGCGCCGCCGAAGGTGGACAGGGCGTACCTGGTGATGTCGTAGCCGCGCTGCACCGAGATCTTCTTGATCGCGTTGGCCATGTTGGCCACGGCGATCTCCAGGAACCCGGCGGCGACCGCCTCGGGGTTCCGCTTGTCCCCGGTCGCGGCGCTGATGTCGGCGGCGAGCTGCTCGAACTGGGCCCGCGCCGCGCCCGCGTCCAGCCTCCTCGTGCCGGACGGGCCGAATACGGCCGGGAAGTACGCGGGCTGGATCCGCCCGAGCAGCACGTTGGCGTCGGTGACGGTGGCCGGGCCGCCGCGCCCGTAGCAGGCCGGCCCCGGCCGGGCGCCCGCCGAGTCAGGGCCGACCTGGTACCGGCCGCGCTCGAAGGCCGCGATGGACCCGCCGCCGGCCGCGACCGTGTGGATGGACAGCATCGGGGCGCGCATCCGCACCCCGGCCACCTGGGTCTCGTACTGCCGTTCAAGCTCGCCCGCGAAGTGGGACACGTCGGTGGACGTGCCGCCCATGTCGAAGCCGATGACCTTGCGGAACCCGGCCGCCTGCGCGGTCCTGGCCATGCCGACGATGCCGCCGGCCGGGCCGGACAAGATCGCGTCCTTGCCGCGGAAGCTCGCGGCGTCGGTGAGCCCGCCGTTGGACTGCATGAACAGGAGCCGGACGCCGCGAAGCTCGGCGGCGACCTCATCCACGTAGCGTCGCAGGATGGGCGACAGGTAGGCGTCCACGACGGTGGTGTCGCCCCGCGCGACCAGGCGCATCAGCGGGCTCACCGCGTGCGACACGCTCACCTGCGGAAACCCGATCTCGCGGGCGATGGCCGCGATCCGCTGCTCGTGCGCCGGGTACCGGTATCCGTGCAGGCCGACGACGGCGGCCGCGCGGATGCCATCGTCGAAGGCGGCTTGGAGCGCCGCGGTCACCAGGGGCTCGTTAAGCGGGACAATGACCTCGCCGTTCGCGCTGATCCGCTCTTCGGCCTCGATGACGTGGTCATAGAGGAGCTCGGGGAGCACGATGTGGCGGTCGAAAATGCGCGGCCGGGCCTGGTATCCGATGCGGAGGGCGTCGCGGAAGCCCTTGGTGATGACGAGGACGGTGGGCTCGCCCTTGCGCTCGAGGAGGGCGTTGGTGGCGACCGTGGTGCCCATCCGCACGGCGCGGATCTGGCTGACGGGCAGTGGCTCGCCCGGGCCGGCTCCGAGCAGGTGGCGGATGCCCGCGACCGCCGCGTCGCGGTAGGCGTCCGGGTTGCTGGACAGCAGCTTGTGCGCCACCAGGGTGCCGTCGGGCGTGCGCGCCACGACGTCGGTGAACGTCCCGCCCCGGTCCACCCAGAAGTCCCAGCCAGCCACCCGGCTAGCCTAACGCGGGGCTACGCACTGCCCTTGTTGAGCACTGACCTTGTTGAGCACTGCCTTTGCTAGGCACTGCCCTGGAGGGATAGTTCCTCGTAGGCGGCGGCGACGTCGGCGGCGGTGAGGGTGGTGAGGTCCTCGGCGGTGGCGCTCTCCCCCAGCCGGACGACGCGGACGTCGCGGAAGGCGCAGGCGCGCTCGAACAGTGACCGGGCGAAGCGGCCGTTCCCCAGCTCGTCGATCCGGCCCGAGGCGACCGCGCGGGCGAAGATCTGGTGCAGCACTCGCTCGGCGTCCGGCTCGAACATGTCGCCGGTCTGCTCGGCCAGCAGGATGGCGATCTCCGACAAGTCGCGGGCAGAGTAGCTCGGGAAGGTCACGCGGGTACTGAACCGCGAGCCGAGGCCCGGGTTGCTGCGCAGGAAGCGGTCCATGTCGCCCGGGTAGCCGGCCAGCACGATGACCAGCCGATCGCGGTCGTCTTCGGCCCGCTTGAGCAGCGTCTGCACTGCTTCGGCGCCAAACGCGTCGCCGCCGGAGTAGCCGACGTTCATCAGCGAGTACGCCTCGTCGATGAAGAGCACGCCGCCGAGGGCGGAGTCGATGAGCTTGTTCGTCTTGATCGCGGTCGCGCCCAGGTGCTCGCCGACCAAGTCGGCGCGGTGGGCCTCGATCACCTCGGGTCGCACGAGCAGGCCGAGGGCGGCGAAGATACGCCCCAGGATGCGGGCGACCGTCGTCTTGCCGGTGCCGGGCGGGCCGGTGAACACGAAGTGCCTGGCCGGCGGCTGGCTGGCCAGCCCCTGGCGGTCACGGAGCTTCGCCACCCGCAGCTGCGCGGCGATCGCCTGGACCTGCTGCTTGACCGGCTCGAGGCCGACGAGCTCGGCCAGCTCGGCGAGCGCGCTCTCCAGGGTCGGGGTGTCCTCATACCCTCGCAGCCGGGAGGTCAGCTCCGAGAACGCGCGGTCCAGGTCGCCGGGGTCGATCGTGATCAGGTCCTCGGGGGCCGGCTCGTAGCCGGTGCCCATCACCCGGACGTCGCGCGCCTGCCCGGCCTTTTCCAGCAGGGTGCGCACGAACCGCCCGTTGCCGAGCTCGTCGGTGATCCGGCGGCGGCCGACCTCCTCCAGGACGCGCCACAGCGCCGGGCGGGCGGGCGGCGCGAGGATCTCGCCCTTGGCGGCGAGCTGGGAGTCGGCCAGCGCGAGCAGCTCGGTGGGCGAGTACGTGGGGAACCGGATCCTGGTCGCGAAGCGGGAGGCCAGGCCAGGGTTGGAGCCCAGGAACGCCTCGGTCTGCTGCTCGTACCCGGCCAGGATGATGATCAGGTTCTCGCGGTCGTCCTCGGCCCGCTTGAGCAGCGTCTGGACGGCCTCGATGCCGAACCGGTCGGCCTGCCCGTCGCCCTCGTTGACCAGGCTGTAGGCCTCGTCGATGAACAGCACGCGGCCCAGCGAGGAGTCGATCAGCTCGTTGGTCTTAATGGCCGTCGCGCCCAGGTACTCCCCGACCAGGTCGCTGCGCTGCGCCTCCACCACGTCGGGCAGGTCGAGCAGGCCGAAGGCGTAGAAGATCTTCCCGATCACCCGCGCGACCGTGGTCTTGCCGGTGCCAGGCGGGCCGAGGAACACGAAGTGCCGCATCGGCTTGTCAGTGCTCACCCCGGCGACGGCGCGGCGGCGGGCCGCCTCGATCGACGCGGCGATCGAACGGACCTGCTCCTTGACGCCCGCCAGCCCGATCATCGCGTCGAGCTCGGCCATGGCGTCCTCGACGGAGATCTGCGGGCGCTGGCGGGCAGCCGCGTGCTGCTGCTGGCGCGCGGCCCGGTCGGCGTACACCTGGGCGACCCCCTGGGCACGCATCCCGTACCCGGGCGTGTGGGCGCCCGCCATCGACGGCGGAGACTGGCCCGCACGCGATCCGGCCTCGGCCGGGCCGCCGTCACGGGGGGCGGGCCCGTTACCGTCGCGACCGTCCGGGCCAGCGGCTCCGTACATGCTGACGTCCTGCAGCGCCTTGGCGGCCCGCCACCCCAGGACGGCGGCGGCGATGATCCACGTGGCGACCGCGGCGAACACCCCCTGGTCAGGCCAGGTCAAGACGATGGCGATGCCGGCCAGGACCCCCCACAGCAGCGCCCAGGCGACGTGGCGACAGGGCACGGACCGCGCCAACGGCCGCAAGTGAGCGATGAGGGCGATGATGAATGGCGTCCCGATCAGGGCGAGGTACCAGGGACTCCCGTGCCCTGCCTTCGCCGTGGCCGAGTCGCAGGCCCAGAAGAAAAGCCACGCCCCGAACGCGGCGACGTACATGGACGCCATCCGGGACCGCAGCCCCTGGTAGACGGAGACCGGCGCCAGCAGCCACGACAGGAACGCCACCGCCAAGATCATCAGCACGGGCCGCGCTAGGAACGGGGCAGTCGAAATCCGCCCCTGGACGCGATCAACCAGGCTGATTTTCTCCTGCGCCGGGGACTTGACCCTATTGCGTGGCAGCATTGCGCTCCCTCGGACAATCGTAGTCCTTGTATAGCGCATCAGCGGGGATCACAACAGCGTACTTCTCCGATACGGTGCGTGAAATCCGCTCCTTGCCTCGCCCGTGCCCGCCATGCATAGAGCCACCATAGGCTATATAGGCCATCCCGGGACGTTCTAGCCGCAACACGACACACCGCTACCCGCCCGCAGAGCGCTAGTCCGGATTCGGCGTGACCCGGGACTAGCACAAGTCGACTACCCCGGCCTTCGCGAGGCGAAGCGAGCGCCAGCGAGCGCAGCTTCGAGCGATCCGGCCCACCCGAGGCGGGCGCTCCCCGGGGAGCGGTCTGTGCGACCCGGGGCCAGGAGGGTGAAAGGGGGGACGGAGTCCCCCCTTTGTCCGGGGGTCTGGGGGATTGGTTCGCATCCCCCAGATAACACAGTGGCGGCGGCCTCGCGCTCGCGGAGCCAGTCGCCGGCGACGACCGGCTCGATTTCCAAGTCGCCGGCGACGGGCTTGATCACCGTGTCCACCTCGGCCTCGAGGAAGACGATGAGCGAGATCAGCTCCTCATCGGGGGCCTGCGCCGGTGGCGGCAGCACGCGATGCCGGGTCGAGCGCCAGCGCCCGCCGGACCAGCGCGACAGCAGGTCGGCGACGTTCACGGTGAACGCGTCGGCCACGTAGGGCGCGTCAGCCCAGGTGCCGTCGAGGTTTTGCACTTGCAGGCCGCCGTAGCCGGGCTGGCGGTCCAAGATGGTCAGGATGCCCCAGTCGGTGTGCGGGGCGACCCGGTACTGGCCCGCCTTCGGGGCGCCGGTGACGCTCAGCGGCGGGTACCGGTTGATGTTGAAGGTCTGCGGGCCGCCTTGGACGTGATTGACGAAGAAGTCCTCGTCTTCGAGGTCCAGCGCCGTGGCGCACATCCGCAGCAGGTCGTAGTACAGCTCGCGGACCTGGCCGGTGAAGGCCTCGCAGCGGTCCCGCAGGCCTGGGCACTCGACCGGCCAGACGTTGGGCGTGAACCACTTCGCGTCGGTCTCGGCGTCCCCGCTGGTGAACTCGCGACCGATGGTGAGGCTTTCCTTCAGGTCGGCGCGCTCGGGGTCGGCGGCCTCGCCGTAGAACGCGTTCGCCTCGCCGCCGGGCGGTATCCAGCCGCGGCCGGCGACCGGGGTGGCGTACGCCTGCTTGCGCTCGGCGGGCAGCGCGAAGAACGAGCGCGCCTGCGCGCGGATGGTCTCTCGCAGGCTGGCGCTGATGCCGTGGTTGCTGATCAGCAGGAACCCCGACTGGCGTAGTGCCTCGTCCATCCGGGTGGCGATCTCGGCGCGCTGCCCGGGGGTTCCCTCCCGCCAGAGCACGATGTCCAGCAGCGGAATATCCGGCGTAGTCATGCTTAACGATAGCGAGCTTCCCGATGGCTCGCTCCGTCAGCGCCCCGACAGTTCGCTCCGCTCTCAGCGGTCACACAGGGCACGGGGCGGCTGAGGCCGCGCGGCGGAGCTTCGCGCTACAGACGAGCCGTGGAGGATCCCAGTGGTTTCCTGGGATCCCCCCGGTGAACCTGGATGACGGCGCGCGGACCCCGACCCGGGACAGGGCCAGGGGGTCTGGGGGATTGGTGGGTATCCCCCCAGGAAATAAGGCGGGGACGGTCAGGGCGGTGCCGCCGTTGAGCCTCGCGAACGGCGGGCGCTCAAGTAGCTCGTTGAGGTGCTCATCGAGGCGCAGCCCATTCTCGGAGGCCACCGCGTGCAGGTAGGTCTCCGGCTGGTGGACGTCCCACAGCGTGGGGTTCTCCTCATCGAGGTACCGGGCTGAGATGCCCTCGCGGACGGCGACGGTGCGGAGCACGACCGAGCTCATGCGGCTGAGCTCGGCGAGCGCCTGGTGACGGTTTTGCCGGGTGCCGATGTCCACCTGGGCCATCGCGTTGAGCCCGATCTCCTTGTAGACGTCGATCATCATCCCGATCTCGACGCCGTAGCCGGTGAAGAAGGGCAGCGCGCTAAGCAGCTCACGGCGAGCGGCGAACTCCCCGCCCAGCGGCTGGACGAACCCGGCGAGCTGCGGGTAGAAGAGGTTGAGCAGGGGCTTGGCCATGAGCTCGGTGACCCGTCCGCCGCCGTCGGCCACGGACTTCTCACCTGAGGTGAATGGTCGCCGGAAGGCCGCCTTGCAGAACTGGATTGACGGATCGGTGAGCAGCGGGCCGAGCGTCCCGTACACGTAGTGCTCGCGAAAGTCAGCGGTGTCGGCGTCGGCGAACATGACGATGTCGCCCCGGGCGATTGACAAGGCCCGCCACATGGCGTCGCCCTTGCCCTGGGCGGGACCGTAGGCGGGCATTAGCTGGTTCTCTGAGTAGACCTCGGCGCCGTGGGCCCTGGCGATGTCCGCGGTGCCGTCCGGGGAGTCCGCGTCGACGACGATGACCTGGTCAGGCAGGCCCGTTCGCCGCCTCAGGCCCTCGACGACGTCGAGGATGGTGCCGATGGTCCCCGCGACGTTGCGGCCCGGGAGGACCAAGGTGGTGGTGGCGTGCTCCGCCCGATTGCGAGATAGCGCGAGACTGTGAAAGTCTCGATGATGAAACGAGCGCTGCTCGAACCATTCCCAGACTGTCATGCTCATATAACGCTTTCCTTCCCCGATTCGTTGCACTCATACGCTTCGACAGCACCCCCTGTGTCTCGAATTGCCTGAACTGTGCGTTTATCGGCATGTTTCGGACAGGTAAATATTGCCCGGGGCGAAGTGCGCGGTTTTCATCGGCCGTCCTTCCGTCGACCGTCTCGCCGCGGGCACCGCCTCGGGCTGCCTCGGGTGGGCCTAGCCTTGCTTGGCTGCCTGAATCCTGCCTGACCCTCTCCTGCCTGTCCGCCGTGCTTGCCGCGCGGTGCCGGCAACGCGCGTGCCGCGATACCCGCGCCGGCAACGCACTGTGCTGGCAGCACACTGCCTGGCGGCGACGACCGCACCTAAGGACTCGTCGAGCATCAGTAACGGCCGTGGGCTCGGACCTTATCGTCCGTAACCACACGGTTCCGCACCAATGCCCATCTGTCCGCTACCCAGTAATCCACGCAGGAAACCCAGCTGGCGACGGTGCGCCGCCTGCTGGCGACCCTGGGTGGGCACTTCGGCCGGCTAGGCCGGCCGACCATGAACCCGCCTGGCCATGGGGGCAGTGAGGCTCGCCACGCCACTGGAGCGAGCCGCTGACCAGGTAGCTCAAAACTTCACGTCTAGTAAAGAAGCATATGTCATGCAAGCAAAGTAGCCAATGGTCACATAAGCGACACCTGCCAGCAACCTACGCGATGCGTGCGCGTCCGGTTACCCCGCTTCGATGGCTCCGTCGACCTGACGGACTGGCACGGAAAAGCAGTCCGCGGGGCCTCCTTCACCCCTGGCACCTAGCGAGCCTGGCCTAGAGCCAGCTCCTGCCCGGCTTGCGGGGGAACCCGCGCCAGCGCGGCGACCTGGACCCGCGAGGCGAAGCCGAGCTTGGCCAGGATGTGCTCCACGTGAGCGTCCACCGTTCGCTTGGACACCACCAGCCGGCCGGCGATATCCCGGTTGGTAAGGCCCTGGGCGACCAGGGCCGCGACCTCCCGCTCGCGGGCGGTCAGCACGTCCCACGCGCTGGGGGCAGGTGGTTGCGCGCCCGGGGCCGGCCCCGCCGCCTGCCCGGCCAGCTCCGGCGCGGCGTCAGTGAGCGCCGCGCCGGGCTCAGCGGCCCCGGCGCCGCGAGGGCGAATCGCAGCACTTCCGGCGGATCCGCCAGCGCCCCGGCCGCGTGCAGGCGCTCGAATTCCGGCTGGCCGAGCGCCGCCCGGGCGCGCTGACGGGCCAGCTCGTCCTGGCGGTTCAGCAATGACATGCCGAGCCGGGGGATGCTGACCGCCGATGCCCATATCCCGTCCGCGGCGCCCTGCAGACGCGCGACCCGGCCGTAATCGCCCTCCGCTGCCGCCAGCCACGCCATCCCGTCCAGGAACGGAGCCACCCCCATCATGCACTCGCACCCGGTGCTCCGGCGCAGCCGCACCCCGGCGCGGTAACATTCGGCCGCCGTGGCGGCGTCTCCCGCCCGCCAGGACGCGAAACCCCGCCACCACAGCGCCCAGCCGCGTAGCCAGCATTCACCCTCGGGCAGGCGGCGCAGCACCTGGTCGCACTCGGCGATCGCCGCCACCAGCTCCTTGTGCAGCAGGTGGACGATGGCCTTGCACAGGGAGCTGGTGACCAGGCCGCGCGAGTCACCCAGCCGGGTGAACCTCTCCAGGACGCCCGCGTAGGCGGCGGCGTTGCCGACCGGGTCGCCGCGCAGCGCGCTGGCCAGCGTGAGGTAGCCGTCCGTCCAGGCCAGGCTGGCCTCATCGCCGCTGGCGGCCACGGCCGCGCGCAGGTGCGTGAGCATCCGCACGATGTCGTCCTTGCCCAGCTGCCCGTCCATGAACAGGCCGCCCAGCCAGGCGCAGATTGCCTTGTCTCCGCGCGCGTCGGGCACCTGGTCGAGCATCCGCCCCAGCCAGTAGCGCCCTTCGCCCAGCTGGCTGGTGGTCGCCCAGAATCCCCACAGCGCGGTCGCCATCTCCAGCCCGGCCCGCGCCTGGTCGGCCGAGTCATTCCCGTCGTCCAGGAAGCCCTCCAGGGCCAGCCGCAGGTTGGCGTGATCGGCACTCAGCCGCCGGACTTCGCCAGCCTGATCCCCGCCGTAGTACGCCGCGCCGAAGGCGCGGGCCAGCGCTAGGAAGTAATCCCGGTGCCGGCGCGGGTACGGCGTGCTGTCAGCGAGCAGTTCCGCGCCGAACTCCCTGATCGTGTCCAGCAGCCGGTACCGCGCGCCGACTTCGCTGTCGACGCGGGTCACGATCGACTTGTCGACCAGCCCGACCAGGGTGTCGACCAGGGTCTCGCTGGCGAGCCCGTCACCCGCGCAGACCTGCTCCGCCGCCTCCAGCCCGAACTCCCCGGCGAACACCGACAGCCGCGCCCACAACAGCCGCTCGGCCGGCGAGCACAGCTCATAGCTCCAGCCGATCATCGCGCGGAGCGTCTGATGCCGGCCGGGTCCCTGGCCCCCGGTGCCGCCAAGCAGGCGAAGCCGGTCGCCGAGCCGCGTGAGCATCTCCGCCAGGCCGACCGTGCGGATCCGCACCGCCGCCAGCTCGATGGCCAGCGGGATGCCGTCCAGGCCCCGGCACAGCATGACGACCTGCGCGCGATTCGCGTTGGTGACCCGGAACCCGGGCATCACCGCCTGGACCCGGTCGGTGAACAGCGCGAGCGCGTCACCGCCGTCACCGGGCACGGCCAGCGGCATGATCGGGTAGACGACCTCGCCGGGCACGTCAAGCGCCTGCCGGCTGGTAACGATCAGCCTCGGCCCGTCCGCGCCGCGCAGCAGCCGGTCGGCGAAGGCGGCGCACTCGTCGAGCAGGTGCTCGCAGGTGTCCAGGATGAGCAGCATGCGCTTGCCGCTCACCCGGGGCAGCAGACCCGCTTCCCCGGCCGGGACTGCTTCCCCGGCCAGCCCGAGCGCGGCCGCCACGGTGCCGGGCAGCAGCCGGTCATCGCGCAACCCGGACAACGGCACCAGGAACACGCCGTCCGGGAACGCGCTGTCGAGCGCCCGCGCGACGTGGATGGCCAGGCGCGTCTTGCCCACACCGCCGGGACCGGTCAGCGTGACTAGGCGGCTACGCCCGACCGCGCCCCGGATGGCGGCAATCTCATCGGACCGCCCGAAGAACCGTGTGGCCTCCGCGGGCAGTCTTCCCCCTTGTAGTGACAATGGAACGACCCTTCCCCATGTCAGACTGTAATACGCCCATCGCGGCGTGTCCCCGTGAATCGCGCAACTCTGCACGGGGATAGATAGCGTGAATGCGTCATGCCCGCACTGTTCCCGACAACTTGGTGGATTCGCAACGTTCATGCTCAACGCCACCATGGTCCCGCTGGTTCACACCGTCCACGCGGCATTGCGGGGAGTAGCCGTGGCCCGGCATAGCGGTGTTGCCCGGAATAAACGCCGGCAGCACGCGTTCGTGGTTAGGAACGGGGGATCATCACAGGCGCTCCCGACCATGCCCGCCCACTACCCCACCGGTCTGACATGCGCCTTCTTCGCATCGCAAACATCAAATCTCGTCGGCTCGCTGCCCTGAGGCTCGGCGATCTCCGGCTGGCCAGCATCGGCCCCGCCCGGCTGACGGCGGGGCACATCACGCGGCTGACCATCACGGCGACGGTCGCCTACCTGGTCGCGCTGGAGATCCCGGTAGGGACCCCGCGGCCAGTGCTCGCCCCGCTGACAGCGCTGCTCGTGCTGCAGGCCAGCGTGTTCCAGACGCTCACGGCCGGGCTGCGCAAGGTGGCCTCGGTAACCGTCGGCGTCCTCATAGCCGTCGCCGTGTCCGCCTTCGTTCCCTACAACTGGTGGCTGCTCGGCCTGCTGATCGCGGTCACCCTGATCATCGGCCGGCTGCTGCGCCTAGGCGATGACTTCCTCGAGGTCCCGATTAGCGCCATGCTGATCTTCTCGGTCTCCGAGCACGGCTCGGCGGCTACCGGCCGGATCATGGACACGCTGGTCGGCACCGGCATCGGGCTACTCGGCGGGCTGGCCTTCGGGCGGCTGCGCACCCGGCCCGCCCGGGACGCGGTCGGGGAGCTGGCCGGCCGGGTGGCGGCCATGCTCGGCGAGATGGCCGACGGCCTGCGCGCGGCGCCCGATGAAGACAGCCCCGACGCCGTCCAGACGAGCCAAGATCGCGCCCGCGAGCTGCTGGAGCACGCCCGTGACCTGCGCGGTGAGATCGAGCGGGTCGATGACGCGCTCCGCGATGCCGAAGACAGCACGCGGCTCAACCCGCGTGCGCTCCGGCTGGCCCCGGATGAGGTGACCGCGCACGAGGTGGCCCTGCGCAGCGGGCTGGAGGCCCTAGATCACTCGGCCTTGTACCTGCGCGGGCTGGCCCGGTCGATCGTCGACAGCGGGCGCGATCCCCGCGACGCCCCCACCCGTGATCCGCGCACGCGCGCCCGCCTCGCCGACGTGCTCAGCCAGCTCAGCACCGCGACCCGCACGTACGGGGAGCTCATGCGCGGCCTCCCGGCGCCTGGCGTGGCCTTGGAGGAGGAACTGGCCGGGCAACTCGCCGAGGCGCACCACAAGCGGAACGAACTGGCCGGCGTGCTGGAGCCGGATGCGGGCAAGCTCGCCGCCGATGAGGCTGAGTGGCCGCTGCGCGGGGAGATCTTGTCGCACGTGGACCGGCTGCGCACCGGCTTGCAGGTGGATGGCATCCCCTGGCAGCGGCATGCGGGCCGGGACGACGCGATCAGCCATCGCCGGCCACGTCCGCGCCTGCGCCCCGGCATCGCCCGGCCGGTGACTCGCCGCTCACCGCCCGCCGCCGGGCGGAGCCCGGCCGGGCGCGGATGAGCCGCCGGGGCTGGTTACCGGCCTGGCGGTAAGCACTCGCAGGCGGCCGTGACGGGCCCATCCTCCTCCGGCGCCACCCGCTTCACCGGCCAGATCCCGGCCAGGACGGGCTGCAGGTGACCGGCCAGGAGGAGCTCCCTGGCCGAGAAGGCCGAGCTGACCCTGGAGATGGACACCACGCGGACATGCTGTTCCCCGACGGCCAGCGGGATCGCGAGCGTGCCCGGCCCGGCGTCGGCGGCGCCGGGGTCGGCACGCAGGTCGCTGTCCCGCAAGGGCGCGAGCGACCCGGTGTCGCGGAAGCTGCGGATGAGGGGATGACGGAGGGCGTAGTCGTGGAAGGCCTCGGGCGGGACGGGCGCGTCGGCCAGGCAGTAGCTTTCTGCCCCGGCCAGGTCGACGTGCCAGATCCCGACGCGGTCAGCCTGAAACGCCTCACGCAGAAAACTGGTAGCGGTCATTTCAATGAAGTCCACGCAATCCCTAGAGGGAACACTCCTGGCTCAGATACCTCCAATGCCCAACAGGCCTGCCCAATACCAGGTGCGGGATCAGCGTGTCGCGCACGCTAGCCACGTGCGCGGACTCCGTCGCCAGGGCTTCACGCAGCTCAAACAGGGGGCGTGCCTGCCGCTGGAGCTCAGCGGCGGGCGCCGGGCCGGGAAGCTGGATCCGCGCGGTCAGGGCGCCGGCCCGGCTCAGGCCGGGGACCGCGGAATCCGATCGCAGGGCGGTCAGCCGCGCCCGCCTTACCGCGAGGAACAGCACCTCTAGTGGCCCCGTGAAGCCGGCTTTCGGCGCGATGTAGAAGACGGTGTCGATAGGGAAGAAGTCGCCCGGCGACCAGTGGACCGCGCCCGCCGTGCCCTTGCGGCCGACGATGATGCCCGGCCCGCGAACCAGCGCCTCGTCATGATGGCCGGTCACTCCCGCGCTGCCGTAGACGGGGACCTTCCCCTCCCGGCGGCGGGCCGCCGGGAGGGGCTTGCCGTACCGCAGGTCCGCGATATCGGCCAGGCGGCACGTCCAGCCCCGCCCAGACAGTGCTTGCTGGGACAATGCTTGCTCAAAGAGCGCTTCGGCCAGGCCGAGCGCGAGCCGGGTAGTTCGCTCGTTCGCGGCGACCTTGTCGTCCAGGGCGCTGAGTATCGCGGCGACCCGGTCCTGCTCTGACATAGGCGGAACCGGCACCCGGAGCCGCTCGAACTGCCGCTTGTTGATAATCGGCGCGGCCGACCCGCTGGCCACCTGGGCGACGCGTGGGGCGTGCGCACTCAGCAGGTAGTACAAGAAGGCGGGCCGGACCACCGCCGGATCGGGCACGACCGAGTTGATCTGCTGGTTCGTCACGGCGGGGCGCGCCGTCAGTGAAGTCTTCCCGGTCGTCGCGCCGATGCAGGTCACGCAGGTGGACCCGGCCGGGACGAGCCGGGAGGCCAGCCGCCGGGCGCCCGCCGCCGATAGCCTGCGCGCGGCCTCGGCGGTGCGCAGGCCGGCCCGCTGGTCGCCGGGCGTGAGGAAGTCAACCTCATCTCCCCAGGAGTCGCCGTCCCCGGCCCTGGGCGTGGCCCCGGTGACGACCCGCCCAAGCTCCCCGATCGCCACCTCCGGCCAGGAGCCCACGAGCCCACCTTAGTCACTCTCGTTCGCTGACATGCCAAGCCCTCCGACCCGCCGTGTCGCACACCGCGCCCCCCAAAAACCCGGCACATCGCAACCTTGCATACCAGGGAACCAAAAAATGGAGGCGCTTTGTCGCATTGTCTGGCCGCTAGTACGCAGAGTGAACGGGTGGGGCTGCTGGGACTCGCCGGTGGAGGGACTGCCTGACTGTCGTGGCGAGCGGAGCGAGCCATCAGGCCCGCCAAAGCTGCTTAGTCCAGCCCCTCGCGGACTTCGGTCCACAGCGCCCGGTAGGCCCTGGCGGCCGCCGAGCCGGGCGCGAACGCCGAGACCGGGGAGCGCTCGACGGACATCCGCTCGATCAGCGTGGCCGAGGGGACAATGGTGGCGGCAACGTCAGGTCGTTTCGCGGACAGTTCCTCGGTGATCTCCCGGTGGAGCTTCTTGCGGCGGTCGACCATGGAGAAGAACGCCAGCACGTCCGGGCGCCGCCCGCTGAACCCGGCGATGAAGTCGGTCAGTTGCTCCAGCGTCCGCACCGACAGGGTCGTCGGGATGAGCGGGACGATGATCGTGTCCGCGGCGTGCAGCACGTTCTCGGAGACCAGCGAGATCGACGGGGGGCAGTCGAGGAAGACGGCGTCGTACTCGACCGCCAGCGGGGCCAGCAGCCTCGACAGCTTGCGGCTCTGCTTGGCCTCCGGCCCCTTGTCCAGCAGCAGGTCCATGTTGCGGTAGGTGAAGTCGGCCGGGATGAGGTCGAGGCGCTCGAAGTCGGTGCCCTTGATCGCGTCGTCGAGCGAGCGCTGGCCGCGGATCAACGCCCGGCCGCCGCCCTTGACCCGCGGCTTGACTCGGAACATGAAGCTCGCCGCGCCCTGCGGGTCCAGGTCCCACAGCACGGTGCGCAGGCCGTCGGCCGCCGCCAGGTAGGCCAGGTTGACCGCGGTGGTGGTCTTCCCGACGCCACCCTTGATGTTGTACGTCGCGTAGATCCTCACGCGGCACCTCCCGTCCGGTGCAGCAGGACGGCCATCCGGCGCTGCCCGTCTTGACCGGCGAAGCCGGCGAACCGGTTCTCGAAGGCGTCCCGCGCCCCCACCTGCCGGGTGGCCAGCCCGGACGTGATCTCACCCATCGCCAGCACGGTCCGCGCGATGGCCCCCCGCGAGGCCGCCTGCGCGCTCAGCATCGCCTCGGCGAGCGCGCGGATCTCCTCCATCTGCACCTCGGTGTCCTGGAACTCGCCAAGGCAATCCTGCAGCCGTTTCAGGTCTCCCAGCACCGCCGCGTAGTCCTGCTTGTCATGCAGTGGCGCGAAGAACTCCAGGGCGTACCGCAGTTCCTTCGCTCGCTTGCGCAGGTCATGGAGGCTCTCGGCGGGCGAGTCACTGGTGATCGCGCCGCCCCGGCGGGCGACCTTGCGAAAGGCAACCCGGGTGCGGTCGATGGCCAGCCCACCCGCGGTCTGCGCGCTCGCCAGGGGATCCGGGCGGCCTGGTAGCGCGGGCTTGGCCGCTCCCTTGCCCGGCTTGCCGGGCCTGCGCGGCTGGCCGTCCGCGATGGCAGTCAGCGTCGCCCGCCAGTTGGCCGTGAGCTGGCCGAATCGCGGGGAGCGCAGCGCGCGGGCCAGCGCGCGGAACTCGCGGGCGCGGCGCTGAACGAGGAAATCGCGGAAGGGGTCCAGGTCCGTGGGCTTGGCCGCCTTGAGCTGGGCGGTCATGTCGGCGAAGTCCAGCAGGTGGACGTCCAGGTCGCGCACCGGCGTGGTGACATCGCCCAGCCACTTGAAGTCGGCGGCGAACTGGTCCAGCACGTCGTCGGCCAGCCCGAGGACTTCCCCGAGCAGCTTGATGGCCGCGCGGGTCCGGCGCACCGCGACCCGCAGGTCGTGCAGGAACTCCGTGTCGGTGTCGCGCAGCACCCCATTGACGTTCACCTCGACCGCGCCGAGCAGCGTGAGGAGGATGGTCGCGACCGCCCGGGCGGACGCCATGTCGGCGGTGATCTTCGCGTCGACCTTGTTGGAGTAATTGCCCGCGCGAGTGCCGATGGCAGCGAGGGCCTCGTCCAGCAACGCCTTTTCGGGGCTGCCGCCGGGCGCGCCCGGCTCGATCTGGGGAGCCAGCGCCATGATCCGCGCGGCCCGGCGGGCGGGCCCGGGATAGCCGCGCACCTCGGTGACGGAAAGGCGCGGCGGCAGGTCGATCCTGGCTTCGCTCCCAGCAGTGCCTATGTGGCCCGCGGTGATCACGGGACGCTCGATGAGCAGCCGGGCGACGGTCTTGCCGTCCTCGTTGAGCAGGCTGGTCACGCTCGCCGTGGTCGCCACCGTGACCAGCGGGAGCAGCGCGCGGGGGGCGATGACCCCGGCGATCCGGTCGGTCACCGGCCCGTCGGGCAAGTGGTCGAACAGGCACGGCTGCACCACGCGCCACCCCGTCACCGGCTGCACCACCGGCTCGGGATCGCCGGCGGCGCTGGCGCCGACGCTGGTGAGGACCAGCTGGCCGGCCCGGTTCGCGGTCACGTACTCCAGCAGCAAGCCGGCACGGTACAGCCGCCAGTCGAACGTATCGAGCCAGGTACGGCGCCGGCCACCCCCCGGGGCGCCGGCCCGGGCGGGCGCGAGCGCGAACGTCTCGGCGAGCGCGGCCATCACGCTGTCGAGCGCGTCATCCCAGTGCGGCTCAGCGCCTGCGACCACGAAACCTGCCAGGCCAGGTGTCATCGCGCAACTCCTCTCCCGGCATTTCGACCTGCAACTATTTAACCTTAAATTCACCTACACGCGGTAATCATGTTCACCTTGCGTTAACCTTACGTTAACCTTGCGTTAATGTTAACGACAGGTGTGCCCACGAAACGCCGTCAGCCATCATGATCGCGCCCGGACGGGCGCGCCGCTAGGGCAGATTTGCCGGTATCGCGCGCCGCGGGATCAGTAACGGCACTCGCCAATGGTTGCGCCACCACCTCGGGAGCCAGGAAGCTTGCCGCTGGGGCAGCGGGATGAGGGGTCAGGCGGGAGTTGCCGCCGACTGCGGACAGGCCTCGCCGGGACGGGCAAGGGCACTGCGCGTCCGGAAAATACCGTGCGTCGCGATTGAGCCGAACCCTGCTACTTCCCGTATCCCAGATAGGACGGAACGTAGTTAATCCGTCACGTAACGTTGGAATGCCGATGAGGAGCTTGGACATGGGGTACGCGGACCGCGACGACTACCTGCACGACTACGACCCAGACCTCGAGCGAGCGGGGATCTTCCCGGTCATCGGACCGGGCGCCAGCCGGCATGAGGGGTACGAGCAGTACGCGGCCGGCCCGCCCGGCCATTACGCGCGGCCGGGCGGCTACGCGGCCGGCCCGCCGCCGGCGGATACGACAAAACAGACGAGCGCCATCCGTCAGCTCGTGGACCCGGAGCGACCGGAGCGGGCAGCGCCGGCGCGGCGTCCGCGCCGACCATCGCGGAGGCGGCCAGACCGGTGGGTAATCGCCGTCGGCAGCATCGCGGGAGCGGTCGCGGTGTGCGTTGCCTTCACCACCGCCGCGGTTCCGGCTAAGCCGATGCCCAGCCCCTTCGCCCCGGCAACGACGCAGCAATCTCCCGGGAGGGCGAACGGAGTATCCCCCCGCGCCCCCGGGCAGGGCGCGCCGGCCCGCCCGGCGCCGAAGGTCCCCGTCACCTGCGTGACCCCAGGCCCGTAAGGCCCGGACCCGCGCCCGAGTCGCGCCCCGCCCGCCCGTCGCCTAGGCGGAGGCGCTTCCGCTCGAGCCGCTGGTGCCGCTGCCGGCCCGCAGGTCGTGCAGGAGCTTGCGCGCGGACTCCTCGGCCTTGCGAACTGGCTCGCGCTGGCGCAGGTCCTTCAGCGTCGCCTCGGCCTTCTGGCCCGTGCCGCTGGCGCGCAGGTCGTTAAGCGCGCCCGCCGCCTTCTTGGCCGCGTCGCTGTCCTTCAGGTCGTTGACCGCGCCGGCCGCCTTCTTGGCCCGGTCGCTCTGCTTGAAGTCCTGGAAGGCGCTCGCCGCCTTCTTCGCGCGGTCGCTTTGCTTGAAGTCCTGGAACGCCCCGGCTGCCTTCTTGGCCGAGTCGCCGGCCCGGAACTCACTTGCCCGGGACCGTAGCCTGCCGAATAGCCTGCGGATCCTGGCCTCGATGTCGATCATGGCTGCCTCCTCATAGACACGATACGTTGCCGCTTTACGAGATATATCTTAAGCGATCGCTATGTTACTGTCCAGTAAGAAGGCGGCCGCCTGGTGATATAGCCGAAATGTCATGATTGACTCCGTGCCTGGACTGCCACCTACCCCCAGAAGCGCCTCAGTAACAAGCCATACCCGCGCTGCCCGGGGATCTCACGCAGCGGGGCGGCGCGTGCCCGTCCGTCCGTCGCGGGCCGCCGTCCGGCTTGCCCTGCTCCTGGTCGGCAATTTCATGGTCGTCCTCGACTTCACGATCGTCAACGTGGCGCTGCCGTCGATCGGGCATGAGCTGGGCGCGGGCACCTCAGCGGTTCAGTGGGTGGTTACCGGGTACGGGGTCGCGTTCGCCGGCCTGCTCATCCTCGGCGGGCGCGCGGGCGACCTGCTGGGGCGCCGCCGGATGTTCATCGGCGGGCTGGCCGTCTTCGCGCTGGCGTCGCTGGCCGCCGGGCTCGCCCGGGACCTGCCGCTGCTGGTCGCCGCCCGCGTCATCCAGGGCGCGGGCGCGGCGGTCATCGCCCCCACGGCACTGGCGCTCATCACGACCAGCTTCGCGGAGGGGACGGCCCGCACCCGGGCCATCGGGCTGTACGGGTCGATCGCCTCGGTCGGCTTCGTGTCCGGGCAGGTGCTCGGCGGCGTGCTGACCGACCTGGCCAGCTGGCGGGCGGTCTTCCTGGTCAACGTGCCCTTCGGGCTGCTCGCGGCGCTGCTGGCGCCGCGGGTCATCACTCCCGGTAATCCCGTCATCGTTGCTGCGGGAGATCCCGGTCCCTCGCCTGACCTTGGCCGGGCCGGTGACCGCCGGGGGCTGGACGTCCGGGGCGCGGCCCTGATCACCGGGGCGGTCGCGCTGGTGGTGTTCGGCGTCTCGCAGGGGCACGCCCTCGGCTGGTCATCCCCGCTGGTCATCGGGGCCATCGGGGCGGCCATCGCCACCGGGGCCGGCTTCGTGGCGGCGGAGGCACGGCACCCGGCACCGCTCGTGCGGCCGGGAACGCTGCTGCGGCCAGGGCTGCGCGACGGGGCGACGCTCGTGTTCTTGCTCGGCGTCTGGAATGGCGGGGAACTGCTGCTGCTGTCGCTGTACATGCAGCAGGCCCTGCACCTGTCGCCGCTGGCGACCGGGGTGGCGCTCGCGCCGCAGGGCATGGCGGGATTCACGATGGGGATATTCGGCCCCAAGCTCGTGGCCCGGCTCGGGGCGCGACGACTGGCCACCCTCGCCGGCGCCATCGCCGCCACGGGCTTCCTCGTGCTGACCGGGCTGCCCGGCGGCGGATACAGCCCGCTGCTCCTGGTGGTGGCGCTGGTCGGCTTCGGCTCGGCCGGGACCGCGTTCGGGTCGCTCGTGATCGCCACGCGCGAGCTTGGTGACGGTGATCAGGGGCTGGCCGGCGGGGTGGTCAACACCAGCCGCCAGATCGGCGCGGCGGTCGGCGCGGCGCTGCTGCCGACGGTCGCCGAGTCAGTCGGCGGCGGCATCCCGGGGATCACCGGTGACCGCTTGGCGATGGCGATAGCGGCCTGCGCCGCCCTCGCGGCGGCCGCGGTCGCGGGAACGCGCGGACGGAAAATCAGTTGCGCGAAGGCGGTGCCGTAGCGCACAGTACTCGCGTCACCAGGTTGGTGCCCGGCCTCGCGGGCCGGCGGTGGGAAAGGAGAAGGCCAAATGTCTACGCCCGTCACGGGCTTTTTCGAGCCTGTCCTGACCACAGCCCACCTGAGGAGTACCACCAGTGCGCGACAGCGCCGATTCCTACGATCCGGCCTCCGGGCGGATCCGCCGCGGCAACCGCGGTAACGCCAAGCGTCAGAAGTTCGACAATGAGGACACGTACCTCAAGCGCGACCGGCACGTGCAGCGGCTGCAGGCCGAGAGTGCCACCGACGCGGCCGACGGCCTGCCCGAGGGCGACCGCTGGTCCACCTGGGACCAGTCCACGCCGCTGGAGCGCGGCCCCCGGCCCCATCCGAAGTGGCTCGTCACCGACCTGGCCGCCGTCGACACCGAGCTCGGCATCCTCAAGACCGGCAAGGAAGCCGACGTCTACCTGATCCGCCGCGGCGTCCCCGGCACCGGCCCGGACTGCCTGCTGGCGGCCAAGCGGTACCGCGATGCCACGCACCGGCTGTTCCACCGGGACTCCGGCTACCTGGAGGGCCGCCGGGTCCGCGAGTCGCGGGTAAACCGCGCGGCGGCCAACCGCAGCGCGTTCGGCCGGGCGGCCATCGCGGGACAGTGGGCGAACGCCGAGTTCTCGGCGCTGTGCCAGTTGCACGCCGCCGGCGTCCCTGTCCCCTATCCGGTGCAGGTCCTGGGCACCGAGGTCCTGCTGGAGTTCATCGGCGACCCCGACGGCACCGCAGCGCCCCGGCTCGCCGAGACCCGGCCGGACGCGGCCGGGCTCGCCAGCTTGTGGGATCAGCTGGTCGGCGCGCTGTGCACGCTCGCCGAGCATGGCCTGGCGCACGGTGACCTGTCCCCGTACAACCTGCTGGTGGACGACGGGCGCCTGGTGATGATCGACCTGCCCCAGGTGGTGGACGTCATCGCCAACCCGAACGGGCGCGAGTTCCTCGCCCGCGACGCCCGAAACGTGGCGACGTGGTTCGCCAGGGCGGGCCACCCCAGCGCCTCCGGCGACGCCCTGGCGGGCCTGCTGGAAAAGGAGGCCCGCCTGGCGTAGCCATCGGCGTGAAGATGGCGGCGCGCAAGGCCGCGCCGGGGCGGGTCCCAGCCCCTGCCGCGCGGCCTCCGCGCCACTGGAAATGCTGCTGCCCGAACCTGAGCCGTTCCTGAAGTGGCGCTGTGAAGCCTCCAATGGCGCCCAGCGCCTAAGTCACCTGAGTAACTGGCGGCGGACCTCGCGGGGGAGGCCGAACTGAACGGACTCGGTCGTGGTGATCTTCTCGGTTACCGTGACCGCGCCCAGGCCGGACAGGGCCTCGATGATCTCGGTGACCACGGCGGGCGGGGCGGAGGCACCGGCGGTCAGGCCCACGGTCGACACCCCCGCCAGCCACGACAGCTCGATATCCTCGGCGCCGTCGATCAGGTGAGCCTCGGTGCCCGCGCGCTCCGAGCGCTCCACCAGCCGCACCGAGTTGGAGGAGTTCTTCGAGCCGGCGACCAGCACCAGGTCCGCCTCGGCGGCGACGGCGCGCACCGCGGCCTGCCGGTTGGTGGTGGCGTAGCAGATGTCGTCGGACCCCGGTGCCCGCATGCCGGGGAACTTCTCGCGCAGCGCGGCCGCCACGTCGGCCGCCTCGTCGACCGCCAGTGTCGTCTGCATCAGGTACGCGACCTTCGACTCATCCGGCACGGTCAGGGCGGCCACGTCCCCGGCGGTCTCCACCAGCACCGTTGAGTCGGGAGCCTCGCCGAGCGTGCCCTCGACTTCCTCGTGCCCGGCGTGCCCGATCAGCGCGAGCGTGTAGCCCTCGCGGGCGAACCGGCGGGCCTCGGCGTGCACCTTGGAGACCAGCGGGCAGGTCGCGTCGATCACCGACAGCCCCCGGCCGGCGGCATCGGTCCGCACCGCCGGGGACACGCCGTGGGCCGAGAACACGACGGTGGCGCCGGCCGGCACCTCGTCGAGCTCGTCCACGAACACCGCGCCGCGCTGCTCCAGGTCCAAGACCACCCGCTTGTTGTGCACGATCTCCTTGCGCACGTAAACCGGCGCGCCGCGCAGTTCCAGGGCGCGCTCCACGATCTCGATGGCGCGCTCGACGCCCGCGCAGAACGACCGCGGCCCGGCCAGCAGGATGCTGCGGTCCGCGCAGGCGGCGGCCCACTTCTCGGCGACCGGGGCTGCCTGGCGCAGCGACTTCAGCGCGGCCAGGCCGCCGGACACGATGCCAGGGCCGAACCCGGCGTCCGACACCGCCCGGATGACGGCGACCGGCCTGCCCGCGGCCGCCTGGACCAGCGTGAGCGACTCCATGTCAGCCGCGATGGCGCCGCCGGCGGCCAGCTTGGCGCGCTCGGCGGACTTGACCAGGTGGCTCACGGTGACGAGCTTCCCGGCGCGTGCGCGCAACCCGGCCCGGCGCAGCTCGGCGGCGAGCAAGATCGCCCCGGGAAGCGAGATGGTCTCGCGCCCGTCGGTCACCTCGGTGGCGACGACCAGGTCTCCGGGGCTGAGGTCATCGTCAAGGCTGGCCGCCGTGCCCATAACCATTACTGGGGCGCCCAACGCGACGTCGAGACGGTCAATGGCCAGGTTGCTCGCCCGGCTCTGGCCGACGCCAGCGCGCTGGACCTGGCTCGTGGGCCGCGTCAGCCCGCGCCGGACGGCGTTAGCCTCCAGCAGCATGGGCGCGAGGACGAGGAGCCCGGCACTCGATTTAGAGGCGGTGCCGGGAATGTCGTCCGCGACGGGCCGTGCCTGCGGAATGGTCTCAGTCATGGTCGTGAGCCCCTTACATATCGCCCGAGCGCTGAAACTGGGAAGGCCAGCCGGTACAGGTGGTAATTCAGGTAGAAGTCGCGGGGAAAGCCAGTCCCGGTGAACTGGGGCTCGTCCCAGCTGCCGTCGGCTAGCTGCGTCTGCGCTAGCCAGCGGATCCCGCGCTCGGCCGCTTCGCCGCCCTGCTCGCCGGCCGCGAGCAGGGCCAGCAGCGCCCACGCGGTCTGCGAGGCGGTGGAATCGCCCTGGCCGTTCCATCGCGCCGGGTCGTCGTAGGAGCGCATGTCCTCGCCCCAGCCGCCGTCGGCGTTCTGCCGGGCCTCGAGCCAGGCGACGGCGCGGCGGATCGGCGGCTTGTGCGCCTTGACGCCGGCCGCGATGAGCGCGGGAACGGCCGCCCCGGTGCCGTAGACGTAGTTCGCGCCCCACCGGCCGAACCACGACCCGTCCGGCTCCTGGTTCTTCAGCAGCCAGATGACACCGCGCCGGCAGGCGGTCTCGTTCTGGCGTCCCTCGGCGGCGAGCGCCTCGACGATGTGGGCGGTCACGTCCGCGCTCGGCGGGTCGATGACCGCGCCGAAGTCGCAGAATGGCAGCTTGTTGACCAGCTCGCGGGTGTTGTCGGCGTCGAATGCGCCCCAGCCGCCGTCCTTGCACTGCATGCCCTCAAGCCAGCGCAGCCCGCGCTCGATGGCCGCGCGGTTGTCGGTGTCGGTCCGGCGGAGGGCGAGGATGACCTCGGCGGTGTCGTCGGTGTCGGCGTAGTTGTCGTTGTCGAACTCGAACGCCCAGCCGCCGCCCGGCGTGCCGGGCCGGCGGACCTGCCAGTCGCCCTTCTGCCGGATCTCCTCATCGAGCACCCAGTTCGCCGAGGAGACCAGGGCCGGGTGGTCCGGCGGCAGCCCGGCGTCAGCCAGCCCGGTCATGACCAGCACGGTGTCCCAGACCGGGGACTGGCAGGCCTCCAGCCGGCGGCCCTTCTCGTCCCGGATCGTGAACCGGTCCAGTCCGCTGATCGCCTTCGCGATGACGGGATGGTCCAGGCCGAAGCCGAGCAGGTGCAGGCCCATGATCGAGTACACCCACGGTGGCTGGATGCCGCCCCAGCAGCCGTCGGCCTCCTGGCGGGCGATGATCCAGTCGGCGCAGCGGCGCAGCGCGGCGTGGCGCGCCCGCTTGGGGACCCGCTTTTCCAGCTTGTGCAGGACCTTGTCGAGGTTGTTGAAGGTGAGCGACCAGAAGTCCCTCTGATCGGCCTTCGGCGGCTTGCCGGGGACCGCGGCGTGCAACTCGGGGATGTCGAAAGGCAGCGGCCTGCTGGGCTTGAAGGAGGAGACGACCGCCAGCGCGACGAGGGTCTGCCGCGCCCAGCAGCCCCAGTCGTAGATGTTCAGCGGGAACCAGGAGGGCAGGTAGATGACCTCCGGCGGGATCACCGGGATGTCATTCCAGGACCAGCGGCCCGACAGCGCCAGCCAGATCCTGGTGAAGACGCGCGTGGCGCTCACGCCGCCCCGGCCCCTGACCCACTCGGCGGCCCGGGCCATGTGCGGCGCGCCGGGCTCATCGCCCGCCAGGCGGAGCGCGACGTACGCCTCGACCGTGGTGCCCAGGTCACCGGGGCCACCGTAGAAGTTGGCCCAGGTGCCGTCGGCGCGCTGCTGCGAGCGGATCCAGATCGCGGCCTCGCTCGCGACGTCCGGGGTCAAGATGCCCAGGAAGTGCCGCAGCAGCAGGTCCTCGGCGTCCATGGTGACATTGGTCTCCAGCTCGCCCTGCCACCAGCCGGCCGGATTCTGCAACCCGAGCAGGTGGTCGGTCGCGCGCTGGAGCGTCGTGGCCGCGAACTCGCGCACGCCCAGGTCCTGGGGTACGTCAGGGGCTACGGTCTCGGTCACTGCTCTACCACTGCCTCGCGGTAATGAACTCCGCTATCGCGATGAATTCCGCGTGCACGTCAGCGGGGAGGCCCGCGTCGTCGAGGCACCTGGCCGCGGCGGCGAGCCGGCTGTCGGCCTCGGTCTCCGCCCACTGCTTCCCGCCGGCCGCGACGACCAGGTCGGCGGCGCGCACCAGGTCATCCTCGGTCAGCTCACCGGGTGAGTTGAGCAGGCTCTTCAGCTCGGCGGCCTCCGGGGTGCCGCTGGTTAGCGCGGCGACCACCGGCAGCGACTTCTTCCGGGCGCGCAGGTCGGCGCGGACCGGCTTGCCGGTGACCTCGGTCGCCCCCCAGATGCCGAGCAGGTCATCGGTGAGCTGGAAGGCCAGCCCCACGTGGCCGCCGAACTCGGCCAGGCCCATCGCCAGCTCCGGCCGGGCGCCCACGTGGACCGCGCCGATCGTGCAGGCGCAGGCCATCAGCGCGGCGGTCTTGTCGCCGGCCATCTGGACGCACTCGTCGAGGTTCACGTCGTCGCGCTTCTCGAACGCGATGTCCTCGCCCTGGCCGGCGATCAGGCGCTGCACCGCGGTGGACAGGCAGCGCGCGCCCCACGGGCCGCCCGGGGCCATCTCCTCAAGCAGCAGGTCGTTGGCGAGGGCGAGCATCGCGTCCCCGGCCAGGATCGCCGCGCCGACACCGAACACCGTCCACGCGGTCGGCCGGTGCCGCCGCTCGGTGTCGCCGTCCATGATGTCGTCGTGCAGCAGGGAGAAGTTGTGCACGAGCTCCACCGCGACGGCGGGGGTGACGCCGCGCTCGGGCGCCGCCCCGGCGGCGCGGGCGGACAGCAGGGCGAGCGCGGGCCGCAGCGCCTTCCCGCTGCCGCCGCTTACCGGGTTCCCCTCCGCGTCGGAAAGCCCGTAATGGTAGGTGGCCACCCGCCGGACGCCCGGGCTGAGCCGGCCAATCGCGGCCTGCGTCGCGGGTCCCACCAGGTCACGCGCAACAGCGACGCCGGCCGGCATTACAACGGTCACGATCGCACTCCCCTCACCGAGTCAGCGGTGCTCACAGATGATTCATCCACTTCGTTGGGTTTCGCGCCCTCAGGCGCGGGCATTCCGGAAACTCCGGAAGTGTACAGGTCTGTCCAGCCAGCGCCGACTGGGCTGGCCTGCCCGTCGGCGCGCAGGGCGAGCACGGCGTTCAGCCCGCTGCGCACCGCGCTTTCCATCGTGTCCGGCCAGCCGGTATCGGTCCAGGACCCAGCGAGCACCAGGCCCGGCCGGCCGGTCGCCGCCGGAGGCCGCAACCTGGCCGTCCCCGGCACGCCGCGGAAGGTCGCGCGCCGCTCCCGGGTGACGAAGAACTCCGTCACCGTCGCCTCGCGCGCCGCCGGGAACAGCCGGGCCAGCGCCGGGATGAACTCCTCGCGCAGGCTCGCCACCGACCGGTCCACGTACTCATCGGCCGCTGACAGCGAGATCGCCAGGTACTGGCCCGCGTCCCCGCGGGCATGCATGCCGGAGATCCGGGTGCGGTCGAAGACCCACTGGACCGGGGAGTCGACGCCGGCCGCGAAGGGCATGTCCATGACCTTCCGGTCGTAGATCACATGGACGTTGACGATCGGGGCGGCGCCGAGGCCCGCCCATCCCTCGACGGTCTCGGCGGGCAGCGCGCCGGGCGGCATCAGCCGGGCGGCGGCCTCGTGCGGGACGGCGATCACCACGGCGTCGGCGTGGATGTCCTCGTCGCCGCGGCCCAGCCGCACCGTGAACTTGGGCTCCCCGGGGCCGCCGGCGACTTCCACGACGTCCACCTTGGTGTTGAGCCGGACGGTGGCGCCGAGCTCGGCGAGCTTGCGCGCGGCCGCGGCGCCGTGCAGTTCGCCCAGGGACAGTGCGGGCACGCCGATGTCAGCGGCGCCCGAGTCGCCCAGCAGGCCCGTCTGCACCACCTTCGCGGCCAGCGTGAGGGAGGCGTCGTCGCCGGGGACGTTCAGCGAGGCGACCGCGAACAGGTCCCACAGCGCGCGCCGGGTGCGCTCGCCCTGCCCGTGGCGGGCGAGCCAGTCCCCGAACCGCACCTGGTCGGTCGCCGGGTCGGTCAGGTCCACCCCGCGCATGGCGAGGGCCGCCTGCCCTACCCGGGCTCGTCCGGCCAGCGAGACCAGGGGGTAGCGCAGCAGCGTGGGGAGCAGGTGCAGGGGCGCCGGCATGCGGTTGCGCCGCAGCCGGGTACGGCGCGTCGGCGTGAGGACGGGAACGTCGAAGCGGGGCTGCAGCGGGGCGTTGGCGCTCATCCCGAGGCGGTCCAGCAGGCCCTGGTAGGCGGTGCAGCAGCGCAGGAAGACGTGCTGCCCGGTGTCGATCACCAGGCCGTCGCGGTTGAACGACATGGTCGCGCCGCCCAGCCGTGGCTTGGCCTCCAGCAGCGTGACCTCCGCGCCCTGGGAAGCCAGGGCGAGCGCGGCGGTGATCCCGGCCAGTCCGCCGCCGATAACGCACGCTTTCAATGGGTACCTCCTCGGCGGCCGTGGCCGCGTCTGTCCACCCCACTGAGCGCGCGTACGGCGACCAGCGCCTTCTCCTTACCTGGTAGTGACATGCGCCCCTGGAGCACCGCCCGCGGGTCGGCGGCGATCTTCTCCAGCAGGCGACGGTAGATCCCGGCCATGGCCCCGGTACAGGCGGCGCTGCGCCAGTCGATGGTGGCCAGCAGCCGCATTCCGGACGCGTACCACTCACGCGCCCGGTTGGCCTCGAACTCCACGAGCTGCGCGAACCGCGCTTGCCAGTCAGGGTCGTCGAACGGCTCTGACTGGCCGGGGACTAGCTCGCAGCCGAACTTGGCCAGGTCCTCGGCGGGCAGGTACACCCGGCCGTTGCCGAAGTCCTCGCGGACGTCGCGCAAGATGTTGGTGATCTGCAGCGCGATGCCCAGGTCGTCTGCCATCCGCTCGTTTACCCCTAGGGGGACGACCCCCCTGTCGACCCCCCGGCTCAGGGGGGAAGACCCCCCTGACGCCCCCCTCCCCAGGGGAACCCGCACAGACCGCGGGACGGAGTATCCCCTGGGCCTCCCACCAGCCTGGCTCGGGACGTCCCCGTTGCCGTCTCGCTCCCCCTGGTAGACGCCCAGGGACAGCCGGCCGATCGAGCCCGCCACGCAGCGGCAGTAGTGGTGCAGGTCGTCGAAGGTCGCGTAGGTGGCCTCGTTGACGTCGGCGAGGCAGCCGTCGATCAGCTCGCCGAACGCGGCCAGCGGCACGCGAAACCGGGCCCCGGCGTCGGCCAGGGCCACCAGCACGGCATCAGTGCCATCCCCGGGGGGCGGCCCCCCCGAAGCCCCCGACTTTCCCGCGTTGACGGAGGCGACCAGGGCATGAACCTGGTCCCGGGCTTCCTCGAGTGCGGCAGTCTTCTCGGAAGCGGGCAGGTCGCCGTCGCCGAGGTCGTCGAGGCGCCGGGCGTAAGCGTAGACAGCGGCCAGCGCGCGCCGCTTGGGCGGCGGGAGCAGCCGGATGCCGTAGGCGAAGTTCCGCGCCTGCTCCCAGGTAATGCGCTCGCACTCGGCGTAGGCCTCCTCCGCGTCCATGCTCACCTCCCCTTAACGTAACAACTTACGAGGCCGGCCAGCGTGGCCGCCTTGCCCGGCCTGGGCGTCTTCCGCAGCACGTCGTAGCCGCTGTTCACGATGGACGCGATCGCGGCCCGGCCGCCGGCGATGTAGCCGGACACGGCCAGCCGTGCCCACCCGTTGAGGGTGCCCGCGAGGGGCGCGCCCTCATCGAGCAGCCGGGTGGCCCGGTCAGTCTCGAAGCCCATCAAGTTGATCACGGCCACGCTGGCCGTGGGCCGGGCGAGGTCCTCCTCGGTCACCCCGCGCGCCCGCAGGTCTTCCTGCGGCAGGTAGACCCGGCCGTTGGCCAGGTCCTCGGCGACGTCCTGCCAGTGCTCGATGAGCTGCAAGGCGGTGCAGACCTTGTCCGACATCGCCAGCCGCTCGGGCGTGGCGGCGCCGAAGATGTGCAAGACCACCGCGCCAACCGGGTTGGCCGACAGCTCGCAGTACCGTACCAGCTGTTCGTAAGTCGCATAGTGCGTGACCTGCTGGTCTTGCCGGTTGGCCTGGACGAGGTCCCGGAAGGGCTGGAACGGGATCCCGCAGGCGCGGACCGTCTCGCCCAGGACGCGCATCGCCGGCAGGTCAGGCTCGCCGCCGTCGTAGATCTTCGCGACGTCGGCCTCGAGCTCGTCAAGGAGGCGCAGCCGCGTGGCCCGCTCTTCCTCAGCGCTCATCTCTCGGGGGATACGAGGGGATACTCCGTTCGCCCCCCCGGGAGAGCGCAGCGCGCTGGCCAGGGCGGGCAGCGGCTCGTCCCCGATGTCGTCGACCAGCCGGGCGAAGCCGTAGAACGCGCTCAGGTGCGCGCGCACGGACCGGGGCAGCACGCGCAGCGCCACCGGGAAGTTCTCCCCGGAGGCCTTCGCCGCCACGGCGAGCGAGATCGCGCCGGTAACGGCCATGCCGTCGGCCCCTGCCGTCGCGCCCTCTGCCGTCTCACCAACTGCCGTCTCGCCAGCCTCCACCATCTCACCAGCCTCCGCTGACTCACGAGCAAGCACTGACTCAGCGCCAAGCACTGACTCACCGGCGAGCACTGCCTCGCCAGCCCGCGCCGCCGCGGCACCCGGGTCGGCCGTGCCGCCCAAGCCGCCCGCGCCATCCGGGTCGCCGGTGCCCTGGTGGTCTAGGCCACTGCCCGCGGTGCTCCCCAATCCTGTGCCTGCCACCTGTCTATTTGGGCACAGGTGAGAATCAAATGCAAACAATGACGTGCGCGTCACATGACGCGGATGTCGGGGAACTTGGATGGTCCGGCGTGGGGGTATAGCACTCAGCCAGATTTTAGTTTGCATCAGCAATGGCGATATGCTAGGCAATGAACATTAACCCAAGCGACCCCTCCTTGACCAGCCCCGATGCGGGGCAGCTGGGAACGCTCACGGCACAGTGCCGATCCGATAGAGCAGCGCTGACGGGGAGAACCGCAGTCAGCTAACCCCTCCGGGGAGCCCGCGGAGTGGTTTTTCGGCCCGCCGAGGCTAAACGGCGGAAGACACATGGCGGAAACAAACTAACCGGCCGTGCCGAGTTGCTTACCGGGAAGTTACCTACTTACCAGTAGCCTTTCGCGAAGCGAGGCGAGCGCCACGGGTTAGCCGAGCACGGCGGGGTTACGTCGTGCGCCAGATGAGGACCAGGGCGCAGTCGTCGTTGGAGCCGACCGAATGCTGCATGGCGGTGACGAGTGCGGGGGCACCGGGCCGGAAGCCGCTGAGCACCATCCGCTCCGCCTCGCCGAGCAGCCGCCCGATGCCCTCGTCAATGTCTTGACCGGGCGCCTCGACCAGGCCATCGGTGTACATGGCGATGGCGTCGCCCCGGCGCAGCGTGCCCGTCTCGGGCACGGTCGGCGCGACGGAAAGGTCCGGCATGACGCCCAAGACGATGCCACGAGCCTGGCTCACCCGCCACAGCCCGGTGTTCGCGTCGAAGTGCACGGCGGGCGGGTGCCCCGCCGACGACAGCACGTACTCGCCGGTCGCCAGGTCGACGGACAGGTGAACGGCGGTCACGAACCCCTCGTCGGACATGCTCCGCCGCAGGTAGGCGTTGCAGGCGGGCAGGAACTGATCCGGCGGGACCGACCCGAGCACGCCGCCGAACGCGCCGGACAGCAGCAGCGCGCGGGTCGCGGCGTCCATGCCCTTGCCGGACACGTCAACGAGAGCGACCTCGAGGTTCTTGCCGTCGCTGTGGCTCACTACGAAGTCTCCGCCGAAGCTAGAGCCGCCCGCCGGGCGCAGGATCGACGCCGACCCCCAGCCATCGCCGAGGTCAGGCAGGTTGCCCTGCACCCGGATGCGGTCCCGCAACTCGATCATCATCCGGTCGGCGCGGCGGCCCCGCGTGCCGAGCTTGCCGCGGGTGTTGGCCAGCACGTCGGCGTAGATGGCGGTGATCACGATCGTGGCGATGATGCCGATGCCGGCCTTGCCGTAGACCCCGTCGTAGACCAGGCCCGCCGCTACCACCCCGAACAGGATCCGCAGGGCACGCGGCCACAGCAGCAGGCCCCCGCCCAGGATCGGCAAGATCATGACCCCAGGGGAGATCCACCACGCGGGCCACTCAACGGAGGCGACGGCGATGATGATCACGGTGAGGCTCAGCCCGAACGCGACCCGGCGGTTCTTGGTGATGAACTGACGGGCGACGACGTCGGCCGACCGGCCCGGCGCCCTCCGCACGCGCTGCAGCGTCGCGCGTGCCGCGGACGCCGCTGACGCGCTAAGGGTGCTGGCTGGAAGGGTCATGCTGGACGAAGGCTATCCGCACATCGGGCCCGAACCACGCGGCGTCTGCTCCTCCCCCGGCGCTCCTGCTAGTGTCGAGCCGACCAGGGCATTGCGAAAACTGTTCGCCTCCGGCCAACTGAGCAAGATATGAAGTCAATCATGGCAGACCCGTACCCGATTCGCCCTGTTACCCGTGAAGAGTCCGCCGCGTTCCGCGATGTGGAGGATCACGCGTTCCACGCAGGGGTGATGCCCCCGGAGCGGATCGCGCTGTGGGAGCGGCTCTTCGAGCCGGAGCGGTCGCTGGCCGCCGTCGACCCGTCCGCGGACACCACCAGCGCCGTCTGCGACGGCGCCATCGTGGGAACCGCGGGCGCGTTCACCTTCCAGATGGCGGTGCCCGGCGCGGTGCTCCCGGTGGCCGGGGTCTCCTACGTGTCGGTCCTGCCCACGCACCGGCGGCGCGGCATCTTGCGGTCGATGATGCGGCGCCAGCTCACCGACATCGCGGCGCGCGGCGAGGAGCCGGTGGCCGCGCTGTGGGCCTCGGAGGCCCCGCTTTACGGGCGGTACGGGTACGGGCGGGCGTCGACGGACGCGGTGTTCCGCTTCGAGCGCGCCGAGGGGGCCATCGCCGGCCAGGCTGACCCCGCGCTGTCGCTGCGGCTGGTCGCGCCGGGGGACGCGCTGCCCGAGCTGACCAAGGTGTATGACACGGCGCTGCTGACGCAGCCGGGGTTCTTCGAGCGCACCGATGCCTGGTGGGCGCGCGCCCTGTGGGACCCGGAAGGCTCGCGGGGCGGCGGCGGCCCCTTGCGCTGCCTGGTGGTGTCGGATGCGTCCGGGCCGCGCGGGTACGCGCTGTACAGCGCCTTGCAGCGCTGGGATAACGGCGAGTACCTGCCCAATGGCCTGATCACGGTCCGGGAGCTGATCGCCGCCGACGCGGCGGCCGGGGCGGCGCTGTGGCGGGACCTGCTCAGCCGGGACCTGGCCGCCGAGTTCGTCGCCGCGCACCGGCCGCCCGATGACCCGCTGCTATACCAGCTCGCCGACCCGCGCCGGGCGCGGCCGCTGGTCTCCGACGGGATCTGGGTCCGGATCATCGACCTGCCGCGCGCGCTGGGCGCGCGCGCCTACGCCTGCCCGGTGGACGTGGTGCTGGAGGTGACGGACTCGCTGCTGGCGTCGAACGCGGGCCGGTGGCGGCTGCGCGCTGAGGTGCCCGGCGTCGCGGGGGCGGCGGGCGGCGTCACGTGCGAGCGGACGTCGGAGGCGGCGTCGGTGGCGCTCGACGTCCGCGAGCTCGGCGCGGCCTACATGGGCGGGACCAGGCTAGGCGCGCTGGCGGCGGCGGGGCTGGCCACCGAGGTCCGCCGCGGGGCACTCGGGCCGCTGTCGGCCGCGATGACATGGGACCCGGCCCCGTGGTGCCCGGTCATCTTCTAGCGGGTAGGACCACGACTGTGCCGACGATGAAGATAACGCTCAGCGCGGCGATGAGAGCAAGGGACGTGTCACGGGTCCGCGAGGAGGAGCCAGCGGCCCCGGCGGCGGCGGCTCCGCTGAAGCCGGCCGAGCCTCCGGACGCTCCGGCGACCGCGCTGCCCGCGAAGGCCGCCGGCGATAAAGGCCATGCCGATAAAGGCCATGCGGATAAAGGCCATGCGGATAAAGACACTGCCGATAAAGCCGCCGCCAGAGGCGGATCCAAGCGGACTCGCCGACGCTCCTCTTCCCGGGGGGCGCGCACCAGTCCCCCAGACCCCCCGCCCTCACGGGATTTCCGCCCGTAGCTTCGCCCGCTGGCGCTGGCTGCGCCTCGCGGAGCGCTTCTATGGCAGGGGTGGCAGCGCCCGGGTCTTCTCGTAGTCGTCGACCATGGCCAGGCGCCGGGCGTGCCGCGGCTCCTCGGAGAACGGGCTCGCCACGAACGTCAGGGCGAATCCGACCGCGTCGTCGATCGAGTACTGGCGGGCGCCGAGGCTGAGCACGTTCGCGTCGTTGTGCTGGCGGGCGAGCGCCGCGGTCTCCGTCGTCCAGGCCAGCGCGGCGCGGATGCCGGGGACCTTGTTCGCCGCGATCTGCTCGCCGTTGCCGGACCCGCCGATCACGATGCCGAGGCTGCCGGGGTCATCGATCACGCCCTGCGCCGCGCGCAGGACGTAGACCGGATAGTCGTCGTCGGCCACATAGGCGCGCGGGCCGCAGTCGACCGGCTCATGGCCGGCCTTCTCCAGCGCGGCGACCAGCGTCGCCTTGAGCTCGAAGCCGGCGTGGTCTGATCCCAGGTATACGCGCACGCCGCCAGTCTGCCAGAAGCAGCGCGCCCGGGAAGGCCGGCCCACCCCGCGCGCCCTGGACATGAGGCCGCGCGGGGTGCGGTCTGGGGGCTGGTGTGTGCCCCCTGGATAAATACTGCGCAGGATGACGGATGTGACGCGAGGCGTGACCCGGGTAGGCTCCAAGCGCACGTGCAAGTGGCATCGAGCAGGCGCACGTGCATCCCATATCGGGAAAACGCGCCTGTTACCCTTGATAACTGAATGCATACTCGTTGTAATATGATGGGAAAAGCTCCGGAGGCGACCGGATATCAGCGCTGTGTTATCCCCACAGTGGCGTGCCGTGCGAAAATCTCCTGACAGACCTCTCCGACCACGAAAGGGATCACCTGGTGGCAGCAAACCTCACCCGTGACGAGGCCCGCGAACGGGCAGCGCTGATATCGGGCGTCTCTTACCAGGTGGAGCTGGATCTGACCGGCGGAGACACGACGTTTCGTTCGGTGTCGACGATCAGGTTCGAGTGTGCGCGGCCGGGGGCCGTCACCTTCCTCAACCTGGCGGCTCCCGAGGTTCGCTCGATCACGCTGAACGGCTCGGGCATCTCACCGGACGGCGCGTTCGACGGCGAGCGGGTCACCGTCGGCGGCCTGGCCGCCGCCAATGAGCTCATCATCACGGCCGAGTGCGCCTACTCGCGCAGCGGCGAGGGCCTGCACCGGTTCACCGATCCGGCCGACGGCAACGTGTACATGTACTCCGACCTGGAGACGTTCGACGCGCACCGGATCTACGCCTGCTTCGACCAGCCCGACCTGAAGGCCCGCTACGAGCTCATAGTCCTGGCGCCGGAGGGCTGGCTGGTGATCTCCAACATGGCCCCGGACACGGACGGGGGGACGGCGGTCGCGGACCGGCCCGGCGCGCGGCTGTGGCACTTCCCGCCCACGCCGGTGATGTCCACCTACATCACCCACGTGTCAGCCGGGCCCTACCACGTGGTGCGCGACGAGCACGACGGCATCCCGCTGGGGATCTTCTGCCGCCAGTCGCTGGCGCCGTACCTCGACCCGGATGAGATCTTCCAGGTCACCCGGGAGGGCTTCGACTTTTACCACGCGGCGTTCGGGATCACCTACCCGTTCGGCAAGTACGATCAGCTCTTCGTGCCCGAGTTCAAGGAAGGCGCGATGGAGAACGCGGGCGCGGTCACCTTCCTCGAGGACTACGTGTTCCGGTCCCGGGTGACCGACTTCTCCCGTGAGGCGCGCGGCGAGACGATCCTGCACGAGATGGCGCACATGTGGTTCGGCGACCTGGTCACGATGCGCTGGTGGGATGACCTGTGGCTCAACGAGTCGTTCGCCACCTGGGCGGGCACCATCGCGCAGGCCGAGGCTACCCGCTGGAATCACTCGTGGACCACGTTCGCGCAGGTCTACAAGGCGTGGGCGTACCGGCAGGACCAGCTGCCGTCCACGCACCCGATCGCCGCCGACATCCCCGACATTCACGCCGTCGAGGTGAACTTCGACGGGATCACCTACGCCAAGGGCGCCTCAGTTCTCAAGCAGCTCGTCGCCTACGTCGGCCGGGAGAACTTCCTGGCGGGCGTGCGCCGCTACTTCGCCGCCCACTCGTGGGGCAACGCGACGCTGGCGGACCTGCTGTCCGCGCTGGAGGCGACCTCCGGGCGGGACCTGACCGCCTGGTCACGAGAGTGGCTGGAGGCCGCGGGCGTGAACACGCTGCGGCCCGCCTACGAGGTCGACGGCTCCGACGCGTTCACGTCGTTCGCCGTGCTGCAGGAGGCCGCCGCCTCCCACCCGACCCTGCGCTCGCACCGCGTCGCGATCGGCCTTTACGACCGGACGGACGCTGGCCTGTCCCGGCGCTCGACCATCGAGATCGACGTGGCGGGCGCGCGCACCGAGGTGCCCGAGCTGGTCGGCCAGGCCCGGCCGGACCGGGTGCTGCTCAATGACGAGGACCTGACCTACGCCAAGCTCCGCCTCGATGACCACTCGCTGGCCACCCTGGTGGAGTCCATCGGCACGTTCACCGACTCGCTGCCGGCCGCGCTGTGCTGGGCGGCCGCCTACGACATGTGCCGCGACGCCGAGATGCCCGCCCGCGACTACGTGCGGCTGGTGCTCGGTGGCGTGGACTCGGTCAAGGACATCAGCGTCGTGCAGACGCTGCTGCGGCAGGCGGCGCTGGCGGTGCGCAAGCTCACCGACCCGGCGTGGCGGGCGGAGGGGCTGGCCCTGATGGCCTCGTCGCTGCGGACGCTGCTGGAGTCGGCGGCGCCCGGGTCGGATCACCAGCTGGCCTACGCGCGCGCGTTCGCCGGGGCGGCGACCTCAGCGGATGACCTGGCCATGCTGGATGGCCTGCTGTCCGGCGAAACCGTGATCGACGGGCTGAGCGTGGACACCGACCTGCGCTGGATCCTGCTGCGCCGGCTGGTCAGCCGTGGCGTCAAGGGCGAGGCGGCCATCGACGCCGAGCTCGCCACCGACTCCACCGACGCGGGCGAGCGGCACGCCGCGACCTGCCGGGCGGCCATCCCGACGGCCGAGGTCAAGCACGACACGTGGGAGGACCTGACCGGCGGCAAGCTGACCATCGCGATGTTCCGCGCGGTCCTCGGCGGGTTCGCCGACCCCGACGCCGAGGAGCTGCTCACCCCGTACGTGCCCGCTTACTTCGATGCCGTGGGCGACGTATGGCGGGAGTGGAGCTCGGCGATGGCCCAGGACTTCGTGTCCGGCGCCTACGCGGTCAACCCCGTGTCGCAGGCGACCGTCCAGGCGACCGACGCCTACATCGTGGCGCACCAGCCGCCGGCCGCGCTGCGCCGCCTGCTCATCGAGGGGCGCGACGAGGTCTTGCGCGCCCTGCGCTGCCAGGCTCGCGATAGGCAGGCGTAAGGGGATCAGCCCAGCCGAGGGTCCCCTACCACCGGGACCGCCATGTCGGCCAGCAGGTTCTTGTCCCAGACGAGGATCGTGTACTGCCGGTAATGGTAGGTCCTGGCGGGCTGCCCGAAGGTGGCGAGGACGTCCTTCTGGTACGGGAAGCCGACGATGCCGGTGAAGCCCGTGAATGGCTTCGTGCCCGGGTCAGTGGGGAACAGCACGACGAAGTTGGCCGTTGACTGGCGCGGGTCGAACCACTCGCGCCGCACCAGTTGCACCGCGGGCTGGACCTTCCCGTTCAGCCGGTTGAGGGCCAGGACCCGGACCTGCTGGTGGCTGGCCAGCGTGACGCTGTTCGCGGCCCAGTAGCCGGAAAGGCCGTACTTGAGGTGGTGCTCCTCCAGCCAGGAGACGAGCGCCTCGTTCTGGGCGGGCAGCACGGGCTGGCGGACCTCGTACCCGAAGCCCGCCAGGTAACCGCACAGGACTAGCGCCAGCACCGGGGACAGCCGCCATTTCAGCAGCGCCCCGGCCAGCACCCGCCCGGCCAGGGCGGCCGCGAACGGCAGCACGGCGCTGATCTCGTGCGTGAAGGTGATCTCCTCGGCGTGCGTGCCGGCCACGAAGCCCGCCAGGTTGAGCGCGATGCCCGCGAGCAGCAGCTGCGAGATCAGGTCCTCGTCCCGCAGGAACCGCCATGCCGCGACCAGGAGGCCGCACGCGCCCAGGACGGCGCCGGCCAGGTGGAGCATCTCGATGCCGGCCCGCGCGGGCGACGTCACCCCGATGAAGTTCGCGCCGGCCAGCACGAGCAGGCACAGGCCCGTCACCCGGAAGTTGTGCCAGAAGATCACGTGCGGCGGGGCGAGCTTCGTGATGGGCGTCACCTCGGTCAGCGACCCGATGGCGGTCAGGATGTGCGCTCCCTCCCAGCTGATCGCCCCCGCGACCAGGCCCGCGGCGACCAGCGCCACCTCGAGCCGCCGCGAGGGGAGGGCCTTGCGGGAGAAGACCCGGGCGCGCAGCACGCGGTACGCGCAGACGCCCACGAGCGGCACCGCGCCGATGATGACCGCCGTCAGGTCCGCTATCCCGGTGCAGGCGAGCAGCAGCGCGACCGCGACGGGCACGTACCACTGCCACCTCCCGGACACGCGGCCGCCCGCGTCCCGCGGTGCCCGGTCCACGATCAGCCAGGCCAGCAGGACCGGGAGCGCCGCGCCGAGGTGGGCGGGCCCCTGCATCAGCGAGTACACGCCGGCGTCGAGCTCGGGGGCGATCATGATCCCGGCCGCGATGGCGCCGCGCGCCAGCCGCTGGCGTCGCGCCACCTCGCCGGGCCTGCCCATCGCGAGCAGGGCCACGAGCAGCATCGCCAGCGTGTAGGTGAGACCGCCGTACCAGTGGACGTCGTCGGCGCCGAATCCGCGCGCCAAGATGACCAGCGCGTTCTCGACCACGTCGTTGGGGAAGTATGCGACGTCACCGGTGATCCAGTTGTGCTGCAGGATGTTGCCGTGCAGGAAATCCCAGCCCTGCAGCGCCTGGGACGCCCCGTCGGAGTTGGTCGCGGTGGTCTGCGACAACCGAACGTTCAGCGCGAAGAGGACGGCGAAGCCGACCACCCAGGCGATGGCCATCCGCCAGCGCCGCGCCGCCAGCCACTGCCAGCCCGACCCGGCCGCGCGCCAGGCCTGACCGAGTATCCCGCGCCCCCGGCCGGGGCCGCTGGAGTCGTCGCGGACGGTTACCGACGGCCCGCTGGAGACTGACATGGCAGTCATTTCATCAGGTTCTGGCATGGCTATGCGCCTGATTCCCGCAGCCCACGAGGCATGGCAAGGCTGGCGAGTCCAACGGGCGGGCTACCGGCTGGCCGTGATGCCCGCGGCCACCGCCTTAGTAACGTGACCAGGCAGGTCCTCGAAGGGAACCACGACCGTCTCGCCGGTCGCGCGCTCCGTCACCTCGGCGGTGCCGGCGGCCAGGCCGCGCTTGCCGATCGTGATCCGCAACGGGATCCCGACCAGCTCGGCGTCGCTGAACTTCTCGCCCGCCCTGGCCGTCCGGTCGTCGATGATCACGTCTACTCCCGCGTCAAGCAGTCGCCGGTAGGCCTGCTCGCCGGCTTCCGCTACCGCCGGATCGTTCTGCTGCGCGACCACGACCACGACGTCGAACGGGGCGACCGCGGCCGGCCAGATGATCCCCTTGGCGTCGTGGTGCACCTCGACGATGGCGGCCATCGCGCGCTCCACGCCGATGCCATAGCAGCCCATGATCGGCTTGACGGGCTTGCCGTCAGGGCCGGAGACGGTCACGTCCAGCGCGTCGGTGTACTTGTAGCCGAGCTTGAAGATGTGCCCGACCTCGATGCCCTTGAAGACCTCCAGCGGGCTGCCGCACTGGACGCACGCCTCGCCCGCCAGCACGGTGCGCAGGTCGGCCCAGCGGCCCACGGCGATGTCACGGGACACGTCGACGCCCCGAAGGTGCACCTCATTGAGGTTGGCGCCGGTCACCATGCCTGAGCGGCCGCGCAGCGCCTCGTCGGCGATGACGGGGATCTCGGTGACCCCGACGGCCCCGAGCGAGCCCGGCGCCGCGCCGAGGACGGCGACGATCTCTTCGGCGGCGGCCGGGCGGATGGCCACCGCGCCAGTGGCGTCGGCGAGCTTCTGCTCCTCCAGCCCGTGGTCACCGCGCACCAGGACCAGCGTGAGCGTGCCGTCGAGCACGTAGACGAGCGTCTTGACCTGCCTGTCGGCGGGCGCGTCGAAGCGCTGCGCCAGGTCCTCGATCGTCCGCACGCCGGGCGTGTCGAACCGCTCCGGGGCGTCCTTGGCCAGCGTGGCGTCGGTCGCCGGGTCTGCCTGGGCAAGCCGGGACGTGGCCTTCTCCCGGTTGGCGGCGTACCCGCACTCGCGGGAGTACACGATGTCGTCCTCGCCGATCTCCGAGGGGCACATGAACTCGGTCGAGCCAGATCCGCCCATCGCGCCGCTGGAGGCGACGACCGGGATGGCCGGGATGCCAAGCCGCTCGAAGATCGTCGTGTAGGCATGGTGGTGCGCGTCGAACGACTTGTCGAGGCCAGCAGCGTCCAGGTCGAAGCTGTAGGAGTCCTTCATCGTGAACTCGCGGACGCGCATCAGGCCCGCCTTGGGGCGAGGCTCATCGCGGTACTTGGTCTGGATCTGGTACCACGTCTGCGGTAGCTCACGGTAGGAGGTCAGCTCATTGGCCAGGGTCGTGACGACCTCCTCGGCCGTCATCACCAGCACCAGCTCAGCGTCCTTGCGGTCGCGCAGCCGGAACATCTCCTCGCCCATCACCTCCAGGCGGCCGCTGCGCTGCCATAGCTCGGCCGGGTGCACGGTCGGCATCAGGACTTCCTGCGCGCCGATCCGGTTCATCTCCTCACGGATCACCTGGATGACCTTCAGCCGGACCCGGACGGCAAGCGGCAACAGCGAGTAGTGCCCAGCCATGAGTTGCCGGATGTACCCGGCCCGCAGCAGGAGCCGGTGGCTGGGCGCGCCCGCGTCCGCGGGGTCCTCGCGCAGCGTGGGGATGTGCATGGTAGACCAACGCATGCGGGAAGTCTATCCTCGTGTGGCCCTGACCTCGTTGCCGTTTCCCCCGGCCGTCTCCCCGCCGCCCTTAGCCAGCCCCACCCCGCGGGGCACCCGCTCGCGAAATGTGATAGCGAGAGGTTACGGCGGAAGCGCGCATCAGGGCATATGCCCTGATGCCACGTCCGTATACTACCCGCGTGATTAACGCGAACCGCGTGGCCGTCATCATGCCCGCCTACAACGCCGAGGTAACCCTTGCGCGGACGGTGTCGGAGCTTGACCGTAGCGTCATCGACGACATCGTCCTCGTCGACGACGCGAGCACCGACCAGACGGTGCCGCTCGCGCGCAAGCTGGGCCTGGACACGATCCGGCACGAGGTCAACAAGGGCTACGGCGGCAATCAGAAGACCTGCTACCGCCGCGCCCTGGAGCTCGGCGCGGACATCATCGTCATGGTGCACCCGGATTACCAGTACTCCCCGCGGCTCGTGCCCGCGATGGCGTCGATGATCGCGTACGGGGAGTACGACATGGCGCTCGGGTCGCGAATCCTCGCGCAGAATTCGATCGCCCGGGGCATGCCGGTCTACAAGTACGTATCCAACCGGTTCCTCACGCTCACCGAGAACATCCTGCTCGGCCAGAAGCTGTCGGAGTATCACACCGGCCTGCGGGCCTTCAGCAGCGAACTGCTCTCCGCGCTGCCCTTCGAGCGCAACTCAGATGACTTCGTATTCGACAACCAGATCATTGCCCAGGCAATCACCGCCGGGGCACGGATCGGCGAGGTCTCCTGCCCGACGCGCTACATGGAGGAGGCGTCGTCCATCAACCTGCGCCGGAGCGTCAAGTACGGCTTCGGCGTGCTGGGGACGAGCGCTGACTACTGGCTGCACCGCCGCGGCCTGCGCCAGTGCCAGTACCTCGACTTCCCCCCGAAGGACCAGCCCCGCCGGCCGGAACGCGATGGTGCGCCGGCGGCTGATGAGGTAACCGCGCCGGAGTCGGCGGCCGACTCAGCGTAGCCTGGACCCAGCGGTTACCAGGCCGACCCGGTAAGAGGTAATGACGGATGGCTAAGTCCACGAAAGTGGCCGATCCGCCGCCCGCAACGGAAAGGAGGCAGCGCTTGACCATCGCGAGCTTCGGGTTGCTGCTCTTCGCCGTGGTGTCGGCGGCCTCCGGCCAGCTCCTGCTCAAGCACGGCATGCAGGTCGCGACCGCCCGCGCGCACGCCAGCGACGGGTCCCTGATCGTGGCGGCCGCCACCTCGCCGCTGATCATCGGCGGCCTGGCGATCTTCGCGGTCTCCGCGGTGGCGTGGCTGGCCACCTTGGCCAAGGTGCCGCTGAGCGTCGCCTACCCGTTCAACGCGCTGAGCTACCTGATCATCCTCACCTTGAGCGCCGTGCTGCTTCATGAACGTACCAACCTGCTGACCTGGGCGGGATCGCTCGTGGTCGTGTCGGGCCTCATCATCGTGGTGTTGTCGCAGAAGTCCTGAAGGGTGATCACGTGACGGCGATAAGCCCGACCCTGGCTTACTCCCGCGTCCAGGCACCTCCGGCCAGCCAGTGCGCGTGGTGCGGGCACGAGTTCGGCGGCCCCGACGAGCGCCTGACCGGCCGGACCCGGTGCGCCCAGTGCGGCGTCGCGACCACGTCCCCCTGGCCGAGCGACGCCCAGCTCAGCGCGGCCTACGGAGACTGGTACCGGCCCGCCGAGGGGCGGTTCTCCGGCCTCGGGGACACGGTCCTGCGGCGCATGCGGGCCACGCTCGCCACCAAGCTGAACCGCGCCCTCCCGGCCGGCCCGGTGCTGGACGTTGGCGCCGGCGACGGGAACCTGGCGCGGGCGTTCAAGAAGCTCGGCCGGGAGGCGCTCGGCGTCGACCCGTACGCCGCCGCGAACCACCCGGACGTGCGCGCCGCCCGGCTGGAGGACATTGACGGCCAGTGGTCGGCGATCATCTTCTGGCACTCCCTGGAGCACCTGCGCCAGCCCGTCCAGGCGCTCCGGCACGCCGCGACGCTGCTCGCACCCGGCGGCGTCCTCGTCATCGCGGTGCCCAACGCCGCCAGCGCGCAGGCGCGGGCATTCGGCGACCGGTGGCTCCACCTTGACGTGCCGCGCCACCTCGTCCACATCACCCCGGAGGCACTCGTCTCGGTGGTGGAGTCGCTGGGCCTGACGGTCGAGCGGGTCAGTTACTCACGCGGCGGCCAGGTGCTCTTCGGGTGGCTGCATGGCCTGGTCACGCGGTTTCCCGGCCACCCTGACCTGTATGACGCGATCCGCCGCCCCGACGCGCGCCAGGCGGCCCAAGGACCCGTTTTCCGGCTATACGCCCTGGCCGCGGGCGTGGCCGCCATGCCCGTGGCGCTCGCCGCGTCCGTCATCGAGGTCGCCCGCCACTGCGGCGGCAGCATCTACGTCGAGGCTCGCCGGGCCAGCTAGCTCTTCGGCCCCTTGCCCATTGGCATCCTCGGCAGGAGCCGGGTGAGCAGGTTCGCCTTGTAGTCCATGACCAGCCAGGTGCTCCCTACCGGGTAAATGGCCGCCGGCTTGCCGAATGCCCGCTCGTAGGTCGCCACCCGGTACCTGCCAGTCCGGAAGGCGGCCACGAACGTGGCGTCGTGAAGCGCGGGGTCATACCATAGGGCGTTCGCCTCCCAGGAAGGTGCCCGGACCTGCCAATGTGCCCCTGGGCCGACCCCGTCCCTGACCAGCGTGATGGCCCGGACGTTGACGTCGCCCCCGGATTCAAGCGTGACGACCGAGGAACTCCAGTAGGAGGACAGCCCGTAGGTGTAGTCATGTGCCCGCAGCCAGGCGGTCAGCGGCCGCGTCGGCCCGGATTCGCTATCGCCGGGGGCCGGGCCAAGCGCCGGGCCCGCGTTCGGCCGGGACGCGGCGGCAGACAGCGGGACCAGCGCTAGCAGCACCGTCACCGCGAGCGCGGCGTACCCGCGCACCCGTCCGCCGATCCCGGCTGGCACCAGGCGAGCCGCCAGCACCGCGGCGCACGGCAGCACCACCGCGATCTCGTGCGCGCCAGACGGCGTGGGCCGCCCGGCGAGGAACGCCCCGATGTTAAAGACGATGATGAGCGCGAGCACCCGCTCGGCCGCGCTCGCCCGCCGCCAGGTCCACGCCACCCGCGCAAGGCCGGCGACGGCGGCGGCCAGGCCTAGCATGCCCAGCACGCCGCCAATCACGAGCGTGGTGTCCGGCCGGGGCACCGCCCCGAACAGGTACCTGATCACCAGCCAGACGGCCGGCACGTGCCCCGGCCACTGAGACAGCGGCGCGATCTCGGTATTCGGGGCCACCATCAGGTAGCCACCCAGGTGCACCTCCAGCGCGCGGATCGCGGGCGCGAGCAGCGCCGAGGCGATGGCCGCCACTGCGACCGCGGCGTCGGCGGAGCGCAGCTGACGCGCCGCGAGCATCCGGTACAGGCAGGCCAGCACGATCGCCGGGACGCCCACGTAAAGGACGGTGGCGTCGCTGAGCTCGCCCGCGCACAGGAGCAGGCAGACCAGGGGCGCGGTGAACCACCGGCCCCGGCAGCGGTCTATCAGCAGGGCAGCCGCCAGCAGGAATGCGGCGGTCCCGGCGTGGTCTGGCTCCTCAACGAGCGCCGACACCGTCAGCATGGTGAGCAGCGGCACGGCAAGGATAGTGACGGTCACCGCACTGCGCGCGACCCGCGCCGCCCCGCGGCTGTCCGTCACGGCCAGCACTACCGCCAGCGCCACGACGATGAGGTAGGCCGCCGCCGACGCGGCATGCGCGGCCTGCGGTCCCAGCCCGAGCAGCAGCTCGGCCGCGCCGTTGACCGGCAGCTCGAAGGCGTAGAACGTCGCGTCGCCCAAGAGCCAGCCGTGCAGGAGCACGTGGCCATGGATGAGGTCCCAGGCCTGGAGGGCGCTGTTGGCGCCGTCGGAGTCGATTCGCCCTCCGCAGGAGACCTGCAGCAAGATCCCGTAGACGAGCAGGCCGGCCGCGGTCCAGGCCGCCACGGACATCCGGATGCCCCCGGCCGACGCCATGCCGGGCACGCGTTCCGGTGACTCCCCGAACCGCATGCTCGCCAGGATAGTTGGCATGAAAACCACAGGTGGCGGGCGGGGGCTCCGCTGCTGTCCGGCGCCACTTCGCGCGCGTAATCCGCGCGCAAGATGCATGGACAGTTGCAAACGGAAGGGCGTTTCTATCGCGATCTATATAACAGGCGGCAATTAAGCCATCAGGAGCAAATCTTGCGGCCAGCAAGGGTATTTACGTCAGATGTCCAGCTTTAAAGATGCACCGGACAGGGCAAATTGACTACGGAGCGCTGCGAGGCACTCCGCCAAATCGGTACGCTGAGGCGGTGAGAAGGATGGCTTGGCGCCGCAATAAGTTTACCAGGTCATCAGCGTCACCAGACGCTGATCCTGCCCCGGGCACCGGGCACAACGTGGGCATCAGCGGCGCGCGCCGGGCGGTTGCGAGCAGCGAGCCACAGCCCTCCCCCCAGATCACAGAAACAGGTGGCGAGCAGCCGATGTACAGCGACACCGCCGGGCTCTCCTACGAGAACCCCGAGATCCCGGCGGGCACCGCACACCACCAAGAGGCAGCCCTCAAGCGGGTAGTCAGCTACCCTGAGGCGCCCGAATCCACCGAGACGACCGGGCACGCCGCCGCTGAGCCGGGCACGGCCAGCGCGGCCGACCACGCTGGGCACCACGAGACGACCGCAGTACTCGACCCGCTGCCCGCCGGGATCGACGAACTGCTCGACGGCGCATCCCTGGACGACGGCGCATCCCTCGACGACAGCGCATCCCTCGACGACAGCGCAGCCCTAGGCGACAGCGCCCCAGACAGCGACGCCGCCCGCCAGAGTGTCGCCTTCAACAGTGCCGGCCTCGACGATGAGGGCGACAGCGACGAGGACGAGTCACCGGCGCCTGCCCCTCCCGCGCGGCCGCAGCTCAACCCGCGGATCGCGTCTGCCCCGCGCCCGGTGGAGGGGGAGAGCGCGGCAGAGACCACGCGCCCGTCGGGGCCAATACCAGGCGAGGGGGCCCGGGCGGTGCCGGCTGACGGAGGCCAGCCGGGACGGCAGCGGGTGCTGGGGCTCGCCACCGACGCGCGGATGAAGTTCTGGCGAGAGCGCGTCGTGATCATGATCATCGTCGGGATCGCGTTCGGGATCATCGGGAACTGGATCGTCGGGCTGACGCTCGCGATCATCGCTGGGATCGCCCACGCGATCTGGCGGTCCCGGTCCATGGCCGCGATCGCGCCGGGGACCAAGCTGGACAAGGCGCAGCGGATCACCCAGCGCAAGCTGGCGCGGATGCAGCGCGCGGGGTACCTGGCGCTGCACGCGCGGCCCATTCCAGACAGCGAGGAGATGATCGACCATCTCGTGGTCGGCCCAACGGGCGTCTACGCGATCGACTCCGAGAAGTGGAACAAGAAGCTGCCCATCCGGACCCGCAACGGCAAGCAGCTGTGGCTCGGGCCGGAGAGCAAGAAGCCGCGGCTTGAGCATGCCCGCTGGGAGGCGAGGAAGGCCGGCGAGCTGCTGTCGGCCCGGCTCGGCAAGGAGGTCGTGGTGCGGCCGGCGCTGGCGGTCTACGGCCCGCACATCCCGTGGGATATCGCCGTCATCCGCGAGGTCGACGTGTTCAACGGCGACCGGCTCAAGCAGTACCTCAAGAAGCGGTCCAAGGTCCGCGAGGTCCGCAAGCTGTCGCGAGATGAGATCGCGCGGTACTTCGAGGCCGCCGAGGCGGTCCTGCCGGTGGCCGGCGCTAGCCAGGAGGCCGCCTCCGTAGGGTAATCGCCACCGGGACCTTAGGGCGTGACGCAGGTATAGGCTGGTCTTTCTCAGGCACAGTGCCTTTCCGAGGAGCCAGAACAATGCCAGCCCTAAGGTCTCGTACGGTCACGCACGGCAGGAACATGGTGGGGGCGCGCGCGCTGCTGCGCGCGACCGGCGTCACGTCCGCGGAGATCGGCAAGCCGATCATAGCGGTCGCCAACAGCTTCACCGAGTTCGTGCCCGGCCACGTGCACCTGCGGGAAGTAGGCACCGTGGTCGCGGACGCGATCCGGGCGGCCGGGGCGGTACCCCGCGAGTTCAACACGATCGCGGTCGACGACGGCATCGCGATGGGGCACGGCGGCATGCTGTACTCGCTGCCCAGCCGCGAGCTGATCGCCGACTCGGTCGAGTACATGGTCAACGCGCACTGCGCGGACGCGCTGATCTGCATCTCCAACTGCGACAAGATCACGCCGGGCATGCTCATCGCCGCGATGCGGCTGAACATCCCGACGGTGTTCGTTTCCGGCGGGCCGATGGAGGCCGGCAAGGCGCTCGCGAGCGTCTCCGGGGCATTCAGCGGCCGCAAGCTCGACCTGATCGACACCATGGTCGCCTCGGCCGACCCGTCGGTGTCCGACGCCGACCTGGACGCGCTGGAGGAAGCGGCCTGCCCGACCTGCGGGTCGTGCTCGGGCATGTTCACCGCCAACTCCATGAACTGCCTCACCGAGGCGATCGGGCTGGCGCTGCCGGGCAACGGGACGACGCTGGCGACGCACACGGCCCGGCGGCGGCTGTTCGAGCAGGCCGGCGCGCTCATCGCGGAGATCACCAGGCGTTACTACGAGGAGGATGACGCCTCGGTGCTCCCCCGCGCGGTGGCCTCGCGGGACGCTTTCGAGAACGCGATGGCGCTGGACATCGCCATGGGCGGATCGACCAACACGATCTTGCACCTGCTGGCCGCCGCGCATGAGGGCGGCGTGGACTTCGGCCTGAAGGAGATCGACGAGCTGTCGCGGCGGGTGCCGTGCCTGTGCAAGGTCGCCCCCAACAGCCAGACGTACCACGTCGAGGACGTGCACCGGGCCGGCGGCATCCACACGATCCTCGGCGAGCTGGACCGGAGCGGGCTACTCAACCGGACGGTCCACTCGGTGCACGGGATGCCGCTGGCCGAGTGGGACCTGCGGTCGGGCGCGGCCTCTGATGAGGCGGTGGAGCTGTACCACGCGGCCCCCGGCGGCGTCCGGACGGTGAAGGCGTACTCGCAGTCGGCCCGCTGGGATTCCCCGGACCTTGACGCGGCGTCCGGGTGCATCCGGGACGTCGCCCACGCGTACTCCGCCGATGGCGGGCTGGCGGTGCTGTTCGGCAACCTCGCCCCGGAGGGCGCGGTCGTGAAGACGGCGGGAGTGCCCGCGGAGGCGCTTCGGTTCACCGGGCCGGCGAAAGTATTCGAGTCCCAGGAGACGGCCGTCGATGGCATCCTCAACGGCGCGGTGGTCGCCGGGGACGTGGTCGTAATCCGGTACGAGGGGCCGCGCGGCGGGCCCGGCATGCAGGAGATGCTCTACCCGACGTCGTTCCTGAAGGGCAAGGGCCTGGGCAAGGCGTGCGCGCTGGTCACCGACGGGAGGTTCTCCGGCGGGACCTCGGGGTTGTCCATCGGGCACGTCTCTCCCGAGGCGGCCGGCGGTGGGGTCATCGCCCTGGCCGCTGATGGTGACGCGGTCGTGATCGACATCCCGCGGCGGGAGTTGCGGCTCGACGTGCCGGAGGCGGAGCTGGCCTCGCGGCGCGAGGCGCTGCTGGCGGCGCTAGGATCCTACCGGCCAGCCGATCGCGAGCGTCTGGTCAGCCCCGCGCTGCAGGTGTACGCCGCGATGGCGACGTCCGCTTCGACGGGCGCGGCGCGGGACGTGTCGCTGCTGGCGAACGGCCGGTGACGAGCGTGCCAGGGGGCATGGGCACTTCAGGAAGCGCTCCGGGCGGCGGCGCGGGGCCGGGGGCGGCCGGCTTCGTGCGGGCCGCGCGGTCGGCCGACGCCGCCAGGCTGGCTCGCATCCAGGTGGCGAGCTGGCGGGCAACCATCGGCGAGATGATTCCCGAGGAAGTGGTAGAGGCGCTGTCGGATGACGCCTCGGTGGCGGGGTTTGGCGAGCGCTGGGCGCAGGCCATCGGCAGCCCTCCCACGAGCCGTCACAAGGTGCTGGTGGCGTATGTCGCCGGGGCCATTAGCGAGCCAGCCGGCTTCGCCTCGGTCGGCCCGGCCACCGATGAGGACCGCTGGCCAGGGACCGACGGGGAGCTCTACGAGCTGCACGTCCAGCCCGGGGCTGATGACGGGCACGCGGAGCGACTGTTGCACTCCGCCGCCGACACGCTGGCCGAGGACGGCTTCCAGACGGTCTCCACGTGGGTGCTCGCGGGCGACACCGGGCGGATGGCCTTCCTCACGGCGGCCGGCTGGGCACCCGATGGCAGCCAGATGAACCTGGACATGGGCGTCCAGGTGCCCGTAGTCCGCCTCCATACTCTGCTGGCCGCGGGGGCCTAGCCCCCTGTCGGCCCCCGGCAAGGGGGAGACCCCCTTTAACCCCCTCCCCAGGGGAACCCGCACACACCGCGGGCCCCCTGGGCCTGCCTCGGAGCACCCTCTGGGCGCCGCGTAGGATTTCCGGGTGGCGAATGCGCGTGAGTGGCTGGCGGGAACCCGGCCGCGGACCCTTCCAGCTGCCGTCGTCCCGGTCATGATCGGCACGGGTGTCGCGATCGGCTATGGCAAGTTCTCGCCCTGGCGGGCCGCCCTGGCGCTGTTGGTGGCGCTGGCGCTACAGGTCGGGGTGAACTTCGCCAACGACTATAGCGACGGCGTTCGCGGCACCGACGCCGTTGGCAAGCGGGTCGGCCCGGTACGGCTGGTCGGCTGGGGGCTGGCGCCCCCGAGGCAGGTGAAGCTGGCCGCTTTCGGCTGCTTCGGTCTCGCCTGCGCGGCCGGGCTGGTGCTCGCCGCCGTCACCTCCTGGTGGCTGGCCGCGGGGGGCGCCGCGTGCGTGCTCGCTGCCTGGTTCTACACCGGGGGCAAGCACCCGTACGGGTACGGGGGATTCGGCGAGATCTCGGTATTCGTGTTCTTCGGCGTGGCTGCCGTGGCCGGCACGGCATACGTTCAGATGGGGTCGCTGAGCTGGCTGGGGCTACTCGCGGCTATTCCCGCGGGCCTGCTGTCGTGCGCGCTGCTGATGGTCAACAACCTGCGCGACATCGGGTCCGACGCCGACGTGGGCAAGCGCACGCTGGCGGTGCGCATCGGCGACGCCCGCAGCCGCGTGGTGTACCTGGCGTTCTTGGTGCTGCCGTTCGCGGTGGCGCTGGCCATCGCGCCAGCCCGGCCGTTCGCGCTGCTCAGGCTGGCGGCGCTGCCACTGGCACTCGCGCCGGCCAGGGCGGTGCGCGGCGGCGCGGCCGGCCCGGCGCTGATCGCGACGCTGGGGCAGACCGGGCGCCTGCAATTGGCGTTCGGCCTGGCATTCACGATCGGCCTGGCGCTCCATGGGTGAGCACCGCATGGATGAAAACCGCATTGATGACCGCTGCCGCCGCCCGGGCAGGCCGCCTCTCTCGCCACATTCCTTCACAGGAGGCACGCGTGCGGCGGCACGTGCATCCGAAAGTGCAGAGATTGCCGTAGCAACGAGCCGGACACGGTAACCTGCGAATTGATCCCTGGCTGGAAGGGAACGGCGAGAGCCGCGCCTATCCAGCGGGTCCAGCGAGCCGGGTGGATTCTTGAGGGGAAGGGGCCATACGGGTGGAACCCCGCGGGGCAGAGGTCGATGGCACGGCGCAGGCCAGCGGTAAGTCGCAGCCTAGTGACGGGAAACGCGCTTACTTCATGGCGGATGACGCCACGCGGTTCCTGCGGGAGTTGCGCCAGCTGCGTAGCGAGGCGGGCCTGGAGTCCGCGGAGCTAGCGGCTCGCGCCCACTACCCGCACGATGTCATCGTGGCCGCCGAGATCGGCCCCGGGCTACCCGAGCTCCCGGTCTTGTCGGCCTACGTCCGCGGTTGCGGCGCGGGGCTGGCGGAATGGGAGGAGCGCTGGCGGTCGGTCACTGGCTCGCCCGCGACGTCGCTGCACCTGCCGGCCCGGCCCGCGGGATGCTCGTCCCTAGCCGAAGCGGGCGCACAGGCGGCGTACAACTCCCCCGCCGTCGATCCCGAGGATCAGCGGCGGATCCTGGCCGCGATCACCCGGGCCGCGTCCGAGGCGCCGGAGGCAACGATCCCGGCCCAGCAGTCCCCGGCGAGATCGCCGTCGTCACGACCGGCCGCCACCGTCCAGGGGCTTGCCGCGCCGGGAGCGGCTACCCCGGCCGCCGCCGGGACTGCCGCTTCCGGTGCTTCTGAGGTCGCCGCAGCCTCTGAGGTCCCCGTAGCCTCTGAGGTCCCCGCGGCCTCTGAGGACCCCGCAGCCTCTGAGGTCCCCGCAGCCTCTGAGGTCGCCGCGGCCTTCGGGGCGGCTGCGGAGCCAGCGGACCCGGTGGTCAGCGAGCTCACCGCCAGCCCTGGCGGTGGACCGGCGCCGACGGCGTCCCCGCAGGTCACGCGGCCCACCACCCGGCGGGGCATCACGGCCCGCCGGGCTGCCCTCCCCTACGGGGCGGGCATCGCGGCGCTCGTCGCGGCGATCATGTGCATCGTCGGCACGATCTTGATCCTGCTCCGCTAGAGCGACTCCGGAGGCCGGCGCGCGTTCCTCAGTGCGGGTCGGCGTCTTGCCCGGAACGCGCTTCACCGTTCTGGGCTCGCGCGACAGCCGGGGCCGGCAGGCCGGGAGTAGCCGAAACGGCCGGCGAGGCGGGAAGGCTTTGCTGTGGCCGCTGCGACGAGAGGGCGGCGGTGGAAGGTGCGGCCTGATCGGCGAGCGCCGGAGGGGACGCCGCCGCGGGACTGGCGGCCGTGTCGGCCTGCGGCGCGGCGTCGGCTGAGCCCCCGCCGAACGCTGAGGTCACGGCCTTGAGCGCGCTTGTCATCTCGCTGGGGATGACCCAGAACGTGTTCCCGGCGCCCGCCGCCAGCTGGGGCAATGTCTGCAGGTACTGGTAGGCGAGCAGCTTGGGGTCCGGGTCGTTCTCGTGGACCGCCTGGAAGACGTGCGCGATTGCCTCCGCCTGCCCCTCCGCCCGCAGGATCGCGCTCTGCTTATCGCCTTCGGCGCGCAGGATCGCCGACTGCTTCTCACCCTCGGCGGTGAGGATCGACGCCTGCCGGACGCCCTCGGCGTTCAAGATGGTGGCCCGCTTCTCCCGCTCGGCCCGCATCTGCTTCTCCATCGCGTCCTTGACCGACTTCGGCGGATCGATGGCCTTGATCTCCACCCGCGTGACCCGGATCCCCCACTTGCCGGAGGCGTCGTCCAGGACACCGCGCAGCAATGTGTTGATCTTGTCCCGCGAGGTGAGCGTCTGCTCTAGGTCCATCGAGCCGATCACCGACCGCAGCATGGTCGCGGTGATTTGCTCGATCGCCTGGATGTAGTTGACGATCTCGTAGTCCGCCGCCCTCGGGTCGGTCACCTGGAAGAACAGGACCGTGTCAATCTGCACGACCAGGTTGTCCTCGGTGATAACCGGCTGGCCAGTGAACGACACCACCTGCTCGCGCAGGTCAATGAGGGGCTTGACCTGGTCGACGAACGGGATGATGAAGTTCATCCCCGGCTCCAGCGTCTTGCGGTACCGGCCGAAGCGCTCCACGTTGCGCGCGCGGGCCTGCGGCACGATGCGGACTGACCGCATCACCGTCAGCACGACGACCAGGGCTATTACCGCCGCTATCACAAGTTCCGCGATCCACATGACCCTTTACTCCCGTGGATAGACGAGGGCGGTCGCGCCCTCTATTTGCATGACGTCGACGGTCTGACCGGCCGGGATGACCAGAGTCTCGTCGTAGGAGCGCGCGGACCATACCTCGCCGCGAATGCGAACCATGCCGCTGTGGCCGCTGACCTCTTCCAGGACCTGGGCGGACCGGCCGACGAGGGCCGCCGGCCCGGTCCGCAGCAGGGGGGGTTGCCGGACGTGCCGCCGGGCGACCGGCATGACGAAACCCAGCCCCCCGCCCGACGCGACGACGAAGGCGGCCAGCTGGAGGGGCAGCCCTAGGCGCGCCGCCCCGACGCCGGCCGCGACCAGGGCAGCGATCGCGAGAATGCCAAGCGCGAACGTGGTAGTCAGCAGCTCGGCGACGCCGAGCACGGCCGCCACAATCAGCCAGACGATCCATGCGGTCATGGCCGCTCCGGGGCGTTGATCGCGCGACGTTCCTCTCCTCGCGAGAAAGCGCCGCAAGGCCATATGACACGGGCGAAAGCGCTCGCTTCACCTCCCAGAGTAGTCCTCCTGCTTCGCTCCGGTACAGCCCGAGGAGCTTCTGAAACGCCGCCCCTTCCCGGCATAATTAATATCCGTCGAACCAGGTCATTTACCCGTCGGCACCGCTGGCGGGGGTCCTGCGGCCTACACTCGTCAGGGGGAGTGTGCGGCATGGCGCAGTGTCCAGGAGGTGCCGGGTGAAACGTCCAGGCAGCGGCCCCGGCCGGGGCACGCGAGGCCGGGCCTCGGCCGCGGCATCCCCAAAGGCCGAGGGATACCCCGACGACTCGTACGGCGGCGGCCCGCCCGCCCGCGGCCGGGATCACGCCAGCCGGAGCATTAATGACCGGGGCTTCGACGAGCGGGAGCTCGACGACCGCGACTTCGACCGACCCGACTACGGGCTCCGCGGCGGACGACGCTCGCCGGAGGCCGCGCACCTGGACTCCGCCTACATGGACGCCGAGCCATATCCCGTCGACCCGGGCTATCGCTATGCCGCTGGGAGCCCTTCCCGCGGCGATGTCCGCCCGCGCCCGGCTGACATCCCCCTCAACCCGCCGCGGACACGTCCCGAGCGCGGCATGCCGCGACCTCCCGGCGGCGGGAGCCCGCGCGGTGACAGCCGGCGTGACATCCGAAGCGACGTGCGGGATGACAGCCGGAGCGACATCCGGGGTGGCAGCCGGGGTGACAGCCGGCCCCCGCGCGGTGCTCCCGATGAGAAGGCGGGTGTACCTGGCACGCAGCGCCCCGGCACGCCTCCGCGCCCGTTCCGCCAGGCACCGCGCGACCCCATGGCCGCCGCCAGCCGCCCATGGCAGCGACCCGAGGATGTGCCCCCGGCTAACGGCCGGGCGCGGCCATCGGCAGGCGCGAGACCGCGCCCGGCGGGGCCGCGCCCCCGGCCGGGCGGCACGCCCCGGGTCCGCCCCGGGGAGCCGTCCGTCTTCGCGCCCGGCGAACCCGTGGACTACCCCGGCTTCCCGCCGGGTCCCCAGGCTCCCGGGCCCCGCCCGACCAGGCCTGAGCCGGGCGGCTACCGGCCCGGCGAGCCGCCGAGGCAGGGCCAGCCAGGTGCCCGGCAGAACGCCCCCGGCCCGCACTCGGGCGGCCAGGGCGGCCAGGGCGGCCCGAGGCAACCAGGATCGGGTCCGTTTGGCCCTGGCGGGGCGAACGGAGCCCGAGGTGACCTCCGCAGCGACATCCGCGGTGACGTCCGAGTCCCCCGGGGCGCGCCCGGCAGCAGTTCCCAGGGAACGCCCCGGACCTCACCCTCCCCAGGGACACCCCGGAAACCGGCGAACGGACCGGGGGCGCGGTACGGGCCGGGCGAGGCACCGCCTCGTCGCGGGCCAGCCCCGGATCCGCAGGCCCAGCCAGCCGGCCAGCGCGGCCCGGGCCTGGGCCAGCACGGGCCTGACGCCGGACGCCAGCAGTACTCCCAGGGCAGCAATCCCTACGATGCCGCGCCGCCCGGCCCGCAATTCGGCTCAGGCATCCCGCGTGCCCCTGGCACCGCCGGGCACGCGGGCATGACCGACGCCCCGTACGGCCCGGGGCCGGAGCAGGCGGCCTACCGTCCGAGGCAGCGCGGGCCCATGCCCAACGGATCAGCGCCGCCCGTTCCCGGGCAGTACGGGCAACCGCCCTACGGGGCGCCGCCGTCCGGCCCGGACCAGTACGGGCAACCGTACGACGGCGGGCAGTACGGCTCCGGCCCCGCACCCGGCGGACGCGCCCAGGCCCCCTATGAGCAGGGCCAGCCCGCGCCGGGCCCGTATGGGCAGGCCCCCTATGCCGCGAGCCAGCCACACCATCCTCAGGACCCGTACCTGCAGGGCCAGTACCCTGACGACCCGTACCCGCCCCGGGCGTACCCGCCGGGACAGCAGGGACCATTTCCCCCCGGAGGGTTCGGGCCCGGACAGCCGGGGCCTGGCCCGCAGGGGTTCAGCGGCCCGGGCGGGCCACCGCCGGGCGGGCCTTACGGTGCCGGCCCCTATCCCGGCGGCCAGCAGCCAGGCGGCTTCTACCAGGGCGCACCCTACCCCGGGGGCACGTACCCTCCAGGCCCGCAGCAAGGCGATCCCTACGCGGGAGGCGCCGGCTACCCGCCGGGCGGCCCGGTTCCGGGCGGCGAGTGGGCCGCACCGGGCCAGCCCCCGGGGCCGCCAGGCCAGCAGTGGCCGGGACCGGGTCAGTCCGCCGGATTCCCCGGATACTCCGCCCCGCCGCCCGGCGGCGCCGGGCAGCCAGGCGCCCACACCGGCAGCTTCCGGCGCCCGCCCACCGGCAGCTTCCCCGCGCCCGGCACCGGCAGCTTCAGCCGGGTGCAAGGCACGGTCATCAAGCAGCGTGACTCGGCACTGCCCGCCGAGCCGCCCGCCGCCGCGAAGAGCGGGCCAATCGCGATCGAGGCCGACAATGTCGCCGCGTTCGCCCGGGACCTGCGCGTGCTGCGGGCCAAGGCGGAGCTGGACTACCCCGACATGGCGGAAAAGTCGCACTACACGATGCGAACGCTGGCCTCGGCGGCCGGCGGTCTGCGGCTGCCCACGCTGCCGGTGCTCATCGCCTACGTCCAGGCCTGCGATGGCGATGTCTCCGACTGGGAGGACCGCTGGGCTCGGCTCGTCAAGTCCAAGCGCGGGACGGCGGCCCTGCCCGCGGCCATCAGCGACGATGACCCCCCGGCCAGCGCGCCGGGCGCGGCGCGAGGTCCGGTGAGCGCGCCTGGGCAAGGCGCGGCGACCGCCGCGGGCGGGCCAAGCTCGACGCCTCCGCCCCGTTCTAGCGAGGTGTACGTCATTACGTCCGCCCCGGCCCGCGACACCTGGTAATCCCGGCTACCACGCCGGCCCCGCCCCGGCGACCCGGGTCCCGGTCCGGCCCTGGCCTGCCCAGGCCAGACCGGCGAGACACCCTGCCAGCCAGGCAAAGCGCCCGTGCATGAAACAATCGTGCTCGTGCTGCCTGCGGATAATCACGTGCATTCGGAATGGTCCTACGACACGTCCCCCGAGGCGTCGATGGTCCGCAGTTGCGAGCAGGCGCTGGCGCTCGGCTTGCCGTCGATCGCGTTCACCGAGCACCTGGAGTTCACCGCCGGCGGCCCCGGCGACGCGATCACCGGGATCGCGGCGGATGCCCGCTGGTGGAACCGGATCAAGCCACTGGACGTGACCGGCTACCAGGCCGGGATCCAGGAGTGCCGGGAGCGTTTTCCCTCCTTGCGGGTCATAGCGGGGGTCGAGGCGGGCGAGTCGCACCTGTTCGCCGGGAGCGCCGCCGCGATCATCCGCGGGCATTCCTGGCAGCGCGTGCTCGGCTCGCTGCACGCCGTCCCGCACCGGGGGAAGCTGATCTCCGCCGACGCGCTGTTCGGCCACATGCCCTCCGACGAGGCGATGCGCTGCTATTTCACCGAGCTGCTGCACCTGATCGAGGGCAGCGACCTGTTCGAGATCCTGGCGCACCCGGACTTCCCGCGCCGTTACTGGCCCGCCGGGCCCCACCTGTACCAGGAGAAGCCGTTCGAGGAGGAGTACCGGACGGTCATGCGCGCGCTGGCCGTGTCGGAGCGGGTGATCGAGTTCAACACCCGGACGCCGCTGGCGTCGGTCGAGCTGATCACCTGGTGGCGGGAGTCTGGCGGGCGGGCGGTGTCTTTCGGCAGCGACGCGCACGTGCCGCGCCGGGTCGGCGACCGGTTCAAGCTGGCAGTCGACATCGTGGAGGCCGCGGGATTCCGCCCCGGCCGCGATCCATATGATTTCTGGCGCGTGTAAGGCGAGAAAAGCGGGAAAGGCCGACGCGACCGCGGGCTGCTCAGCGATTTTACTGGAGGAAGCGGATAATGGCGACGGTCAGCGCGCGGGCGACCTGCTGCTGGAACGGCGCGGACATCAGCAGGCTCGCGTCCGTCGCGTTGCGCATGTTGGCGACCTCGATGAGGACCGTTGGCACCTGGGTGAGGTTGAGCCCGGCCAGGTCGTCACGGGCCTTAAGGCCGTTGACGCCATCGTAGTTACTCGCGGGCATCACCGTCCCGGCCAGCATTGCCGTCCGGATGTCGTCGCCGAGCAGGGCCGACGGCCCGATCACCGCGTCGTTGGTGCCATCGGCGATCGGCTCCAGGATCGCGAAGCCCCGGCCATCGGGAGGACCGCCGTCGGCGTGGATGGCGATCGCGGTGTTCACGTGCGCGCTGTTCATGATGGCGGCACGCTGGTTCACGCAGGGGCCGACGCCGTTGTTGCTGGCGCGCGTCATGACGACGCGGGCGCCGGCCGCGGTGAGGTCGGCGCGCAGGTCCACGGCGACCTGGAAGTTGAACTGGGCCTCGGTGTAGCCGTCATCGGTCGCGGTCCCCGTGGTGTTGCAGTTCTCCCACGCCCGGCCGTTCCAGATCTGGCGGTCGATAATGGCCTGGTGGGTGAAGTTGCCGCCGTTGTGCCCGGGGTCAATCCCCACCACCAGGCCGGCGAGGGGACGCCCCGCGATGCTCACCTGCCGCGTCCCGTGGCCGGGCGCGCCGCCCGCGCCATCGACGATGCCGCCCTTGCCGCCGGAACTGCCGGCACTCGCGTGGCTGCCGGGGATCCCCGCGCTGCCAACGCCGAGCGCCGCCCCGCTGCACCCGCTCAGGATGACCGCGCTCCCCGCCGCAGCCGCCCCGAGTGCGCGACCCACTCGCCCGCTAAGGCGCTGAGCTGCCAAAACACACTCCATCCCGGACGTATCAGCCAAGGATCGTCGTCGCCCAGCGTAGTACCATCCGTCAAATCAGGATGCATGGCCATAACGTCGCGGCCGGGGGCGACGCGGCAATCGCCCCGGAACGGGCAGCGGGCAGACGCGGCCTCGGGTGATCTCGCTGACCGCACCCGGCCATCACGCGAGGCCGTCGCCTTTCCTGTCCGATTTCCGCTAGCCTTCCGCGCCCGGGCGCGGCAGGCTGGAGCCCATGGACGACGAGCAGCGCTATCACGCGGCCTCCAGCAAGGACGCCCGGTTCGACGGCGTGTTCTTCACCGCGGTGACGAGCACGGGCATCTACTGCCGCCCGTCCTGCCCGGCCATCACGCCCAAGCGGGAGAACGTCCGCTTCTACCCCACGGCGGCCGCTGCGCAGCAGGCGGGCTTCCGGGCCTGCAAGCGCTGCCGCCCCGACGCCTCACCGGGATCGCCAGAGTGGAACATCCGCGCCGATACCACCGCCCGGGCGATGCGCCTCATCGCCGACGGCGTGATCAACCGGGACGGCGTTGAGGGACTCGCCAAGAGCCTCGGCTACGAGCAGCGCCAGGTCCGTCGCCTGCTCACCAGCGAGCTGGGCGCGGGCCCGCTGGCGCTGGCGCGCGCGCAACGCGCCCAGACCGCGCGGATCCTCGTGGAGACGACCACCTTGCCGATGGGCGACATCGCGTTCGCGGCCGGCTTCGCGAGCATCCGCCAGTTCAACGCCACGATGCTGGAGGTCTTCGACACCCCGCCGACCCGGCTGCGCGAGCAGGCCGCGCGCCGGGCGCCGCAGCCGCCGCCGGGGGTAATCCGGCTGCGGCTCCCCTACCGCCCGCCGATCGACGCGGGCCGGCTGCTCGGCTTCCTCGCCACGCGAGCGATTCCCGGTGTCGAGGAAATCCACGACCGGACCTATCGAAGGGCCATCTTCCTGCCCAACGGGCCCGGGATCTTGTCCTTGCGTCCCGCCCCCGCGGATGGCGGGGCGAAGCGCCGGGACGCCGCCTACATTGAATGCGACCTGGAGCTGACGGACCTGCGGGACGTGACGGCGGCCGTGCAGCGATGCCGGCGGCTGCTGGACCTGGACGCGGACCCCGAAGCGGTCACCGCGCACCTGTCGGCCGATCCGGTCCTGGGACAGCTGGCCACGGCGTGCCCCGGCCGGCGCTCCCCCGGCAGCGTGGACGGCGATGAGCTGGCGATCCGCGCCGTCCTCGGCCAGCAGATCTCCGTGTCCGCGGCCCGCACGCTCGGCGCCCGTCTGGTGGCCGCCTATGGCAAGCCGCTCGCGGTCTCCAGCGGGACGCTGACCCACTGCTTCCCCGACGCGGCGACGCTCGCCGCGGCGGACCCGGCGGCGCTGGCCACGGACGTCCTGCACGTGCCCCGGGCGCGCGCGAATACCCTCGTCGGCCTGGCCACCGCGCTCGCCGCCGGGGACGTGGCGCTCCATCCCGGCGCGGACCGGGAGCGGGAGACCGCGCGACTGCTCGCGCTGCCCGGCATCGGCCCGTGGACGGCGGGCTACATCCGGATGCGCGCGCTGTCAGAACCGGACGCGTTCCTGGCGACCGACGCCGGCGTGATCCGGGCGCTCAGGCAACTCGGGCGCCCCGGGGGCGTCGGCGCGGACGGCCCCGACTCCTGGCGCCCCTGGCGCTCGTACGCCGTCCACCACCTGTGGGCCACACTTGAAACGCTTGAATCACCTGAAACGGCAGATATGAAGGAGCACTCGTGAATACGCCATTCCTGCCTGCGGCGAGCGTGGCCGGGACTGGCCGAGGGCAGGTCGCTGTCGGGTACGACATCGTGGACTCTCCCGTCGGCAGGCTCGCGCTGACCGGGGATGACCAGGCCCTGACCGGCTTGTACCTGCTGGACGCCGATGACCGGTCGGCGACCGTCCAGCCGCAGTGGGTCCGCCGCGCGGGAACCTTCTCAGAGGCGGCGATGCAGTTGCAGCAGTACTTCGCCGGGGCGCGCACCGACTTCGACCTGCCTTTGGCACCGCAAGGATCCCCGTTCCAGCTGGAGGTGTGGGCGCAGCTCACCCGCATCCCGTTCGGGGAGACCGTTAGCTACGGGGAGATCGCGCTCGCGCTCGGCAAGTCACTGCTCGCCTCCCGGGCCGTCGGCCTGGCGAACGGGAGGAACCCGATCTCGATCATCATCCCGTGCCACCGGGTGATCGGGGCGGATGGCTCGATGACCGGTTACGGCTGGGGCATAGCACGCAAGGAATGGCTGCTCCGCCATGAGGGCGCGCTCAGCGCGATCCCCGAGGGCGCCCTCTGGTAGGCGACGCGGCCGGGCGCCGGCGGCGCGAATGAACCCGGCAAATCGGAACTCGGCTTACTGGGGACCAAAATCGAGGGGTTTTCTAACCTTTTGCCCCCTCGCCAGTATGCAGAGCCAGCTGCCAGGGAACGGGGGGCGGAGTGGTGCGTGGGGCGCGCTTCAGGGCCGGTTACGACGGGCGGACGAAGGCGGAGGGGGCCTCGCCGACCCAGGGGGGCGGGTAGAGCTGCTCGTGGGCGCGGATCGCGTCGACGGCGGCTCGCATGAGCGACAGGGAGTCGTCCCGGTGCTGGGCGAAGCGCTCGGGGGTGAGCCGGCCCTGGCGGTTGCGGTTGCCCGCCATCGCCAGCTCGGTCGCGGCGAGCTGGTACTGGATCATCGCGCGGGCGCCCGCCGGGCCGATGTTGAGCTTGGCCCATTGCCGGCCCAGGCGCCGCAGCCGCAGGCTGGCCAGCATCTCAACGTCAACGCTAGATATCAGGCCGGTCCCCGAGTACTGCGGAAGGATGCCGTGGATCATGAGCACGACGCGTCGCCGGTCGGCGACGACGACGCCGGACAGCACCAGGACCGCGGCGATCAAGATGGCGTAGGTGACCGCCAGGTCCGCCCCGCCGAGCGCCACGGAGTGGTCCCAGAGCGTGGCCAGCGCGACGGCACCGACCCAGCCGAGCGCGATCGCCCAGTGTCCGCTCCTCCCCCGGCGGGCGGCCGCGTAGGCGATGCCTAGCCCGGTCATCGAGGTGAACAGCGCCTGGAACAGAGGGCCGAAGATCCCGCGCCGCGCGAACTCCCCCCCTATCGCGCCCGCGCCCGCGTTCCAGGCCACCGTGTACGCGTAGACGTTGGCCACCAGCGCGAACCCGAGGCCGACCATGCTCGCGTACACGACCCCGTCATGCGCGCCGTCGATCTCGGTGCGCCGGGATGGCAGCAGCGCGAGGAGCACCAGGCCCTTAAGGGACTCCGCGATGACCGCTCCGCCGATCGCCGCCCCAACGCCGATGCTGAGCGTGCGGGCCGCGTGCGGGCCGAGCTCGGGGATCGCGATAGCGGCGCTGTTGGTGAGGCGGCTCAGCACGATGATGATCGCGGCAACCCCCGCGCCCGCCCCGAAGATGGCGGCCAGCAGCGCCCGCGGCTCCGGCTCCAGCCGGTCCAGCAGCAAGATCAGCGCCAGGATCAGCGGAATGGGGAGCATCGACAGCAGCAGGCCGACCAGCGCGGGTGCCGGGCCCCGCTGCAGCACGATGATGACGAGGATGAGGATTGCGATCAGGGAGCAGGCGAAAAGCCCGAGCTGGAATGCGAATGGCGTGCGGCCGAACCGCCGCGTGTCGAGGACAGGGCCTGGCGGCGGTGGGGGGACCATGTCGGCAGCGTAACCGGAAATATCCGGACTGTGGAGATAACGATTCGGATTAAGCCGCCTGCTAGCCTTCCGCCTCGCCGTCCTCCGGAGCCCGCTGGTCTTCGGGGACTGGCGGCAGGTTGCCGTCCTCGTCGAGGTCGAACTCGCCGTCCTTTACGCCGAGCACGAAGGCGTCCCACTCCGCCTGAGTGAAGTACAGCTTGCCCGCCTCCGGCTTCGCGGCGTCATACATCACGTACAGGTAAGGCTCGTCAGCCTTGTGCGGCGCGGCGGACGTGTCATAGGTGATCTCAACCTCGACCCGGCTGTCCTCATCCGCGTAGAACTCGGTGTCCTCCATGCCGCACAGGCTACTGCCCCGGCCCGCCAGCCGTGCGCCGGCTGCCCCGCGAGGCTAGCGGCGATAGCCGGGATACAGCTCATCCGAGGGCACGATCCGCACCCCCAGGGGGACGAGCGAGATCGGGATCATCTTGAGGTCCGCCAGGGCGAGGGGAATGCCGATAATGGTGATGAAGAGCGCGATCGCGCTCGTCAAGTGGCCGACGGCTAGCCACCAGCCGATCAGGATGATCCAGATGATGTTGCCGATGAGGGACCCCAGGCCGGCGTCCCTGCGGACCTCTACAGACCGGCCGAACGGCCATAGCACGTAGTTCGCGATCCTGAATGCCGCGATTCCGAACGGAATCGTGATTATGAGGATAAAGCAGACTACCCCCGCGAATGCGTACAGGATTGCCATCCACCAGCCGCAGAGCACGAGCCAGATCACGTTGAGGATGAGCCTCATGAGTGGATGCTACCCAACGTCGCGAACCACTACCCCTGAGCTACCGCGGACCTCCAGGGCGGCCAGCAGGCGGGTGCTCGCGGCGGTGATCTCCTCGACGGCCGTCGCGAAGGCCTCCGCGTTGTGCCCGGCGGGGGCACGGAAGCCGCTGATCTTACGCACGTACTGCAGGGCCGCCGCCCGGATGTCCGCGTCGGTTACCTGCTCGGCGTACGGCGGGCGCAATGTCTTGATGCTTCGGCACATGCTCTGAGGGTACGCCCCGCGAGATTCTTGGCAGGTGCTCAGCGATCTCCTCTAGCCAGCGGGGCGCGGCGCGGGCATAATCCGCTTGACGAGTCGCCAATCATCTCATTCCGTCCATGCGAGCAGGGGAAGCAGGCATGGCGGGAAGCGGCTCAAATCACTCACTGCACTCAACGGGAGCGGGAATGTCTAGGACGGGACGCATAACGCTGCCGCGCGCCCTCGCGCGGTCCGCAGGATGGCTGAAGCGCCCATGGGCGGTGGCCCTGGCAGCGGCCGTCATCGTGGCCGGAGGAGGCGGCGGCATCGCCCTGGCGGCGATCCCGGCGTCGGGGACCAGTGTCTTCACCGCCTGCTACCGGACCAGCAACGGCGCGCTGCGCCTCATCGACCCCTCGGCCCGGCAGCACTGCGTGCCCGGGGAACGGCAGGTCACCTGGAATGGCACTGGCATCACCTGGCGCGGCACCTGGTCCGCGACCGCCTCCTACAATCCCCGCGACGCGGTCGCGCTCAACGGCTCCAGTTACATAGCGGTCCACGCGAGCAGGGGCAAGAGCCCGGCCACGACGCCGGCCGACTGGGCCGTCCTCGCCAAGGCGGGCGCCACCGGCGCCACCGGGCCCGCCGGCGCCCCGCCAGCGCCGGACCTGTCCCGGGTGGCCACGCTCGACTGGTGGGGCGGGGCCTACAGCGGGGCCGCCTACGGGTTCAACCACCCCAACGGCATGGCCTTCGACGGGACGCACCTGTGGATCGCCAACAACGGCGGCTCAGTGACCGAGATCGACCCGGCCAACGGCAAGCTGGTCCGCGTTCTCAGCGGCGCCAGCTACGGGTTCTCCGGGCCCGTGAGCATCGCGTTCGACGGAGCCCACCTGTGGATCGTGAACGCCGGCGGCAACTCGGTCACCGAGGTCAACCCGGCCAACGGCGCTTTGGTCCGCGTGGTCAGCGGCGCCGCCTACGACTTCGGCACCCCGCAGGGCATCGCTTTCGACGGCACGCACCTGTGGGTGGTCAGCCTCAGCGCGGTCACCGAGATCAGCCCGTCGGACGGCAGCCTGGTCCGCGCGCTGACCGGCCCGAGCTACGACTTCTCCGAGTCCGACGCGATCGCGTTCGGCGGCGGCCACCTGTGGGTGACCGATCCCAAGAACGGGTCCGTCACCGGGATCAACGCCTCTGATGGCAGCGTGTTCCGCGTGCTGCCCCCCTCTGCCGGGTACGGGTTCGACGGCCCGGACGCCCTCGCGTCCGACGGGACGAACATGTGGGTCGCCAATCAGACCGGCGCGTCGGTGTCGGAGTTCAACGCCGCCACCGGCGACTTCGTCCAGGTCGTCGCCGGGGCCAGCTACGGCTTCAACCTGCCGTTCGGCATCGCGTTCGACGGGCTGCACCTGTGGGTCACTAACCTCGACGGCAACTCGGTGACCGAGATCAGCCACGTGGACGGCAGCCTGGTCCAGACCCTGGCCGGCGGCGCCTACGGCTTCAGCGCCCCGGGGGGCGCGGCGTTCGACGGCTCCCGCATGTGGTTCGCGAACTCCAGCGGGAACTCGGTGACCGACGTGCCGGTCACCTGACCCCCATCCGGCGGGCGGCGGTCACCGCGAGTTGAGCGCAGCGAGAGCACGGCGACGACGGCCAGCACGGCGGTGATGAACGCCGGGGCGGACCAGGCCGGGAACTCCACGACGTCGGCGAGCAGCAGCTTGACGGCGACCGCCCCGAGGATGACCGCCAGCCCCGGGCGCAGGTAGCGCAGCCGGGTGGCCGCCCCCGCCAGCAGGAAGTACAGCGCGCGCATGCCGAGCAGTGCGAAGACGTTCGACGTGTAGACCACGAACGGGTCGGTGGTGACCGCGAGGATCGCCGGGATCGAGTCGACGGCGAAGATGACGTCGGCGGTCTCGATCACGATCAGCGCCAGCAGCAGCGGGGTGGCGAGCAGGCGGCCTTTCCCGCCCCCGCCCTGGCGCGTGATGAACCGCTGGCCCTGCAGGCGGTCGGTGACCGGCAGGATCCGCTGCAGGACCCGCAGCACGCGGGGGCGGCCGGGCGCGTCGTGCGCGGCCGGGCGCAGCATGTTGAACGCGGCCACGAGCAGCACGGCGCCGAAGACGTAGATGACCGGGTGAATGGCCTCGATCAAGGTGATGCCGGCGGCGATGAAGGCGGCTCGCATGACGAGCGCGCCGATGATGCCGAGCATGAGCACCCGGTGCTGGGAACGCGCCGGGATGGCGAGCGCGGAGAAGATGGCGGCGAACAAGAAGAGGTTGTCGACCGACAGGCTCTTCTCGATCAGGTAGCCGGCTAGGTAGGCCTGGGCGGTCACCCCTCCCGCCCAGGCCCACAGCAGGCCGCCGAAGCCCAGCCCGATGCCGATCCAGATGACGCTCCAGATGCCCGCTTCGCGCATCGACACCTCGTGAGCCCGACGGTGGAGCACGAACAGGTCCAGGAGCAGCATGGCGGCTACGAAGGCCAGGAAGGCGGCCCACGCCCACAGCGGAGCGGTCAACGCTGACCTCCGCTCGGCTGACGTCGCCAGATCGTCAGCGTCCGGGCGCCTCCATATCTACCTGCGGTAGCAGTCCCGCCTCGCTGAGCATCGAGCGAGCGCGGTCGACCGAGCCCTCGCGGGCGATCAGGTCGTAGTTGGTCGCGACCAGCCCGCGCACGGAACTGAAGTCGCGCTGGCCCTTGGTCCTGGCGTGCGCCACGTACCCGAAGACCGCGCCCCACAGCACCCCGAAGGCGGCACCGGTCAGGGCGACGGCGAGGAACGAGTGCCCCGACGTGAACAGCCCGAGCAAGATCCCGAGCAGCAGGCCCGCCCACAGGCCGCTCAGCGCGCCCGCGCCCGCGGCCCGGGCACTGGTCAGGCGGCCCGTCACCCGCTCGACGAGCCGCAGTCCGGACCCGACAATGTCGAGCTTCTCGACCGGGAAGCCGTCGTCGGAGAGCCGGTCGACGGCGCGCTGAGCGCTCTCGTAGTCGTCGAATCGCCCGACGGTGTTCCAGGCCGCGCTGACCGGGTTCATCAGCGGCATACCGCTTCCAAGCATCGCAGTTTCCCTGCCCTTCCTTGTCGTTCACCCCATCAGGCTCGGCGATCAGTGTGCAAGGCTGGTCGGGGCCGCGTGGAGATCCGGTGGAGACGCGACGCTGGCCCTCGGGGGCGATCACGGGCGTCCCGCCGGGATGCGCTGCGCGGGCACCAGCCGCGGCGGGGCGGCCCGCTCCTTGTGCCCGTTGCCCGGCGCGATCTCGGCCGTCCCGCAGCGGGTGCAGTACCTGGTCTCGGGGGCGGCGGCGAGCAGCACGGGGACGATCGGCGTCGCGCACTGCTCGCACCGGCCGAAGCCCCCGGTCGCCAGCCGGGTAAGGGCGGCCTCGGTGTCGGCTAGCCGCTGGCGCGCCACTACCGCCTGCCGTAGCAGCCGCCGGGCGCGCCGGTCCTCAATGCCGCCCGCCGGCTCCGCGGTGGCCGCGTAATATGCCCCCGACAGCTCGATGACCTCCTGGAGCCGGTCCCGCCATCGCGCCTCAAGGATGGCCCTCCAGCGTGGGCCGCGCGTGTCCTTGTCTTCTGCTCGCATGGGACTCCTTGATCGAGGGGCTAGCTGTCTTTCCGCTGTGCGGACGGCGGCCGCTGCCCGGAGCGGCGCGCGCGAAGCAGCCGGATGCACAAGGCCGCCAGGCAGACGCCGAAGATGATCCACGGCCCCACGACGAGTAGGTCGCTTCCAGTCATCAGCCCTGCCTTATGCTGCGGTTCTAGCGGTATCGCTATGCGGTACCACTGCACCCCGTGAGCGTGCCCGCCCGGTGAAGTTGACATGGTGACGGTGTGGAGGCGCGACACGAGACGGCGACGGGAGGCGCGATGGCGATCACGGTGCTGGTGGTTGAGGATGAGCGCAAGCTGCGGGAGCTCATCAGGTCATACCTGGAGCGGGCCGGCATGACAGTGCTGTCGACTGGCTCGGGCGCCGAGGCGATCACCATGGCCATGCAGTCCGCGCCCGACCTGGTGGTGCTCGACCTCGGCCTGCCCGACATCCCGGGAGAAACGGTGGCCGCGGAGCTGCGCACGATGTCGGCCGTCCCGATCGTGATGCTCACCGCCAAGGCCGCCGAGGAGGACCGCATTCGCGGGCTGGAGCTCGGCGCCGACGACTACGTCACCAAGCCCTTCAGCCCGCGGGAACTGGTCCTGCGGGTGCAGGCCATCGTGCGCCGGGGCGCCCGCGCGCCGGAGAGTCACGTGTCTAGTTATGGCGACGGAGTACTCGTCATCGACGAGCCGCGGCGCACCGTGACCGTGCGCGGCACGCCCGTTCAGCTCACGCCCACGGAGTGGGGGATCCTCGGCGCGCTGGCGACGGTGCCGGGGCGGGTCTACTCGCGATTCGAGCTGATCAACAAGGTGCGGGGATATGAGTTCGAGGGCTACGAGCGCACGGTCGACTCGCACGTGAAGAACCTGCGCCGCAAGGTCGAGGAGGATCCCGGCAGCCCGCGCGTCATCATGACCGTGCTCGGCGGCGGCTACCGGCTAGGCCTCGCCCGCGATGACTGAGCGCGGCAACACGCTCGGCCTGCGGCTGACGCTGGCGTTCCTGGGGGTTGCGCTGGCGGCGGTGGCCCTGCTCGCCATCCTCACCGCGGTATTCTCCGCCGCCGACGTGTCGTCACTAGTCAGCAGCCAGCGCGCCGACCTGACGGGCGCGATCGCGACGGCGGCGGGCGACTCCTGGAGCCAGCAGCAGGCCTGGGCGGGTGCCAACCTCCGGCCGGTCCTCGACCTGGCGGCCCATAGCGGCGTGCAGGTCCGGATAGCCGACGCGGCCGGGCGCACGGTCGCGACCACCCCCCGCTTCGCGCCGACCGCCAGTCCCTCGTCCATCGCGCCCGTCCTGGCCGGCGGCCAGCGGGTCGGCACGGCGGAGGTCTCCTTGACCGCCGCCGGCCTCGGCGGCGCCGACAGCGTCTTGCGGACTGCCCTGCTGCGAGCGATCGCCGGGACCTCCGGGCTGGCCGCGCTGGTCGCGCTGGTCGCGGGCCTGGCGGTCGCCCGGCGGATCACCCGGCCGGTCGCCCGCCTGATCACGGTGACCCGCGCGATGGCCAGCGGCGATCGGTCCGCGCGGGCAGGCAAGATCAAGGCCCCCGGTGAGCTGCGCGAGCTCGCGGCCGCCTTCGACCACATGGCCGACACGCTCGACCATGAAGACCAGATACGCCGGGACTTGGTGGCCAGCGTCGCGCATGAGCTGCGCACCCCGGTGGCGGTGCTGCAAGCCGGGCACGAGGCCCTGCTCGATGGTGTCACCGCCCCCACCCCGCAAGAGCTGGGGTCATTGCACGACGAGGTGCTCCGGCTGGCTCGCATGATCGATGACCTGCAGACCATGGCCGCCGCCGACGCCGCCGCGCTGCACCTGACGCGGGAGCGCCACGACCTCGCTGAGGTCGCCGGCGCCGCCGCCGACAGCCTGGCCCGCCAGTTCGAGATGGCTGAGGTCGCGCTGGAACGCCGGCTGGCCCCCGTCCCCGTCCTGGCCGACGAGCGGTGGATGCACCAGGTCGTCGCCAACCTCCTCGGCAATGCCCTCAAGTTCACCCCGGCGGGCGGCATGGTGACGATCAGCACCGCGCAGCGCGGCCGGGACGCGGTCCTGGAGGTCGCCGATACCGGCGTCGGCATCCCCGCCGACGAGCTGCCGCGGATCTTCGAGCGGTTCTGGCGTGGCCAGGCGGGCGCGCAGACGTCCGGGAGCGGGATTGGCCTCGCCATCGCCGCTGAGCTCGCCTCCGCGCACGGCGGCATGCTCACCGCCGACAGTCAGCCGGGCCACGGGGCCCGGCTGACCCTCACGCTGCCGCTCGCCTAAGTCAGCAGCCTGGTGAAGGGAAGCCGGATTTGTCGGCCGCCCGGAAGGGCGGCCGACCCGGGCCTGGGGATTGGTTTCAATACCATGATAATGGATGTATGCCCAGTTCACGGGCATACTGGGAACTCCAGGGTCAGGCAGGAGTCAGGTGTCATGAACGTGTCGAAAAAGTCATCAGCGGAGGCTAACGGCATCATTCAGGCGACGATCTTCAAGAAGTGCGACCGCACCGGCCACCGGCCGCAGACCAACAAGTCATGCGCGGCCGGCACCTGTCAGCACACATGCGAGCCCGGCCAGGTGCAGGAGTGCCCGCACAAGTGGACGGTACGGTATTCGGTCAACTCCCGCCAGCGTGAGGGATCGTTCACGACGCTCACCGAGGCCCAGGTGTTCCAGGCCGAGCTGTCCACGAAAAAGGTCACCCAGGGGGCGCTGTTCACCGACCCCCGCGCGGGGGCCCGGAAGTTCGGCGACATCCGCAAGGACTACACGGCCAGGCTCGACTTCAGCGCCGACACCCTAGAGGTATATGAGCGCAACTACCGGGGGTCCGGCGCTCAGGAGATGTTCGACGCGCTCCCGGTTGCCACCGTGGCCCGGATGGAAGCCGAGGTTGACACCCTGGTCAACACCACCCACATCAAGCGGTCACGGGTCTACCGCGCCAGCGTGCTGCGCATGGTCCAGGGAACCCTGGACCTAGCCGTCCGCCGCCACGTCATCCCCGGCCACCAGGTTGTAGGGATCGAGCTGAAGACTTACCGGCCCAACGCCGAGGAGTGGGCAGCGCGCAACGCCCCATGGGTGTTCGTCACCGACGAGCAGGTGCGCCAACTGGCAGACGGGATCACGATCACGGCCACGGACGCCACGGGCCGGACCCGCAAGCGCACCCTGAAGGGGCTAGGGGTGGCCGCATGGCTCATGCGGTGCTGCGGCGCGCGAATCGGCGAGGCACTGGGAGCGGCCAAGTCCGATTTCGTCCAGCGCGACGACGGCGCGCGAGTGTGGCAGCTGCGCTGGCAGGCAGCCGACGACGGCCACTCACAAGTAGCGATCAAGCACCGGCCCGCAGGCGAAGGCCGAGACATCCCCGTACCCGATTACATCTGGAACATGATCCAGGCACTGCCAGACGGGCCCGTCTGCCCCGGGGCCACCGGCCGCACCCGCTACCTGTCCTACGTGACCGCAGCCGAGCGGCTAGCCGCAGTCGCCGAGGCCCTGGGGATTGAGCCGGGCTGGCACGCTCACAACCTGCGCCACCAGTTCGCCAGCGAGAAGCCGCCAGTGGCGCGAACATCGCCGACCTGTCGGAGACCCTAGGGCACAAGTCCCCCGACGTGACGTTCCGCCGTTACGTCCGCAGCATGCCCGGACGCCTTGACCGCATGGCCGGCCGGATGAACACCAGGTGGACCACCCGCCCCGCCCCGGACACCGAGGCCGAGGCAGCTTAGGTAGCGGTCAAGACCACCAGGACCATAAGGCAGCATCCAAGAGCAGCAGCCAGCAAGGGCGCTAGGACCACGACGCCAGCCGTCCAAGGCCCCGCCGGTACCGCGCCGAACGGGGTCAGGACGGAATTTCCTGGGCCAGCCCGCCGCCCCCGCCCCACCGCCCCCCGCCTGGCTCCGCCAGGCGCAACGTCAAGTTCACGGGCAAGAACAAAAGGCGCGCTCCGCGCGCTCACCGTCGAGAGACGGGCGACCCTCGATGCGCCTGGCTGAGCGCTTCCGCGCGACGTCTGTAGGGACAGTGGCTCATGGCAGACGAGTTGATTAAGGCGTCAATGTCGGTCCGAGATGGTACTTTCATCCCAAGACACGAACGGGAGCGGGGTCGTTACATTGACCCAGGGGTACTTTGGCGGCGACAACAGTAAGCCCAGGACTCAGACGTACGGCGAGCTACTTGCCAACGACAGGCTCGACCACCGCGAAAGGCTGAAGCTCCGGGGAGAGGCGACCATTAGTCTCGCGGCTCACCTGCTGATCGGTCGGGGTCACGACAAGATCGCCGGGCTGCTTCTGGACGTGGACCGGATCGAAGTAGATCCGAGTGAGGACAGGTTCGACGATGATTCCCTCTGGCTCGAAGTTGCCCCGGAGCACATGTCGGGCTTCACGGAAGATGTCACAGACAAGATCAGGGACGCCTGCTCCGAGATCGAGAGGCGCAAGAGCTACGGCATCTGGTTCGCGGGTGCCCGCGAGATCTTGCCCGAATTCGGCCCAGGCTGGCAGGATAACCTTCGGCAGCTCCTGGGCGGCAAGCCGACGAACCATGCCCGGCGCATCCGCAACGAGCCTCCCCGGTGGGTCGATGACGGGCTGAGCTTCACCAACGATGGCGAGCTGAAGGTATACAAGGCCCTCAAGAAGATTCAGGCGACCTACCCGAATGACGACACGCTGGGAATCTTCCCCCTCGCTGCTGGCAGGCTCCCCGGCAGGACTTGGGAGCCTGATGTTCTCGTGACGTATAAGAAGAGGGCTGGCATTCTGGAGATAGACGGTCCCCGCCACAACGCGCGCCGGGCGATGGACATGACCCGTGACAGCCTTTGGCTAGACGCCGGTGTTGCCTTCGTGGACCGCATCCCCGTTGAAGCGCTGTCCGACCCGAGGGAACTCGACTCGTCACTGAGGAAGTTCCTCAAGAGGCTGTCTGAGACCCGCTAGTGACCCGGCCCTGAGTTGCTGGGTTACCACGTGAGTCGTTTCGCGTCACCATCTGGATCTGCGGGCTTTTCGCCGGGTCCGGGCTGCGGTCTGCTGGGAGCATGGCTGATAACAGGCTGGAGCCGGTGGTGCTGTC
>JAICYD010000138.1 GCA_025934375.1 Streptosporangiaceae bacterium | reverse complement strand
GCCGCCGCCTCGGTGTCTTCAGGATCTGTGGTAGGAACCCGAAGATCATCCGGCGGCGGCTGTCTCACGTCACCACGCCACGCCGGTACAGCACAAGCAACTCAGGACGATCCAGGAAACAAGGGTTAAATAACAAGCTAACCGTCCGCGCCAATTGATTTCACCTGCTCGGCCGAACACCACCAGCTTGTGCGCCCGCCGACCGTGCCGGTCGCCATTGGCGCGTGATCGCGCGGGCAGGTGCCTCCCCGGCGCCGATACGGAATGATCGTCAGCGTGTGCACGCCTCCGTCGCTGAGGGCGACCCTGATCGTGTCGCGGGTGGCTCTGAGCAGCCGGGCGCGCTGCGGCTCGGTCAGGCTGCTGACGGCCTGTGCGGGGTGTATCCGGGCGCGCCAGAGGATTTCGTCGGCTAGCAAGTTGCCAATGCCGGCGATTCGCCGCTGGTCCATGATTCGCGCCTTGATCGGCTCAGTGGTGCCCGCCGCCAGGGCGGCCCGGAATTGAGGCGGCGTGATCAACTGGGCGTCGGGGCCCAGCTCCTCAACGGGCGGATTGAGCCTGACCCGGCCCAGGCGCCGCGGGTCAACCAGCAGGAGGCGGCCGCCGTCGTCGAAAGTCAGGCTGAAACGCTTCCAGCGATAATCTCCCGGTTGGCGACCACGCTCCCAGTAGTCGCCGCCGTCGATCTCAGTTCCGTCCGCGTCAGCGATCACGATCTTGCCCGACATGCCAAGGTGAATGCCGAGCGTGACCGCGTCCGACGAATGGTCGGTCTGGCACCACATGCTCTTTCCGCGCCGCATGGCGGTGATGAGCTCGCCCCCGAGCAGCGCATGGCGAATTTCCCCGGGCACATGCGGGCGGCATACGTAGGCGTCGGAGTCGTCGACGTCAACGATGCGGCGCCGCAGCCCGTTCCGTTCGATGACAGCCCGGGCTGACTCCACCTCTGGAAGTTCCGGCATGGCATCCCAGGGTATCCGCCGCGGCTCAAGCGGGATCGTTTGTCGCTTGCCGCGTACGGGACCGGCGTCTGTGGCCAGCTCCCCGCCTTCTCGGGCAGTGATCGCCGGGGGCAAGCCCGAAAATGACTGGGGCCGGGCCGGGCACGCGCCTACGATCGAAGCCATGCCGGGCTATGAGCCAGTAGACCTGTCGGTTGCGTTGAACGCGGGCGTGGGCGTCCTCGGTGATGAGCCGGGCGATGTTCCGCTCGGGCGGGTGGACCTGCGCGGCCTGCCGTTCCTGATCGGATCGGAGCCGCCGTCCGCGGATCGGTGCTTCCTGCTGCCCGGTGTCCCCGCGTCGGTCGGGATCGGCCGGCTGGCCCGGCGGGTGATCGTCGCGCACCGGCTGCTCAAGCCAGGTGCGCCCGCCGGCCACGCCGTCGGGCAGGCCGTCGCGGACTACGCGTTTCACCTGGCCGGCGGCGAGGTCGTCACCGTGCCCATCCGGGAGCGGTTCGAGATCCAGGTAGTGCCGTCGCCCTGGGGCCGGGAGCCATTCCTGGCCGTCACCGATACCAGCGAGTACAAATTGCCGCGTTTCGAGGGCAGGTGGGACCAGGCTGGGATCCGCCTGATGGAGCACGCCAGGGCAGAGTCCGCCGGATACTACCTGTGGTGCTGGGAAAATCCCCATCCGGAGCGACCGGTCGAACGGATCGAGTTCATCCCGCGCGGCCCGCGGTTCATCGTCGCCGGCGTCACCACCAGCGACCTTGATGAGCACCCGTTCGTCCGCACGGCGGCTCGCCTGGTGCGACTCGTGGCGAGGGACGGACGGAACGGCGTATTCGATATCGAGGTTGACCGGGGCGTCGCGACCTACCCGCAGCCACTGCCCGGCGAGGACGACCGGGCCGGCTGGGGTGCGAGCGAAGGGACGGCCGCGTATGCGTCCGTCGCCGCGCTGCCGTCGGCCAGCGTCGCGGTCCGGCAGGGTGACGACGAGCTCGGCCGGGTCCGCTGGGGTGACGTGGAACGTGACGGGCGGGCGGACGCCGGACGGGTCTCGCTGGTGCTGGCGGACACCGGCCGCAACTGGGTGCATGTCGCCGTCGTCGACGACGCGACCGGGCAGCCGGTGCCGTGCCGGGTCCATTTCCGTTCCGCCGAGGGAATTCCCTACCAGCCGCATGGCCATCACAACCACGTCACCCAAAATCTCGGCAGCCTTCATTACGACGTTGGCGGTGATGTCCGCCTGGGCCAGCGCAGCTACGCGTATATCGATGGCACCTGCCAGGGGTGGCTGCCCCGAGGTGACGTCGTCGTGGACGTTGCCCGCGGATTCGAATACGAGCCCCTCCGGCAGGCCATACGGATCGAGCCGGGTCAGCGTGACCTGACCCTGCGGATAAGGCGCGTCGCCGACATGGCCGCGGAAGGATGGTGGTCCGGCGACTCGCACGTGCACTTCCTGTCGACCCCGGGCGCCCAGCTGGAGCAAAGGGGGGAGGATTTGCGGGTCGTCAATCTGCTGCAATCGCAATGGGGCGCGCTGTTCACCAATACCGAGGACTTCTCCGGACGGCCCAGCGTCATCGATCGCGGCGGGTACGTGACTTATGTCGGTCAGGAAAACCGCCAGCACATGCTCGGCCACACAGTCCTGTGGGGCCTGAAGGAACCAGTCATGCCGTGGTGCAGTGACGGTCCCGACGAGGCCGAGCTCGGCGGCGCGCTCGACGCGACGCTGAGCGACTGGGCCGACCGTACGCACGCCCAGGGCGGCACCGTCGTCGCCGCGCATTTCCCGAACCCGAACGCCGAGCCGGCTGTGCTCGTGACGACCGGCCGAGCCGACGCCGTGGAGATGCTAGCCCATTCCGGTGACGCGATGGCCGAGTATTACCGGTACCTCAACAGCGGCTACCGGCTCCCGTTGGTCGGCGGCACGGACAAGATGTCGAGCACGGTGCCGGTCGGCCTGTATCGCACGTACGCGCGGCTGGATGAGGAGTTCAGCTATGAGGCCTGGTGCCGGGCGGTGCGGGCCGGGCGTACGTTCCTTTCCGGCGGGCCGCTCGTGACGCTCTCGGTCGACGCGCACGAGCCCGGAGACACCGTCAGGCTTTCGGGGCCGGGAACGGTCAGCATCCACGCCGCGGTGCGCAGCATCTTCCCGCTCCGCTCGCTCGAAGTCGTGCGTAACGGCGAAGTCGTCGCGAGGACAGAAGCCAACGGCGGCCGCCAGGCCGAAATCAGCGAGGAATTGCGAGTCGACGGCAACTCGTGGATAGCCTGCCGTGCGTTCGGTGCCGACTACCACCTCGACGAATGGGGACGCCGGGTTTTCGCGCACACCTCGCCGGTCTACGTCGCCTGTGGCGGCGACTGGACGATGACCGACCCCGAGGGCATCCGCTATATCCGGACCCTCATCGAGGGTGCCCGCGAATACGTCCGGCATACCGCTGTGCGAAGGTCAGACCAGCTCACGACGCATCATCACGGCGAGGCCAACCACCTCGCCTGGCTTGAGCGGCCGTTTACCGAGGCCCTGCGCGCGCTGGAGGAGCGCGACCGCACGTTTTTGCGGTTAGCAGACCCGGGGAGTAAGTGGCCCGTCTACGATCCGCCCGCCTCCGTTATGACGTGACTTCCAGCTCCAGGGTGGCTGGTCGCAGTCCGGGTGCCCGGGCGCGTGCCGTCGCGGCTGGCGATCGCGGTTAGCGTGCCGGGCGCGTACGCCACGGTGAACGTGGCCGTGGCCCTTGCACGTCGGGGTTGCTATGGCCGGTAGCAGGAGGTTTCTTGCGGACCGCCGGGTGGGCGGCAGATGTAGCCGATGTCGGCGGGGTTGGTGCTCAGGAGGCGGCCGACGCACTGGTTGGTTGTGGTGAGGCCGTGGGCAGCGCAGTAGGCGAGGGCCTGGGTGCCGTTGCTGAAGGAGCCGTCGTAGTAGATCACCCAGTATCCGGGCCGCAGAGAGGCATAACTGTCGCTGGCGAGGTACTGGGCGCCGGGGACCTGCACGCGGATCTGCGAGAGTTCGGATTGCAGGGCTGCTGTGCCCGCGCTGACGGGGACGGAGCCCAATTGCGCGATCCAGGTACCGGAGCTCGTCGGCGCCGTGGCGCTGACCGACGACGCGGGAAGCGAAGGGTTACCCCCCGCCGAAGACGCTGATGCGCTCTGCGGAGAGCCTGGAGAGGCTGCAGGGCGGGATGAGGGCGGGGCGCTGCGCGAGCTGGTCGCTCGCTGTCCCGTTCCCGGTCCGATGCCGGAAGCCGCGCCACTAGCGGGTCTCTGCGCGAGAGCGGCGGCGGTTCCGCCCGCTGCCGCCAGCAGGGCGATGGCGGCCGTCACCAGTGCGGCCCGGCGGCGTGGCGACCGCCTCGGCGGGGGAGCGGTATCCGCCCCACCGCTCGCGTAGGCGGCTGGCAACGTGTCCGCCCGGGAAGCGGCGCCTCCGCTAGCGGCGTGGCCGCCGCCGGGCCGTATCGCGCTGGCCCAGGGGGAGCCTGCCGCCGGGCCAGCCAGGAGCGTTCCGCAGTCGGCAGCGGTGGGCCGGGAGCGGGGATCGGGCTGCAGCATCGCCATGATCACGTTCGCCAGCCACGGGGGAATGCCACGTGAGCTCGCCAGCGGGGCGACCCGCTCCCCGCGCGCGGCGGCGGTGACGTAATCAGCCGGAGCGGCGCAGGCGCGGGGCAGCGCGCCTGACAGCAACTCGTACAAGACGCAGCCGACAGCCCAGATGTCGTTGCTGAACGCCGCGGGCTCGCCGAGCCACTGCTCGGGCGCGATGTAAGGGAGGGTGCCTAGCAGCGTGCCCGTCGCGCTGAGCCGAGACCCCGAGATAGCCTTGGCAATCCCGAAGTCGGAGACCTTCACCAGGCCCGAGTCGCACAGGAACAGGTTCCCCGGCTTGATATCGCGGTGCACCACACCCAGGCCATGCGCGTAGGCGAGAGCGGCGCAGGTATCGCGCCCGATCCGGGCGACCACCTCGGAGTCCAGGACGGCGGGGGTCCTGCCCGCCGAGTCGGCCACCGCTTTACTGAGGTCCCTGCCCTCCAGGTACTCCAGCACCATGAACGGGACGCCATTGTCTGTTCCGGTCGTGTAAACCGTCATGATGTTCGGGTGCTGCATGCGAGCAGCCAGGCGCATCTCGCGCTGGAACCGGGCCGCGTCCTCCGGGTCAGTCAGTAGCGTCGAGCGCATCACCTTAATCGCTACAGGACGGTCATCGAGGTCCTCGTCGTAGGCGAGCCAGACCTTGCCCATGCCGCCAGCGCCAAGAAGCCTGCCCCGCCGGTAGCGCCCACCGAAATCAGCCACTAGCCCCACGCACCCCCTGATCATCATGCCACCGGGCATGGTGGAAATCTAGACATACAGGTAGAAAGCAATTCTCTTTGCCCGCGACGCAGTGTTTCTTGCCGTACCACTCCAGAAACGGAGATTGAGAATAATTCGCCACGTAGTGGGCGCAGCTTCGTTGAGAGAGTCAATTGATCATGCTAAACGAGTACACCACAGTGGTTTACCTGGGGAACGTGAGCACGAGCCGTGGCCAGTGATGTCCACGAGCTGACCGGCGCGCTGTGATCGGTGCCCCGGCACGGAGGCCGCGCCGGCTGAGCGATGGCGACTGAGTGCGGGACTTCTTCAGCCGCGATCTGGAAGGTGCCGCCTGGTCAGTTTCAAGGTTAGGGATCCTCGCCGGGATCTCGCAATTGTCACGATCGGGTAAAGGAAGGCTTGGAAAGCCGCAATTAGCTCCCATTATTATGGCGTGCGAATCTGGAGCAGGAGGAAGGCGGCGCGCGGCGCGCTCGCCATGGCCGCGTGTGGGATTCTGGTGACATGCGTCGGAACGGGCTATGCCGAGGGTCTCGTTGCGGGAGGCGGCAGCCCGCGGGCCGCTGCGGCACCGACGCCGTTCGCGTCGACGATCACCGTGACCACCTCCGGGACCACCACCGGGGCGATCTCCAATCACTACGTGGGCCTGTCGTTTGAGTCCACTGGGCTGAATGCGGGCAACTTCGACACTGGCGGGAACCTGCCGCAGTTGCTGAGGAACCTGGGCAGCGGGACCATGCGGTTCGGCGGCCTCTCAGTGGACAATAACCTCAACCTCAACGGCTACCCGGTGTGGACAGGGGTCTCCGCGCAGGGGCTGGCGGGGCTGGTCCGGCTGGTGAGGGCGTCCGGCTGGACGGTGTTCTACAGCGAGGACCTGGCCGAATTTCCCGCCGACAAGGCCCAGGTGACCGCCGACGCGGCTAAGGTCGCCGCCGGGCTGGGTTCCCGGCTGGCGGCGATCGGGTGCGGCAATGAGCCGGACGGGTACGTCCGGTACGGCAAGCGCCCGGCCAGCTATGGCCCCGCCGCCTACCCCGAGGACGCCGCGGCGTGCCTGGCCGCCATCCGCCAGCGGGCGCCGAAAGCGCCGCTCGGGGGCCCCGACCTCGTCGGGGGTCAGAACTGGTTCGATCCCTACATAAGGCATGAGGCCGGGAAGCTGGCCCTGGCCGGCGAGCACCTGTACCCAGGAGCCGCCAGGGAACGGTACACCGGGCAGTCATCCTCGTCGGTGGCCGCGATCTTGCTGTCGGCCCCGCTGGTCCACACCAGGGAGACGGAGACCTTCCAGTGGGTGACGGCGGGCGCGAAGCTCGCCGGGGCTAAGCCCATCATGAGTGAGACCAACAGCATCTCCTCGGGCGGCATGCCGGGCGTGAGCGACGCCTTCGTCGCCGCGCTGTGGGCCATCAACTACTCGCTGCTCGGCGCTAAGTACGGGATGGACGGCATGAACTTCCACAACATGTTCGTCGGAACCTGCGCCGCGTATTCCGAGATATGCCCCACGGCCGGTGACCCGCGTGAGTTCACGGTCCGGCCCATCTACTACGGCCTGCTCTTCACCCACCTGCTCGGGACCGGGAAGTTCCTGCCGGTCAAGGTGTCAACCGGGGCCACGGCCCGCAACGTGGTGGCCTACGCCCTGAAGCCCGCCTCTGGCGGCCCCCACGTCATGGTGGAGAACCTGACCGCCCAGCCCACCACCATCACGCTGGCGGTCGGGGGCAACGTGACATCGGCGAAGGTCCTCCGGCTGACCGCGCCCAGCCTCCTGGCGAAGTCCGGCGTGCGGATCCAGGGCGCGGCGGTCAACGACACGACCGGCGTGATCAAGGTGGGCGCGCCCACCGTCATTAAGTGCTCCGGAGGCAAGTGCCACCTGACGCTTCCGGCCTACACAGCGGCGATCGTCACGATTCCCTAACAGGCTCACGTGTCGTTGAGCAGGGTCAACTGGCCATATGTGCGGGGTTGGTCGCGGGCTGGCCGCGATCACGCCTGCGGATTGCTCAGGCAGGGGCGACGCCGATCAGGCCGTTGCGGGTGACCAGCGCCGCCAGCGCCTGTTCGTTGAGGTTGTCGGTGCCGGCCGGCCGGCGGGGGAGGACCATGTAGCGGGTTTCCGCGCTGGCGTCCCAGACGTTGACCTGGACGGCGGACTCGAGCTCGAAGCCGAACTCGCGCAGTACCGCGCGCGGGTCTCGCACGACCCGGGACCGGTACGCGGGGCTCTTGTACCAAGTCGGCGACGGCCCCAGCAGGGCAATCGGGTAACACGAGCACAGCGTGCACACGATGACGTTGTGCTGCTGTTCGGTGTTCTGGACCACCTTGAGCCGCTGTTCCTGCAGCCCGCCGCGCATCGACAGCCCGAGCTCGGGCAGCGCGGCGTTGGCGTCGGACAGCAATCGCGCGCGGAACCCCTCATCCAGCCAGGCCCGCGCGACCACGCGAGCGCCGTTGGCTGGCGAGGCGCGCGCGAGGAACGCCTCCAGGGAGCGGTCCAGTTCCCGGGCATCGATCAGCCCGCGCTGCTCCAGCAGGGCCTCCAGGTGCCGGACCCGGGCGGCTAGCGTCGCCGCCGGGCCGGCGTGGTCTTCGCTCATCGCATCCCCTCCAGGCCGGCCAGGCGCAGGTAGCTCTCCCACAGGTCCAGGGTCACGGTATGGTCGCCGTCGCCGAACAGGTCCCGGGCGGCGAAGCGGACCGCGTAGACCGGCTCGGGCCTGGCGGGCAGTTGCCTGGCGCGACGATCGGGAAGCGGATGGCGCCCTTGGCACTCCAGGACCGTTCCGGTGGCGCCGCGCGCGTACCGCGGCAGCCGGGTGTGGTGCGGGGGATCACTGCGGCTTGCCCGCACCTGGTCCCCCGGGCGGAACAGCTCAGCCACCGGCCATCTCCTCCTCAGTCAGGACGCCCTTCTCGGCCAGCAGCACGGTGATCGCGCGGAACCACAGCTCGTAGTACGAGGACGTCAGGTATTCCGCCGGTGGCATCCGCTCGATGGCGTCCCGGAACTCGTCGAGGTTGTAGACACCATGACGGAGTAGGGCCTGGTTGAGGGCGAACACGTGCGCCTCCCAGTCGGCGTGGAAGGCCGGCTCCCCGGCTTCCTCCTCCACCGGCGGGAAGCCCTGCATGCCACCCACGTCATTGATCCGGCTCATGGCCCCTCCCGTAGTCTGAAATGACCCGGTCACGACAGGGTACGGCTGCACCCCTGCGGCGCGCATCCCCGCTCCCGCAGGCCAGGGCCGGCCCATAATGGGCGTCCACGGACCCGGCAACCTAGTCCGATTCGAAGACCCACCAGCTTTCACTTCGCTGGATGACGGTACTAAGCGACGAAGTCGGTTGCATGAGCGCGGCGGGTACGGCATTCCCGGCGCGACAACGTAGCCCTTGAATCCACGGGTTCTCCGCGCCGACCGGGTATTCAGGATGATGGGCACCCGCAGCCGCCTCGATCACGTGCAGGAGGCCCAGGCCAGCCCGTAGCAGTTGTCCGGGCCGAGCCCGCCCGGAAGTGCCGTGGCCTCCACGTCGGTGACTGGAGTCTCAATCCGGCAGAGCAGGTCCTCTGCCTGCGCGATTGCCTCGGCGGGTTGGTTTTCGTCAGGCAGTGGCCCTGCCGCGAGAAATCCGCGACAGCCTGGCGAATGACCATAGGAGTCTCCTGGAATGAGCTTCGGAGAGCAGAAAGCTCGCCGACCCTCGATGCGTAATGCCGGGAAGCTAGTGTCGCGGATCTGAAATCCGGGGGCGCCCGTCGAGTGCGGCCCCCTGCTCACCCCTGTTCGCCGGCTGCCCCGGCGTGACGACAGGCGCCCGCCTCCCGTAGCACGTAGAGTTTTCTCATCGCGAAGACTTCTCATCGCATGCGATGAGAAGTCTTCGACGTGAAAAAAGCCTTCGAGTTACATGACTGGCCTGGGTATCATCGGTAACCATCGCGGCGATAGGACCAAGGGAGTGCCACTTCGCGATACCCCGGCCTGTCGGCAACTCAGCTGCCGTGGCTTGCGGGATGTCAGCTTCTGGATGGCTGGGTGAGTCCCGTCTCCCAGGCCCCGCCGGCGGTCTTGACCCGGTTCCGGGCGCTGCCGCCTCGTCGCGCCACTTCCTGCCGCGCGCTCGTCGGCCAAATACCAGATCACCCAACTCAAGGGAAAGAACAACCGCGCGCTTGTGAGATCATCTGCGGGGCAGACCTTGGCAGATTGGACATAGATGGCCGGACGACAGCGGCAGGGCAACGAAGTACCGTCGGACATCCGCACCGACATCCCGCACCCTGCGCGCGTCTACGACTACTATCTTGGCGGCAAGGATAACTTCGCAGCGGATCGGGACGCCGCCGAATGGGCGCTACAGCTGTTGCCTCAGCTGCGGGACTACGCGCGCGGCAACCGGGCGTTCATGGTCCGTACCACCCGCCTCTTGCGCGAGACGGGCGTAAGGCAATTCCTCGATATCGGCTCCGGCTTCCCCACCAGCCCGAACGTGCACGAAATCACCCAGGAGGCCGACCCGTCCAACCGAGTCGTCTACGTAGACAACGACCCCATGGTCTTCCTGCACGCCGAGGCGCTTATGGCCCAAAGCACCTCGACCGGAGTCGTCCGCGCCGACCTGCGCGATGAGGAGATCGTCCTCGGCGAAGCGGGCAAGCTACTCGACTTCACTCAGCCAGTCGCGCTGCTGTTCGTGGCCTGCCTGCACCACATACCCGACGAGGACAATCCTGCGGGCATCGTCGCGCGTTACCTGCGGCATGTCGCGCCAGGCAGCTACATGGTCCTGTCGCACTATACCGATGAATTCGCCCCGGAACGCGTGCGCGCGCACGAGGAGGAGGCGCGCCGCAGGCACTCATCGGTCACCGGCCGCAGCAAGGAAGCGATCACCGCCATGTTCAACGGCCGCGAACTGCTCGACCCAGGGTTGGTCCTGGTCAACTACTGGCGCCCCAACATAAGGCCTGGACCGAACGCCGACCGGGCTTGGGCCTATGGCGGCGTGGCCCTGATCTGACCCTGGCTGGGACATTGCGGAGGATGACGTACACCGCTCGAACACTCGATTGAGTGGCGTCGGCCGTGCTGGTATTCCGCGGTGACCTGCACCCGACCGGGGACTAGACAGTGCGGCAAGCCCGCAACCTCGCCCTGACACTAGGCGACCGGCTCGATGACGCCTGGGCGATCGCCGGCCGGGGCCAGGTCTACCTGTCCATGCGGCGCTATGACGATGGGACAGTTGCAGGCCCTTGGAGATCTAGTGGCCCATCAACGGGCTGTTGACGCGCGGTCTTCTGGCATGGGCCTTCGCCACCCGGGCCACCAGGATAACACGACCGGGACAACTGTCCCTTCCCGCGGCATGTTCTGCGGTTGCTGTCGTTATGCGGGCCGGAGTTCGAACAGCGGGTGGCGCTGAGCTTCGGCGAGGTACTCCTGTGGCGTGTCGTCGATGCGTATTCGAACTAGGCGGAGGATCCCGGCGGGCGGCCGCACGCGCGGGCCGAGCAGTCGGCGCAGGAGACGCGATTGGTGGCATGGCGCGAGCGCGCGTTGAAGGATTGCCGCTGCTTCCCCAGGCGGGATCTCGGCCGGGCGTACCAGGCTCCGGCGCCCGCCAGAGTGGACCACGGTCACCTTCTCGGCCGCCTTGAGGTTCCGGCCCCAGCCCGAGGCTCCGTAGGTCGCCTGGACGTAGGTATGCCCCTCGAAGTCGAGCACGGTGACCGGCATCGTGCGCTCGATGCCCGACCGGCGCCCGGGCACCAGCAGGAGGACGTTCGGGGCGCCTGTCGGCACGCCGGCGAGGATCATCCGGCGGGTTAGCGGGTTGACCGTGCGGAAGAATCGCACGGCGATCCGCTCTCGCAGGTCGCGCTGATCGCGCGGCGGACGATCATGTGTCATCGGCTGTCAGTCCCTCCGCGCGCGCACGCCGTCTCAGATCGTTCGTACTCAACTTACGCCTCGTCGCGACTGTGCCTCGGAGAAAGATCCCGGTCGACCCCGAGCGGTCCATCCGCCAGTGGACAGGCTCTAACGTGCGCGACGTGCTACCCATCCCGGGCGAGCCCGTAGGGGACGCCGGCCGGCCGCTGGCTCACCTGCGGTCGAGCGCTTGGTCCAGCCCGACTGCGGCGCTGATCAGGGCCAGGTGGGTGAAGGCCTGGGGAAAGTTGCCCAGCGTCTCGCCCGAGCTGCCGATCTGCTCGCCGAACAACCCCAGGTGGTTGCTGTAGGTCAGCATCTTCTCGAACACTCCGCGGGCCTCGTGGGTGCGCCCGGCACGTGTTAGGGCCTCGACATACCAGAAGGTGCAGAGGCTGAACGTGCCCTCGCTGTCGGCGATGCCGTCGTGCCCGGTAAGGGCATAGCGGTGGACCAAGCTGTCGGCGACCAGCCCTTCACTGATCCGTTGCAGGGTGGACAGGAACCGCGGATCGGTTGGGCCGGCGAATCGGACCAGCGGCATGATCAGCAGGGCGGCGTCGAGCAGTTGGCTACCGGGATGCATCACGTAGCTGTTAAGGCTGGGGTCCCAGCACTGCTCCTGGACGAAGCGGTGGGCCTGGGCGGCCAGGTCGCGCCAGCGCTCTATGGGCGCGGGCAGCCCGCGGTCGTCAGCCAGGCGCCGGGCGCGGTCGTAGGCCAGCCAGGTCATCATGGCGGAATAGGTGAAGCGCTTGCGCGGCCCGCGGATCTCCCAGATGCCCTCGTCGGCCTCGGTCCAGTGGCGGCTCAGCCAGTCGAGTCGGCGTGACAAGGCGCACCAGAGGTCATATGAGATCGGCGCCTCCCGGTTGTAGATATAGACCGAGTCCATGATCTCGCCGTAGACGTCGAGCTGCTGTTGCCTGGCCGCGCCGTTGCCGATCCGCACCGGACGCGTGCCCCGGTAGCCTTCCAGGTGATCTAGGGTCTCCTCGGGGACGTGGTCGCTGCCGTCGATGGTGTACATGATCGACAGGTCGCCTTCGGCGGTGGCCAGCTCGCAGCGCTGTTGCAGCCAGTCCATGAAGCTTGCTGCCTCCTCCAGGAAGCCCAGCCGCATCAGCGAGTACACGGTGAACGAGGCGTCCCGCAGCCAGGCGTAGCGGTAGTCCCAGTTGCGCACGCCCCCGATCTCCTCAGGCAGCGACGTGGTCGGGGCCGCGATCAGGGCCCCGGTCGGATGGTAGACCAGCAGCTTGAGCGCCAGCGCGGAGCGGTGCACGCCCTCTCGCCAGCGGCCCGTGTACCGCGACTGCGCCAGCCAGTTGCGCCAGAAGTCCTGCGTGCGGGTGAACAGCACGCGGGTCTCGCCCGCGAGCAGCGGGTGGACATCGCCGTTCCACTCCAGGTGAAAGTCGGCCGTCTCGCCCTCTTCCAGAGTGAACGTCGCGGCGACACCGTTCTCCTCGGCCTTGAAGCCGACGTTGGCCCGCAGCACGGCGCGGCCAAATGGGGAGGTAAAGACGGCCCCCACGCCTTGGATAATTTCGGTTTCATGCGGCATGCGGCCGTAGTCGAAGGCAGGGTGGCAGGCGACCTCAAACCGCGCCCGGCCGCGGACCGCGCGGGCCTGGCGGACGAGGAGATCCCGGGTCCGGCCGTCGGTCTGGGTATCCGGCACCATGAAGTCGATGACCTCGCCCACTGCCTCCTTGCCCTGGAACCGGGTGAGCAGGATGTTCGTGTCGTGGAGGTAGCGCTGTTTCGGCCGCGCGTAGTTGGTCCGGGCGGTCAGCGAGAAGTAGCCGCCCCGGCGAGAGTCCAGGATGGCGCCGAACAGGCTCGGGGCATCGAACCGGGTCGGGCAGAACCAGTCGACCGTGCCATCGGTGCCGACAAGGGCCACCGTGCGAAGGTCACCGACGATGCCATGCTCTTCGATCGGCAGGTAGCCGTGCGATGAGCCGCCGCGGCCGGCCCGTTCCCAGGGGTAGCTGTGCGCCATGTTAAAGGTGTTTCCTGAGTGGCGAGAGTTCACCCCCTGTCTGGCATCCACGCTTGCGGTCTGTGAGTGCGGAATTCATGTCACCACCAGTGGCCTGCCCGGTCGAGGCCAGGAAGAACCGCAGGCCGCCCAGCCACCCGGTGGACTTGACCTTGCCTGGAAGACTTGACCTTGCCTGGAAGAAGGGACCGCGACCTCTGCCGGGCGTATATACCTCCGGTGTACCTCGCGTAGACCTGTGGCTGGCGAGTCCTGGTGTACCGGGCGTCTGTAGGGATCAGCTTTAGATGAGCATTCGACTTCGTACTTGAGCACTACACGAGCAGCGGGGGCTGTACTTAAGCAGCGGGGCTCTACCGGTCACGGTGTGTGATGTAGGGTCTCACGCTGCATGAAGTGGTCTCACTGCCGATGTTGTACGCGCGGTGCATGCCACATTCGTCGTGAGGCGAGCCGGAACGCATGCCAGCATGGGCCGCATGCCTAACGACCACGACCCTTCCGAGGGGATCTCCGCCCGGCTCGGCTCGTTCTCCGCTGACTCTTCGGATCCGCCGGGGCTCAACGACTATGACAGCTTTGCTGAGGGGTACGCGGCGTCCAACGAGACCGGCTTCGTTCATGCCTACTACGAGCGGCCCGCGATGCTGGCGCTGGCCGGGGACGTGGCCGGCCGGCGGATTCTCGACGCCGGCTGCGGCTCTGGTCCGCTGGTCGCGGCGCTGCGCGACCGGGGGGCCATCGTGACCGGCTTCGACAAGAGCGCCGGGATGCTGGAGGTGGCCCGGCGGCGGCTCGGTGACGACGCGGACCTGCGGGTAGCCGACCTGGCCGGCCCGCTTCCCTTCCCCGACGGCACGTTCGACGACGTCACCGCTTCGCTGGTCCTGCACTACCTGGAGGACTGGGGCCCGGCGCTAGCCGGGCTGCGACGCGTGCTCAAGCCCGGCGGACGCCTCATCGCCTCCGTCAACCATCCCTTCGCGGAGAACCTGTGGCACCGCGGTGCCCGCCTCAAGCCCGATTACCTCGCGACCTACAACTACACCGTTGAGTGGACCGCGGGCGGCCAGAGCGCGGTGCTGCGTTTCTGGGCCCGGCCGCTGCACGCGATGACCGACGCCTTCACCGCGGCCGGCTTCCGGATAGCGGTCATCAGCGAGCCGCCGGTCGCACCGGATATCCCTCGCGAACTGCTCCCGCCCAGCGTCGCGGACAGGCAGTGGATCCCGGGCTTCCTGTTCTTCGTCCTGCACGCCAGCTAGCCGCCAGGCAAGAAAGAAACAGGCCACGGTGCCTGCCGGAGTTGCTCGCTGCCTGGAGGCGCGGCGGCGCCAGCCGTCGGCTGTGCCTCATTTAGCCGTGTCGCTGCCGGGTTGCGCGCGGCTGCGGGGATAGTGTCGCGTTCTGAGGCGGTATGGCTACGAAAGATCGCGTTCGCGGTGGCCAGGACGCGGACGGCACGCAGTTGCGCGACCCGTCGGTGCCGGTCCGGCTGCCTGACGGGACGGTGTCGGAGCGGCCGCTGCGGCTGGTGACGGCGGGGCAGGTCGTCACGGCGGGGCCGTGGCGCTCGGCTCGCAGTGCCCGCGGGCAGGCCCACTACCCGGGGTATTACTGGTCCTCGACCTCCAGACCGCCGCCGACCGCGTCGTGCATGTGTTAGATCGCCCATGATGCCGTGCCTGAACGAGACGGGGCGGCTCCTTTGCCAAGGAGCCGCCCCGTGTTTACCGCTGGCCTGCCGGCGTCACCTGGTGGTGATCGTCCGCCAAGAGCTGCCGTTCCAGAAGCCGGTCAGGGCGACGCCGGTCGTCGCGCCAAACTTGCCCTGGGTGCCGACCGCGACGCAGGAGGTCGGCGAGAGGCACCCGTCACCCCATAGGGAGGCGCCTTGGCCGGAAGGCGAGTTGATGGCGTGGACGCTCCACGCGGAGCCGTTCCACGATGCCCACGCCGCGTGCCCCTGCGTCCAGCTGCTGGTGAGCGGGCCGACCCCGCCGACCGCCATGCAGCTGGTCGCCGACGTGCACGACACATGGTTATAGAAGCCCGCAGCCCCGCCCGGCATCGAGATACTAGTCAGCGACCAGCCGGCGGAGGTGCGCACCTCGGCGAACGGCCTGGTCGACGCGGTGCCGTCGGCCTGCAGGGATACCGATTCGCCGATGATCATGCAGTGTCTGACGGATGAGCAGGAGATGCTGTCGATCAAGCTGACCTCGGGACTCGACGCGGGCTGACTCACCGGGACCTGGTGCCAGGTCGAGCCGTTCCACTGCTCGGCGAGCGAGAGCTGTCCTATGCCCTTACTCGGGGCGTAGGTGCCGCCCGCGAGGCAGTAGGTCGTGGTCACGCAGGTGACGGTGTCCAGGACGCTAAGCCCCGAACTGGGCGTCGGCGGGCGGAACGCCTTCCACGCTGAGCCGTTCCAGGTCTCGGCGATGGCGACTACGCGCGAGGCAGTGGCGAAGAAGACGCCAACCGCCAAGCAGGCTTTGGGTGAGCGGCAGGAGATCGACACCAGCTCGCTGTCGGCCGTGCCGGAGGGCGGCGCGGGCAGCTTGCCCAGCGACAGGGTGGCGCCTTTCCAGTACTCCGCGAGCGGGTACTGGGCGCTGCCCCGGCGATAGTAGCCGACCGCGACGCAGCCGCCAGCCCTGCACGACACGTCGAACAACTCGGCGCCGGTAGCGCCGGATGGCAGGTGCACCGGCAGCGACCGCCAGGCCGTGCCGTTCCACACCGACGCGATCGGAGCGCCTTGCCCTCCGTTGCCGTTCAGGTTCGCGCCGACCGCCAGGCAGTTGCCGGCCGCGAGGCACGACACGCCGTAGAAGAGGAACCAGGGGGTGGTGGTCGCAGCGGGCGTCATAGCGCCGGCGGGGCGCACGGCGCCGGGCTGGCCGAGGTGGGCACGCGCCAGGATAAGGTCCACGGGGGTGGTCCCGGTGGCACCGGGTGCGGTGGCGCCGGCGGTCGTTGCGCTGGGGCTAAGCGCGGCGCGGGCCGCCGGGATGGCGGTGACGGTTCCGAGCGCGGCCGCAAGCACGACTAGCCCGGTGATGATCATGCGTCTCAAGTGATCTCCTGCAAGCGAAGGTGAAATGACAAGCAATGAGTTAGACGCGCATATCGGCTAAAAAGTTTGCCGCGCTTGCATAGATCGGGCCAGGAGTGACTTATGAGGGGAACGAAACGGGATGGCCCTTTTAGGGAGCACAGTTATTATGCATGAAATTCACTGGGGCCGTTACGCGGCGCACGGGGCCTGGTACGGGATGCGGGGGACGGAATCCGCCCACTCTGCCGGGGCCAGCGGCTGGCCCAGTCCGAGCAGCGCCCGGCCCGGAGCCGGCTAGCGAGGCGGACGGGCGCGCAGGCTCAGGTCCCCGTGATGAGCCCGGGCGCAGCGGCCGCCAGCGCCGATGGCACCGCGTTCACCTGGGACGCCAGCCCGGCGGCGGCACTGTCCCAGGCCTTCACCGTACCTGCGCCGCGCTGTTACACACTCAGCCATCTCCCATCGCTGTCCGTACCCGCTGCGAGGCAGGCTGCCGACAGCGGCCCAAAGGCGCACGTGTGCCTTCTTGGCGTGTGTTCGTACCACCATCGAAACCGGATGCGGGCCAACCCGGAACCGGCATTCACCTCGGACGGGGCGTGCTGAATCCGTGTTGATACCAGGGGGTCCTGCGGGCCGCTGACCTGCGGAAACTGCCCGTACCGCCAGGATCTTCACGATCTTGGCGCCGTTGAGCAGATTGGCGGTGAAGAAGCCCAGTGCCGGAGTCGCCTGCGCGAGCGCCAGAATGGGTGATCGGCACTCAACCGCCAGACAGGTCTCTTGGCCGCCAGCCGTTCATATCCGGCAACTCGACGCGGACGCGCCGCACGGCGGCCGGCACACACGCAGCCACTGGGTGTGTGCTGACCGCGACCCAGCTTCCTTGCGGGCATGGAGTCAGGCCCTGATTATCGCCGGTGATCCTCGTCTCCAGCCGCTGGCTGGGCAGTCAGGACCACTGGCACGCAGGCGGCTCGACCGACACGATCATCGGCAACCAGATGGCAGGCCGGCGCGTCCACCGAATCCCCGCAGCTGCATGTCTCTGGAACTGCCCGAGCCGATTTTCCGGGTGCGCGTGAAAAATGGTCCTGAAAACCGGATTTCTCTAGTGAGCGGACAAATGCGGCGGCACGCGGGGTCAATGAGACCGAGACGCTTACGGGGCGGGTGACACTGTTCCTGTGCTCTGACGCGCAGGGTGCCGTGCTGACTCCCCGTCGGCCTGCTGCCGTGGTGCGCCGCCGGGATGCTGGTGTCCCGGCGGCGCAACCTTGATCGGCGGCCTCTGTTAGGCGCCGGCGAGCGCGTCGAGGACGCGCCCGTTGACCTCATCGATCGGGATGCCCCGGTTGGTCAAGGCGATGTGGACCTTGCCGTTGTCCAGCTTGACGACCAGGCACGCCGCCGCGCCAGGGGCCAGCCCGGACATTCCCGCAACGCCGCGGGATTCGTTTACCTGCCAGCCGAGCCCGGTGGCGACCTGCGAGCTGGCGCTCGGGCGGGCCAGCGGCCGCATTGCCTCCTCGGCGAGCGGGGCGGGCAGCAGGGCGGACCAGCCGAGTCCGAAGCGGACCAGGTCGGCCGCTGTCGTCCACAAGCCGAGGGCGGCCGGGACGGTGGCGACCTTGGCGGGCGCCGGGACGAACGCTTCGCCGGCGTCGAGCAGGTGGCAGCCGACGGCCCGTTCGTCCGCTGCTGGCCAGCGCTCGGGGAATGACGAGCCGGTCATGCCCAGCGGGTCGAGTACCAGCCGGGCCGCTGCCTGGGGGTAGGGCGATCCGGTGATGTCAGCGGTCAGCGCCCCGAGCGCGGCGTATCCGCTCGCGCCTCCCGTGAAGGTGCCGCGTGTCCCGCTGGAGGCCAGTACCGGCCCGGTCAGCTCGGCCAGGCCGGGAACCGTCTCGGCGAAGGCCTCGGGCAGGGGGGCCAGACCGTCGGTGCGAGTGAGCAGGTCCCGGACGGTGATGTCGCCGTCGGCGAGCCGGATGGTCCGGAGGTGGTCGTTGGCCGGCCGGTCCAGGTCGAGCCTGCCGTCAGCGGCCAGGCGGAGCACGGCGGTGGCGGTGATCAGCGTGCTGACCGCGTAGACCGGGAACCGGCGGGTCGTATG